>CALULP010000034.1 GCA_944321495.1 uncultured Bacteroides sp. | reverse complement strand
AATCCCCCTGTTTTTGTACATTTCGTCTATTTTGTCTAATAGCGAAGTGTTTGCCTTTCGTTGCTCCATTTTACTTCTCAACAATTTTGCCTTTTTCGTTTTTCCTGTCGTAAGGCATAACATATACAAGCCGATTGGAGTAGTCCAAAAGACTTTTTGTTTAGACCTGACATGAAACAGTTTAATCAGGAAAGTGTGTCTTGAATGACTGTCCTCTATTAAACCCCATAAATCATTCAAGCATTGATGCTGTTTTAATAAGGGCAAGACTCTATTCTGTAGTATAGAGCAAATCAAATCTTTTATTGGTGAGCAATCTTGATTTGGGTGCAAAATGAACCAATAATCCTCTTTTCCAATAAAATTCCCTATACGAGTTCTTATCGGACAAGAATTTTCCAAAGGAAAATCACAGACCTCATTAAACAAGCACATTGCATAATCACCCCAAGTTACACCAATGTTGATTGTGAATTGCCATGTGTTTGAAGAATCATCAAATCCCCATCTGTCTGTTTGTATATTGATACACCAATCTAATTCTCCTACATGAGCATGAAAATTATTGCCTTTCTTCTTAAACCCTGCGGATTTCAAAACAGGAACTATGCCGTCTTTGACAATACAATTGAATTGTTCCTTAATACTTAACTTTTCTTCTTCTGTCATACCAACCGTAATTTTATTCATTGAGAAAATACCTATTTACAATTACTTTATAGGCATAGCAGCAAAAAATGACAGGAAAGGTGGGAAACAGTGCGTAAAAACAAACCGACGACAAGTAAATAGCCGCATCGAAAGGTACTCCATATATGGGGTACAGAATAATGTTAAACAAGCTGTATGCTATTGTAGAGAAAAGCAGGCTATATCCTATCAGTTGCCAAACGCCATTGCCCTTAGCGATTTTCCATACCGCTATTCCGCTAATGCAAAAGCATAACGGAAAAGCAACCAGATGGCCGATGAGATAAAACGGACTAATTCCATAGTTCAGGGCTTCTACGCAAGCTGTTGCTACACCACACAACAACATCATTACTTCAAATATCCAGAATCGTTTATCAGTTAGTTTCATCGCTTATCTTCTTTTTAGGAATCAAATTCTATTCCTTGCTTATAATCTTCTAAATAGTCTGAGTATTCGTTGGCACTTGGAACTATTATTGTAATATTTTCGTATAGTTCACCGTACCCTTTGGGAAGGACTTCAAAAACAATCAATCTTTCATCCGACAATTTAATAATGTAATTCGCAAGTCCTGTTGTTGCACGAATACTTATAATATCACCTCTTATTTCAAGACTATCGTATTTATCAAGCTTTGCGTCATCAATGACAACTTGATTGAAAGAACAATTTCTATAACAGATTGCCGTTTTGTCGTTTCTGACAAAATAGACTTCCATACGTTCAATGCCACTATTATCGGTGGCAACTCCGATACGGCAGTAAGCTCTCTCAAAAGTGAAAGGTATAGTTGTTTTTTCATCTGAAATAGTTTTAATGGGAGAAGAGCAAGTTTTGGTCATACTTTTCCGCCATAAGTATATAAACAAGAATACTGCTAACGCTAAATTCATCCACATACCAAAAGACAATGCCTCGATATATATATGTAACTTTGTTCAATAAGCAAGTCATTGTCTGTTGGCTCCACCACATATTTTAAGTATACATAAGTATTAGCCCATGTCAAAAGTTCATATATTGCGATAAGAGACAATGCAATTAAACCTGTTATTTTCTGCCATTTCTTCATAAGTAAAATATTCTAATCTCAACTATACAAAAATACAAAAAATGCCATTCATTATCCTATAATGAACAGCATTTCTTTTGTGATTCAGTAATATAGATGGTTTACAGCTTCATTCCTCTACTTTTTCTTGGCTCTACTGCTGGTTGTCGCAAACCTTGCCGAAATTTCTCCCATTGTTCCTTGAACCATTCGCTAATCGGTTGTCTGTTTATGGTCAGCATCAGTTTGCTGTCATCGGTCGGATTCTTTTCCACCTTGAAAACATCGTTCTTGATGTCAAACTTCCGTCTGTGTTCTTCGGAATAAATCCTGCCATTGCACCTGATAGCCTCTTTCTTCGTCAAAAGGCTCTCTATCATTTCTTTGGTGAAGCCGATAGCAGCGCACAATTTTTCCATTCTCAACATCTCCCTGAGCATCGGAAACCATTTGAACGCCTTTTCAAGGATAGCATTCAGCCGTGATATTTCCTTGTCTTTGGCTTCAAGTTCCTGATTGTGTATTCCTTGCAGGTTACGTATCTGCCTGCCGTGCTGTTCCTGCATGTGCCGCATTTGGGCTTTCAAGTCATCAATTCCCTTGTCCCGTTTGGCAATTTCCTGACGCAATTCTTCATTGGATAGTTCCAGTTTCTTCATTTTTCCGCTGCCGAAAAGAGAACCCACGCCGCTTACTATGACCGTAGCGGCATCGGTGGCTGCGCCTTTAAGCTTGTCCGTGCGTATCTCCGATTTCACCTGACGGAGTTCCTGTTCGGCAAGATTTATCTGTTCTTCTTTGTGCCGCTTTGCTGTATCCATGCGTTGCAGTTCGGCTTTCTGCTTCTCAATGATGAAATCATTTCTCTCCAAATGCTTCTTGCCCGTAACGACCTTTGACTGTCCACGCTCCATCAGGAGAATATCGGATGCCAAACTCTGCATTTCGGTCATATCCTCGTCATTGAGTTTGCGGCTCTTGCCTGTATCGTGGTTCATCCAGTCAAATACGATATGGGCATGGTAATTCGGCTTGAACCATCTGCTCCCGATTTGAAAACTCTCTTCATCTTCTGCTTCCGTACGCACCGCAGGATACATTGAAAGTTAATGTTTTTACAAAATAAACACCCGATTTTACACCTAAGAATGTAAAGTCGGGTGTTTATTGTATTTTTAAACTTAGCGAACAGTTTCGTAACGCCCGCTTTCATCAATCAATCGGCGGATTTTATCATTTAGGGCGGTTTGCTGCATCAACTCCTCCAGCGTAAGGTGCATACGCCATCGCCAATAATGCCTGGGATTAGCAGGCACATTGATGCGCTCCGACTCGATATCAGGGTTGCGTAAAGTCTCGTCCATCCCCATCCAGTCCTGCCAAGTCAATATACAAAGCATGGAGGGGCTATGCAGATGAAGCCTTACCACTGTTTCGCAAAGCCATCCGGGCGCATGGTCGGGCAAATCCCCTTCACACTTCAGCTCGTGGTAGAAGAAACGGGAAGCGATGCCCCGGTCTTCCTCCCACCACCCCCGGAAAGTGGACATGTCATGCGTGCCAATGGTACAAACTGAACGGAAAGGATACTGCAACACGTGTCCGAATTCGTCTTGCGGACTCTTAGGCATACGTTGAATTTCAAGCGAGAGTATCTGCAACTGGTTCATTACCCAAGGCACGCATTCGGGCACCATACCAAGATCTTCTCCACATACCAGCATAGAAGTAGATTGGGTGAGGATGGGAAGTTTTTTCATGGCCTCCCGATACCAAAAGTCATTATGCCTCTGATAATAATAATGGTTATACAAGCGGTTGAAAGCATCCTGTTCTTCCCCACTTAACTTTCGGTAAATGTAGTCATTCTGCACGGCAATACGCGGATGGTACATGTCCGGATTATCCCGATCGGAAATAAACAGCACATCGCTTATCAAAGCGTAAAGCCCCTCTTTGAGTTGCAGGCTGGCCTCATCCGTCCGCCCGGCAAAGCAGGCTTCCACCTTGCGTTGGGTATCAAACTCCGGACGCATGGCGTAAGTACCATGGCACAAGGGTTGCACATAGGTATTCCGCACATCCTGACTTTGTTCGCCAAACAGTTCTTCCAGCATGCAGTCATCAATGTAAGGACGAGTCATAAAGTCTTTACGGAAAGACAGCCCGAAGCCCTCTATTTCATCAACGCTCATGGGCAGGGAAGGAACGAATTGCCCGAGCAACCCATGTACGGAATGTATGGGAATCTCCCAAATGCGGAAGAACCCCAAAATGTGGTCTATGCGGTATGCCGTAAAATAGTCCGCCATTTTCCGAAAGCGTTTCTGCCACCATTGATAACCGTCTTTTTCCATTGCCTTCCAGTTATAAGTAGGCATACCCCAGTTTTGCCCCCGGGTGGAAAATGCGTCAGGCGGCGCTCCGGCCTGCCCGTTCATATTGAAATAATACGGTTCCATCCAAGCTTCCACACTTGTACGGCTGATGCCGATAGGGATATCCCCTTTGACGATAATTCCCAAGCTCCGCCCATAAGTACAGGCATCCAGCAACTGCACGTGGAGGACATATTGCACGAAGTAGTGGAAAGCTATTTCAGTATAAGCTTTACCGGAGGGGGCACACAAGTCGGCTATGGCTTCTTCCTGGTAAGCGCGGTATGTTCCCCACTGATTAAAATCTGAAGTTCCCCAATAATCGCGCAGATAACAAAAGGCCGCATACGGCTGAAGCCAATGCTTATTTTCTTCCAGGAATTGGCAATAGTCTTCCCTTGCAAAGGTCCTATCTTTTTCTTGCAGATAGACTGCCTTCAGATAAGCCCGCTTGGCACGGTTCACACCTTCGTAATCCACCTGTGGCAAGATATTCAGGCGGATGCGTTCTTCCTCAAACCGGTTTGCTGTTTTCTCGTCCTTCAGCCGGGGAAGTTGACGCAAATCGGCATACATGGGATGCAAAGCATAAATGGAGATGCTGTTGTAGGGATATGAGTCGGTCCATGTGCCGCTCATGGTAGTATCGTTTACGG
Source organism: uncultured Bacteroides sp. (assembly GCA_944321495.1). Lineage (GTDB taxonomy): Bacteria > Bacteroidota > Bacteroidia > Bacteroidales > Bacteroidaceae > Bacteroides. Next base: position 41,493 of record CALULP010000034.1, on the reverse strand, counting down.
GAAGTACCTGCACAGCCTTCTGATGCGTTTCAGAAGCCCAAGTCATGAACGTCTTCAAATCGCCGAAATCCCCCACACCGAAACTGCCCTCCGAACGCAACGAGAATACAGGTATAGCGCTACCCGCTATTTTACAGGAAACAGCATCGGGAAAACAGACTTCTGCCTCCGGAAGGAACCAATTATCAATTTCCTCCAAGTGGGAGAGATTAAAAGTACGGTTATCCCCGCATTCCCAAGCTGCAACATCACCGGTTTGGGTATCGACAGCAACAAACTTATACTCCATCACTCCAGAAAGCCGGCTGGCATCTAGTACCAAGTGCCACACATTAGGCTGCACCTCATACATAGGCAGAGGCTTTCCCTCCTTGCCCCAATTGCCCAATGCATCCCCACTGCCGGCCAAGGCCAGTTTCCGATGTTGTGTTCCAAGTCCCGGACAGAGGGCACGCAGAGTAATGCAGGAAGCAAACACCTGACGCGGCTGGCACGACGCACCGCAAGCACAAACGCCACTGAATGCCGAGCTGTAGCGATAAGACTCGGCCGGCAAATCGCGCCAGCTATCCTCCAACATGCTGCCGTGGCCACCGGCCATTCCATACTGAAAGATGTGGGGAATGCCTCCCAATTCCTTACGGACACATACACCATTATAATATACGGCATAGCGGTAAGGAACAAGTTGTCCCTCCTCCCCTGACCGGTATTCACAATGTCCCTGCCATAAATATCCGTCTGATGTAGCAAGCTCTACCTCTATTCCATTATCCACAAGGACATGGAGGCTTTCTCCCCATGAAGTGTGGTACTCGATGCGAAAGGTTAATCTCATTATGTTTGGGTATTCGTATGATATTTCTTATTATTGCACGGCACAAATGTAACGAAATTAAGGAAAAACGGCTTCCCTATTATGGACGAAAATGTAAAAAAAACGAGAAAACCGATAGAAACGTCAGGCCACCCCCGGCAAACCTCTTATGCTTCGTATGACAATTATCCCGTACATGAAGGCAATTGGGAAGAAATGGTTTATACGCCTGTTGCCACCCGTTTTTCCTTATGGGCACCTACAGCCGTGGCGGTAAACCTCAGGCTGTACCATTCCGGTCATGGAGGGAAAGCCACCCGGATTCTGCCCATGCAATCAGGTGAAAACGGTCTGTGGACACTCAACATAGATGGCAACCTGAAAGGCATGTATTACACTTTCAATGTACACACTGGCGGGAAATGGTTGGGTGAGACACCGGGAGTCATGGCAAAAGCGGTGGGCATCAACGGCAACCGTGCCGCAGTAATCGACTTGCGCGATACAAATCCCCAAGGTTGGGACAAAGACCGGCGTCCACCGTTACACAGTTTTTCCGACATCATCCTCTACGAGATGCATCACCGGGATTTCAGCATGGACCCCCAATCGGGCATCAGCCAACGTGGGAAATTCCTGGCCTTGACAGAAGAAGACAAACGCTCGCCATGGGGTGACAAAACCGGCATCGGACACCTGAAAGAACTGGGGATAACCCATGTACACCTACTGCCTTCATTCGACTTTTCCTCCATTAACGAAAGCAAGGCGCAATTTCAATACAATTGGGGGTACGACCCTCAAAATTACAATGTGCCCGAAGGTTCATACAGTACCGACCCGTACACTCCCGAGACCCGCATCCGCGAATTCAAGCAAATGGTAATGACCTTGCACAAAGCCGGAATCCGCGTGGTAATGGACGTGGCATATAACCATACCGCACAAACCTTAGAAGGCAATTTTGAACGTACCGTGCCCGGATATTTCTACCGGAAAGCCCCCGACGGCACTTGGGCCAATGCATCGGGTTGCGGAAACGAGACCGCCAGCGAACGTGCCATGGTACGCCGGTACATTGTACAATCAGTCTGCTACTGGGTACAAGAGTATCACGTGGACGGCTTCCGGTTCGACCAAATGGGCATACACGACATCGGCACCATGCTTGCCGTCCGTCATGCACTCGACCGCATCGACCCTACCCTTTACATCTATGGGGAAGGATGGGCGGCAGGCACGCCACGCCTCCCGGCAGACAAACTCGCCACTAAAAACAACATAAGGCACATGCCGGGCATTGCCGCATTCAGCGACGAACTGCGTGACAGCTTGCGCGGACCTTTCGGAAACGATTCATGCGGGGCATTCCTGGCAGGCATGCCCGGACATGAAGCAGGCTTGCGCTTCGGGATAGCAGGCGGCATCAGCCACCCGCAAACCTCAGTCGTCCCCACGCAGCCCGAACTCTCTTCATGGGCTGCACAGCCCACCCAGTTCATCAGCTATGTAAGTTGCCACGACGACCTGTGCCTGGCCGACCGGCTGAAAACAACGTTACCCGCCTCCACCCCTTCCGAGCGTGCCGCTTTGCAGAAACTGGCAGAAACAGCTGTGCTTACTTCACAAGGAGTCCCGCTCATCTTTGCCGGAGACGAGTTGATGCGCGACAAGCAAGGGGTAGCCAATTCTTACCGCAGTCCGGATTCCATCAATGCCATACCATGGAAACTGAAAAGGGAGCATAACGACATCTTCCGCTACATACAAGGATTAATCGCCATGCGCAAGGCACATCCGGCATTCCGCATGGGCGACGCCGGCCTTGTGCGCAAACATCTGCAATTCATACCTACAGGACTGGACAATGCAGTAGCATTCCGTTTGTGGGGAAAACCTGCTGGAGAGGAGTGGGAAAACATCATCGTCATACTGAATGCCAACCGGTTTCCCATCCAAATACCCGTCAGCCAAGGAACCTACCACATTGTGTGCAGCAACGGATGCATTGACCTTGAAAACGGTTTGGGAAGCATATCCGGTTCACACCTTCCCGCCGCCCCCCAATCGGCAATGATAGCACACCAATAAGGGCACTACACAAGCCCGCCGACAGCACCATAGTCCCCACTTGGTAGCGTCATAGTCCCAGCACGGTAGCACCGTAGTCCCAGCACGGTAGCGCCATAGTCCCAGCACGGTAGCGCCGTAGTCCCAGCGCAGCAGCATTGGAATGGCAGCACAGATAAATCATTGGAGCCTGCACAAGAGTAATAAGGTTTTTCGTATATTTGCCCTCAGTCAACTGTGAAAAAGCATAGAACCGTGAGACGACTGGCCGGCATAATAATCTTGTTGTGGATACTGATTCCCTTTGTGAATGCGGTGTCACTGCCGTCCCCACACCCTTACCCGGCAGACGCCAACAGACGGACAGCAGACAGCATCATGGAGCGGGCCATTTTCTTCGCGCCCATGTATGCCGAAGCCGTAGAAAGCTACAAGGCAAGCCTGTACATCAAAGGCTATGTAAACATCCGGAAGAAAAACCACATCCTGCGCTTCGTCCCGTCCATGTTCCGCCTGCGCAAAGGGGTAAACGAGTATATGGTAGAATCATACAGCGACCTGAACTTCACCGCCCCCAACCTTTACGACCAAAAAGTGAAAGCCAGCGTGGGCACCGTGCGCGAGTTCTGGGGAATGGACGAACGCCTGCCCGAGTATTTCTACGTCAACATCTATGCCCCTACCTTGTTTTATGACAAATTCATCTCGCCCTTGGCACCCGATGCCCGGAAATATTATGCCTACCGCATGGATTCCATCATGCATGACCTTGAAGGCGGGAAACAATACCGCATCCGCTTCATCCCCAAAAACAAAAGTTTCCAACTGGTGGGAGGGTATCTGGTAGTGAGCGACGAGGTGTGGAGCGTACGCGAAATACGCTTTGCCGGCCGCGCAAGCCAGATGCGGTTCAACAACCATGTACAAATGGGCAAAGTAGGCAAAGAAGACGAATTCCTGCCCGTGCGCTGCCACCTCGACGGGACTTTCCGCTTTCTGGGCAATGTAATAGAAGGCGACTACACTGCCGTGCTGGATTACCACGAGATTGCCAAGCAAAGCTATGCCTACCGCCAACACCGGCGGGGCAAGAAAAAATATGACCTGACCGACTATTATACCCTGCGTTGCGACACTAACGCCTACCGGCGCGACACGGCTTACTTCAACGGCATACGCCCGCTCCCCCTGTCGGAACACGAAGAAAAGCTGTACACCGACTATTTCCTGCGCAACGACACCCTGCTGGCCCGCCGCAAAAAGCGCAGCAAGCAACTGGAATTCTGGGGACAGGTGGGCGACATGCTTACCAGCCGCTACACGGTAGACCTGGCACAAATAGGAAGCGTGCGCTGCTCACCGCTCATCAACCCTTTCCTGCTGAGTTACAGCGGAAGCAACGGCTTTTCTTACCGCCAGGTATTCAAATACAACCGGCTCTTTGCGGGCGACCGCCTTCTGCACATCGAGCCGCAAATAGGTTACAACTTCACACGAAAAGAGTTCTACTGGCGCATCCGGACCGATTTCGACTACTGGCCTGCCAAACGTGCCGCCCTGCATATCGATGTGGGGAACGGTAACCGCATTTATAGCAGCGACGTGCTGGATGACCTGAAAGCCATGCCCGACAGCCTCCTCAACTTCGACCAGATACACTTGGACTATTTCCGCGACCTGTACTTCAAACTAAGCCATACGTGGGAAATCGTGAACGGGTTAACGCTGGATGTCGGCCTCGCCATCCACCGGAGGACAGAAGTGGAACGTTCCAACTTCCAAATAAATTATCCTATCGTGACGCCCTCCAGCGGTACGCCGAAAAAACAGGCCACCGGAAACCCGCCTCTTCAATCCGACATAAACCTGGACATACTGAGCCGCCTGAGCCATGTCTACACCAGCTTCGCCCCCCGCGTAAAGCTATCCTATACTCCCGGACAATACTATTACATGAACGGGAAGCGCAAAGTAAACCTGTATTCACGCTACCCCACTTTCTCCGTCGAATGGGAACGAGGCATCGAAGGCATACTCTGCAACTCGGGAACGTACGAACGCGTGGAAGTGGACATACACCAGCAACTGGCATTGACGCCCATGCGCAACCTGTACCTGCGCTTAGGCTGCGGGAAATTCACCAACCAGAAGAACCTGTACTTTGTAGACTTTGCCAACTTTACGCGCAACAACCTGCCCGTGGGCTGGAACGACGAGACTGGCGGGGTATTCCAACTCCTGGACCGCCGGTGGTACAACTCGTCCCGGCAGTACCTGCGCGGGCACCTTACTTACGAAGCCCCCTTCCTGCTGATGCGCCACCTCATGAAGTACACCCAATACGTGCTCAACGAACGCCTTTACGCCAACGCACTGGTAGTGCCCCACCTGAAGCCTTATATCGAGGTGGGGTATGGCATCGGCACGCACATCTTCGACTTCGGCGTGTTCGCGAGCTTTGCCAACTGGAAGTACAAGGAGATTGGATGCAAGTTTACTTTCGAGCTGTTCAACCGCTAACGGCCCCGCTGCCACCAAGCACCCTTCTTCATGTAGCGGTTGATAAGCAGGCAGGCAGGCGAGAGCACCGTGTTGTGGTCGAAACCCTCCAGTTGGAAAAGGACTGACGGCTGCCCCAAGGCCTTAAGCAGCGCATACAGGTGGGCGTTTTCCTCATAGCGTGCCAGCATTTCCAAATCCTTGTCGCCGGTGATGAGCATCATGGGCGAAGCGTCTTTCCGCACTTGGTTGGAAGGGGCATATTCATCAATGACCGGCACGTCCGACGGCAAACCGCGTTCCTTGCGGATGGTGTAATGGGTAGTGGTTTGCCCGCTGATGGGGAAAGCCCCGGCCAAGCGGTTGGCATCAATGCCCCATTTCCCCAAATAACGTTTATCCAGATTCAGCATCAGGCACAGGTAGCCCCCGGCAGAATGCCCGGCGATGTAGATTTTCGCCGTATCCCCGCCATACTCGGCAATATGCTCGAACACCCATGCCACGGCCTCGGCAGCATCCTCCGTATAGGCTGGATTATGGGCACGCGGGCTAAGTCGGTAGTTGACGGCTGCCACGGCATAGCCTTGGCGAAGGAACTCCTGGGGGATATGCTTCTGCCCGCCTTCCAGACCACCGCCATGAAACCACACCAAAGTGGCAAAACCGGGCTTGTCTTCCGGATAATACAAGTCCAGTTTACAACGCTCCGATTTATAGGCATCCTGCTCACCGGGATGTAAATACGAAAGGTCCCTCTGCATCACGTATTTTCCCGTGCTTTTTTGTGCATACCCCTGCAAAGTAAGGACAAGGGCCATCAAGATAAGGCTGAAAAGTCTGTTCATAGCTATCATTGTTTTTTTATAACGTTTTCTTACGGACACAAAGGTAACAAAATCCGGCAACATTAAGCTACCGGCAGGGCGCATTTTAGGAATCATCGTACATGATTCCCCCTATACATACTACTTTGATGAGCCTTTCCCGCCGGCAAGAAGAGGCAAGACAGGGCAGTACCGACGATTTCCGCACCCTCATCCTTTGGATTTCATAATTAATGTTTAACTTTGCCCATCCATAAATGCTTATACAAATGAAACAGCGAGTGGTTATTTGGCTGGCGGTCTTCCTGATGGCAACATCCGCCTTGTGGGCACAGGATGTCCGGCAAGGGGTTACCGCAGCTTTCAGCAAAGGGGCTCCCCGGGAACTGGCAAACATCCTGGGGGACGAAGTGAACGTCATCATCCAAGGCAAAATGACCCGCACCGACCGGCAGGGGGCGCAAAAGGCGTTGACTGCTTTCTTCACCGACAACCCGGTACAAGGTTTCAAGCTGAACCACGAGGGCAAGCGTGACGAGTCCGGGTTCATGATTGGTACCCTGACTACCGGCAACGGGACGTGGCGCGTGCATTGTTTCTTCAAAAAAGAACAGAACCAATATTGTATTCACCAAATAAGAATAGATCCGAACAATGAATAAAGAACAAGAACTGATTGACAGGCTAATAGACCTGGCTTTCGCAGAAGACATAGGCGATGGCGACCACACCACGCTTTCGTGCATACCCGCCACTGCCATGGGAAAATCCAAGTTACTGATTAAAGAACCGGGCATCCTAGCAGGCATCGAAGTGGCAAAAGAAGTGTTCCGCCGCTTCGACCCCACCATGAAAGTAGAAGTATTCATGAACGACGGCACCGAAGTAAAGCCGGGCGACATACCCATGACCGTGGAAGGCAAAGTGCAGTCGCTGTTACAGACCGAACGCCTGATGCTGAACATCATGCAGCGCATGAGCGGCATCGCCACCATGACCCGCAAATACGCCGAGCAACTGAAAGGCACACATACCCGTGTGCTCGACACCCGCAAGACGACACCGGGCATGCGCATCCTGGAAAAGATGGCAGTAAAGATTGGCGGAGGGGTGAACCACCGCATCGGTCTGTTTGACATGATTCTACTGAAAGACAACCATGTAGACTTTGCCGGCGGCATAGATAAAGCCATCACGCGCGCCAAAGAATATTGCCGGGAAAAAGGCAAAGACCTGAAAATTGAAATAGAGGTGCGGAACCTTGACGAACTGCAACAGGTCCTTGACCTGGGAGGCGTGGACCGCATCATGTTCGACAACTTCACGCCGGAACTGACCCGCCAAGCTGTGGAAATGGTAGGCGGACGTTATGAAACAGAATCATCGGGCGGCATTACATTCGACACGTTGCGCGATTATGCCGAATGCGGAGTCGATTTCATATCGGTCGGCGCCTTGACACACTCCGTCAAAGGGCTCGACATGAGCTTCAAGGCGTGTTGACAACAGGGCTTGGCAAAGGCGAGACTTCAAAAAGGACTTTTTATGTTTACTGGTATTCATTTTTTGTTTAACTTCTTTTAAGGATAAATTCAGCAGCATTTCAAGTTTGCTTACGTCTTATAAACAAACGACGCGGGAAGCGTCCACAAAATGACGTCGACATTGGACACGGAGATAGAATTGGTTGAAGGATGCCGGGCAGGTGACAACACCGCCCGAAAGGAACTATACACCCGTTACTCCAAACAGATGTTGGCAGTGTGCTACCGGTATATCGGTGATGTGGATGCAGCCCACGATGTGTTGCACGATGGGTTTATCAAAGTTTTTACCCATTTCACTTTTCGCGGCGAATGCCGGCTGCAGTCGTGGCTGACACGTATCATGGTCACCCAAGCCATTGATTACCTGCGCCAGCAACAACGTACAAACCGGCTGATTTCATACGAGGAGCAACTGCCCGACATGGCAGACGACGAATCGAGAGCCGTGGAAGAATGTGAAAACTTACCGACAGGAACTTTAATGGAGTTTGTGGCGGAACTACCCGTAGGATGCAGGACCGTATTCAACCTCTTTGTCTTTGAAGGAAAAAGCCACAAAGAGATTGCAGATTTGCTCCACATCAAAGAGCACACGTCCACATCCCAACTGCACCGGGCAAAAAACATGTTGATACAGAGAATTAAAGAATACACAGAGCATGAAAAGAGAAAATGACCTAACCGACATGTTCCGTAGCCGTTTGTCGGATGCCGGCATGGAAGTACGCGAAGGCTTCTGGCAGGCATTGGAACAGGACCTGGCAACTGCTGAAGTCCCCCGCCGGCTGCCTGTGCGCAACTGGCTGCCGCGGTTGGCTGCCGCCGCTTCAGTGTTACTGGTATTGGGATTCGCTTCAGCCACATTCTGGTACTTCTCCACGCGCGATGAGGTGAAAGAAGCATTTACACAGGCTGCTGCCTTGCTTCCACAAGCAGAACTGACAGACACCGGTGTACAAGAAACCATGCCATCAGCATACCGTCCCATTGCTGCAAAGCCACAACCGCACGGGAAGCAACTGCCAGCATCCTCACTTCGCAACGCTTCTGCCCATGCTGAACCTACGGAAGAGGAAACGGTATCGGTACATGTTTCCATCACCATCACCCAAAAGCAATACGGGCAAACACACCGCCAAGACATGCCTTACAACCCGGTGTCACACGCCGGAACATATTCTTCCCGCACAACCTGTACTGAGGGCAACGAGGAACCTACAGCGGCATTACCGGCAGAAAACGATTACAATGCAGCAAAATGGGCTGTCAAACTGGGACTTGGCACTTCCCTGCCGGGAAAAGGATATGCCGCTCCCTTGGCAGCAGGTGTCTTTGTAGAGCGACGGCTAAACAAACGGCTTTCGTTGGAAACAGGCCTGCAATACAACCGCCTGGAAGCAGGACAAACTTTGCACACTTTGAACATTCCCTTACGGCTGGACGTTTTATTGGCAAGTAGTTCCCGCTGGGATTTCTACGCCATGGCGGGAGGGGCAGCAGAAAAATGCATTGCCGGCACCGGCAACAACAGCTTTAAAGCAGAACCGGTACAACTCTCTTTACTGGCAGGGGTAGGCATCCGTTACGATGTGAACGAACGGTTCGCCCTTTTTGCCGAGCCTTCCGTTTCCCATCATTTTGGGACAAGTTCTTCCACCCGGACACCACACACGGAACGTCCCACAAACCTGAACCTGCTGTGCGGGATGAGGATGTCTTTCTAATTTAACGTCAACCCTACTACAATGAATAGCAGAATATTTTCCCAGATAAAAAGCTGGATATATATAATATGTATAGCCGCGACATTCAGTTCCTGTACACAAGGAGTATTCGATTACGAGCATCCCGATGTAGAAATATTTGTCAACCAGCTGAAATCAGGGAAGTTGGCCATACTAGAGACTGATCAGGCCGGGTATATGCCCAAGTTCACGACCGATGACATCGAGACCTTACTGAAGTATGCAGACGACCTTTCCGAAATCCCGGCTTTCCCGCTGGCACCGGTATCTTATTCCGCAGGCGGAAAACTTCGCCTGGGCGAATGCCTCCTATGGACCATCGAATCTATCCGCTTGGGACATAATGCCTCGATGGGCTGCAAAATGGTGCATGTAGATGCCGAAGATTACGAAGGCATTTACTTCTTATCGGACGAAGAAGTACTGGATGCCGTACAGCGTTACCGCAATTGGTGGGAAGGGCGTAAATATCCGCGTACCATGTGGACCATAGACCCTTGCTTTGACGAACCGCTCTGCGGAAGCGACTACATGTGGTGGTAAGCACACGCTTATTCTCCGGAAAACAAAACCTTGTTCAAGATGAGACGATTTGTCTGCCTGCTGGGACTGTTCGCCGCAGTTTCCCTGTCCTTGTACGGCCAGGTGTGGAGCGCGCAAGACTCCTTGCGCCTGCAAAAACTGCTGGAACAGGAAGGCGAGATTAAACTGAACCCCGATGCGCTGAAAGAACTGGAACAGAACACGCACATAGGCATTCCCCAAGTTTCGGAACAGAAAAACTGGCTGGAACCGGACAAATCACTCCCCTACTCTCCACGGGACTCCCGGTCCAACCGGCCCAAAGTGAGACTCACCCTGCGCCCATACACAGCCCATACGGCCTACAATTGGGATCCCGTCTACCAACGCAAGATTGATATCGACCGCCCGCGCGGCATGACCTTGGGTGCCGTAGCTTCCAGCAATCCACCGTCGGGCATCAACCTGATGTACATTTTCTCCAAAGACGTCTTAAACTGGAGAGCAGCCCGACGACGCGCCCGCACGCTGGAAGTGCTAAAGGCGTATGGGGATTCGGTCACCATACCCAAGAGAAATCCCGGCACAAAATAAGGGCTACTTAGATAAGCCTTTCCGCACCTTTCAACGGAGGTCAGCCCTCCTGTATCCAGGCCTCGATCAGCCGGCGGGCGATACTCAGTTTCTGGGGCAATTCCGGCAGATTGTCGCGATGGTAGAATGCCGCAGCGCTCAACTCATCATCCTGCAACTTGATAGAACCGCCGTCATAGTCGGCCATAAAGCCTACCATCAACCCGCTGGGGTATGGCCATGGCTGGCTGTCAAAATAGCGGATGTTCTTGACTGACAACCCGGTTTCTTCACGCACTTCACGGGCGACGCACTGTTCCAGCGTTTCGCCGGCCTCCACGAAACCTGCCACCAACCCATAGAACGTACCCCGGAAGTTGCGGGCATGAACCATCAAGATTTCATCCTTCCCCCGCCGCACCAGCACAATGATGGCAGTCGCGATGGGCGGGTACAATTCAAAGCCACACCGGGGGCAACGTTTCATAATGGGCGTCTGTTGCTCGGTTTTCGTCCCGCATGCAGGACAAAAACGGCTGTGTGCATCCCAGTAAAGTATCTGATAAGCTTTTCCGGCGGCACGATAGTCCGCCAAGGAGAGATAGTCAAAAGAAGCGCGCAACCCCACAAACAGCCATTCGCCGGCGTCAGTTTCCGATGCCTCCTTTTCATCAAGCGCCACCGCCTGCACGGTTTCCCCCGTAGGCAACAGCACCGAATGGATGTCTCTCCCCCGCACAGCCTGTCCGGGTATTTCTGCCCCCAAGGGGAGGCGGGTCCCCCCTGCTTCCTTTTTCAACAAAAGACGGTCACCACAGAAAGCACACAGAGGAAGGACGGGATTTATTAAAGTTTTCTCCATAACAATTGTCTATTTTCTTGGCGCAAAGATAAGGGATAAAGACTGAATAAAGAACGAAGAATGAACGTGAAAAAGGAAATTCTTCCGTCCGTATTCTTCATTCTTCGGTATTAATGCGTACCTTTGCAGGCTGTTAAACACCGGATAAATTAAAAAAAACACGAAATACAATGGCTGTAGAACTGAAAGACCTCACAAAACGTAGTGAGAACTATTCCCAATGGTACAACGAGTTGGTAGTCAAGGCTGATTTGGCCGAGCAGTCCGCCGTGCGCGGTTGCATGGTCATCAAGCCCTATGGCTATGCCATCTGGGAGAAAATGCAACACCAACTGGACGCTATGTTCAAGGAAACCGGGCACGTCAATGCTTATTTCCCGTTACTCATCCCCAAGTCATTCCTGAGCCGGGAGGCCGAACACGTGGAAGGCTTCGCCAAAGAGTGCGCCGTAGTGACGCATTACCGCTTGAAAAACGACCCGAACGGAGGAGGCGTCGTAGTAGACCCTGCCGCCAAACTGGAAGAGGAGCTGATCATCCGCCCCACATCGGAAACCATCATTTGGAATACCTATAAGAACTGGATCAACTCATACCGAGACCTGCCTATCCTGTGCAACCAGTGGGCCAACGTATTCCGTTGGGAGATGCGTACCCGCCTGTTCCTGCGCACGGCAGAATTCTTATGGCAGGAGGGACATACCGCCCATGCCACACGCGAAGAAGCCGAAGCCGAAGCAGTACGCATGCTGAATGTCTATGCCGACTTTGCCGAGAAATACATGGCGCTGCCTGTCATCAAGGGAGTAAAGTCTGCCAACGAACGTTTTGCCGGTGCGCTCAACACGTACACCATCGAAGCCATGATGCAGGACGGAAAGGCTTTGCAAAGCGGAACCTCACACTTCTTGGGTCAGAACTTCGCCAAGGCTTTCGACGTACAGTTCGTCAACAAAGAAAACAAGCTGGAATACGTATGGGCCACCTCATGGGGCGTTTCTACCCGTCTGATGGGTGCCCTTATCATGACCCATTCCGATGACAACGGCTTGGTACTTCCGCCCCACCTGGCACCGATACAAGTGGTGATTGTCCCCATTTACAAGAACGCGGAAATGTTGGCCAAGATTGACGAGAAAGTGGCCGGCATCGTTGCCCGTCTGAAAGCTTTGGGCATCTCGGTAAAATACGACAACGCCGACAACAAGCGCCCGGGCTTCAAGTTTGCCGACTATGAGCTGAAAGGCGTCCCTGTACGCCTGGTCATGGGTGGCCGCGACTTGGAAAACAACACGATGGAAATCATGCACCGCGACACGCTGGAAAAAGAAACCCGCTCGTGCGAGGGCATCGAACAATACGTAAAAGACCTGCTGGAAGAAATACAGGCCAACGTCTACAAAAAAGCATTGGACTACCGCAACCGCCGCATCACGACAGCAGACACTTACGACGAGTTCAAGCAAAAGATAGAGGAAGGCGGTTTCATCCTGGCACACTGGGACGGCACAACCGAAACCGAGGAGAAAATCAAGGAAGAGACCAAAGCCACCATCCGCTGCATACCTTTCGATTCGTATGTACCCGGCGACAAGGAACCGGGCAAATGTATGGTCACCGGAAAGCCTTCTGCCTGCAGGGTAATTTTCGCACGTTCATACTAAACCGTAAGCATAAGTACAGAAAAAGCGCTTGCCTTCATCCCTTTCGGGTAAAAGGCAAGCGCTTCTTTTTTTCATACAGTAGCAGGATATCACTTCATAGACTCCGCATTGAAAGAGAGGGGAAGCAGGGAACCTACGCCAGACAGTTCATAGATGCACCGGGTACCGTAAAGCAAAATACGCATGGGCTTCCCGAAACGCGTTTCCGTTTCCAACATAACCTGCCGGCAGGCGCCGCATGGCGAAATGGGGTCAGCCAGGAATGCGCCATTCTCATTGCGGGCAGCTATGGCAAGTGCCTCCACAGCCTGGTCGGGATAACGGGAGTTGGCATAGAACAAGGTAGTCCGTTCGGCACAAAGGCTGGAAGGGGAAGCCGCATTCTCCTGGTTGCTCCCGCTCACCACGGTGCCGTCCGCCAAGCGGGCAGCCGCCCCCACGGAAAAATGCGAATAAGGCACATAACTGCGATGCGTGGCTTCGCGGGCGGCATCCACCAGCATACGGTCATCGGCATTCAAATCTGCGTAATCATACACTTTGACTGGGATTTGGATATTCAACTCTTTCATAAGAATACATTTTTTATAGATTCACACAACAACACCGGCAATAAAGCATCTTCAGAGGCTAAAGTTACAGTTTTTTACGACAGGAACGGCAAACTCTCCCGGAAAAAATCCGCCAGACGCCTCTACACAAGCAAACGTAGCGTCCCAACGCTACCGTGGTAGCGGTTCAATGCTACCAAACCAGCGTTTCAACACTACCAAGCCAGTGATACAACGCTACCAAACCGGCATTCCGCCACCTCCAGAGCGACATTTCAAAAAGGGGGATAAAGCACAAAAAATGATGTTTTTCCGAAGATTACCCCCTATTTTTGAGGGGTATGTCGCAGAAAACATATACTTTTGCAGCCGTAAACCAATAAAAACAGCAACGTTATGTCCAAAATGCGTTTCTTTGCACTTCAAGAGCTTTCCACACGCAAGCCCTTGGAAGTAACTCCCCCCTCCAACAAATTGTCCGATTACTATGGCAGCCATGTGTTCGACCACAAAAAGATGCAAGAGTATCTGCCGCGCGAGGCTTACAAGGCCGTGGTAAATGCCATTGAAAAAGGCACCCCTATCAGCCGCGAGACGGCAGACCTCATTGCCAACGGCATGAAGAACTGGGCAAAGTCGATGGGCGTTACCCACTATACCCACTGGTTCCAACCCTTGACCGACGGCACTGCCGAAAAGCACGACGGATTCATCGAGATAGGCGAAGGCGGGGATGTCATTGAACGCTTCTCGGGCAAGCTGCTCATACAGCAGGAACCCGACGCTTCGAGCTTCCCCAACGGGGGCATCCGCAACACCTTCGAGGCCCGCGGCTACACGGCATGGGATGTGTCCTCACCTGCCTTTGTGGTAGACACGACCCTCTGCATCCCCACCATATTTATATCATACACCGGCGAAGCACTCGACTACAAGACTCCCCTGCTCAAAGCCCTCGCAGCCGTAGACCGCGCCGCCACGGACGTATGCCAACTGTTCGACAAGAACGTAAACCGCGTATACGCCAACTTGGGATGGGAGCAGGAATACTTCTTGGTAGACCTTGCCCTCTACAACGCCCGTCCGGACCTCTGCCTGACGGGGCGTACCTTAATGGGGCATTCCTCCGCCAAAGACCAGCAGCTGGAAGACCACTACTTCGGTTCCATCCCTCCGCGCGTCACCGCCTTTATGAAAGAACTGGAAATAGAGTGCCACAAACTGGGCATCCCCGTCAAGACCCGCCACAACGAGGTAGCGCCCAACCAATTTGAACTGGCCCCCATCTTCGAAAACGTCAACATAGCCAACGACCACAACCAGCTGGTCATGGACCTGATGAAACGCATTGCCCGCAAGCATAACTTCGCAGTCCTTTTGCACGAAAAGCCCTACAACGGGGTCAACGGGTCGGGCAAGCACAACAACTGGTCGCTCTGCACCGACACCGGCGTCAACCTGTTTGCCCCCGGCAGAAATCCCAAAGGCAACATGCTGTTCCTTACTTTCCTGGTCAACGTGCTGATGATGGTTTACAAAAACCAGGACCTGCTGCGCGCTTCCATCATGAGCGCCGGCAACAGCCACCGTCTGGGGGCCAACGAAGCTCCTCCTGCCATCCTCTCCATCTTCCTGGGAAGGCAACTGTCCACCATCCTCGACGAAATCGCCCGCCAGGTGACCGACACCAAGATGACCGCAGAGGAAAAGACAACCCTGAAACTGGGCATCGGCCGCATCCCCGAAATCCTGCTCGACACGACCGACCGCAACCGTACCTCCCCCTTTGCCTTCACAGGCAACCGGTTTGAATTCCGTGCCGCAGGCTCTTCAGCCAACTGTGCTGCCGCCATGATTGCCATCAATGCCGCCATGGCCAACCAACTGAACGAATTCAAAGTCGCAGTGGACAAACTGATGGAGGAAGGTATCGGCAAGGACGAAGCCATCTTCCGCGTGCTGAAAGACACCATTATCGCTTCAGAGCCCATCCGCTTCGAAGGCGACGGCTACTCCGAACAATGGAAACAAGAAGCCGCCCGACGCGGGTTGACCAACATCTGCCACGTGCCCGAAGCACTGATGCACTACGTGGACAACCAATCGAAATCCGTACTCATCGGCGAACATATTTTCAACGAAACCGAACTGAACAGCCGCCTGGAAGTAGAACTGGAGAAATATACCATGAAGGTACAGATTGAAAGCCGCGTGCTGGGCGACCTCGCCATCAACCACATCGTGCCCACGGCCGTCATCTACCAGAACAGGCTGCTGGAAAACCTGCGCGGACTGCGCGAGACGTTCACGCCCGAAGAATACGAAGAACTCAGCGCCGACCGCAAAGAACTGATTCGGGAAATATCGCACCGCGTCACCGCCATCAAGAAACTGGTGCGCGAAATGATCGAGGCACGCAAAGTGGCCAACCACATGCCCCACTACAAAGACCGCGCCTTTGCCTACGAAGAAACAGTGCGCCCCTACCTCACCACCATCCGCGACCACATCGACCACTTGGAGATGGAGATTGACGATGAGATATGGCCACTGCCCAAATACAGGGAGCTGCTGTTCACAAAATGATAGCAACGGTGGGCAGAAATTGCAGAAATGCAAGCTGCCCACCGCAAAAAACATCATCTTTTTGTCATAAATGTGTCGTATTTGATTTTTTCTTTCTACATTTGTGCTGTATAACACAGTTGTGCAGCAGATATGGTGAAAACTAACTTATCAAATATCAACGTTCCTGAACTGATAGCCGACATGTGGAACCCCTTGAATGAAGAACAAAGGGAGATTCTTGCCAGCCACTTCACGCTACAAACATACAAGAAAAATGAGGTCATCCATTGCGAAGGGGAAACACCCACCCACCTCATGTGCCTGCTGAGCGGGAAGGTAAAAGTCTACAAAGACGGCGTAGGAGGGCGCAGCCAGATTATCCGCATGATAAAGCCAGTAGAGTACTTCGGTTACCGCGCTTACTTTTCCGGAGCAGACTACATCACCGCCGCTGCCGCATTCGAGCCTTCCGTCATCTGCCTTATCCCCATGACCACCATCACACAACTGATTATGCAAAACAACGCCTTGGCCATGTTCTTCATCAAGCAACTCTCCTTCGACCTTGGCGTAGCCGACGAACGCACCGTAAGCCTCACCCAAAAACACATACGCGGACGACTGGCCGAATCGCTCATCTTCCTGAAAGAAAGTTACGGCGTGGAAGAAGACGGCTCGACCTTGAGCATCTACCTGTCGCGCGAAGACCTCGCCAACTTGTCGAACATGACCACCTCCAACGCCATCCGCACCCTTTCCCAATTCGCCTCGGAAAAACTGATTGCCATCGACGGACGCAAAATCAAGTTGATTGATGAAGAAAAACTCCGGAAAATCAGCAAAATCGGATAGGCTATAACCAAGAATCCATCAGCATAAATGCATTTCCACAGCAGTATCCTCCTGTGGTCAATACCACTGGATGTTGCTTTGTGTCTGGCTACGCTTGTCCCACTTCAAATCCTGGAGAATGCTGGCGTTGGCGCGGATGGTAAAGTTGTAATACTTCCAACGCCCAAAGGGGGAAAGGCTGGCGGACATGCTGAAACAGTGCAGGTCGCGGGTGATGTTGAACGTAGTCTGCACAATTTCTTTCTCCTCGAAGTCGTAGCCCGAGTTGAAACTGATAGACCAGTTATTGGATATCTTGATGTTGCCCGATGCACTGAGGTTATGCGTATAGCGGTAAGGATAACGCATGGTCTTGCGGTTGATGGGCTTGGAACGGTCTTCCGAGATGTTGAAACTGTAGTTCAGGTTGATGGACCACGGCATTTTGAACACTTGGTAGCCGTCTTCATCGGCAGCGGCCTGCTGTACCTTCTTACCGCCGGAAGTATTGCTTCCGGAAGCATCCTCTGTCCCGGTTGCGTCTTCAGCATCTTCCTGTTCTTCTTTCTCCTCTTCCTTGCCGGTGAAAAGGCCCTTCAATTTCTTCCACGTGTCATTGTTCAACGTGTAGCTGAACGACGAACCATATCCCTGAAAGATACCGAAACGTCCGTACGACCATTCCGTGCGGTCGTTGTCCACCACGTTGCCCCGCTCGTCAAACTTATAGCCATAGGTCTTGAAGCGCGAGCTCATGCTGAACGTATAACTTTTGGTAAGCTTCAAGCGGAGGTTAAGCTGCAAGTCGCTCCACGGACGGGTGGCTGCCGCCATGTTGTAAGAAATGCTGGCGCCCAACTCGTCGATAAGACTGACCTTGCGTATGGAGTCATTCTTGTCTTTATACTTCATCTCCAGGTTATTGGAGATGGAGAAAGTAATGTTTCCCGATTTTCCCCCACTCGGCGGCGTGAAAGCCTGCCCGGAATAGTAAGAGTAGCGCACGGTGTCGCGCACGCCCGCACGCGTTTCGCGGACATAAGAATCATAATAACCGTAGCGCGACGACGAGAAATCGGGCGACCCGCTGATGGAAATTGAGGGGGTAATGACATGGCGTATCTGAATCTCTTTCTTGGGGAAGAAGATAGGCTTGTACATGCCGTACACCTTGGTATTGATGCCCAGGCTGGCACTGTAATTATACACACGGTGGAATCCGTAAACGGTATCGGTCTGCACCTCCCGTTGGGCTTCGTAATCCCAATCGCGCTTAATCTTGCGGGTGTACCAACGCTCGGTGTAGTTGAAAGAAGGCGTGACGTTGAAATACTTGAACAAAGTAAAAGTTCCGCTGATAGGAATGTCATGCTGCATGCCGTTATTCCAATCCTTTATCAGGTTGGACTTGAAAAGCAGGTTGTCTTTCGTCTGGATGCTGTTCTTCATTCGCCCGGTATAACTCAAGGATATTTTCTCATACCAACGCTCGTCACCCACCTGGTGCTTGCGCTTGAAAGGATAAATCGTAGTAAGGTAAATGTTCAGGTCGGGCAAGGTGACGTTGATGGACGAGTCGCGCATGGTCTGCGCGATGTTGGCCGTTGCCGATATCTGCAACTTGCGGTCGAAGAAGTAGCGCGAGTAGCTGATGCTGGAAGTCTTGGTGTTCTGCGACATGGCCTGGGCATTGTACAGGTTGCCTATGTTGGAACGTTCGTAGCTGCTGGTGGAAAAATTGACACTGGCAGAAAAGGTAGAATTGGGATTGGCCTTGGCATCCTGACGGTGACTCCAGACGATTTTGAAGTCCTTCGACACCGAGTAATCGGGCAACCCCTTGTCGCCCGTCTTGGTCACCTGGTAGCTGGCTTGCAGCAAGCCGGAGTATTTGTAGCGCTTCACATAGTTGGTTTCGGCATTGAGCGCCCATGAACCTTTGGTAAATATATCCCCCTGTAGTTTCAAATCCATTTGGTCGCTGATGGCAAAATAATAGCCGCCGTTGGTCAACCCGAACCCGCGGTTGGAGTCATCCATATAAGAGGGCATCAGGAATCCCGAAGAATAACTGCTGGAAAAAGGGAAGAAAAAGAACGGCACCGCCAAAGGAAGCGGAACATCTTCCACCACAAGGTAGGCAGGCCCCGTCACTATGTTTTTCTTGGGGCGCACCTTGGCATAGGTCATCTGCATGTAAAAGTGGGGATGCTCGTGGTTGTCGCAGGTCGTATAACGGCCGCTTTTCATATACAGTTCGTTGCCACTGCCCTTCTTTGCATTGTTACCGGTGACGTAACCTTCACCCTGCTGGCTCACCACGTTACTGATAATTCCTTTCTTGCTCTTAAAATTATAGCGGATGGTATTGGTTTCATAAGGGGTCTCGCCATCCTTGAACACAGGCTTGCCTTGGATGACGCCCAACGAATCTTCCACACCGTGGGCATAGACCGTGCTGCTGTCCAGGTTCATGGTAATGACTTCTGCCGTAAGTTCTATATTCTGATGGGGATAGTTCACTTTACCTTCGCCATACAGATGGGCATAGCCGTTTTGGGTAAAGACCAGCGAGTCGTTTGCCTCGTAAGTAACGGGAGCATCCAACCCTTCATTCTTCTTGGCTTTCACGGTGTCTTGCGGCAAAGCTCCGTTAGTTAAAGTGTCGCCCGGCAACGAATCCGCCAAGACAACATCGGTAGGCGGCTGTACCGGCCTTACACGACGCTGTGCGGCGACATCGACCGTAAAAAACAGCATGACAAGCAGTAGTAAGAAGGGAATAAGTATGTTAGGTTTCAACGACGTCATTAACTAATGGTTTGCGCTTGAACGGGCAAAAGTACTGATTTTATACGTATAATCCTGCTTTTTAAAGATTTTTAGAGGGTCATAGGAAAAGCTCGCACCAGCGGTCGAAACGTTGCAATCCTGCCTCCCCATATTTCCGGATGCTTTTCCGTGCCTTTTCCACGGTTTTTTCTTCACCGAGATGAGTTTTCGAAAAAAACTTGTCGGCAAAACAAATAACCTGCTCCTCAAGGCTCACCGGCACCAGGTCGCGATGGGGCAAAGGCAAGTCTTCCTGTTCGATTTGTTCCAACGGAATCCCTGCCCCGGTATGACGTTCGCACACCAAGGCATGACGGAAAAGCCCCTCGCGACGCATCAGTTCCGCACCCAAATAGCCGTGGCAAATGTAAGGTTTGTCACCGTAGCAATGAATGGACGGGGCATCCGTCATGAAAATGCCGATGTCATGCAGCATGGCTGCCTCATAAATAAATTGTTGGTCCAAGTTAAGTTCAGGATGCTTTCCGGCTATCTCCACAGCCTTTTCTGAAACGGCAATACTATGCTCCAACAAGATGTCGTGCAGCTCCTTATTGGCTGCCGGATAATACTTTTCTATATAAACAAGAGGCTCCACGTTGGATATACTTTAAGTTTACGGGCGCAAATGTACGAATTATTCCGCAACATCCGCCCGTTTCTCTTCCACTCTGTTTAGTCCTCTGCGCAGGAAAGCCAGTACGGTTCTTTCAAATTCCTGCAGTTTCCCGTTTCCTCTTTTTCCACAACTGCCACGAATTGATGGTATTCTGCCACAATACATACGAACCCGGGCCTACGGACGCCAACGGATTCAAATAGGTATATGCCATCCAAATAGCAAGCACCGTATTTTTCTGCCCCAGCGCCTGCCCGCCGCTGATACGTTCGCCATAATGGCCGCCAATACGTTTTCCCAAGTAAAACTGGACACAACATGCCACCAGCCCGCCCAAAGCAATCAGCCATTCCACATAAGCAGGGGCGGTGCTATTGACAAGCGAGCGTACAGTTTGCCCCGAGACAATGGCAAGTGCCACTCCCCACAAGTAGAACGCAGCATCGTGAAGCCCCAACAGCCGACGGTGTACGCGCGGCAGGCAAACCCTCAAGAACCACGCTAGGAAAAACGGGCACAGCAACAGCGGGAACACTTTGCCAAGAATTTTCAGAAAAGCCGCGAAGAACGAGACATCTGCATGGGGCTCTACCCAAGGAAAGACCAAAGGAACGGCAGCAGCGGCCAACAGGTTGGACAACAAAGTATACGTAGTCAGGCTTGAGGCACTTCCGCCCAGCTTGCCCGTAATGACCGCAGCAGCCGTAGCCGTAGGACATATCAGGCAGACCATCGTCCCTTCAAAAATCTCCCGATACACTTCATTCATGGGAAAACATACCAAGACCACCGCCAAGAACAAGCACGTAACCGCCTGAAAAAGCAGCAGCCAACCATGCCAACTTTTGGGTTTCAGTTCGCGCACCTCCACTTTACAGAAAGTAAGCAACAGTTGGGCAAAGATAAGCAACGGAGTCAATATGGCAACCAACGAATTGACAAAGGGTTTGGCAGGAGCCAGCATTGGAACCTTAGCAAACAGAAAATAAACCGCCGCGCCGGTACACATGGCAACGGGCAGCGTCCAGTCTTTTAAGAAACGCACCAGCATAACATGTAATATTCCTTTTTTCGGAGCGCAAAGGTACGCCTATTTCGATAAATAGGATACATAATGACAAAAAAACTGTTCTAAACGAGCAGGACAGGAAAGAAAACGTAACGAACAAACGCAGTTTTCTACAAAATTCCACTACATTTGCATCCGGATTATGTATGAAACGGTATAAACGCTACATATTATATATCGGAATCTGCCTGGGACTGTTTGTTTCCCCCTTTGGCACCAATTGTGCCAAAGCCAAAGACTTTGTCGTAGTCATCGATGCAGGGCATGGCGGACACGACCCTGGAGCGGTAGGCCAGATATCCAAGGAAAAGGACATCAACCTGAAAGTGACACAAAAACTGGGGAGGCAAATCCGACAAAACTGTCCGGACGTAAAAGTGGTCTACACACGCAACCGCGACGTATTCATCCCCCTGAACCGCCGGGCAGAAATAGCCAACAACGCCAAAGCCGACTTGTTTATTTCCATACACACCAACTCGGTGGCAAACGGGAGGTCGGTAAAAGGAGCCTCGACATGGACACTCGGTCTTGCAAAGTCGGAAGCCAACCTGGAGGTAGCCAAACGTGAAAACTCGGTCATCTTGTACGAAGATGACTATAAGACAAGGTATGCCGGCTTCAACCCCAATTCGGCGGAATCATACATCATTTTTGAATTCATGCAAGACAAATACATGGAAGAAAGCGTACACTTGGCTTCGCTGGTGCAAAAGCAATTCAAAAACACTTGCAAGCGCACCGACCGGGGCGTACATCAGGCAGGATTCCTGGTGTTGAAAGCCAGTGCCATGCCAAGCATTCTGGTCGAGTTGGGATTTATTTCAAACCCGGAGGAAGAACGTTACCTCAATTCGGAAGCCGGCTCTACCTCGCTTGCCAATGGCATCTTCCGTGCTTTTCTGGCTTACAAACAGGAACAGGAGATGAAACAGAACGGGAGAAACGGCACATCCTTGTCCGAGGCACAACCCGCCCCGAAAGAAACGGCAAAGGTTTCTCCATCTGCCCTCCCCCAAGAACGGATTGCAGGCGAAGTGATTTTCAAAGTACAGATACTGGCGTCCTCACGCCCCTTGGCAAAGAATGACAAACAACTGAAAGGCATAAAAGCCGAATACTATCGGGAGGGAGGATTGTACAAATACGTGTGCGGCGCATCTGCCGACTACGACCAAGTGTCACGCACCCGGAAAAAACTTAGCAACAAGTTCAAAGACGCCTTTATCGTGGCCTTCAAAAACGGGAAGAAAACCGATGTCAAGGCGGCCATCGAAGAGTTCAATAAGAACAGGCTTGCCAATCAACAAGAATAAGGGAAGAAATCAATAAGAATAAGAGAGGAAATCAATAAGAAAAGAAAGAGGAATCAACAAGGAAAAAATACATAACCAATAAATACCGTCATGAAATATTTAACAAAGGAAGTCAAAATAGGCATTGCGGGCATCATCGCCCTCTGTATACTGGTATATGGCATCAATTACCTGAAAGGAATACATTTGTTCAAACCGTCCAACTACTTTTACGTGAAATTTGAAAACATCAACGGACTTACCAAATCAAGCCCCGTATTTGCCGACGGCTTCCGGGTAGGCATCGTACGCAACCTGTATTACGATTACTCAAAACCGGGCAATGTAGTGGCCGAAATCGACGTAGAACCCGGACTGCGCATCCCCAAAGGAAGTTCTGCCGAACTGGCAACCGAGATGCTGGGAGGCGTAAAGATGAACCTGCTGCTTGCCAACAACCCGCGTGAAAGATACCAAACGGGAGACACTATTCCCGGCAACCTGAACAACGGAATCATGGGAAATGTGACCAACTTGATGCCGCAAGTCGAACAAATGCTCCCCAAACTGGACTCCATTCTTGCCTCCCTGAATACCTTGCTGGCCAACCCTGCCATCCCCGCCACCCTTGACAACATGGAAAACCTGACTGCAAGCCTGGCAGGCACCAGCCGGCAATTAGAGAAGATGATGCACAACGACATCCCGCAACTCACCGAGAAACTGAATGTCATAGGCGATAATTTTGCCACCATATCCGGCAACTTAAAAGAAATAGATTATGTAGCTGCCATGCAAAAAGTAGACTCTACACTGGCAAATGTAAAAATGATTACAGACAAACTGAACCGGAAAGACAACACCATCGGGCTTCTGTTCAACGACCCGACACTTTATAACAATCTGAGTGCCACAACTGCCAATGCTGCCAGCTTGTTGGAAGACCTGAAATCGCATCCCAAACGATATGTACATTTCTCCCTCTTTGGCAAAAAAGACAAGTAAAAAGACAACGCTATATAGAAATAGTCTAAATAACAAAACTTCGCTATTTAGATTCAAAATAACGGATAAGTCACCGTATTAAAGGAAATACAACGATTCCGACTAAATAAGCCTACAAAAGGAATCGCCAAGACGGACACCTGATAACATCAATATTATCAGCCATTTACAATGTATTGGCAACCTCTCGCAAAGGGTTGCCAATGCGCATTTTAGTAAATAGTTGAATGTAAAGTGTTTATTTCTCCACTCAAAAAAGCAAGAAAAAAGCCATTTGTTTTTCTCGAATATGATTGCCAAATTTGCAAAGTAGAAGTTATGCTTAATCAATAAATGTAGCCAGAGCCGTTATGAGCGAACAGAATCATGTCGGTTTGTGGAACCGTTGTCTTGAAATCATCAAGGATAATATCCCCGGAGATGCATACAAGGCATGGTTTTCACCTATCCGATCGTTAAAATATGCAGACAAAAAGCTGGTACTTCAAGTACCCAGCCAGTTCTTCTATGAATACCTGGAAGAACACTACCTTGATCTGCTCCGTAAAGTAATATACAAAGTGTACGGGGAAGGCGTGCAGCTGATATATAACATATTGGTTGTACAAAACCCACATACCGATGTATTTTTGCCCGCTCATAAGACCACATCATTGCCTACCAGCAATGTACAAACCAAAAAGATTCCGCAAGCTCCCCTGCCTGCGGACATTGACCCGCATCTGAACAAAGAATACAACTTTGACACATTTATTGAAGGTGAAAGCAACAAGCTGTCGCGCAGTGTTGCCGAAGCCGTAGCACTCAACCCATCCAAAACCATCTTCAACCCCTTGTTCTTCTATGGTGCTTCGGGCGTGGGAAAAACCCATCTGGTTAACGCCATCGGTACAAAAATCAAAGAGCTCTACCCGGAGAAATTTGTATTGTACGTATCGGCACACCTGTTTCAGGTACAATACACCGACTCCGTGCGCAATAACACATTTAACGACTTCATCTCTTTCTACCAGAAAGTAGATGTGCTGATTATTGATGACATACAGGAATTTGCAGGCGCCACCAAAACGCAGAACACTTTCTTCCACATTTTCAACCATCTGCACCAGAACGGCAAGCAGCTAATCCTGACAGCCGACCGCCTGCCCGTATTGCTGCAAGGTGTAGAAGAACGCCTCATCACCCGTTTTAAATGGGGCATGGTTGCCGAATTGGAAAAGCCCAACGTAGAATTGCGCAGAAACATCCTGCTCAACAAAATACGCCGCGACGGATTACAGTTCCCGCCCGAAGTCATTAATTACATCGCAGAAAATGTAAACGAAAGCGTCCGTGACTTGGAAGGCGTCATTATCTCCATTATGGCACACTCCACCATTTATAATAAAGACATAGATTTGGAACTGGCACAACGCATTGTACAGAAAGTGACCAAAAACGAAAACAAGCCTGTCACAATGGATGACATCATCAACACTGTATGCAACCATTTCAACTTGGAAACTTCTGCCATATATTCCAAATCCAGAAAACGGGAGGTTGCCCAAGCCCGGCAAATCGCCATGTATCTGGCTAAAATGCATACCGACCTGTCCATGGCAAAGATAGGAAAACTCGTCGGCAACAAACACCACTCCACAGTGCTCTATGCCTGCAAAACCATTGAAGAATTGAAGGAGGTCGACAAAGCTTTCCGCGCGGAAATGGACGAAATCCAAGCAGACTTAAAGAGGGGGTAAAAAAGACACAATCAAAGCAAAATACATGGGGCATTATCCGAGTTTTAGGAAAGTATAAAGCGGATGCCCCATGCGATGTTATTAAAAGCCCTGTGCTTTCATGGCATTCCACAAAGCCTCTGACATGGCTTCATTGTCTTTCTTCGTATAACGGACATCGGTAAAAACTTGAGCCAAGGTTTCTTTATTATTTTCCAAGACAAACTGCTTGTTCTCGGGCAACGATTCCTTATAAGCGTAAAAGCGGTCAATATCTTCGGCCGTATAATCCCGGTAAGTTTCGTGATGAATGATGGCTTCTATGGGCAGACGATCCACTTGATTGGGGCATTCATCCGGCCAACCCACCGTAACCGTGGCAATAGGGAACACCAGTTCCGGCAACTCCAATGCCTCAATAATCATTTGAGGATTGTAAGTGGTGGTGCCCAAATAACATATCCCTAATCCTTTCTCCTCCGCAGCAACACAAAAGGTTTGCGCCACAAGCAAAGCATCAATGGCACCGGTCACAAACCACTCAAAATTATTATAACCGGGAACCGCATGGCGCCATTCACACCACTTGCTAAACCTGTTCAAATCAATACAAAAAGTCAATACGACCGGAGCTGCTTTCACCATAGGTTGGTTGAAATGTGCCGGAGCCAACTTTTCCTTACGGGCAGCATCACGCGTCACCACAACACTATATGCCTGCATATTCCCAACAGTAGAAGCCCGAAAAGACGTTTCGAGCAAATCATTCAACAATTCGGCTGGAATGTCTTTCGACTGATACTTGCGAATTGTCCTTCTTTGTTTCATATTTTCCATTTCACTTGGTTTTTCTGACAAATATAAGAAAAGAATCGGACATGGCATCATCCTTGTTTCAAAAAAGAACTCCTATTTTCTGCTTAATAACATAAAACAGGAAACCGGCAAATCTTTCAAGTTTCTAAATTAGGGAAACTTTCCAAACCCATTGATTATTATACATATTTGATTATTAATATTTTAAATGGCCAAGTTTGGAAATTTAGGACAAATTCAAGAAAAAAAATCTGTTTCACTTTGCCAATTGAAAAAACATTCATAGCTTTGCAAACACATTTGTTGACTTCAAGTATAACTTCTACATTCTTATACTTATTAATAAAATCTAACCGACAATCATCGTGGAACAGAAGACTTATTCTTACGACGAGGCCTACGAAGAAACCTTACGGTACTTTCAAGGCGATGAATTGGCTGCCAGAGTTTGGGTAAACAAATACGCAGTCAAAGATTCTTTCGGGAACATCTATGAAAAATCCCCGGAAGACATGCATTGGAGAATAGCCAACGAAGTAGCACGCATTGAGGCTAAGTACCCCAACCCCTTAAGTGCAGAAGAGTTGTTTGAACTATTCGACCACTTCAAGTACATTGTACCCCAAGGAAGCCCGATGACTGGCATCGGCAACAATTATCAGATAGCATCCCTTTCCAACTGTTTCGTTATCGGAATAGACGGTGCCGCCGATTCTTATGGAGCCATTTTCAAAATCGATGAAGAACAAGTGCAACTCATGAAACGGCGTGGCGGTGTAGGACATGACCTGTCACACATACGTCCTAAAGGCTCACCGGTAAAAAACTCTGCTCTTACTTCCACAGGATTGGTTCCATTTATGGAGCGCTATTCCAATTCTACCCGTGAAGTAGCCCAAGACGGGCGACGGGGAGCCCTAATGCTGAGTGTTTCCATCAAGCATCCGGATTCAGAAGCATTCATCGATGCAAAAATGACAGAAGGTAAAGTCACCGGAGCCAACGTATCTGTCAAACTGGATGATGCTTTCATGGAAGCCGCCATTGAAAACAAGCCGTATATCCAACAATATCCCATCGATGCTGAAAACCCGATTGTCAAAAAAGAAATCGACGCTTCGATGCTTTGGAAAAAGATTGTACATAATGCTTGGAAATCAGCCGAACCTGGCGTATTGTTTTGGGACACTATCATTAAAGAATCTGTTCCGGACTGTTATGCCGATTTAGGCTACCGCACGGTATCGACCAACCCCTGCGGCGAGATTCCCTTGTGCCCTTATGATTCTTGCCGGTTGCTTGCCATCAACCTCTATTCGTATGTAGTCAATCCATTCAAACCCGATGCTTATTTCGACTTCGACTTGTTTAAAAAGCATGTTGCATTGGCACAACGCATCATGGATGACATCATCGACCTGGAGCTGGAGAAGATTGAATGCATCTTAAACAAGATTGACTCTGACCCGGAAAGTGAAGAAGTGAAGCATACCGAACGCATGTTGTGGCAGAAGATTTACAAGAAGAGCGGACAAGGACGCCGCACTGGTGTAGGCATTACAGCAGAAGGCGATATGCTTGCCGCACTTGGCCTGCGCTACGGCACGGAAGAAGCTACCGAATTTTCCGAACGTGTGCAACGTACCATCGCATTAAACGCCTATCGCTCGTCGGTAAACATGGCCAAAGAGCGTGGTGCATTCGAAATTTACAATACCGAACGCGAACAAAACAATCCTTTCATCAACCGCTTGCGCGAGGCTGACCCCGAGTTGTATGAGGAAATGAAACAATACGGCAGACGCAACATTGCTTGCCTTACCATTGCGCCTACCGGCACAACCAGCCTAATGACGCAAACCACTTCGGGTATTGAACCAGTATTCCTTCCCGTATACAAACGCCGCCGCAAAGTTAACCCTAATGACACCAATGTCCACATCGACTTTGTAGATGAGACGGGTGATGCATTCGAAGAATACACGGTATTCCATCCTAAGTTTGTCACATGGATGGAAGCATGTGGCTACAATCCAGCCCGCCGGTACACGCAGGAAGAGATTGACGAAATGGTCAAACAGTCTCCCTACTACAAGGCCACGTCCAACGATGTAGACTGGCTGATGAAAGTCAAAATGCAAGGACGAATTCAGAAATGGGTAGACCATTCCATCAGTGTAACCATCAACTTGCCTGCCGATGTGGATGAAGCCTTGGTTAACCGTCTCTACGTCGAGGCGTGGAAATCAGGATGCAAAGGTTGTACAGTTTACCGCGATGGCTCACGTTCGGGCGTACTCATTTCCACCAAGAATGACAAGCAAAATGAGCTGCCTCCTTGCAAACCGCCTACGGTTGTAGAAACCCGTCCGAAAGTTCTCGAAGCAGACGTTGTACGGTTCCAGAACAACAAAGAAAAATGGGTCGCATTCGTAGGATTGATGGATGGTCATCCGTATGAAATCTTCACAGGTGTGCTGGACGACGATGAAGGTATAGTATTGCCCAAGAGTGTCATATCTGGGCACATCATTAAAAATATCGATGACAACGGCCGTAAGCACTACGACTTCCAGTTCGAGAACAAACGAGGCTACAAAGTCACCATTGAAGGCTTGTCCGAAAAGTTCAACAAAGAATATTGGAACTACGCCAAACTTATCTCTGGAGTATTACGCTACCGTATGCCTATCGAACAGGTCATCAAACTGGTAAGTTCACTGCAACTGGACAGCGAAAGCATCAATACCTGGAAGAATGGTGTGGAACGGGCTTTGAAGAAGTACGTATTGGACGGCACCGAAGCCAAAGGCAAAAAGTGCCCCAATTGCGGTAATGAAACACTTGTCTATCAAGAGGGCTGTCTCATCTGCAAAACATGCGGAGCATCACGCTGCGGATAAATCCGTCCTCAGACAAAACAACCACTATTTTACCCGTGCGGGCAGATTCCGTCAACCCGTACGGGTATTTTTTGTTACATCCATAAGCAACATTAATATCCTACAAACATACAAGAAGTTTATCTTATGACAACAGACAGCTATATCATTTTAGAAGACCTGCGTCTCTTTGCATACCACGGGGTGGCAGAACAAGAACATAAAGTAGGCAACGAATACCGTATAGACATACGCCTGCACGTAAACATTACACGTGCCGCGCAAACAGACAATGTGGCAGACACCGTAAATTATGCCGAGGTCTTTGAAACGGTTAAAGCAGAAATGAAAACACCCTCCAAATTGTTGGAACATGTGGCAGGGCGTATAGCCAACGCGCTATTGGCACATTTTCCACAAACAACAGGCATTGACTTGGTCCTGCGCAAACGTAATCCACCTATGGGAGCGGACATTGCATGGACAGGCGTGGAATTGCATATTCAACGGGACGGAAGCATAAAAAATGATTTCCGGGCACGCACGTAATACTGCCAAAGCAAACTGTAGCATTTCCGTTCGGGAATATCTACTTGGCAAGAAGCCCTTAGATTTTCCAAACGTGAAGCGGTAAACGATTCGCGCAAAGCTCGATACTCCCTGCGCGCCCGACAAACCGCACGGGCATTTGCCACCTGTCCTTTCAGCAGGAAATTCAAAGCCGCCAAAACATCAAGCACAGCACGCATCCGCATCACCGGACGGAGTTCCTCCGGTGAAAGATTCTTATAAAGCATCAGCAGATTATTACGGAAATTTAAAAATGTCTTTCGCGGATTTTCTTTCTTCAACGTCGCACCACCGACATGATAGACTACACTCTGCGGCACACATACGAGTTTCCGCCCTCTTGCCCGAAGACGCCAACACAGGTCTATCTCCTCCATGTGCGCAAAGAAACGCCCATCCAGTCCACCGGCTTCCCAGTAATCAGCCAGCCGGATCATCAAAGCTGCACCTGTTGTCCAAAAAACGGATACGATTTCATCATACTGCCCATTATCCGTTTCTACAGCACCCATGACTCTCCCCCTACAGAAAGGATAACCGTAACGATCAATATACCCACCTGCCGCACCGGCATATTCAAACCGTTCTCTCTGCCAATAACTACGCAGTTTGGGCTGACAAGCTGCAACCTCAGGATGGGCATCCATATATACAACCAATGGTTGCAACCAATGTTCCGTTACTTCTACATCCGAATTGAGCAAGACAACATACTCTGTTTCCACATGTTTCAAAGCGAAATTATACCCATCTGCAAAACCATAGTTTTTATCTAACAGAATAAGCCTGACGGATGGAAAATCCTTCCGCAACATTTCTACCGAAGCATCTGTTGAACCGTTATCCGCCACCCATACCTCCGCGTCATCATCCGCTGCATAGCGTACGACAGCGGGCAAAAAGGTACGAAGCACGTCGCAACCGTTCCAATTCAATATCACGATGGCAATTTTATAAGTTTTCTCCATAAGCCTCAGAGATTTCCTGGTTCAGCCAGCAAAGTTCCGCACAAAGCCGTACCTTCGGCATTAAACCCATCCAAACGTACCGGCACAACTTGATTGTCCAATGTTTCGATACGCGGCACTTCTACCCGGATATAATTGGGGGTAAAGCCGTGCATTGGCATCCCGGCCTTGGAACGTTCCAGCAAAACCGGCAAAGTTTGCCCGATATGCCGTGCATAAAAAGCATGTGTTTTTACTTCCGAGAGTTCCAATAAACGCTGGCTCCGTCTATGTTTCTCAACGGGGGGCACTACATAATCTATTTTTAAGGCTTGTGTACCAGGACGTTCGGAATAGCTGAACACATGCAACTGGGTCACATCAAGGCTTTCCACGAAACGGTAACCTTGTTCAAAATAGTCTTCTGTTTCACCACGTGTTCCCACTATCACATCCACACCGATAAAGGCATCCGGCATCAAAGATTTTATTTTCGCTATTTTTGAAGCGAACAATGCCGTATCATAACGCCGACGCATCAATTTAAGTACAGCGTCACATCCCGACTGCAAGGGGATATGGAAATGAGGCATAAACTTACGCGAACGAGCAACGAACTCAATAACTTCATCATCTAATAAATCCGGTTCAATAGATGAAATACGGTAGCGTTCTATTCCCTCAACTTCATCCAATGCTTTCACTAAATCAGCAAACCGTTCACCGGTAGTTTGCCCGAAGTCGCCAATATTCACACCCGTCAGCACAATTTCCTTCCCGCCTTCAGCCGCAGCCTTTCTAACCTGATCCACCAACGAAGCAATACTGCCATTACGGCTGCGCCCCCGGGCAAACGGAATGGTACAATAGGTACAAAAATAGTTACAGCCATCTTGCACTTTCAAAAAGAAACGAGTCCGATCGCCCCGTGAACACGAAGGTGCGAAAGTCCGGATATCTTTGAGTGGGGAAGTAAACGCCTGTCCACCATCACTACGTTTCTGCAAGTTACCTAAATAATTCAATACATCTTTCTTTTGCTCGGCACCTAACACCACATCAACCCCATCTATGGCAGCAACAGTTTCAGGTTTTAACTGCGCATAACAACCGGTTACCAACACATAAGCCCCCGGATGCTGCTTTACTAACCGATGGATGGCCTGCCGACATTTCTTATCAGCGACTTCAGTCACCGAACAGGTGTTGATTACACAAATATCCGCTTTCTCTCCCCGACGGGCAGTACGTATACCTGCCTCTTGAAAGATCCGCCCGATAGTAGACGTTTCCGAAAAATTCAGCTTGCAGCCTAACGTGTAATAAACAGCAGTTTTATTTTGAAACAGATTTGTATCAATCATAAAGTCTTCCAATCTTGTCGAAGGGCAAAGGTACACATTTTCGATAAAAAAAACGGCACCAACAGAACAACGTATGCGAAAATCACCTACCTTTGCCGCGGTTTTAAAAACCGACTATTAATTTTACGTTTAAAAGCAAAAGAAAATGAAAAAGTTAGTTTTGATGGCTACTGCTATTGTAGCCGTATCTTTCGCTTCTTGTGGCAACAAGGCTGCCAACAACACGACCGAAGCCGCCAATGCAGAAGCTACAGAAGTCGTTGCAGAACCTGCTACCGAAGCAGAAACTTCCGAAGCTGCTACTGAACCCGCAGCAGAAGAGGAAACTGTTGCTCCCGCTGCTCAAGCAGACAACGAAAACAACACTGAAAAAACTGCTGAGTAAAAACAAGACGCGAAAACATACAAGTTTTTGCAGAAGTATTGAAAGTCTGGCATGCATAAGCATGGACAGACTTTTTTTATATCCGATTCAAAAAGATGACACAAGCAAGCAGCACAAAAAAAGCGGAAGAAGTCATGCATCCCACACGACTTCATTCCGCCTTCTATTTCAAAAAGCAAATTTTGCTTATGCTTCTTCAGCTATCACTTCAAAAGGAATTTCTACAGAAACTTCCTTATGCAGTCTAACCACTGCTTTATAGCTGCCGACAGCCTTCACTGTATCTTTAACCGTAATCAATTTACGATCGATATTGTGTCCAAGTTTTGCGAGTTCGTCTGCAATCTGAATACTGCCAACCGAACCGAAGATAGTACCCGTAGAGCTTACCTTCGTAGCGATTGTCAACGATAAGCCAGCCAGTTTAGCTGCCACTTCTTCAGCGTCCTTCTTAATTTTCTCCAACTTATGGGCACGCTGTTTCAAATCTTCAGCCAACACCTTCTTGGCAGCAGGTGATGCAATGACAGCTTTTCCCGTCGGGATGAGGTAGTTGCGGCCATAGCCGGACTTCACTGTTACAATATCATTTTTGTAACCCAAGTTGATTACATCTTCTTTCAATATAATTTCCATACTATCTCCTCCTTATTATTTCATCAAGTCAGTTACATAAGGCAACAAAGCCAAGTGACGAGCTCTCTTTACAGCCTGGGCAACACGGCGCTGATACTTCAAAGAAGTACCGGTAATACGACGAGGAAGTATTTTACCCTGCTCATTCAAGAATTTCTTCAAAAACTCAGGATCCTTGTAGTCAATGTACTTGATACCGCTCTTTTTAAAACGGCAATATTTCTTTCTTTTCACGTCTACGGTAGGCGGAGTTAAGTATCTGATTTCTGATTGAACTTGTTGTGCCATAATTAATCCTCCTTTTTAGTTGATTTCAAATTTCTTCTCTTAGCTGCGTACTCTGCGGCATACTTGTCTTGTTTGAAAGTCAAGAAGCGGATTACGCGTTCATCACGACGGAAGTTCACTTCCAGTTTAGCAATGACAGTCGGTTCTGCCTTGAACTCAATCAGCTGATAAAAACCGGTAGACTTTTTCTGAATGGGATAAGCCAATTTTTTCAGTCCCCAGTTTTCCTCATTTACAATCTCGGCGCCTTCAGCCGTCAAGATACCCTTGAATTTCTCTACCGCTTCCTTCATCTGAACATCAGACAAAACGGGAGTCAAAATGAAAACGGTTTCGTATTGGTTCATACGTTAAAATAATGATTAAATTTTGTAATGCTTTAATTTTTCGCGGCGCAAAGTTAGGCATTTTATTTGAAATCACCAATTATCGGCATTTTTTTATTTATCGCAATAGGAATTACAAACGATACAGTCTATCTTTGCAAAGTTGTTTAAACAATGGTTTCATGATAGAACAATTCAATTTCGACATCCAACTCATATTCGCCATACTCAACGGGCAGGTATCTGCCGCCATCAATCGGAAGTTGTTACGCAATTTCCGGAAAAACGGATTGGAAATCACTCCCGAACAGTGGACTGTACTCATCTTTCTTTGGAAAAAAGACGGTGTCACACAACAAGAATTATGCAATGCCACTTACAAAGACAAGCCAAGTATGACACGCCTGATTGACAACATGGAGCGCCAGCATCTTGTTACCCGCATGTCCGATAAAAAAGACCGGCGCATCAACCTCATCCAACTTACACCTGAAGGCAAAGAACTGGAAAAACAAGCCTACATCGTTTCCCGCCAAACTTTACAAGAAGCGCTACAAGGCATTACAGCAGAAGAATTAGGCATTGGGCAAGAAGTATTGCGCAAAATATTTTTCAACACCAACAATTGACCTCCCCCCTTGCACGTCTGACCCAAAAGTGTTCCTCACATAAGCATTTTCCGGTCCGATTTTAGCGGTATTTCTTATTTTTACCAACAAATTACACGGATTAATAGTTTTTTTGCACAAATTATTTCGTCTGTTAAAGAATTATGCTTTTCTTTGTGACAAGTTTTGTGGAATGATATAATAACTATTAAAATACACACACAATGAAAGGTTTATTAAAGAATCTGGGACTGATATTAATCCTGGTGGGAGCAGTTATCTTGGTTATCTGTTCAATCACTCAAAATGTTAATGACAATGCTATCCTCGGTACCTCTTTGGTACTTATCATCGTTGGCTGGGTTTCATACATTGTCATCAACAAAAGAATTGCTGATTAATATTAGAAGAATTATAAAAAAGGCGATGCCGTTGGCATCGCCTTTTTTATATATCACACCGTTCCATCAATCTTCAGGATCGGGCGTAATCAACTTATATCCCTTGCCATGGATGTTGATAATCTCAATTGAATCATCCTCTTTCAAGTGTTTGCGCAATTTGGTAATGTATACATCCATACTGCGGGCATTGAAATAGTTGTCATCAATCCAGATGGTTTTCAACGCAAAATCGCGTTGCAGAATCTCGTTGGCATGGGCACACAGCAATCCCAGCAATTCCGACTCTTTGGTTGTCAGCTTGGTTTGCTTTTCTGGTGTCGAAAGAATCTGCTTTTGCGTATCGAAGGTAAATTTACCAATCTTGTAAATATTGCTTTCCTTGTTTTTCTTGCCACGCACCCGCCTTAAGATAGCTTCAATTCGGAATGTCAATTCCTCCATGCTAAAAGGCTTGGTGATATAATCATCAGCACCAATTTTGAAACCTTCCAAAATATCATCCTTCAACGTCTTTGCCGTCAGGAAAATAATAGGAATCTCTGAATTGGCAGCACGAACTTCCTGCGCCAATGTAAAGCCGTCTTTTTTCGGCATCATCACATCAAACACACACAGGTCATACTTGTTTTTCAAGAAAGCCTTATACCCGGCTTCTCCATCGGGATACAACTCAGCAGCATAGCCTTTCGCCTGCAAATACTCCCTTAGCAACATGCCGAGGTTCTCATCATCCTCGCACAATAAAATTCTCGGTTTTTCTTCCATATCATTCTGTTTTTAATAAAGGTAATGCAATAATAAATTTAGTACCTACGTTCAATTCACTTTCCGCACGGATCGTTCCTTTATGGTCGGTAATGATTTTCTTCACATACGCCAATCCCAAGCCGAACCCTTTCACATCATGCAGATTTCCGGTATGTACACGATAAAACTTATCGAATATCTTTTTCAGGTTTTCTTTCTTAATACCTATTCCGTTATCTTGTATCGAAATCACGACTTTACCCGGCTCATTCCAAGTCTTCACTGTCAGCAACAAATCCGTATCGGCTCGCTTATACTTCACGGCATTATCCATCAAATTGAATATCACATTGGTGATGTGCATCTCATCCGCCGAAATCAAAGCATGTTCCGCATTCAAATCCGTCTCAATCTTACCGTTATAGCGTTCGACCTTCAGTGCAAAAGTATTGACTACACCCGTTATCAGTTCATTAATATCCAAATCTTTCATCTTCAAAGTGGCTTTCTGCCGGTCAAACATCGACATTTGCAACACTTTTTCCACTTGGAAGCGCAACCGTTTCGTTTCATCGTTGATAACCCCCGATATATGCTGGAACATCACCGGCGACTTTCCTACAGCCGGGTCATTCAACATTTGCGCTGCTAAGGAAATAGTGGATATAGGTGTCTTAAACTCATGCGTCATGTTATTGATAAAATCGTTCTTCATCTCCGTCAGTTTCTTTTGGCGGAATACTATATATATGGTAAAAATAAACGTTATAAGCAACACCACCGTAAAAATCAGCGATGGTATCATAAAGCTTACCGAACTGAAAATATAGTCCCGTTTACCGGGGAAATGCACTTTCATTACACTCATCCGCGCCGGCGGGTCATTCAAGAACAACGGTTGTGAATATGAGCTCTCACTCCCTTCATCACTGTAATCCGAGCAGCGATACACCTCCCGTCCGTCGCCGTCTATCACTTTAAAATGGTATTGAAGGTCTACGCCATTGTCTATCAACCCCGAACGTATATCATTATCCAAATCCTTAAAATTAATACGCTCCTCTATCGGCTTATCTTTGGCTTTGTAAACCATCTGCCAAACCACTTCATCCACAAGTGCGCGCTGATATAAATAGCGGTTCTTCAGCATATCGGCAATAGAGCGCGATGTCTGCGGAATGGTTTTCACACCATGTTTACGTGAAATCATGGCACGCGGCAACTCCGAAGGCTGCTTACTGAACGTTTTGAACTCTATGGAAGAACTGACCGAGCCATCAGGCGATGTCATCTTAAAACGGCGAGTCTGCACCACACCGTTATTCTGCGATTGTTCCCACGCTTTCCGTTCTGCCTCTGTAATGTCTTCGCGCAACCAACGTTCCACCTCTCTCGACTCCACGTCTTTTGAAGCCGCCATCAAGGCACGCTTCACAGATTCATCAAATTGCTCGTTGCGCATCTTCACAAAGTCATCTATATACCTGATTTGCAGGTATAACAGGCTAAGGAAAGAAAAGCCCATCACGAGACCTAATAACCATATTGTTGACTTTTTCATGACGGCAAAATTAACAATTCCTAATTAACATTTCCAACGCATTAACCTGTTTTAACCGCAGATTTTCGTTAATTAACCCAAAATCTTTTTTAAGTTGCCACAAGGGCATTATGTCCTCATCTTCACATTCCACTTTGCAAATTTAATAAAAAATTAAGAGAGCAATTAAGGTTTCGAGTTTTTTTATTCAAAAACAAAGAAAGAAATGACACCGTTCACACTACAATCCTAAAAAAACAATGCGAAAAGCACGGTCTTCCTTTAAGCACCCGCACCTTTCGCATTGCAACCAAATGACAAATAAAGCGTATCAAAACGAGCCTACCGTCGTTCTTTTCTCCCGCTTGAGAGAAAACAGTAATTTCCAGATCTTAATACAACCCCATTGCCAAATGCAGATTATCAATTTTCTTCTCCTTGCTTAGCCTCAAATTCTTTGACCAGTTTATCCTGTACATCACTCGGAACAAGCTCATAGCTGGCAAACTTCATGATAAACGAAGCCCGGCCACCCGTCAGTGAGCTAAGAGCGGTGGAGTAAGATGACATTTCCTTCAAAGGCACTTTTGCAATCAGCTTCTCATAACCGGCCTCACTACTCATACCCATAATCATGGCACGACGGCCTTGCAAGTCGCTCATCACATCACCCATTTTATCCGAAGGCACAAATACTTCCACATCGTAAATAGGTTCCAAAATCTTCGGCCCTGCATTCTTAAATGCCTCACTGAAAGCATTACGCCCGGCCAACATGAAAGATATTTCATTGGAATCTACAGGATGCATCTTACCATCATACACAATGACACGCACATCACGGGCATACGACCCCGTCAGCGGTCCTTGCTCCATACGTGACATTACACCCTTCAAAATGGCAGGCATAAAACGGGCATCAATGGCACCACCTACCACACAATTCACAAAGACCAGCTTTCCGCCCCACTCCAATGGAATTTCTTCCGTACCTTTCACGTTCATTTTGAATTCCTGTCCGTTAAATTTATAGGTATCAGGAGCCGGCATGCCTTCGTAATAAGGTTCTACAATGAGATGTACCTCGCCAAACTGGCCTGCGCCGCCCGATTGTTTCTTGTGACGGTAATCTGCACGGGCAGCCTTGGTAATTGTCTCACGGTAAGGTATGCGCGGTTCATCATATACAATCTGAAGTTTCTCATTATTCTCCAAACGCCACTTCAAAGTACGCAAGTGGAATTCACCCTGACCGTGCACAATAGTCTGCCGCAATTCCTTCGACTGCTCCACCACCCACGTGGGGTCTTCTTCCTTCATGCGGTTCAATATCGCCATCATTTTTTCCGTATCGGCTTCATTCACCGGGCGGATGGCACGTGAATACTTGGAGTTAGGATACTTGATAAAGTTAAAGCGGTTCTCTGCGCCCTTGCCGTTCAGCGTATTGCCGGTGTGCACATCTTTCAGTTTCACTGTGCAACCGATATCACCGGCCACCATTTCTTCAACTTTGATGCGATTAGCACCTGCACAGGCATAAATCTGCGCAATACGTTCTTTCGAGCCGCGGTCGGCATTGGTAAAATCATCTCCCTCATGTACCTTGCCGCTCATCACTTTGAAGTATTGCACATCACCGATATGTGGCTCCACAGCCGTCTTGAAAAAGTACAGCGAAGTAGGCCCGTCGGAATCTGGTTTCACCACTTCACCACGTGTGTTATGTACAGGAGGCATTTCGTCAACAAACGGCACGACATTGCCCAAAAACTCCATCAAACGGCGCACACCCATATCCTTGCCTGCGCATACACAGAACACCGGGAACATACCCCTGCATGCCAAGCCCTTACGGATACCCTCACGCATCTCGTCCTCAGTCAAGGAATCAGATTCAAAAAATTTCTCCATCAACCCCTCGTCATGCTCAGCAGCTGCCTCTACCAATGCCTTATGCAGTTCGGTGGCCTTCTCCATTTCCTCGGCAGGAATAGGCTCTATCGTGGGAGCTCCCCCTTCGGGTCCCCACGAATATTTTTTCATTAAAAGT
Source organism: uncultured Bacteroides sp. (assembly GCA_944321495.1). Classification (GTDB taxonomy): domain Bacteria; phylum Bacteroidota; class Bacteroidia; order Bacteroidales; family Bacteroidaceae; genus Bacteroides. Next base: position 2,313 of record CALULP010000034.1, on the reverse strand, counting down.
ACATCTATCAACGAATTAAAGTTCGGCCCTGTAGCCAGCGGATACTGCACCGGCACCACTTTCGGACCGTAAATTTCCCGCAATTGCTCCAACAGCATGTCATAGTCGCATTTTTCATTATCCAACTGGTTTACCAGGAAAATGACAGGTTTTCCCAGTTTTTCGGTATAACGGAAATGGTTTTGCGTGCCTACCTCCACACCATATTGGCCGTTAAGCAGCAAAATAGCGGTATCAGTCACATTCAATGCCGTGATGGCAGCCCCCACAAAGTCATCGCTGCCCGGGCAATCTATGATGTTCAACTTCTTCCCATTCCACTCCACATGGAAAACGGTGGAAAACACAGAATACCCATATTCCTGCTCCACCGGGAAATAATCGCTGACTGTATTCTTGGCAGTAATTCTGCCGCGACGTTTTATAATCCCACTCTCATAGAGCAGCGCCTCTGTGAGAGTGGTTTTTCCCGAGCCATCATTGCCAAGCAGGGCAATGTTCTTAATTTCATTCGTCTGATATACTTTCATGATACCATATTATTTAAGAGTGAATAACTCCGGCACCCGGGGTGCCGCTTAACTTTAATGGGGCGCAAATTAGCCATTTGACGCAAAAAAAACAACTAAAACCGCAGTGTTACTAAACTATGTTTTTCAACAGAGAATCAAGAAAAACACAAAGCACCGGCAAATCCAATCAAACAAATCACCTATCTTTGCGAAGGAAACTACCATTAATTACTAATCGTTAATCACTATCCCCCTTGTCCGCCATCTACCTCCATATTCCCTTCTGCAAGACCCGTTGCATCTATTGCGACTTCTACTCCACTACACGCACAGAGTTGAAACGACACTACATCCATGCCCTGTGCAGAGAGCTGGAAATAAGGCGCGATTATCTGCCTCAAGAGCCGGTCCGCACCGTTTACTTCGGCGGAGGCACCCCTTCATTGCTGGAGGAAGCCGATTTTCAACAGATATTCCAGACACTCGATACTGTCTATGGCCTTCAAGAAGCCGAAGAAATCACCCTTGAAGTCAATCCCGACGACCTCACCCCCACATACGCCGACATGCTGTCCACCTTACCTTTCAACCGCGTCAGCATGGGCATACAGACTTTCGACGACGCCACCTTGAAATTGCTCAACCGGCGCCACACCTCCCGCCAGGCATTCGATGCCATAAGCTACCTCCGTCATGCCGGGTTCAATAATCTCAGCATCGACCTAATCTACGGGCTACCCGGCGAGACAGACCTTCGTTGGGAAAGCGACCTCCGGCAAGCCGTAGCCCTTGATGTAGAGCACATATCCGCCTACCACCTCACCTATGAGGAAGGTACTCCTCTCTACCGCATGTTAAAGACCCAGCGTATAAAGGAAGTAGACGAAGACAGCAGCCTGCGCTTTTTCACCAAGCTAATGGACACCCTTGCCGCCGCAGGTTACGTACATTACGAAATTTCCAACTTTTGCAAGCCGGGCATGCATTCGCGCCATAACACCTCCTATTGGCAGGGCATTCCCTATCTGGGCTGCGGTCCCTCGGCACACTCTTTCGACACCCGCTCACGCCAATGGAACACCTCCGACCTGGATACCTACATTGAAGCTATCGGGCAAGGCAATCTTTCCTGCCACACCGAACTGCTCGACAACACAACCCGCTACAACGAATACATCATGACCCGTCTACGCACTTGCCAAGGCATTTCTTTGGACGACATTGCCCACCTGTTTGGCATTCCGCTACAACGCTATTGCCAGCAAAACGCCACTCCCTACCTGCAAGCCCGCCTTCTTCGTCAGGAAGACAGCCGCCTCTGCCTCACCCGGCAAGGCATTTTTGTGTCTGATGGCATCATCAGCGACCTAATGTATGTGGAATAAGCAAAAAAATGATTTACAAAGCCCTATTTCCTTCCGTCAATAACCCAACAACACGACCTAAGCATATTACAAATTCCCCATTTCCCGCATCACCTTACATTTTACTGACAAATCCCATAAACAGGCAACGATTCTCTATCAAGCAACATATCTGCACAACATATATCTTAAATACACAAGGCATTCACAGATAAATATTAGTTGCAAAGGGCAAACAGGATTTAACTTAAAACTGAAATTACATGTTAAATCTACATTATTTACGCTTTTTTCTATCTCATATTTTTTGTCACTACTGTCCACTAAAAATGGACAAGGTTAAAAATTAAATAAATTCGGTTCACTTGAATCATATCGTTCTTTGACATTATTGAAATTTGATTTGTCGAACAAGTCACGAAGCTGTGTTTTGTCGG
>CALULP010000033.1 GCA_944321495.1 uncultured Bacteroides sp. | reverse complement strand
ACTTTTGTGACAGGGCAAAGCCTTGGCTTGGGAAAGTCGAGGCTTTGTTTCATTCTATGTAAACCTTTGCGGCTGGATATGAGAAAAAGAGGGCGTATCGGAATTTTGATACACCCCCTTTTTTTATGCCCCGACGGACTTCTGCGGGGCAAGCGGTGAAAAACTTGCCCCGCAGTCCGTATTTCATTCTAAAAATCGTATCTTTGCCCCCGATAAAAGACGTGACTTATGACATTCAAGGAGTTCTTCTCGCTTAAACGGAACAAGCTGTTCTGGGGAAACATCGTTGCCATGGTGGTGGTAGTGGTGGCACTGGTATTCGGCACGCTGAAGTGGCTGGACGCCTACACACATCACGGTGAGGCAGTGGTAGTTCCCGACGTGAAAGGCATGCGGGTGGCCGAAGCACAAAAGATATTCCAAGGCAAAGGGCTTGCATGCACGGTGGCCGACTCCACTTACGTAAAGACGCTTCCCGCCGGCAGCATATTGGACTATACGCCTACGGCAGGACAACGGGTAAAAAAAGGACGCATTGTTTACCTCACCATCAATACACTGAACATTCCCCTATGCAACGTGCCCGACGTGGCTGACAACAGCTCCGTGCGCGAAGCGCAGGCACGCCTGCTGGCAGCGGGCTTCAAGCTGACGCCCAACGACTCTGTGCCGGGCGAACAGGACTGGGTGTACTACGTGCGCCACGGAGAAGACACCCTCAATGTGGATGACCAGGTGCCCACCGGTGCCACACTGACCCTGATAATAGGCAACGGAGAACCCATCCCCGCACCGGCAGACTCGCTAAGCGCCGACTCCCTCGGGCTGATGCGCGACAGCATCCCCGCCGACCTGCCCGAAGACGAATCGTGGTTCTGATACAAACATTCATCCTGCAAACTTTTCCTTATGACGAACGAGTTACCGGAAGACATCAACGAAATTTCCGACGACCTGCTGGACGACATCGAGCCCGTGGGCGACGAGGCACAGCTGTATGAGCACTTCCGCGTAGTGGTGGACAAGGGGCAGGAGATGATACGGGTGGACAAATATCTGTTTGACCGCCTGACCAACGCCTCACGCAACCGCATACAGAAAGCTGCCGAAGCGGGATTCGTCATGGCCAACGGCAAACCGGTGAAAAGCAGTTACAAGGTGAAGCCGCTGGACGTCATCACGGTCATGATGGACCGGCCGCGCTATGAAAACGAGGTCATCCCGGAAGACATACCCTTGGATATCGTGTACGAAGACCCCTACCTCTTAGTGGTAAACAAGCCTGCCGGGCTGGTGGTGCACCCCGGACACGGCAACTACCGGGGTACGCTGGTCAATGCCTTGGCCTGGCACATGAAAGACGTGCCCGACTATGATGCCAACGATCCGCACGTGGGACTGGTGCACCGCATAGACAAAGACACCTCCGGCCTGCTGGTCGTAGCCAAAACCCCCGATGCCAAGACCAACCTGGGCAACCAGTTTTTCCACAAGACCACCAAACGCCGCTACCGGGCACTGGTGTGGGGCAACGTGGAGCAGGATGAAGGGACCGTCACAGGCAACATTGGCCGCAATCCGCGCGACCGCATGCAAATGACCGTACTGCCCGAAGGCGAAGGCAAACACGCCGTGACCCACTACCGGGTACTGGAACGCTTCGGCTATGTCACCCTTGTGGAATGCATACTGGAAACGGGGCGCACGCACCAGATACGGGTGCACATGAAACACATCGGGCACATCCTGTTCAACGATGAACGCTACGGGGGGCACGAAATTCTGAAAGGAACCCATTTTGCAAAGTATAAACAATTCATAAACAACTGTTTCGACATTTGCCCGCGCCAGGCATTGCACGCCATGACACTGGGTTTCGTGCATCCGGTTACCGGCGAGGAGATGCACTTCACCTCCCCCTTGCCCGATGACATGGCACAACTGCTGGACAAATGGCGGAACTACATCAGTAACAGAGAACTACAATGAAACGCACCATTGCCATAGCAGCCGGAGGAGATACCTCCGAATATGAAGTTTCCCTGCGCAGCGCGCAAGGTATTTACTCGTTCTTGGACAAGGAAAAGTACACGGCCTACATCGTGCAGATGCGGGGTACGGACTGGCACGTGCAGCTGGAAGACGGCACACTGGCTGCCATAGACCGTAACGACTTCAGTTTCCGCCTGCCGGACGGGAGCAAAATAAACTTCGACTTTGTGTACATCACCATACACGGCACACCCGGCGAGGACGGGTTGCTGCAAGGCTACCTGGACATGCTGCACCTGCCTTATTCGTGTTGCGGAGTGTTACCCGCATCACTCACCTACAACAAGTTTGCCTGCAACCAGTACCTGCATGCTTTCGGGGTACGCATTGCCGACTCACTGTTGCTGCGCCGGGGACAAGCCATAACCGACAACGAGGTAGTGGAGAAAATCGGATTGCCCTGCTTCATCAAGCCCAACCTGGGCGGTTCCAGCTTCGGCGTTACCAAGGTAAAGACTCCCGGAGAGATTCAACCGGCCATCGCCAAAGCCAAAGAGGAATCGCCGGAAACCGTCATCGAAGCTTTCATGGACGGTACGGAAATTACCTGCGGCTGCTACAAGACCAAGCAACGCAGCGTGGTACTGCCCATCACCGAGGTGGTTTCACACCACGAATACTTTGACTACGATGCCAAGTATTGCGGAGATTCTGATGAGATTACCCCTGCACGCATCCCCGACGAGCTCGCCGACCGCGTGAAACAGCTTACCTCTGCCATCTACGACATCCTGGGAGCAACGGGCATCATCCGCGTGGATTACATCATTACCGAAAGCAACAAGATAAACCTGCTGGAAGTAAACACCACACCGGGCATGACCGCCACCAGCTTCATTCCCCAACAGGTGCGTGCCGCAGGCATGACCATGCAAGAGGTAATGACGGACATCATAGAAAACGCCTTTGCCTGAACAGCTAACATTTAATACCTTTGGATTATGAATACGGAATTTGATGAAATTCGCCCTTACCACGATGAAGAGCTTCCCCAGGTGTTTGAGGAACTGATTGCCGATCCGGCCTTCCGGAAAGTAGCAGCCATCGCCATGCCGGGCGTGCCCGTAGAAGCATGGGCGCAGCAGATGCGTGCCTGTAAAACCAAATTGGAGTTCCAAATAGCCTTCTGCTACAACATTCTGAAACGGATCATCAAGGAAAAGACCGACGGGTTAACCATGAACTACAGTGCCTTGGAAGCCGAGCCCACCCGGGCATACACCTACATATCCAACCACCGGGACATTATTCTGGACTCCGGACTGCTGTCCATGCTATTGGTGGAACGCGGATTGGACACGGTGGAAATCGCCATTGGAGACAACCTGCTCATCTATCCGTGGATTAAGAAGCTGGTGCGGGTAAACAAGTCGTTCATCGTACAGCGCGCCCTCACCATGCGCCAGATGCTGGAGTCGTCTGCCCGCATGTCGCGCTACATGCACTACACCATCGGCGAGAAACACCAGTCCATCTGGATTGCCCAGCGTGAAGGACGCGCCAAGGATTCGGACGACCGCACCCAGGAGAGCGTACTGAAGATGCTTGCCATGGGCGGCGAAGGCGGCATCATCGACCGCCTGACGCAAATGAACATTGCGCCGTTGTCCATTTCTTATGAGTTTGACCCGTGCGACTTCCTCAAAGCCAAAGAATTCCAGCTGAAACGGGACATGCCCGACTATCACAAGACCACAGCCGACGACCTGCTGAACATGCAGACGGGACTGACGGGTTATAAAGGGCACGTACACTTCCAACCCGCGCCGTGCATCAACGGCAAGTTGGCAAAGATGGACCGCTCGCTGCCCAAGCAAGAACTGTTTACCCGCATTGCCGCCCTCATAGACGACGGCATCCACGCCAACTACCGCATTTACCCCAATAACTACGTTGCCTCGGACTTACTGGAAGGCAACACGCGCCATGCCGCACACTACACGGAAGCCGACCGTAACCGTTTCACCACCTATATAGACAAGCAGATAGGCCGCATCGACCTGCCGCAGAAAGACGTTCCTTTCCTCCGCGAAAAGATGCTGCTGATGTACGCCAATCCGCTGAAAAACCAGGAAAGGAGAATGGAAGCATGAAGAAATGCCTCTTCCTGCTGATGCTGGCGGCCTTGGCGGCATGTGGTGAAGATGAATACCACTACCCTCCCGTCAAGCTGGAATACCTGACAGGATATAGCGACGGCAATGCCGCCCTGCAATCCATCCGGACAGACCAAGGGGAAGTGCTGCCCGTCTGGCGCGACGGTACAGGACTGTCCTTTACGCCCGACTCGCTGATGCGCATGGTCACCAACTACGAAATGGCGGAGGAAGGAGCCATTCTCTACGCCGCAGTAGCCGCAATAGCCCCTGTACCACTCACGGAAGACAAGTTTACGGACGGCATAAAAACCGACCCGGCAGAAATACTATCCATCTGGATGGGGCAGGATTACCTGAACATCGTGCTGAACATCAAAAGGCAAGACGGTACCCACCTGTTCCACTTCATCGAAGACAAAGTAGAGGAGGACGGCAACCGCACCGATGTCCACCTGCGCCTGTATCACGACGCGGGCGGCGACGTACCCGCCTACACCAGCCGCGCCTACCTATCCGTCCCGTTGCAGCCCTATGCCCGCAAGGACGGCGGGATAACCCGCGTGTACTTCTCCTTAAACACTTATGAGGGAGCGACGGAAACTTACAAGTTCGATTACACTCCCCAATCTTGAATGCAACTATAATTTTTACATTAAGCAATGAAAAGAATCTATGCAGGCATCTGCCTGTCCATCAGCTTGCTGTTCTCCTGCCAGCAGAAAGTGGGGGACTTCCAGTCGCTGCCCGCCGACGAATTTGCCACATTGATAGCCTCACCCGAGGTACAACGCCTGGATGTACGAACCTTGGCAGAATATTCGGACGGACACATCCCTGGCAGCCTCAACATCAATATGCTCGATGAGCAATTTGAATCCGTGGCCGACTCGCTCTTGCAGAAAGACCGCCCCGTAGCCCTGTATTGCCGCAGCGGAAAGCGCAGCAAGAAAGCCGCCCGCCTGCTCAGCAGCAAAGGTTACAAAGTCTACGAACTGGACAAAGGCTTCCAGTCGTGGCAACAAGAAAAGTTTGAAATAGAGAAATAACGCCATGCCAACAAATATCGAATCATTATACCGCATATTCCGTTCCTGCAAAGGTGTGACAACCGACAGCCGCAACTGCCCCGCAGGTTCCCTGTTCATTGCCCTGAAAGGCGAAAACTTCAATGGCAATGCCTTTGCCGCCAAAGCGCTGGAGGAAGGCTGCGCATACGCCGTGGTTGACGACGCCCAATACATTCCCGCCGGCGACACGCGCTACCTGCCCGCCGACGACTGCCTGCAAACCCTGCAACAACTGGCAAAGATGCACCGCCGCACCCTCGGCATACCCGTCATAGGCATCACCGGGACCAACGGAAAGACTACCACCAAGGAATTGATTGCCGCCGTCTTGTCCGAGCACCTCTGCGTACATTATACCCAAGGCAACCTGAACAACCACATCGGCGTGCCTCTCACCCTCTTGTCACTAAAGCCCGAACACCAGCTGGCAGTGGTGGAAATGGGCGCCAGCCATCCCGGCGACATCAAAGAACTGGTGGAAATAGCCGAACCCGACTACGGCCTCATCACCAACGTAGGCAAAGCACACCTGCAAGGCTTCGGGTCTTTCAAAGGCGTAGTACGTACCAAGGGCGAGCTGTACGATTACCTGCGCCGGAAAGGCGGATGCACCGTCTTCCTGAACGACGATGACCCGCACCTGAAAGCCATCGCCACCGGTTTGCAGACGGTGTGCTACGGCAACCGCCCGGGACTGTACGTCAGCGGGCATGCCACAGGATGTTCGCCGTTCTTGGCCTTCGAGTGGCAGGCGGCAGGCCAGCCTACCCTACACCAGGTGCAGACACAACTGATAGGCGAATACAACCTGCCCAACGCACTGGCAGCCGTCACCCTCGGACGCTACTTCGGCATCGGGCCGGCACGCATCAACCACGCACTGGAAAACTACGTGCCCCGCAACAACCGCTCGCAACTGAAGCGCACGGCAGCCAACACCCTCATCGTCGACGCCTACAACGCCAACCCCACCAGCATGAAAGCAGCCTTGGACAACTTCAAGGACATGCAGGCGGAAAACAAAATGCTGATACTGGGAGATATGCGCGAACTGGGCGAAGACAGCCACGCCGAGCACTGCCGGATTGTGGACTACTTGAAAGACTGCGGATTTACCAAAGTAAGGCTGGTAGGCAGCGAGTTTGCCGCCACGGGCACCCACTACCCTTGCTACCCGGACGCACAGGCACTGATTGAGGAGTTGAAGAAAGACAAGCCTGCCGGGCAGACCATCCTGATAAAGGGTTCAAACAGTATGAAACTCGCCACCGTTGCCGACTACCTATAAGCCGAACCGGTGCCACCAGGGCCTGCCCATGACAGCCCACGCCAAGAGCACCCCGCACACATTGGCGGCGAAGTCCATCCAGTCGCCGCCCCGGTACGTGGTGCAGTACTCCTGCAACAGTTCCACCGCGCCACTGAACACTATCGGACAAAGCACCGCACCCACCCATGCATGCCAGCGTGGGGCGGGATGCCTGCGGTGTGCCCGGTGAAACTCCAGCCACAACATGCCCGCCATGCCAAGGTACATGCACACGTGCACCACTTTGTCAAGATTAGGTATATCACTCAGTCCCGTGGAAGGCGGCTTGAAAAACGACAAATAAACCACCGCCAAGATAACGGCAAGCGACAACGGATATTTCTTCAGGAAATAAAGCATGGCAATCCGGTTTCTTTCTGTTTCGCGCCCCAAATGTACAAAGAAAATCCCAGCACGCCACATAAACCGGCCATATTCCGTACCCGGAAGCCTGAATGTCCTCCCACGCGCCCCGATTCCCCCGGGCATGCCCTTTCGGAAATCATACCCATTTTTTTCCAACAACGTACCCGGCACCTACCCGGGTCGTACCCGGTTCGGTCCCGGTTCGGTCATGAACCGCCGCCATGGACCGAAGGTGGAACGTCGGAAATCCAGACAAAGCGGGTAATTAAAACGGACTTTCTCCCCCAAAACTGCGGACGGAGAGACAAAAAAATAGCGGTTTATAAGCAAAACTCCCAAACATTTTCTATTTTTGCAATTTCAGTAAGTTATTCCTAACACATTGTAAGCAAAGTACAGATTCTTATGACACCAAACAAGAGGGCAAACTTTGGCAGCAAGCTGGGCGCCATACTGGCAGCAGCAGGTTCGGCAGTAGGGCTGGGCAACATCTGGCGTTTTCCATACGAAACGGGTGAACACGGCGGGGCCGCATTCATCCTGGTCTACATCGGTTGCGTGCTGCTGTTCGGCGTGCCCATCATGATTGCCGAATTCTCCATAGGCAGGCGCTCACGCTCGAACACGGCAAGGGCTTACCAGATACTGGCCCCGGGCACCCCGTGGCGTTGGGTGGGGCGCATGGGCGTGCTGACGGGATTCCTCATTTTGGGGTATTACGCCGTAGTGTCGGGCTGGACCCTGGAGTTCATCATGGAAGCTGCCACCAACAGCTTCGCAGGCAAGTCGGCCGACGAATTCATCGCATCGTTCGGCCAGTTTACCGCCCATCCGTGGCGGCCGATACTCTGGCTGGTGGTGTTTTTGCTTGCCACGCACTTCATCGTGGTGAAGGGCGTGGAGAAAGGCATTGAGAAATCGGCCAAAATCATGATGCCCATGCTCTTCATCCTGCTACTTATCCTGGCGGCATGCTCCCTCGTCTTGCCCAACGCAGGCGCGGGGCTGGAGTTCCTCCTGAAGCCCGACTTCAGCAAGGTGAACGGCAGCGTGCTGCTGGGAGCCATGGGGCAGGCATTCTTCTCGCTGAGCATCGGCATGGGTTGCCTGTGTACGTATGCCTCTTACTTCAAGGATGACACCAACCTGCCCAAAACGGCATTCAGCGTATCCATCATCGACACGTCGGTAGCGGTGCTGGCGGGGTTCATCATCTTCCCGGCAGCCTTCTCGGTAGGCATACAGCCCGACATGGGCCCCAGCCTGTTGTTCGTCACGCTGCCCAACGTGTTCCAACAGGCATTCGGCAGCCTGCCCTGGCTGGCCGTCATCCTGTCCGTCATGTTCTACATCCTGCTGGCGCTGGCGGCGCTTACTTCCACCATCTCGCTGCACGAAGTGGCCACAGCCTACCTGCACGAGGAGTTCAACCTGAGCCGCAACAAGGCAGCCTGGATAGTGACCGTGGGATGCACCATCCTGGGCGTGTTCTGCTCGCTGTCGCTGGGCATAGGCAAGGAGTACACCATCGCGGGGCTGACGCTGTTCGACCTTTTCGACTTCGTTACTGCCAAGATTATGTTGCCCTTGGGCGGCTTCTTCATTGCCATCTTCACGGGCTGGTACCTGGACAAGCGGATTGTGTGGGAAGAGTTCAGCAACCGGGGCCGGCTGAAAGCGGGGCTCTACAAGCTGCTCATCTTCCTGCTGAAGTTCATCGCCCCTATCGGCATAGCCTTTATCTTCATCAACGAACTGGGGTGGCTGTAAGGCACACATCTCCGCATGAAAGAGTTTTTCTATTTTTCCCGGTGGGAAAGGCGGGGCATCGTGCTGCTCTTGGCACTCATCCTCCTCATTGCGGGCGGTTACGGGATATACCTGCAACGACGAGACCACCGCACGGGCATGGAGTGCCCGGATAACGGGGGAGACACACACGCCGGCCGGCAAGCATACGAAGCTTTTGCCGCCGCACTGCAGGAGAAAGAGGAGGAATGGAAGCGGCGGACATCAGCCTACGACCGCATACCGCAGCCCCCGGTACGGCTTGCCCCGTTCGACCCCAACACGGCGGACTCGGCTACCCTGCGTAGCCTGGGACTGCCGGGATGGATGGCAAGGAACGTGGTGCGCTACCGGGAGAAAGGCGGCAAGTTCCGGCGTGCGGAAGACTTCAGGAAGATATACGGACTGACACCCGGGCAATACGAAACGCTACGCCCCTACCTGCGCATCGCTCCCGAAGACACGATACGTGAAACCGTGCAGATCTACCTGCCACCGGCAAAGGCAGACAGTGCGGCCCTCCCTTTCAAATACCCGGAAGGCACGGTTGTCGACCTGAACCGGGCAGATACCACCGAGCTTAAAAAGATACCGGGCATAGGAAGCGGCATCGCCCGCATGATTGCAGGCTACCGGCAACGGCTGGGCGGGTTCTACCGCATAGAGCAGCTGGCAGAGATAAACCTGGATTACGAGAAGCTGCGCCCGTGGTTCAGCATCCGGGCAGACAGCATCCGGCGTATCAACCTGAACCGCGCAGGCATAGAACGGCTGCGCAGCCACCCGTACATAGACTTCTACCAAGCCAAGGCCATCGTAGAGTACCGCAGGAAACACGGGGTGCTGAAAAGCCTGAAAGTTTTTGCCCTATATGAAGAATTCACGCCGGATGACTTGGAACGGATAAGCCACTACGCCTGCTTTGAATGAGGATGTAGCACACCCTTCACTGCGATACTGCCCCGTCGATGAGATGAATGGTACGATCGGTTATCTGCGCCAGCCCTTCGTCGTGGGTCACAATAACGAAAGTCTGGCCGAAGCGGTCGCGCAGGTCGAAGAACAGGCGGTGCAACTCCTCCTTGTTGCGGCTGTCCAGGCTGCCCGAGGGTTCGTCGGCCAGCACTACCGCCGGACGGTTGATGAGGGCACGTGCCACCGCCACCCGCTGCTTCTCGCCTCCCGACAGTTCGCTCGGCTTGTGCGAGGCCCGGTCAGCAAGCCCCATGAATTGCAGGATGTCCACCGCAGACGCCTGGGCTTCACTACGGCTTCTGCCGGCAATCAGGGCAGGAATCATGACGTTCTCCAACGCCGTAAACTCGGGCAACAGCTGGTGGAACTGGAATACGAAGCCTATGCGGCGGTTGCGGAAGTCGGACAGCCGGCGTTCGTTCAATCCGCCCACCGGCACGCCGTCCACCACGACCGTGCCCTCGTCCGCTCTCTCCAGCGTCCCCATAATCTGCAGCAAAGTCGTCTTGCCTGCCCCGCTGGGCCCCACGATGCTCACAATCTCCCCCTTTGCCACATCCATGCTGATGCCGCGCAACACTTGCAGGCCTCCATAACTTTTCCGGATATTTTCTACATGTATCATAATCTCTTTATTACATATTCAGCCAGATAGCACCCGAACACGGCCGGCAGGTAGCTGACGGTCCCGCAAGTGGACTTCTTGTTGCGCTCGTCATCCACCCGGCACACCGCCGAGGCATCGGCTTGCTCGGCGCTGAACACCACGGGCACCCGGTGGCGGATGCCCATCTGTTGCAGGCGTTTGCGCACCGCCTTGCTCAGGCCGCAGTGGTAGGTGTCCCAGATGTCGGCAAAACGTACCTGGGTGATGTCGCTCTTGGCACCGGCTCCCATGCTGCATACTATCCTGATGCGGCGCTTCAAGGCCTCGGCAATCAGGCAGCACTTGGGGGCAAGGGTATCGATGGCATCCACGATGAAGTCGTAATGCGCGGCATCGAGCAGGGCGGGGATGTGTTCCGCATCCAGGAAGACGGGTAGCACCGTAAGCCGCACATCGGGATTGATGTCCCGGAAACGTTCGGCCAGCACATCGGCCTTCCGCCTGCCTAAGGTGGAGCGCAAGGCGGGAAGTTGGCGGTTCAGGTTGGTGGGCTGTACCGTATCGGCATCTACCAGCGTGAGGCTGCCTGTCCCGGCGCGGCACAGCATTTCGGCGGCATAGGCGCCCACGCCGCCCAGGCCCACCACCAAGACATGCGCCCCGCGCAGGCGTTCCATCTTCTCATCGCCCAGCAAGAGGCGGGTACGCTGTTGCCAGCCGGGGCTAACGGTATTCATCTCGTCCATGATGTTTCCGGTCAATTCTTTTTAAACCATTTGTAGAACCAGCGGCCCACCTTCTCGTAGTGCTCGTTGCTGCCCTGGGGGTTGGAGAAGGACAATGCTTCCTGCGGGTCGCCAAGCTGGTCGGGATAAAGCACTATCAGACTGTTGTTGGTGAAGTATTTGCCCAACTGGCCGGGCAGTTTTTCAAACGAGCTGTCGTAGGAGATGGAGCCCTTCCGCGCGCTGATGACTACCAGCAGGTGGTCGTAGTTCACCTGCCCGGTCAGGATGAGCAGGTCGTCCCAATCGTCCAGGCGGGAAAACTCGGTCATGGTTTCGCCATACTTCTTCCGCACCAAGGCCTGCAGCAGGTCGCCCGTTTTCTCGTTGGCGAAGAAGTGCACCCGGCAGCCCAAGGTATTGCCCATGCGGCAGAAGTGTTCCACCCATTTCTGGAAACCGGCTTCATATTCCGCCTTCGGGGGCACTGCCACGATGACGCGCCGCAAGGTATTGATAGGCATCAGGAAGCGCGCGACCATCACTTCGCGGTGCAAGCCCTTCAACAGGCTTTCGGTCAGCATACCGAAGTAGGAGTCCACGATATTCGCCTTATAGTGCAGGCCGATAATGACATCCGTCGCCCCATGTTCCTTAGCCGAATGTATGATGCCCGACGCAATGTTCAGGTCATAGCGGCTGATGCACTTCAGGTCGACCCCTGCGGCGGCGGCAATCTTGGCGGCACGCTCCAGGTAACGTTTCCCTTGCAGTTCCAGGCGTTCGGAGTCCGCACTGTCGTTCAGCACGTTCAAGGCAACGAGGTTGTCTTTCTGCTTGGGGTCGCGTATCACCAGGGAAAGGTTCATCAGATACTCTATGGTGGCAGGATTGGCGATGGGAATCAATATCTTTTCAGGCTCGCGCGAATGGTCTTCTTCCTCGGGATGCGCCTCGTCCATAGCTATTTTCCGCGCGGCACGCTCGGTGGTAAACGAGCTGACGATACAGGTAACCAGGATGAGCAGCACCGTGCCGTTGAGCACATCCTCGTTGAGCAGCCGCTCGCCCGAGGGCAGGATGATGTTGTAACCCACCAGCACGGCGGCAAGGGTGGCAGCCGCCTGGGCGTTGCTCAAGCCGAACATCAGTTCACGCTCCAGCATGCTCATGCCGTATATCTTTTGCGTCATCCACGAAGCGAGCCACTTGCCAAGCAAGGCCACCACAATCATCACGGCAGCCACTTTCAGGGCATCGCCTTCGCCGAATATCACGTGCAGGTCTATCAGCATGCCCACGCTTATCAGAAAGTAAGGGATGAACAGCGCGTTGCCCACAAACTCCAGGTGGTTCATCAGGGGGGAAACGTGCGGGATGAGGCGGTTCAGCAGCAGCCCCACCAGGAATGCGCCCAGGATGCCTTCCATGCCTATCAGCTCCATCAGCCCGGCGCCCAGGAACACCAGGGCAAGCACGAAGATGAACTGCATCACCCCGTCGTCGTAGCGGCGGAAGAACCAGCGGCCGATGCGCGGGAACAGCCACATCATCACCCCGCCCAGTACCACAAACTTCAGGATGAGCCACAGCCAGAACAGCCCGCCGGCCTCGCCCTTGAACAGGCCGCTGATGACCGCCAGCACCAGCAGGGTAAGCGTGTCGGTAACCGCCGTGCCGCCCACCGCGATGCTGACGCTGCGCTGGCGCGAGATGCCGTAGCGTATCACGATAGGGTAAGCCACCAGCGTGTGCGAGGCATACATGCTGGCCAGCAGGATGGACGTAAGCAGGCTGTACTTCAAGAGCATCATGTTGGTCACCATGCCGATGCTTATCGGGATGATAAAGGCCAGCAGGCCCAGGGCGACGGCTTTCCCGCGGTTTTTCTTGAAGTCGGACATGTTCATCTCCAGCCCGGCAAGGAACATGATGTAGAACAGCCCCACCTGGCTGAACAGCTCAAAACTGCTGTCGCGCACCAGGATGTTGAACCCATGCTCGCCCACGGCAAGCCCCGCCAGAATCATGCCGATGATGTGCGGGATGCGCAGCTTGGTCAGCAGCAACGGGGCAAAGAGTATGATGAGCAGCACCAGGAGGAATATCCAGGTAGGGTGGGTGATAGGCAGTTCCAAACTGAAGTCAAACCAGTCCATAAGCTGTACTTTTAGGCATTTCTGTTGCAAAATAACGAAAAAGTTTTCACTAAACGGAGCACGTACAGCATTTTGTAGTATTTTTGCGAAGAAAATCTGTCAATAGATAACATAAACACTAAAATTACAGAAGAAAATGAAAGTAGCTATTGTTGGAGCAAGCGGAGCCGTAGGACAAGAGTTCCTGCGCGTGCTCGATGAAAGGAATTTCCCGTTGGACGAATTGGTATTGTTTGGTTCCAAACGCAGTGCCGGACGAAAATACACCTTCCGCGGCAAAGACATCGAAGTGAAGCTCCTCCAACACAACGACGACTTCCGGGGCGTGGACATCGCCTTTACCTCGGCAGGCGCAGGCACGTCGAAGGAGTATGCCGGGGACATCACCAAGTTCGGCGCCGTGATGATAGACAACTCCAGCGCCTTCCGCATGGACGACGACGTGCCCCTGGTAGTGCCCGAAGTCAACCCCGCCGATGCGAAGATACGCCCGCGCGGCATCATCGCCAACCCCAACTGCACCACCATACAGATGGTAGTGGCGCTGAAAGCCATCGAGCAGCTGAGCCACATCAAGACCGTGCACGTGTCCACCTACCAGGCAGCCAGCGGCGCCGGAGCAGCCGCCATGGACGAGCTGTACGAGCAATACCGCCAGGTGCTGGCCGGCGAGCCCGTCACCGTGGAGAAGTTCGCCTACCAGCTGGCCTTCAACCTCATCCCCCAGATAGACGTGTTCACCGACAACGGCTACACCAAGGAGGAGATGAAGATGTACAACGAGACGCGCAAAATCATGCACAGCGACGTCCGCGTGAGTGCCACCTGTGTCCGCGTGCCCGCCCTGCGCTCGCACTCCGAGAGCATCTGGGTAGAGACCGAACGCCCCATCTCCGTGGAGGAAGCCCGCGAAGCCTTCAGCAAAGGAGAAGGCCTGGTGCTGATGGACAACCCCGCCGAGAAGGAGTACCCCATGCCCCTGTTCCTGGCAGGCAAAGACCCCGTCTACGTGGGACGCATACGCAAGGACCTGACCAACGACTGCGGCCTGGCCTTCTGGATTGTGGGCGACCAGATAAAGAAGGGCGCGGCACTCAACGCCGTGCAGATAGCCGAATGGCTCATCAAGGAAAAGGCTCTTTAACCATCCATTCCATAGCTTTGCGAGGGCAGGTGCGGATTCATCCCCGTGCCTGCCCTCATTTTTTATGCCCCGGCAGGGTTGCATATCCGACAAAATACATTACCTTTGCGAAGTAAACCATCTTAACTACATAACTCTATGAAGACGAACAAGAAGGGGCATTTTACCCCCCCCCCATTTAAGAAAGATTAACTATCCATTACTATTCTTTATCCTCTTCGCAGGAGCGACCCTGACCTCCTGCTACGACGACAACAACATCTCCCCCTGTGGGCCGTGGTGAGCGACCACGAGCAACGCCTCTCCGACCTGGAGGAGTGGCAGGACCAGGTGAACCAAAACATCGCATCGCTGCAACAACTTCTCAACACTACCGACTATATCACTTCTGTTACCCCTCTCGTGGAGGGCGGGGAAGAGGTGGGCTACACCATCCAGTTCCTGAACTCCGACCCCATCAATATTTATCACGGGGCACAAGGCGACGAAGGGGACAAGGGAGAACCGGGCGAGCAGGGCGACGACGGCCACCCCCCCAGATAGGCCTGACCCAGGGCACCGACGGCAACTGGTACTGGACGCTGGACGGCGAGCTGATGCTGGATAAGGACAACAACCCCATCCGCGCCAACGGGGAAGACGGGCAGCAAGGCCAACAAGGCCAGCCCGGGCAAAGCGGCGCCTCCGCCCCCACGCCCCAAATCAAGCTGGGCAGCACCATAGATAGTGGCGCCATCGCCGACGGCGGCACAGTGGACCCCGACGCCTGGTACCTCAGCGTGGACGGCGGGCAGACGTGGTACCGCATTACAGGTGACAAGGGGGAACAAGGGGACGAAGGTGACAAGGGTGACAAAGGCGACGCATGGCTGGCTTGCGCGCCCGAGAAGTCTGCCGACGGACTGTACTACACCTTCACCTTCTCCGACGATGACAACACAGACCTTAGCGACAACCCCACGTTCAAGGTGCCTGTGTACCAGGCCTTCAGCCTCGGCACAGGCGTGCTGGAGCTGAATCCGGGAACCAACGAGATTGACATAACCCTGCCCGCAGGCACCACCGCCGACGACTACCGGGCCCTCGTGGCACAGATAACCCCCGAAGGCGCTGACGGCACCTACACCGACATCAGCACCCGCGCAGGTAACGCCGCGGGCTGGAGCGTGGAGGGCGACCTGCAGGACCCGAAGGTCACCGTCACCGCCGAGGCCACGGCACAGGCAGCCAAAGCCCTGCTGCGCGTCACCCTCATCCGCAACGACGGCAGCGAGCTGGCGGCCTCACGCATCGTGTCGTTGCCCTACGTAATAGACGAGACTACGAAGACCTACACCGTCTACACCCCCCAAGGCCTGCTGGCATGGGCAGCCATCTATTGAGATTACAACTGCACCCTGGCCGCCGACATCGACATGAGCGGGCAGACATGGCCGAAGATAGGGGGCTTCGAGCACACATTCGACGGCGCGGGGCATATCATCCGCAACCTCAACGCTACGACCGGATTTATCGACATGTTAAGCAGCGGAGGCATTGTCAAGAACCTGCTGTTAGTGGACGCCGACATCAGCAGTAATGCACATGCAGGAGGAATAGTCGGATGGATGATGGGCGGTACGGTTATCGCTTGCGCCGTGTCCGGGTGCAAAGTCAGTGGAACGAACTACGCAGGTGGTATTGCAGGGGCTGTCGATGCGGAGCCGAATTCCGTTATTGCCTGCTATGCGACATCCTGCGACATCAAAGGGCCAGAAAATACTTCCGGTCACATAGCAGGGAGGGGGGAATCCGTTTTCTTCAGCGCCTGCTATTATGACGGGATAGGGAATGGACTTGGTGGTCGTCAAGATCAGCCTAGACTCGTTGAACAGGTGCGCCAAAACAGCTGGTTGGAAGCCATGGATAGCATGAACCAACAACTCAGCGCTCACGACTACCTGTGGACAGTGAACACGGACCCGGCAACCCAGGACGACTTCCCCCTGGTGCTCGAGCGCAGGCAGTGACGCCGCCCAGGTCGAGGCGAAAACTCCGCCTAGGGCGAGGCGTCACCTCCGCCTAGGTCGTGACGTCGCCTCCGCCTAGGCCGTGATGCCGCCTCCGCCTAGGCCGAGGAACGGACTCCGCCTAGGCGGAGTTCAGAGGTCAGCCCAAGGCAAATGTAACCATCTGATAAATAGTACAGTACAAATTCATAGAGAACATAAACATTTTTATTCACAATTAAAAAAAGGAGGTCATTATGGGCTTCAAATACAAACTTATTGAGAAAGACAGTAACCCGATGCAAGAGGGTTCACCGAAAAAATGGTATGCCACCACGCAAAGCTCCACCGCGCTCAGCGGCAAGGCCATGACCAAGGCCGCGGCCGAAAACACCACCCTGGCGCCCATCGAGCTGGAGGCCGCGCTCGACCTGCTGGGCAACTTCATCCCCCAGCAGCTGCTGCAGGGCCACACCGTCACCCTGCCCGGCCTGGGCTACTTCCGCCTCACCTTCAAGAGCAAGGGCGCCGACACGGTGAAGGACTTCGACCCCAAGGAACTGATTTACGACGTGCGCCCCGTCTTCGTGCCCTCCAAGGAGCTGCGCGACCGCGTCCGCCAAGGCATCGAGTTTGAGGACGGCGGCGTCAGCAAGGACGGCATCAACTACGCCACCCGCGCCGACTACTACCAAGCCACCGGCCAAGTCACCGTCCCCGGCACCGGAGGCGAGGACGAGGACGAGGAAGGCGGCAACCAGCAGATGGGATGAGGATTAGGTGTTAGGTGTTAGTGATTAGTGATTAATGAATCATGCACTGTAAGGTAACTGAATTCTCCTCCTCCAGTTACCCCGCATGGCATTAATCACTAATCACTAATCACTAATACCTAATCACTAACACCTCACACCTCATCCTTAATCCTCCCCGCAGGCCGAAAAAATATCCTTCCCGCTGCCGTCAGATACATAACTTCTGCTATCTTTGTCGCATGAAACGAAGAAAACGGCCAAGAGAATACCCCATTATGCGGACAAAGAGACTCCTTACCCTCCTCCTGTTACTCTGCGCCCTGCTCCCCGTGCAGGCGCAGCGCGTCATCCCCGGCGACGAGCGCACCAACCTCTACTATCCCCTGATAGAGGGGCAGCGCATCGCCCTCTTCTCCAACCACACGGGCATGGTGGCGGGCAGGCATCTGCTGGACATCCTGCTGGAGCAGGACTTCAACGTCACCGCTATCTTCTCGCCCGAGCATGGCTTCCGCGGCCGCGCCGACGCGGGCGAGCACGTGGCCAGCGGCACCGACCCGCAGACGGGCGTGCCCATCCTCTCCCTCTACAACGGGCGGGAGCAACGGCCCTCGCCGCAGTCCATGCGGCAGTTCGACGTGCTGCTGGTGGACATACAGGACGTGGGCCTGCGCTACTATACCTATTATATTACCCTGTGCCGGCTGATGGACGCCTGCGCCGAGCACGGCAAGCCCGTCATTATCCTCGACCGCCCCAACCCCAACGGGCACTACGTGGACGGCCCCGTGCTCGACATGAAGCACAAGTCCGGCGTGGGCTGGCTGCCCATCCCCGTGGTACACGGCATGACGCTGGGCGAACTGGCCCGCATGGTGAACGGCGAAGGCTGGCTGCCCCAGGGCAGGACGTGCCGGCTCACCGTGGTCCCCTGCCTGAACTACACGCACGCCACCCCCTACCACGTGCCCATCGCCCCCTCGCCCAACCTGCCCAACATGACCGCCATCTACCTCTACCCCTCCCTTTGCTACTTCGAGGCGACGCCCGTCAGCGTGGGGCGCGGCACGGACAAGCCCTTCCAGCAGTATGGCCACCCCGCCCTGCCGGAGGCGGAGTACCCCTGCGCCTTCACCCCGCGCAGCCTGCCCGGCGCCAAGAACCCGCCCCAGCAAGGCCACCTGTGCCACGGCAAAGACCTCAGCCGCCTGGACGAAGCCACCCTGCGCGCCAAGGGCATCGACCTGACCTACCTCATCGAGGCCTACCACGACCTGAAGCCCACGGGCAAGCGCTTCTTCACCTCGCTGTTCGAGAAGCTGATAGGCGTGGACTACGTGCGCCCCATGATAGAGCAGGGCTGCACCGCCGACGAGATACGCGCCCGCTGGCAAGAGGACGTGCGGCAGTTCAAGGAAAGGCGCAGGCCATACCTATTATATAATGAAGAATGAAGAACTAAGAATGAAGAATTGAGAACTCAAGAACTCAAGAACTAATAAACTCATAAACTAATAAACTAAAGAACTCACAAACTCACGCCATGTCCCCCCTGTCCGTCATACTCACCATAGTGCTTTACTTCGCCGTGCTGTTCACCGTGTCCCACTTCGCCGGGCGGCGTGCCGACAATGCCGGCTTCTTCACGGGCAACCGCCGCTCGTCGTGGTACATGGTGGCCTTTGCCATGATAGGCGCCAGCATGTCGGGCGTCACCTACGTGTCGGTGCCGGGCATGGTGGCCACCAGCAGCTTCGGCTACCTGCAAATGACGCTGGGCTTCACCGCCGGCCAGCTGGTGATAGCCTACGTGCTGGTGCCGCTGTTCTACCGCATGAACCTCACCTCCATCTACGAGTACCTGGCCGAGCGCTTCGGCCTGTGCACCTACCACACGGGGGCATGGTTCTTCTTCATCTCGAAGATGCTGGGGGCGGCGGTAAGGCTGTTCCTGGTGTGCCTCACGCTGCAACTGCTGGTGTTCGAACCGCTGCGCCTGCCCTTCCTGCTCAACGTGGCGGTCACCGTGGCGCTGGTGTGGCTCTATACCTTCCGCGGCGGGGTGAAGTCGCTCATCTGGACCGACTCGCTGAAGACGCTGTGCCTGGTCGTGTCCGTAGTGCTGTGCATCGTCTACATCGCTCGGGACATGGGGCTGACGGCGGGCGGCATGGTCAGCCTGATAAGGGAGAGCGAGATGTCGCGCATGTTCTTCTTCGACGACGTGAACGACAAGCAGTACTTCTTCAAGCAATTCTTCGCGGGTATGTTCACCATGATAGCCATGACCGGCCTCGACCAGGACATGATGCAACGCAACCTGAGCTGCCGCAACTCGCGCGAGTCGCAGAAGAACATGATAACCAGCACCGTGTCGCAGTTCTTCGTCATCCTGCTGTTCCTCATGCTGGGCGTGCTGCTCTACACCTTTGCCGGCAGCCGGGGCATCGAGGGGGCAAGCGGCGACGCGCTGTTCCCCCTGGTGGCTACGGGCGGCTACCTGCCCCTGGTGGTGGGCGTGCTGTTCATCATCGGGCTGATATCGGCGGCCTACTCGGCGGCAGGGTCGGCGCTGACGGCGCTGACCACCTCGTTCACCGTGGACATCCTGGGCACCCGGGGGAAGAGCGAACGGCAGGTGGCCACCCTGCGCAAGCGGGTGCACGTGGGCATGGCGGTGCTGATGGGCATCACCATCTTCGTGTTCAACCTGCTGAACGACACCAGCACCATCGATGCCGTCTACACGCTGGCCAGCTATACCTACGGGCCTATACTGGGGCTGTTTGCCTTCGGCATCTTCACCCGCCGGCAGGTGCGCGACCGCTACATCCCCGTGGTGGCCATCCTGTCGCCCGCCCTGTGCTACGTGCTGCAAAGGAACTCGGAGGCCTGGCTCGGGGGCTACCAGTTCAGCTACGAGCTGCTGATACTGAACGCCCTGTTCACCTTCGTGGGGCTGTGCCTGCTGGTGAGGAGGCAGAAGGGCAAACCGAGGTCTAGACCTCGATTCGGCCGGGGTCAAGAGGTAGGAACAGGCGGGACATAGCCGACAAGAAACAAAGAACTAAAGAACTAAAGAACTAAAGAACTTAAAAACCAAAGAACTAAAGAACTTAAAAACACATTATTAACTTAACACACATCATCACCATGAACCGTATCAAGACCGCTACAAGCAGCAAACGCATCCTCGCCATCGACATCCTGCGAGGCATCACCATTGCCGGCATGACAATGGTAAACAATCCCGGCAGCTGGGGGCACATCTACGCGCCCCTGCGCCATGCCCAGTGGAACGGGCTGACGCCCACCGACCTGGTGTTCCCGTTCTTCATGTTCATCATGGGCATATCCACCTACATCTCGCTGAAGAAGTACGACTTCACCTTCAGCCGCGCCGCCGCCCTGAAGATTATCCGCCGCACGGCGGTCATCTTCCTCATCGGCCTGGGGCTGGGGTGGTTCGGCAGCTTCTGCTTCTACTGGGCGTCGCCCACCGAGGGCATAGGCTTCTGGGCGCAGCTGGGCGAGTCGGTGTGGACGTTCGACCACATCCGCATCCTGGGCGTCATGCAGCGTCTGGCCCTGTGCTACTGCGCCGCCGCCCTCGTGGCGCTGACCATGAAGCACAGCCGCATCCCCTGGCTCATCGTGGCCCTGCTGGTGGGTTACTTCGTGCTGCTGGCCCTGGGCAACGGTTTCGTGTATGGCGAGGAGAACATCCTGTCCAAGGTAGACCGCGCCATCCTGACCCCGGCACACATGTACCGCGACAACGGCATCGAGCCCGAAGGCATCTTGAGCACCATCCCCGCCATCGCCCACGTGCTGATAGGCTTCTGCGTGGCACGCATGATGCTGGGCGGCAAGCCCCAGACCGCCGGCGATGTGCCCGCCGAACGGAGGCACGACCAGAAGCTCATCGCCCTGTTCCTGGTAGGCGTCATCCTCACCTTTGCCGGACTGCTGCTGAGCTACGGCTGCCCCATCAACAAGAAGGTATGGTCGCCCACCTTCGTACTCACCACCTGCGGCTTCGGGTCGAGCCTGCTGGCACTGCTCATCTGGATTATCGACGTGAAGGGCTGCAAGAAGTGGAGCATGTTCTTCGAGGCCTTCGGCGTGAATCCCCTGTTCATGTACGTGCTGGGCAATGTGCTGAGCGTGCTGTTCGACGCCATCAGCCTGCCTTGGGGAGACGGCAGCGTATCGATACACGGCCTGCTGTACGACGTCACCCTGCAACCCCTCTTCGGCGACACGGGCGGCTCGCTGGCCTACGCGCTGGTATTCATCGCCATCAACTGGGTGATAGGCTACCAGCTCTACAAACGGAGAATATACATTAAGATATAACGGTTAGCGGTTAGTGATTAGTGATTAATACATACTGACCACTAATCACTAACCACTAACCACTAACCACTAAACACTAACCACATGGTACTGATAGCAGACAGCGGCGCCACCAAGACCGACTGGGTCGTACTGGACACTGGCACCGGGCACAGGCAGATAGCCACCCAAGGCATCCACCCCCTCTTCCAGACGGAGGACGACATGGCACGCATCGTGGCCACCGAACTGCTCCCCGCCTTGGGCGCCGGCCCGGTGGACGAACTGCACTTCTACGGCGCGGGCTGCCTGCCGCATACCCTCCCCGCAGTGGAGCGCGCCCTGCGCCGCCACCTCACCGTCACAGGCACGGTGGAAGTCTGCTCCGACCTGCTGGCCGCCGCCCGCGCCCTCTGCGGCAGGCAGCCCGGCATAGCCTGCATACTGGGCACCGGCTCCAACTCCTGCTACTACGACGGCCGGAGCATCACTGCCCACGTCCCCCCGTTGGGCTTCATCCTGGGCGACGAGGGCAGCGGCGCCTGCCTGGGCAAACGGCTGGTAGGCGATGCTCTGAAAGGCCTGTTGCCCGCCGGACTGAAAGAAGCCCTGCTGCAACACCTGGGCATGACCGAGGCCGACATCATCGACCGCGTGTACCGCCAGCCCCTGCCCAACCGCTTCCTGGCAAGCCTCGCCCCGTTCTTGGCGGCACACCTGGACGTCCCTGCCGTCCGCACGCCGGTCAAGGAGGCCTTCACCGCCTTCCTGCAACGGAACGTCATGCAGTACGACTACCGCCGCTACCCGGTGCACTTCGCCGGCTCCATCGCCCACCACTTCAGCCCGATACTCCACGAAGCCGCCCACGAGGCAGGCATCACCATAGGCACCGTCACCCCCACGCCGCTGGCAGGGCTCATGGCCTACCACCAAGCAGGAAATTCGGAGGGGTACCCCAAGCCCCATTCGGAGGGGTACCCTAAGCCCAACTCAGAGGGGTGCCCTAAGCCTAACTCGAAGGGGTGGCCGAATGAATGAACAACGAAACAAATAACCCATAAATACAACAACATATCATGTGTGGAATAGTAGGATACATAGGTAAAAGGGATGCATATCCCATCTTGGTAAAAGGATTGAAAAGACTGGAGTACAGAGGATATGACAGCGCAGGCGTCGCCCTCGTCACCCCACAGGGACAACTGAACGTGTACAAGGCCACAGGCAAAGTGAGCGAACTGGAACGCGCCGCCGCAGGGCACGACCTCGCCGGACAGACGGGCATTGCCCACACCCGCTGGGCCACCCACGGCGAGCCTTCGCAAGCCAACGCCCACCCGCACCTGTCGGCCTCGGGCAACCTTGCCCTGGTGCACAACGGCATCATCGAGAACTACGCCGTCATCAAGCAACGGCTCGAGCAGAAAGGCATCCCCTTCCGCAGCAGCACCGACACCGAAGCCCTGGTGCAACTCATCGACTACCTGCAGGCCGCCAACCACCTCGACCTGCTCACCGCCCTGCAACTGGCCCTGCGCGAGGTCATCGGCGCCTACGCCATCGCCCTGGCAGACCGCCGCGACCCCGATACCCTGCTCGTGGCACGCCGCAGCAGCCCCCTCGTCATAGGCATCGGCCAAGGCGAATACTTCATAGGCAGCGACGCCACCCCCATCGTGGAATACACCGACCAGATGGTCTACCTGAAGGACAACGAGATAGCCATCATCCGCCGCGACGCGCCCCTCCACATCGTCGACCTGGACAACGTGGACGTCGACGCCCGCGTGCAGACCGTGGCCATGAACCTCGGCCAGCTGGAGAAAGGCGGCTACCCCCACTTCATGCTCAAGGAGATATTCGAGCAGCCCGACTGCATCAACGACTGCATGCGCGGGCGCATCCATCCCGAGACAGGCCGCGTCACCCTCTCCGCCGTGCGCGACCATCACGACCGCCTGCTGGCGGCAAGCCGCTTCATCATCGTGGCCTGCGGCACCTCGTGGCACGCCGGGCTGATAGGCAAGCAACTCATCGAAAGCCTGTGCCGCATGCCCGTCGAAGTGGAGTATGCCTCCGAGTTCCGCTACCGCACGCCCGTCATCCTGCCCACCGACGTGGTCATTGCCATCTCTCAGTCCGGCGAGACGGCCGACACCCTGGCCGCCGTGCAGCTGGCCAAGGAGCAGGGAGCCTTCATCTACGGCATCTGCAACGCCGTGGGCTCCTCCCTCACCCGCATCACCGACACCGGCTCGTACATCCACGTAGGCCCCGAGATAGGCGTAGCCTCCACCAAGGCCTTCACGGGGCAGGTCACGGTGCTCACCCTGCTTGCCCTCGCCCTGGCGCAGGAGAAAGGCATGCCCGCTACCCTCACCGCCCCCATCGCACAGGCGCTGGCCACCCTCCCCGGACAAATGAAGGAAGTACTGGCACAGCATGAAGCCATCGGCCAACTGTCGCGCATCTTCACCTACGCCCACAACTTCCTCTACCTGGGCAGGGGCTACAACTACCCCGTCGCCCTCGAGGGAGCGCTCAAGCTCAAGGAGATATCCTACATCCATGCCGAAGGCTACCCCGCCGCCGAGATGAAGCACGGCCCCATCGCCCTCATCGACACCGAAATGCCCGTAGTGGTGATTGCCACCCGCAACGTGCTGTACGACAAAGTCATCAGCAACATACAGGAAATCAAGTCGCGCCGGGGAAAAGTCATTGCCCTGGTCACCGAAGGCGATACCGGCATCTCCGCGCTGGCCGACGAGTGCATCGCCCTGCCTCCCGTCCTCGAGTGCCTCGAGCCCCTCATCACCACCATTCCCCTGCAACTGCTGGCCTACCACATCGCCGTCTGCAAGGGTAAGGATGTAGACCAGCCCCGCAACCTGGCCAAGTCTGTCACAGTGGAATGACAGGCTACCGCTGCCCTATCAAAACCATGCGGGCTTCACGAAGACCAACCGTCTCTCGTGAAGCCCGCATAGTTATATCGCCAACAGCCCTTAGAGAAGGGAACTGTCAATCCTCATCGTCCACCACGTCTTCCAACCGGATATCAAACGCCAAAGCCGAATAGCCCGGAATGCTGCCCGTGCTGCTCGAGCCATACGCACTTTGCCAGGGGATGTAGACCATCCAGCGTTCGCCCACATACATGTATTGCAGAACAATACGCCAGCCATTGATAAGGCTGCCGTTGATGGCAAACTCGTTGGGCGAATCGAAATCCGTAGGTGCCTTCTCCTCATCATCCTTGTCCAAGAACCCCTGGTCGGCAGCCCCGTATCCGCTGAAATTGCCGTCAAAGCTCACGCCGTTAATCAAGGTGCCGTAATAGTAGACACTGGCCGTCTCGGTAAACAAGGGACGGCGAGCATGGGTATAATCATCCAGCCCCTTTATCTTCTTGCAATAGATGTAATAGTCGTTCTTGTTCGTGCTGGAAAAAAAGTCACGGATGGCAAACAACTGTCCCTCCTCCAGCTGATGATGGTCGTCGGACGTAGCCACATACACCTCGCCCGTTTCCCTGCGGATGGAGTCGATGAACGCCTCGTTGCGCTCGCGCCAGTTGTCATACTCGCCGACCTCTTCCACTTCCTCGCACGATACCATGGCGCCGACGACGAAAAGCAGGAAAGGCAGCAGGCAAAAGATTGATTTCTTCATATAAAAATAAGGGGTTAATCTTTCCCGGCTTCCCTCTCGTGCAGGAAGCCGGGAAAAGCAATTATTGCAAAGTTTTCAGTAACGAAGTGATGCTCACACGGTCGGCAATGATGTTATTCAACTCGCTGATGGCCACACGCTCCTGCTGCATGGTGTCGCGGTTACGCAGGGTCACGCAGTTGTCTTCCAGCGTCTGGTGGTCCACCGTCACGCAGTAGGGCGTGCCGATGGCATCCTGGCGGCGGTAACGCTTGCCAATAGAATCCTTCTCGTCATACTGGCAATGGAAGTGGAACTTCAAGTCGTCGATAATCTCGCGTGCCTTCTCGGGCAGGCCGTCTTTCTTTACCAGTGGCAACACGGCCAGTTTCACCGGAGCCAAGGCAGCAGGCAGTTTCAGCACTACGCGCGTCTCGCCGTTCTCCAGCTTCTCCTCGCAGTAGGAAGCACACATCACGCTGAGGAACATGCGGTCTACGCCGATAGATGTCTCGATGACGTAGGGCGTATAGCTTTCGTTGCTTTCGGGGTCGAAGTATTTGATGTTCTTGCCGGAGAACTTCTCATGCTGGCTCAAGTCAAAGTTGGTACGGCTGTGGATGCCCTCTACCTCCTTGAAGCCGAAAGGCATCAGGAATTCGATGTCCGTAGCGGCATTGGCATAGTGGGCCAGTTTCTCGTGGTCGTGGTAGCGGTAGTGGTCGTCGCCAAAGCCCAGGGCCTTGTGCCATTTCAGGCGGGTTTCCTTCCACGTCTTGAACCACTCCAGCTCCGTGCCCGGCTTTACGAAGAACTGCATCTCCATCTGCTCGAATTCCCTCATGCGGAAGATAAACTGACGTGCCACAATCTCATTGCGGAAAGCCTTGCCTATCTGCGCGATGCCGAAAGGAATCTTCATGCGGCCCGTTTTCTGCACGTTCAGGTAGTTCACAAAGATGCCCTGCGCCGTTTCCGGACGGAGGTACACCTTCATCGAGCCATCGGCAGTGCTGCCCATCTCGGTGGAGAACATCAGGTTGAACTGGCGCACTTCCGTCCAGTTCTTCGTGCCGCTGATGGGGCAAACAATTTCCTCATCCAGGATAATCTGGCGCAACTCGTTCAAGTCGGGACCCGCATTCATGGCCTTGGAATAGCGTTCGTGCAAAGCGTCACGCTTGGCCTGGTGCTCCAACACACGGGCATTGGTGCTGCGGAACTCCTGTTCGTTGAACGCATCGCCATATTTCTTCGCAGCCTTGGCCACCTCCTTGGCAATCTTCTCGTCATACTTTGCAATCTGGTCCTCGATAAGCACATCCGCACGGTAGCGTTTCTTCGAGTCGCGGTTGTCAATCAAGGGGTCGTTGAACGCATCCACGTGCCCGCTGGCCTTCCAGATGGTAGGATGCATGAAGATGGCGGAGTCGATGCCCACGATGTTTTCGTGCAGCAACACCATGCTCTGCCACCAGTATTGCTTGATGTTATTTTTCAGTTCCACGCCGTTCTGACCATAGTCGTACACAGCTCCCAACCCGTCATAAATCTCGCTGCTGGGAAACACAAACCCGTATTCCTTGCAGTGCGAAACGAGCTTCTTAAAAACGTCTTCTTGTGCCATTTTCGTTCTATCTAATTACAATCAAATCCATTTATCAGAAAAAAACGCCACAAAGATAGGGATTTATCTTAGAAGTGGGAGGAGCAAAGACCTTAAAAACTGTTGTTTTTGCCCGATTCGTTCTTCAAGAGAAAGATTACAACTGCTTATACAATTGGCGCAACATGGTCTCAAACTCTCCAATAGCCTCTACCACCTCATCCTCGCTAAGGTCATTTTTCATGCCCTGCAAGCAATAGACGGCATTTCTTCTGCGATTCACCAAGCTCCGTTCATTCAAATTAAAATATTCAATAGTGTGCGCGCCACGCTCATTTCCGCCAATAGCCAGCATTTCTCCCATAAATGTATATTCCAAATAATCGGATGGCACATCCGTTGCCGGATTCAGCAGCTTATCATAATCTGTTTTTCCCTTCACCTGCTTGTCTTTGTACTTGGCCCCATAATTCTCTGCATTACATGAAACCAACAAATTATCATAATTGAAGGTTTCATTAGGAAACAAGTTCCAGGTATGATAATGGTCTATATGGCATGCCTTATCCCCGCTTATCCGTATTTCTGTATAAGCACAACAGCCTTGCTGTTCATGTTCTAAGATATATTCTCTCAACTGCGGGCGTATTGGTGCTGTATCTGCCCATTCTTTCGGTTTTTCCTTTTTCATGAAATCCGTAAAGAAAGCCGGGACATTTCTCTTTTGTATGTGTTTCATGACTTCTGCCCTTTCTTCCGACGGATAATTTCCAAACGGATAAGCGTCAAATCACGGTCTGAATACCCCAACAACGCTTCCAATTCTGCAAGTTCATGTTTGAAAGGTTCTGTGTCGTAGCGATTTCCCCTCACAGCCATCCGCAATGCCTCCAACCTTCTTTCTATTTCCGGCACCCGTTGCATTAGCACTTCCTGTATTTCATCCAGCACTTTTTCCACCGTCCATCCGTAAGATCCATCTACACAATATTCTGCCTGCACATGCCCTTCTGCATTGCGGGTCAACATGCGTATTTCTTCCCTATAGGCTGATGAAATAATTTGAGGAGAATGGGTGGCAAGAATAAACTGGCAATCATTAGCCTCGGCACAGCGCCTCAGCACCGGCAACAAATAGCCTTGCCAAGAAGGGTGAAGCGAACTTTCCGGTTCATCCATCAAGATGACACGCCCTTTCATATCGGCAGCAAACAGCGGGAAGACCTTTGCCAACACCTGCTTCTCTCCGTCAGACAAACCATCCACGCCAAAAGCTTCCCCGTTTCCATTGACAAAAACCAACTGTTTGTTTTCATCAATGCCCTTAAAACGCACTTGCAGATGAAAGTCTGCAAAGACATCATCTATTAGTGACTGAATCTCCTGGTATGCCTCAAAACTTGTTTTCCCCTCCACATACACCACACGATCCACATACCTCAACACTTCACGTTGCAACTGCCCGGAAGCTTGGGATACATTCTCGGCATCAAAATACAAAATGCTATCAAAAACCTGCTTATATCGGTTATACTCCCCGATTGATGGTGGAATTTGGAACGATTCATCTCCATTATCCGTTAGCACATTCACTGTTCCTGTATGATTCGTTGAGATTTTTTTAGGCAGCAGGTATTTTAAAAGCGTGCTTTTCCCATTCCCATTTATTCCGGCAAGCACCACGATGGAAAGCGGGCGATTATCCACACAAAAATCCATGTCAAAACCGCGGAACAACTTATAACTATCTATATGAACTTGTTTCAACTTCATCTGGAGTACACAATTAAGTAGTTTCCGCAAAGTTAAGTAAAAAAATACAGGAGGCACAAAAAGCCCTCTCCGAAATTGACTTCACATAAAAAAATTGCAGAAGCCATCACGACTTCTGCAACCCAAATGACATGCGCTTTTCCAAGCGCCAAGCGAAAAAGTAGATCAATTTGTTATCATTTAAACAGTTTCGGTGCGAAAACCGACAGATAGGTGCGCCAGCAGGTCCATACATGGCCGCCTTCAGTTTCCAAGTATTCATACTTCAATCCCAAGTCATCCAATTGCTTGCGGAACTCCTCGTTGGACTCATAAAGGAAATCATCTTTACCGATACCCATCCAATAGAGCTTCACGCCATTTTGCACTTGCTTCTTCAGCCGCCCGGCAGCATTGTCGTAAGGCTCGCCCTTCTTGCCCTTGTCCAAGGCCACGCCTGCCGAAAACAAGCCCACGTAGTCGAACGTATTTTCCAAGTTGCGGGAAATGGTCATGGCATGGCCGCCTCCCATCGACAAGCCGGCAATGGCACGGTGAGCCTTGTCTGCCTGCACGCGGTAGTTTTTCTCCACAAAGCTGATGATTTCGGGGAAATACTTCACAAAGGCACCCGGTTCCGGTTCTTTCAGCATGTGGTAAGGCTTGTAAAAGCCCAAGCTGCTTTGCCCCGGTGCAGCCTCCATCTCGGCGTGTCCGTTGGGCATCACGCAAATCATCGGCTCGGCCTTGCCTTGGGCTATGAGGTTGTCCAGAATCTGGCAGGCACGCCCGAAGGTCACCCATTCGTCCTCATCGCCGCCCATGCCGTGCAACAGATAGAGGACGGGGTACTTGCGATCGCCCGACTCCTCGTAACCCGCCGGAGTGTAAACATTGATGCGGCGCGTCTTCTTCAAGCCGTCTGACTTGTACCAACGGTGCGACAGTGTACCGTGGGGCACTTCATGCACCTTATACAGGTCGGCGGGACCATTACCCACAATGAACACGTTGGTCACAGTGGCAAAGTCACGGAATACATACACATTGTTCGGGTCGAGTGTCGGGACACCATCCACCATGAACTCGTAACTATACAATTCCGACTTCAACGGCTTGGTAGTGTACGTCCAGATACCGTCGGCACCCTTCTGCATGTCAATCAGCCCGGCACCCACCATGCCGTTCACGTGCTGGCCTTCGGCCTTGTCGGCAAAGTCGCCGACTATCTGCACGACCTTCGCATCGGGCGCCTTGAGGTTGAAGGTCACGCTGTTGTCTTTATTCACGATGGCCGACTCAAGGTCTTGTGCCACAAACAGATTTTGTTGTGCAGAGGCAGTCCATCCGCAGGCGGCGAAACATAACGCCGCTAAGATTATTTTTTTCATCATGCTATAGTCTAAAGATTAAATAATAATTTGTCGGGGCGCAGCCCCGAAATGAAGAATGAAGAACTAAGAATGAAGAATTCAGTTACCGCTGCACCCGCATCCTTGAGAATTCTTCATTCATCATTCTTAATTCTTCATTAAACCGCGCTTGCGCGCACTAAATTCCCATTTACCGCACCGTCACAATCAGCCTATGGTAACGGTTCAGTTGCGGAGTACCGTTGTCGGTAGCCTCCAGAATAAGGTGAATGGTGTCACCGGCTTTAGCATCCGCAGGAATAGTGAAAGTAGTATTGGCCGAAGCCGGGTCGGCAACGTTCACCTCGCCTTGATAGGTACAAGCCGAACCATACCGCCACCACTTCACGGTTACTTCATCCTTTTTGTCGGGATCGCTCACTTTGTACTTCAATTTCAGTGTCTCACCCGGCTTGCCGCTCATGGCCAATGCACCGTCGATAACAGGATAGTGGTTGGCTGCCTCATAGTCGGATTGTACCGACCAAGCAAATCGGGCGGCCAAGCCGTTCATGATAGGTGCCGTAAAATCGGGCAGCGGATAATGCTCCTCAATGTAAGCAGTCTGCGCCATGCGGTCTTTGGCTTTCACCTCATCGGGAAGCGTTATGCGTCCACCGCACCAGCCACCATACGTAGGATCTTCGTGGGCACGCAGGCCGTTGCCTATCAAGTTGAGGAAACAATAAGTATCCCCCTCGGCCAAGAACGCACCATCGGGTTGCAGATTCGGGAACCATACATGGTAACCTTCGGCTTTCAGCTGCTCAACCGTTTTGCCCGATGTGAGGCCAAAGTAATCTGTCCGGTCGCCTTTCACCATCTGCTTGCCATCGCCCCACACGCGGTACAACTCGCCCAAGGGACCTTTGCTGCGGATGTTCTCCCGCATCCACTCGGGAGAGTAGAACACCTTGTTTTCGTCCTTGGCACGCAACTGTGCGCCATAGGCCAGCCCCACAGTGATGCCACCCATTTCCATGCTCTTGATGTCCGGCCAGAAAGGATGAATATAGCGTGCATACGTATCGTCCTGGTCACCGGAAAGGGAGAGAATGACTTTTTGGGATATCTTTTCCTTCATGATTTCCCAGCCTTCGCCTTTACTGTAAATGTCTTCTATCGATTTCAAGGCCCGGGCAATGGTACTGGCACCGCCCCAAGCTTCGATGAATACAGGACCCGGCTCATCGTCCAGAATGACCTGCTTGATAAGTTCCGAACCCGGCGTATCTTTCGAGAAATCACCGTCAAACTCCACGTTACCTACGCGTACCTTCGATTTTAAGTATTCAGGTGTGGGATAAGTAGCGTCGTGCACTTTCAAGTTGTCGTAAACCTTGGCATAAGCCTCCACCACATCATCAATGAAGCGCTCGTCGGGAGCCCACCGCCAACTCTCCATGGGCGGCAATTCAAGCCCGTCGCCCCGCGAGTATTCGCGCCCGGGCACCCACCACTTGGTACCTTGGCCGTCGCCTTTCCAGTGGAACTGGCTGCTGGCATAAATCAATCCCTCCACCCGGTAGTCCGTGCTGAACAGCAGGAAGCGGATAAGCGAATTGTTGTCGTCCAGCTCGGGGTCGCAGGTGATGATGACGCGCGGCTTCGTGGCGTCTTCACTCGACGTCTGGGCCTGGAGGCAGGCTGGCATGGCCGCCACCAGGCCGGAAAGAAGTAAGCATTTCAGTGTTTTCATATACGTTTTTTATTAAGATGACCAATATGCTTCTACCTACCCGCGCCCTGCTTTGTCCGTTCTTTTTTCGGTCTATAGCGCCAAAGCCGGACCGAACAAGTACCGAATGGGGTACGAACCGGGTACGACTGAGGTGCGGTTCGGGCAGGCAGAAATCCTGTAAAATCTTTGCACTTCCAGCCAGCAGGCCGGGGCGTGGGAGAAAGCGGCTGCAAGGTACAACATTTCTCCCACGCCTGCAATCAACCTACAAGATTATTCATATTCCGGATTTTGCGTGATACTTCCATTGACATTTATCTCTGCGGTGGGGAAAGGAAGCAATTCGTGCTTGCCAGCCTGGAAACCGGCATCGGCATTCTTTTGGGCAGCCATGTTGACGACTTCCGTGGGAGGGTCTACTATATTGCCTGCATCATCCCTCACCCAATCCAGCTGAGGACGTTCCTTGCCACGGTCGGCCAATACTGTGGCTGCATCGCCCCAACGCACCAAGTCTTGGTAACGGCAACCTTCCATCCAAAGTTCCAGACGGCGTTCCTTCTTGATGTCATCCATTGTGACGGCAGGTAGCGGTTCAAGGCGTGCACGGCTGCGCACCTTGTTAATGTACTCCAAAGCCTTTCCGGCATCGCCGCCTCCCTGTACGTGTGCCTCGGCAGCAAACAGCAACACCTCAGCATAGCGCATGGCACGCAGGTTGTTGGGACAACGCAAGAAATACAGTTGGATGCAGTCGTCATTGTAAGAGCGGTATTTCCAGCTGAACAGCCCGGCATTGTCGGGCATCACTTGGCCATCGGCCAACGAAACGCCCATAGCCTTGATTTGCTCGTAAGTCTTGATAGAAGCGTTAAGACGATAACCGTTTTCACCTTCCTCGGCGACAAAAGCATCATAAGCCTCCTTGGTGGGGTTGAAGAATCCCCAGCCTTGGTTGGTATACACAGAAGCATACGCACCTGCCATGTCAAACGAGAGACGGTCGCCACGCCAGTTGGTGTACACCCAAATCATGTCACTCATGTTGTCTACCTGATTGGCATCATACACATAGTTGCTTTCAAACAGGCTTTCGCAATTGGCTTCACCCTTGGTAGTCTGGATATTCTCAAAATCACTGTACAAGTCGTACTTTCCGCTGCTGATCACTTCGTCCAAAACGATAGCCGCGTCACCATAATTGCCTTGGTAAATGTAAGCTTTTCCCAACAAAGCCTGGGCAAACTGCTTGGTGATACGGTAAGTCCAGTCGTTCACTCCGGCCTTTTCCGTCAGGTGGCCACTGTCAATAGCCTCTGCCAGGTCGGTATTGACCAAATTCCAAAGAGCTTGTTTGTCGCCATTAGGCAATGCGTAATTCCCCATAGAAAGCACATGGTCTACCAAAGGCGGAGTTCCCCACAGGCTTATCAGCTCTATGTAGGCCATAGCGCGAAATACTTTGGCTTCGGCGCGTGCCCGGAGTTTGATTTCCGAATCCTCGGCTACGTTTTCCAGTATCATGTTGGCATCATAAATCACATTATACAAGTTCTGATACAAAGTGCCTATGTTGCCAAGACTTGCATCAAAGCGATAGGTCGTCAGCAGATAACCGCTGGCTGCATCCCAACTTTCACCTCCGGAATAGCAGTCATCCGAAAGCAGGTTTTTGAGCCAAAAAGCCGGCTGATAAGTGGTTTTCCACTCATTGTAACAAGCGATGACGGCTTCTTCGGCATCGGCATCTGTTTTATAAAAATTATCGACATTGGTCACGCCATGCTGTCCTATATCCAGCTTATCGACGCAAGCCGTCGTACAAAGCAAGCAACTGCCCAAGAACAAACTTGATAGAATATGTTTCGTTTTCATATTGTGCATTAATTAAAAGGATTAGAATGATACGTTAAGGCCAAATACCACTTTTTTGCTGCCCGGATAGGAACCCATATCCAAACCCATACCACTGCCGGTAGCGGTAAATTCGGGGTCAAAACCAGGATATTTGGTGAAAGTAAAGAAGTCTTCCAAAGAACAGTAAACACGCACATTGCTCAGGTTGGCTTTTCTCAACAGAGTTTGCGGCAACGTGTAACCCAATTGTATCTGTTTGATCTTGAAGTAAGAACCATCAAAGACGAACTTGGAGCTTTGCAGATATTGCACGTTGTTGGCGGTCAGGTTGGCACGGGCATACTTGGCATGGTCGCCTGCCTGTGTCCAACGGCCTTCATAAAATTCTGTCAGTGTATTCACCTGCCTACGCGTATCACGGTTCCAAGCCATGAATACATCATTCCCCTGCGAGCCTGAACCAAATACGGTCAAGTCAAAGCCTTTCCACGCGGCATTCAACGTGATGCCATACGTAAAGTCGGGAATGGCAGAGCCTATCATCGTCTTGTCTTCCTCGCCAAGCGTTCCACTGTTATCCTTATCTACAAAGATGGGCTCGCCGGTTTCCGGGTCAATACCCGTCACTTCGTATCCGCGGATATACCATACGGGATAACCCTCTTCGAAATAATTCATCGTACCGGCTCCGGCACTTATTGAAGCAGGCAGGCGGTCCAATGTGGGATGCAGATAAGTGACTTCGTTCTTCAGCGTGGCGATATTGGCTTTCACACTATAACTGAAATCCTTAATATTGTCTTGCCAACCCAATTCAAACTCAAAGCCTTTATTGCTGACGTCGCCTGCATTCAACGGAGAAGCCGCATTACCCGCCATCAAAGAAGTTTTAATACCCGTCACAATAAGATCTTTGGTCTTTTTATTGAAATAGTCTGCACTGAAACTTAAACGGTCGCGGAACATGCGCAGGTCGATACCGATGTTCAACTGCTCGGAAGTTTCCCACTTCAACTCATGATTGCCAATGGATGACGGTTTGGAGCCTACTGAATAAGAAGGATCGTTACCCATAGGATAAATGATAGTAGAAAGGATAGCCGTATCATACATGTAGTCTGACAAGCCGGCGATACTACCGTTCTGTCCCCAGCTGGCGCGCAGTTTCAAATGCGTAACCGGTTCCACCTTCTTCATGAAGTTTTCATTGGAAATCAACCAGCCCAATGAAACCGCGGGGAAATATCCCCAACGTTTCTGCATCGGCAAGATGGAAAGGTCAGCGGCATCGGCACGGAACGTAAACTGGGCAAAATACTTGTTCTCGAAATCGTAAGACATACGCCCGAAGTAAGACAAGTTGGCATAACGGCGTTTTTCACCGCCACTCAATGTACGGGTGGCCGTACCGGTCTGGAAATTGAAATAAGCATAATTAGGATCCAACTTTGTAATACCCAAGTCTACTTCATCGCCAACACGACTACCACGGATATTGCCGGTGACGTCGAAAGCCGTTTCCGAAGAGAAAGACATACCAATCATGGCATTGACATTATGTTTTTCTTTGAACGTCTGCGTATAGTTGGCAAAGTTCTCCCACTGCCAATAGGTTGTATTACCGCTGGAAGCATCCACAGTCACAAAGTCTTGATACAGGTCGGAACAAGTAATATTGGGGAACGTATAGCCATACGAACTGGTACTGGCAAAACGATAGCCCAAACGGGAAGTAACAGTCAGCTGCTTGATGGGAGTGAAATCCAGATAAGAAGAGCCACTGAATACAAAACCTTCACGTTTGGATATACCCCGGTCGCGCATGATATACGGATTGTTGTTATTGGTATCGCCATAAGGAGAGATCGAATAATAATTGCCATTCCCGTCTTGAATCAAGGTATGTCCCTGATCACGATAATTAATCATCTTGTCGGGCAAGGCATCCGGAGCATAAACCACAGGAGTCAAAGGATCAAGTTGAAGGGCAGACAACATCATAGAGCCCATGAAAGAACCTTCGCTAACCGTTTGTACATGGTAGCGGCTGAATGTGTTGTTGGTGGTGAATTTCAGCCAGTCCTTTATTTTATAATCGGCATTAATGGTACCACTGATGCGGTCAAAATGGTCTTTGTCACCGATAATCGGACCATTGTTATTCAAATAAGAGAGTGATGCAAAGAGTGAGCCATTTTCGTTAGCCCCCTGGAAGTTGATGTTATGACGCTGCATAAAACCGCCTTCAAATGTCTCGGCAATCCAGTCTGTATCGGTCACCCCGTCCCAATATTTGTCAATCGTGTTTTGCGCGATCAAACCGTCTGTCGTCATGTAATCAATGTACTGCTTCGCATTCATTACTTCCGGAGTACGACCCAAGTGCTGCGACACCAACTGAACGTCGTAAGTGATGCGGCGCACGCCTTTCTTAGCCTTGCGGGTAGTAATCAGGATAACACCGTTACCGGCCTGTGCACCGTAGATGGCAGCCGAAGCAGCATCTTTCAGCACCTCCATGCTCTCAATGTCATTGGGGTCGATGTTGCTGATGTCCTTCGTGCGAAGGCCGTCCACTACATACAACGGGTCGCTGCTGCCGTTGCTACTGTAACCACGGATACGGATGGAAGCCGACGAACCCGGAGCGGCAGACGAGGAGATGATTTGCACGCCTGCCGTCTTGCCCTGCAAGGCCTGTTCGGCATTGGTGATGGTACGGTTCTGGAAGTCTTCTGACTTCACCGAAGAAATAGAACCAGTGACCGAGCTACGCTTCTGCACGCCATAACCTACTACCACTACTTCTTCCAGCGTCTGGTTGTCTTCCTGCATGGTAATGTTCATCTGGCCTGCTTCAGCCATTTTTTCTACCGTCACATAGCCGATGTACGAGTAGACGATGGTGGCGCCTGCATTGACCGACAACGAATAATTGCCGTCAAGGTCAGTTACCACGCCGTTAGTTGTGCCCTTTTCAAGCACACTCACACCAATCAACGGTTCATTGAGATTGCCGTCGATAATCTTACCGGACACCGTGATTTGCTGGGCAAATGCTGAAACGGTACCCACCAAGAGGCACAGCATTAGAGCCGTGAACCTCTGTCTTGCTTTTAAATAAAATCCAGTTTTCATTGAATATTATTTGAGGTTAATAATAAAGGTATTTTTCTCAAATCTCTTTTTTTGGCTTTGAAGCGTGCAACGTAGCAAGGTTGCGGCATGCAACGCTACCACGTTGAAACGCCCAAAGCCGTTGTTATCTGAAAATGCCTATTGAAACTATTTTCTTTCTTTTATACATCAGTTGGATAAAGTGATACATACCAATCCCACCACGAATAAGATGAACATGGCCGTGATGAGCGGCACCGTACCCTTGGGTGCTCCCTTAAACTCTTTCCAGACGAAAAAGCCCCATATCATGGCTACCACGGGCGAGGCGTTGCTCAGCGCGTAGGAAATGGCCGGATTGGCTGACCCTGCCCCCATGAAGCTGACAACCATGCCGCTCATCCAAATGAATCCGCCCAACACGCCGATAAGATGGGTACGGGCATCACCTTTCAGGTAGTCTTTCATCGTCACCTTGTTGCCCTGCACCGGATGGCTCATGGCAAACGAGTTGAAGATAGGGGTCGTAATGAGCACGCCCGTGGCAAAGCAGAACACGCCCGTGTAAGGGGTCAGCGTACCCGTGCCGCCCGACACGTACTGCGGATCGATGGACTTCACTACCAAACCGTAGAAGAACATAATGGCCAGTCCCGCCACAATAGCGAGCAGGATGCCTTTCTTGGGCGTCGTAGCCTTACCTGCCGAAATCTTTCCGTAGGCCTTCCCACAGATAACAATTGCGGCCACTATTACAACTACCCCCACCCACAGCAATGCTTGGTTGCCCGGGTACACCTCTCCGGCCAGGGTAATGAGCAAATAGTTGAAAATGATTCCCCCTATCCACGCCAGACCGCCACCGATGGGGAACCCCACCGACATGCCCGCCACGGCAATGGCCGCCGTGAGGAAGATGTTGCCAAAGTTCCATACAATGCCACCCAGCAGGGCATATTTCATGCTGCCCCAATCCATGACGGCCAAGTCCTCGAAGAACGTGCGCCCCTCGCTGCCCAAACTGCCCAATGTCACCGCGCCCAACAAGGCGGTAAGAAACAGGCCAATGGTCAGGTCCCAATAGAACAGCTCGAAACTCCACGACTTGGAAGCCACCATTTTCTGCGTATTGGCCCACGAGCCCCAGCAGAGGCAACAATAGGCGCAGCAGAGAATGGCCAAGATATAATTGTCTACAAGTACCATAATACTTCGTTTTTGTAGTCAGAATTTATTCATGCACATAAAGTTCCCAGCCCAAGTAGTTGCCGATAGCTTCGTCCAGTATGTCTTTCACATCGGTGCGCACTAAAGCGACATGATGCTCAAAACCATTCTTGCAGATGTGCTTCATCAGTTTCTGTAAGTTGGGCACTTTCGTCACGGCTATGCAGCCATCCATGCCGTAAGGCTCGTCGGTGATTGCCCCCGTACCCAAATAGGCTTTGATGCAACCGCGCGGGTCGTCGGTGGAAACGCGGAAGTAAGTAAAATCGCCTTGCGCCACCTTGCCATAAACAGCGCCAAAAGTATGTACCTTGCCCAATGTACGGCCCAATACGCCAAGGGGACCCAGCTTCAGGTCATTCTTCACAAACGATTTGGGGAAGTTACCACAGTGGGTGCAGACACACTTGTTGCGGTCTTCAGCAAAGTTGTTATTCCAATCGGCTAAGGCTGATGCACGCCCGGAAGCCAACGTCAGGGCATACATGGACACGGCACCGGCGATATCCGTTTCGCAAGCAGAAGGAATCAACTTATCGCCCAACATGCTCATAGTGACGCAAGCGGCACAACCATAGTTCTGTTCCAGCGAATCCCAGCACTGCAAGGCAACAGCATCAATGTCGTTGGCTGCAATCCAACGCTCTACAGCCACACCGAACTTAGCCTGCAACAATAGCTTATCTTCATAATCCTTGGGGACAGCAGCATAACCACGGATGTCGGCTACTTTCTTCTGGAAGTCAGCATCACTGTCTTCTATCTTGCGGGCAGCAGAGAGTATCTCCGACAAGTCTACCGGGATTATCGTAATGCCGCTGCGCTGCAACAATTTTTCGCTGGCACGCACAGTTTGGAAACCCGAGGGACGCGTTCCGATTTGCCCGATGCGGCAATGACGCAGCCCATTCACCACCCGGCAAATGCCGGCAAAGCGGTTAATGTCCTTAGCCAATAAGTCGGAGTAGATGGAATACGTATGCAGCGTGGTATCCGTAAAGGGGATGCCATACTGGTACAGGTTGTTGCACACGGAAATCTTACCGCAAAAAGCATCACGACGACTGTCAAGGTCAACTTTGTCGTTCTCGTCATCGCAAGCCTGTACCAAGACAGGTACGTTCAAGTCGGCAATGGAAATGGCATTGATGATACCAATCTCAAAGCCGAAATTGGGCAACGATACAATGATGCCGTCAATGCGGTCACGGTTCTGCCGGAACAACTCGGCACACTTCAAGCCGTCTTCACGGGTTTCGATACTGCTACTTCCGGTAGGCGTAGCATCTTCAGGAAGGATAACATAGTCGTAGCCTTCGTTTTCAAGAGTCTTTAGCAATTGCTTACGGACATCTCTTGCCAATTCTGAATTAAAATAAGCGCGGGTGCCAATGATGACACCAAAACACATCTTAGCCTTGTTTTTCATCTGAATTAGTTGTTTTAGTGAAACTTGTTAATTGATAGGTTTATTTTATCAGCTGGTTTACAGCTCTCATCCAACCGTCATGCAACATTTCCATACGGGAAGCATCGCGGGCAGGCCTATACGTGCCACGGCTGCGGCGCAAGGCAGCCACTTCGACAAATGAGCCCCACACATGGCGGGCCATACCGTTCATCACCACAGCCCCCAATGCAGAAGCCTCCTCCACATCCGAACAGTCGATAGGTACTTGCAGGCAATCTGCCTGGAATTGCATCAGGAAATTATTCTTTGTAGGCCCTCCATCTACACGAAGTTCTTTCAAGGCAATGCCGGCTTGCCGGGTCATGCTTTTTACCAAATCGTCCACTTGGTAAGCTATCGACTCAAGGGCTGCACGGAGGACGTGCGCCCGGGTAGTGCCAAGCGTCATCCCCATAATGGCTCCGCGTACTTCGCTATGCCACCAGGGGGCGCCCAGTCCGGCAAAAGCGGGAATGAAATAAACGCCACCCGTATCTTCCACTGTACACGCCTCCCGCTCCACCTCATCGGGACTTGCTACCATGTTCAATCCACCTTGCAACCATTTAATGGTGGCACCTGTGCAATGAATATTTCCCTCGAAAGCATAATACACCTTGCCAAGAGAAGCAAAACCCACCGAAGTGACCAGTCCCGGAGGGGCAGCGGCAAACTGCTCCCCTATATTCACCATTACCGACGAGCCTGTGCCATAAGTGGCTTTGCCCAGTCCTTCCTCAAAGCACATCTGACCGACCAGTGCGCCATGTGAATCGCCCAACATGCCGGCAATCTGTATAGGTTTGGCAAACAGACCGCCCAGTGTGGTTTCCCCAAACACCGAATCACACGGCAACACTTCAGGCATCATGCAGGAAGGGATGGTGAACAAGTCCAACAGCTCTTTATCCCATTGCCGCGTATGCACGTTCAGCAACAAGGTACGCGAAGCATTGGTATAATCCGTCACGTGACGGCGGCCTTCGGTCAACTTCCACACCAGCCATGAATCCATGGTACCCATCAGCAAGTCACCACGGCAGGCTGCCTCACGTGCACCGGGCACATTGTCCAATATCCATTTGGCACCGCTCGCCGCGAAATACGGGTCAATCAGCAGCCCGCTTTTTTCCTGCACCATCGGAGCATATCCTTTTTCTTTCAACTCATTACAGAAATCCGAACCACGCATGTCTTGCCAAACGACAGCATGGTACACAGGATGCCCTGTATGCTTGTCCCATACGACTACAGTCTCGCGTTGGTTGGTGATTGCCAAGGAGAAAGCAAAGTCTTTGCAAGACGTCGCCTCCAGCAAGCCGGTTACGGCTTTCAAGACATTCTCATAAATTTCTTCGGCATCGTGCTCCACCCATCCGCCTCGCGGATAATATTGCTTGTGGGGCACGTTTACCCGATGCAGCATTTCACATTTCTCATTAAAAAGCATTGCCTTAGTGGCAGAAGTGCTTTGGTCGATAGCAATAATCAAGTTTTCCATGGTTGGCTCCCCAAAATACGATTGATTAACATGCTCTACTTTAGAAATTCCAACGCAGCCTTCACAATACCGTCTGCATCCAAACCGTAATGGGCAAAAATCTCCCGGGAAGTGCCATGTATAACGTCTTCGTCAGGAATACCCAATATCTTGATAGGAACCGGATACTCGGCAAGTACCTCAGCGACCAATGCGCCCAATCCGCCAAAACGGCTGTGTTCTTCCACAGTGATAATATGTCCGGTATCGGCGGCGGCCTTGCGGATGGCTTCCTCGTCGCAAGGTTTTATGAACGCCATGTCCAGCACGCGCGCCTGTATGCCATGCTCCTTCAGTCTCAAAGCTGCCTGACAGGCATGATATACGGTTTCTCCTGTACCTATGATGGTCAGGTCTCTGCCATCTGCCAGCATATTGGCCTTACCGAACTCCATAGGGAAAGAATCATCCCCATATACATCGGGTACGGCAGCACGGCCTACGCGCACATATACCGGTTCCGGGTAATCCACAAGCAGTTTAACCAATCTTGCCGTTTGCCGTGCATCGCATGGCAGCACAATGTTCATGCCCGGGAAAGTGCGCAACGCAGCTATATCGTGCAGGCTATGATGGGTAGCCCCCAAGGCTCCGTAAGCCACGCCACCGCTCACGCCCAATATTTTTACCGGATTGCGGCTATAAGCCAGGTCCACTTTTACCTGCTCCAAGCTACGGGCCACGTAAAAGCAAGCCGGACCACAAACAAAGACCTTTTTCCCGCTATGTGCCAAACCAGCCGAAATGCCCACGGCATCCTGCTCGGCTATGCCACATTCCACGAATTGTGCGGGAAGTTCTTTTGCAAAATCATTCAACGTCACCGAACCGCGCGCATCCGTTGTCACGGCAACAATATCCCGGTCCTTTCGCGCCAATGCCAAAAGGGTATCGGTGAAACTTTTTCTACAAGCTATCATAATATCATTCATGTTCTAAGTTATTGATCCGTTCCGTTATTTCACGCATGGCTTGGACATATTGCTCCTCGTCGGGCACGCCGTGATGCCACTTGGCCACACCCTCCATGAAAGAGACGCCCTTGCCCTTAGTAGTATGCGACACCAACAGGTGCGGGCGGCGGGAGGCATAATCTATCTCACGGAAAACACGCACAATATCGTCCATATCATCACCATTCACATCCTGCACATCCCAGCCAAAAGCTTCCCACCGCTGCCGGATATCGTCAATGCCCATCACGTCTTCCGTATCTCCGCTAATCTGCAAATGGTTGCGGTCGATAATAGCCACCAGATTATCCAGTTTATATTGATGCGCCGCCATGGCCGCTTCGTAAATAGAACCTTCGCCTTGTTCACCATCGCCCATCAGCACATACGTTTTATAAGACTTGTTATCCATTTTTGCCGCCAAGGCCATGCCTACTCCCAACGAAAGCCCATGCCCCAAGGCTCCGGTATTTACCTCGATGCCGGGAACCTCAATGGTAGGATGCCCCGACAAGACAGAGCCAAACTGCCCTAAAGTGTCCAACATACCTTCAGGCATAAAGCCACGGGCTTCCAAGGTGACATACAACGCTTCCACACAATGACCTTTGCTCAACACAAAACGGTCGCGTAAAGCATCTGTAGGATCTTCCGGATTTACCTTCATCACCTCGAAGTAAAGAGCCGTCAACATGTTCAAGCAAGAGAGGTCTCCACCTATATGACCGGCTTTCGCCTTATGGATAACATCCACCAATTTCTTTCGATTTCTTTCGGATTCAAGCATCAACTCTTTTGTTTTCATAAGTGTTCTTTGTTATTTCTCCGCAAAGGAATGAATGTTTTCACAAACAAACAAAAGAAATCGTAAATATTCCGCTACCAATTAACAA
Source organism: uncultured Bacteroides sp. (assembly GCA_944321495.1). Taxonomy (GTDB): domain Bacteria; phylum Bacteroidota; class Bacteroidia; order Bacteroidales; family Bacteroidaceae; genus Bacteroides. Next base: position 9,593 of record CALULP010000033.1, on the reverse strand, counting down.
TATTTATACTTAAAACATGTCTATAAAAGAAACTGTATCGAAATAAAAATAAATAAACGAAAGAACGACAAAGCGAAAGAAAATAAAAAGAAGAAAAGAAGCACAGCTCGTTTTTTTTAACTACCTTTGCATCAGAAAATAACCCAAGGCAACAAGAAAGAACTATGGCACTGAATCAACGAAGACTGAAAATCTTAGACCTCATCCGCGAAGACGGGCACGCCAAGGTGCAAGAATTAAGCCGCATATTCAATGTAACCGACGTAACCATCCGCCAGGATTTGGAAGCATTGGAGAAATTAGGTTATGTGCAAAGGGAATACGGCGGAGCCTTCTTGAAAGATGTCGGATCGTTTGCAAAAACAGGAAAGGTACTCAATCAGAACCACTTGGAAGAAAAACAAGAAATTGCCCACAAAGCGGTGGAATTCATTAACGAGGGAGACAGCCTCATCTTGGATTCCGGCTCCACCACGACCGAAATAGCCAAATTGCTGCAACCCTACCGCAATCTTACGGTCATTACCAACGCCTTGAACATAGCCCTCATTTTAGGCGAAAACCCCGGCATTAACCTCATTGTCACAGGCGGAGAATTCAAGGCGCCCACCTTGTCGCTGACGGGGAAAATGGCGGCAGACTCTTTCAAGGACATCAAAGTGGGCAAACTTTTCCTGGCTACCGCAGGCATCTCGCACGACATGAGCCTCACCTACCCCAGCCTTAGCGACCTGATGGTAAAAACCGCCATGATACAATCGGCGGAACGCGTTTTCCTTGTAGCCGATTCATCGAAAATAGGCGTGTCCGCATTCGCCAGTTTGGGATCAATATCCATGGTACATACCTTTATCACAGACAACAAGATTTCAGAAGAACATGTTCAGAAAATGAAAGAAGGCAATGTCGAACTGTTGATAGCCTGACCAACCTCCTCAAAACAACAAAGCCCGCCGTCCTGCCTGTATGCGGCAGGGCGACGGGCTTCACTGTCAATTACAAACACTATTTAACCTATATCAGCGTGCCTCCAGCTTGTCATACTCCGCGTCGGTCACGGGTTCAAGCCACTCGTTGGAAGCGTTCTCGCCGGGAATCTCAAAGGCCAGGTGGGCAAACCAGCTGTCGGCAGCCGCGCCATGCCAGTGCTTCACGTTGGCAGGAATGTGGATGACATCGCCGGGCAGCATCTGCACGGCAGGCTTGCCTTCCTCCTGGTACCATCCGCGGCCGGCTACGCACACCAGCATCTGCCCGCCGCCTTTCGTGGCGTGGTGGATGTGCCAGTTGTTGCGGCAGCGCGGCTCAAACGTCACATTGTTGAAAGGAATCTGTTCCTTGGAAATAGGCGCCAGGTAACTGTTGCCGATGAAATACTTGGCGTATGCCGTGTTGGGCTCGCCGATGGGAAAAATCATCTCCCGCTGGAAAGCCGCCTTGCCGCCATCGGCCGCCTCACTGTCCGCCCACACATCCTTGGCCAGGCGGAATGCGCCCCATGCGTTGGGCCACCCAGCATAGAAAGCAATGTGGGTCAGCATTTCAGCAATCTCGGTACGGGTCACCCCGTTCTGCCTGGCAAATTGCAGGTGGTGGGTCAGCGAGGAGTCTATAATGCCCTTGCCTACCAGCGTGGCAATGGTTATCATGCTGCGGTCGTGCGGGCTAAGTCCTTTGCGGTTCCACACTTCGCCGAAAAGCACATCATCGTTCAACTCGGCAAACTTGGGGGCAAACTCCCCCAACTGCACACGTCCGGCAGTCTGCGTAATTTTCTCTTGAGCCATCATGCTTTGAATATTTATAGATAACAATATCAGTGATAAACAAATAATTTTCTTCATGCCTCAGTCTTTTAACAAGTAAACAAATCGGGTATCACCTGGCGGCATGGCCCTCCGCCAGACACGTATCAGCACTTTCAGTCCAGTTTGACCAATTCATACTTCTGGCTGCCCATGCCCAACTGTTCGGCATAGTCCAGCGTGTGCATGCCCTTGCGCGAGTCGATACGCTCTATCAGGTGAATCTTCCCATGGTCTTCGGACGAACGCACCAGGTCCGTGCAAGCCTTGTCCAAGGCCACCGGGTCAAGCGAAGCCAGGATGCCGATGTCGCCCATCTTCGGGTCCTCGGGAGAAGAGTCGCAATCACAGTCCACCGACAAGTTGTTGGCCACACTGATATAAAGGATATTGTCGCCACAATGGTCCATGACCGCCTTGGCAGCCTCCGCCAGACTCTCCAGCCAGTCTTCCTGTTTAGGGCTTCCCCAGTCGGTAGTGCTCTTGCCGCCGGAGTGTATCAGCGTTTTCCCCTCCGACGAAGCGATGCCGATGGAGATGTTTTTCAGCGCCCCGCCGAAACCTGCCATGGCGTGCCCCTTGAAGTGGGACAGCACCACCACAAAATCATAATCCAGGAAATGCTTGCCCACCAGGTCATACGGGAGGTGCTTACCGCCCTTTACCGGCAACTTGGCGCTGCCGTCCGCATCCATGATATCCACCTTGGCAATCGCCGTAAAACCGTGGTCCTTGGCAGCCTGCATGTGGTCCGCCGTATTTCCGCGCTTCCCGCCGTAAGCCGTGTTGCACTCCACGATAGTACCGTTCACCTTCTGCGCCAAGTCCTTTATCAGGGCAGGTTGCAGGAAGTTGTGCCCGCCGGGCTCTCCCGTCGAAAGCTTCACGGCCACCTTGCCCGTGGCCTCGCGGCCCAATGCCTCATAGATTTTCACCAGATTGGCGGAGTTTATATCCTTGAACATATACACCCTGGGCAGTTCTCCCGCCGTGCCGGAAGCCGCGCCCGGCGTCCCTTGCGCATTTGCGCCGACTACCCCTGCGAAGGTTAGTAGAAGGCAGATCCATTTTCCAAACATTCGTTTCATAAGCTTTACCTTTAAACATTACCCGGCCACCGGACCCTATCCGACAGCCTGATGCAAAAGTAGCCGTTTGCCCCCACAGGATTTGTGCACATATTACGGATTTTTATACCCCAATTCAAGTTCCTGCCCCAGCGATGTAAAGACTTTCACTCCTGATAGCCGACATGTATGCATTATACCAGTCCATATCAAAATCTACGGACAGATATTGAGGCAAGAACAAGTACTTTTCACACCGCTGAATGCCAATACACAGTCAATTACCGTTCTCTCGGCTTCTCCAACCAAAAGTGCAATTATTCTTGTCATCTTTCATGATTATTCTTTCATACTTTAAAACCTATTCTATTGGCACCCCTTGATTACTAACAAAGACCTGTTTACCATTCTCTACGTGAAATACTTGTTCCTCCACACCACGGGTCAGGCAGCGCAAATGAAATAAAGCGCCCTCGGGCATATTGTCATATTCCAACCAAGGTACAACAGCTGTTTTACGTCCTAATGATACCCAACCGTTCTTACCTGAAAAATAGAACAATTCATAAGTATCTCCAATGCGTATATAATTATCGTCATTACGTGCAACAAAAGCCACACTGTCGATTTCAACCTCTCTGCCAAAATCCATGAACAACGTTGCCCCAGGTACAATTGTTGTATAAGAAGACAATATTTCTTTATCAAAAGCCTTTTCAATTTGACTTTTTGAAGTTTCCGGACGTTCTCCTTTTACAGATACCGGATCTATTAATGCATTACTGTCCCAAAAACATAACTCCGCTATATCCGTATTGCGGCCTTTAGGCGCACGATAACGTATAAAACGACATATTACAGAAGGAGAGCACACAAAACCATTATGACAAGTAGGTGGTACTCCCCGAACCTTATAGGCATATTCAATTTTACTAAAATCTTCTTGATTTGAGAACTCAAATATACCTCCATCCAATTCCCATAAATAATGCCAAATCCAACTGAACAAGGTTTGTTTGCGATAAAGCCGCACTGTTTCTTTTTGAGATAAATCCGGGATATAGTGAGAAACACTATGACCATCAAAATAGAAAGGATATCCAATGGTAACAAATTTATCATCAGAATTCTTTAGCAGTATATATTCAGCCTTTGATTCTATATTGGGGAACATGACCTTTCCATCCATTACTGGCTTGCAATCTATTGGCACCCATCCGTCAGGATGAAAAACGCCCAAATATACCTGTTCTAATGAATTATCATGAATATCTAATTCCAATGTATCCGAATAATACTCAGATGATACATCTTTATAAAAAGGGGCGGCATATTGTTTCCTAAATACTTTCCCGGCTTTCCTACCATCTGAATAAATTTTTCCTCGCTCTGGTAAACGTTCTGTAAACCAAACGCCAAGATACGCACCAGTAGTATCTCTAACCACATTCCAAGTATGACCTTTCCTTGTTTCCGGAGAATATGTATAACAATCAATGGCAACAGGAATACCCAAAGCTCGTAATACGTATATTGTCAAATCACAAGCATCCTCACAAGTCCCAGCACGATGATCCAACAAAAAAGAAGCCCCTAAATGAGGAGTAGAAAACTCCCAATTATAAACAAACCCCTCTTTCTTTAATTGTTGACAAATGGCTGTAGTTGCTTCTATAACATCAGTCCCTTTATAAATTGAATCTAACAAAAACGCATAACGCTTTTCATAAGCACTACGCCAATCCTCCAACGGTTCATCTCCAATCCGATAAGGCAACAGTAACTCACAAAAATCCTCAAAAGAGAGGTACTTATTCCACGAACGTCTCTTCCAGTTGACAAAAGCATGATCTATATTTCGAATAATATAATCTGCACTAATCACATGGGCATCATAAATCTTACTCAAACTATCCGGAGATGACCAACGTTCAATCAGAGTATTAGATATTATCCCATGTGAATCAGCAGTCATCAAAGCCATTTTAGCAGAATCTAATGCCACTCCTTGGTGAGAATAATAATACGGCATATTTTCTATCAAGAAACGTGCCGCATCATACTTTAGGCCACTATCCTTATAATGTATAAGAACTTTTTCTAATTCATTCCGATTTGCTCCCGCAAAATCTAAAGCTGCATCCAATTTTGTAGGATTATGACAGCTCGACAATATACATAATAATAAAAGAAATATTTTCCACATAAATTAATCACTCTATTTGTAATTTTAACTTAGTCACATGCTCTTGAACTTTCTTTCTCATCTCTTGAATTGCAGGGCTCTCGACCTTAGGCCTATGCTCTAACACATATTTCGCCACTTTACAATATTTGTCCTTTTGGAAAAATAAAGAATCAGAATATAACTGAGTCAACAAATAATACGGATATATTCTCTCTGGCAACATCTGAATAGAATGTAACAAGAGACGTTCTGCGTGATGATAGTTTCCCATTAACTGTTCATTTTGAGCAGTAACATAATAAATCATTGGATTATTGCTCAACTTCATTGCCCGATACAGCCAATGGGTAGCTTGTTCATATCTCTTTTCTCCATTAAAACATAATGCTGTTTCAAATAACAATTCTGGCCTGTGAGGCAATTGCAATGTCAAATTAGTATATGCATCTATCACAGAATCATCAATCCCTGCATTATGCAATTGTTTCACATAACGCCACTCCTTGTAAGCAGGATAATACTGCAACCCATGACTACAAAATCCATAAGCAGACAATCCCAAGCCTCCTATAATCAGTAAAACCGCGCTTCGCTTCCTAACATATCTAAACTTTCCGGCATCATTATTAGAAACAGCCAACAAAAAGACCAGTACTACCCAAAGCTCTGGCAACTGTAATGGATAAGAAGCCAAACTGAAAATCATCAATGCCAACAAACTGCCGACTACCCCTATCTGTTTAGCCCTAATACCACTTGCAATGGAATAACATAGCAATAACATAAAAAGCAATAATCCTATTATTCCCTGCTCCAAGCCTATCTGCAAAAACTCATTAAAAGCATAATCCGGACAATCCGCCACCCATATTTCTGGTCCAGAGGCCTTACCGGAGGAAAAATATTTGGCTTGAGCCTCGGCATAAGCAACCGGGAAACCTCCTAATCCTACACCTGTAAAAGGTTGTTCCATAATTGCTTTTCCTGTAACTTTCCACAGCAACAATCGTCCTAACGCAGAATCCTTTTTCAACACAAAAAGGCCGAATGCAAACATTATTATTATGAAAAGCAAGCCAATGAAAAAAACAATAGGTTTTATTCTGTATTTCTCTAACAAAGCCTTAACTTGCATTGCCCCATATTTATACCAATAAACCCAACCACAAGCTATTATTGATGCAATCCAAGCCGTTCTGCTCATACCGGCAGGCAATACTATCAATATCATCAAAGCAATGCCACACATCATATAATATATGATTTTGTTTACCAAAAGCCTTGATGTATTTTTCCTATCATAAGATAAAACCTTCCATAAACACATCGGAAGGACCAAAGCCAAATACCCGGAATAAGGCCCTGGATTATAAAAACTACCTGTCAATCTAAAAATCCCATGATTAGAAGCCACCACCCCATAAAGCTGCAAAACGCCCCAAACACTCTCCACCAAACCAGTAACGACCAATACGAGAAGAATATATTCGCACAACTGAGGCCATTGATTCAGCATCAAGCGCAACAAAAACCACAAAACCAACAATTGCCCTCCAAACAGCAGTTTTTCAGGAGCCGGATTAAGTTCCCAATCATAAGTCAACAAAACAATACCCGCAAAAGCCAAGAACAAACCATCAGCAATAGAAAAATAGAAATATTTAAGATGATGTTCCCATAAAAATGCAACAGCAGCACATCCCGCCAATAATAATGTAGATAAATGAAGCCAAAAAACTTTTCCCACGGTCATGCTATCTTCCAACTCGGGCGTTATAACAAAAAGAGTACACCCTACAAGAACAATAGCCAACATCAACAATAACAGCCTTATTGACAAACAAACATTCCCTCTTGATAAATGCTTTTCCATCTAATGCACCTTTTTAAGAAAACGATCTTTTCTGAATTTGCCGGTAAACGGATCATAAGATTTCCATATTAACCACACTTTTCCTACAATAAAATCTTCCGGAACCAATCCCCAATGACGCGAATCTTGTGAGTCTAATCCATTATCACCTGCCATAAAATAGTAGTTCTTCTTAAAGCGATATCCCTCAATCCGCACGCCATTAATAAAACAACAAGAATCTTGAAAGCGCAAGTCTGCCTGCGTTTCCCATTCAATAAGCTGTTTATACAACTTTGCATTTATCATATCCAATGAAATAGAATCTCCCCGCCCCGGTATATACATCGGGCCAAAGTTTTTCATATTCCACCGCACAATACTATCATGAGGAAAGCAGTCTTCCATCTTCACCTCTTTCGTTTCTTTAGATATTTTCTCCTGCGACGCCAAGTGCCCCAAGCGGTCAGTCACCCCTTTGATACGGAAATAACCATTTTGAATAGACAATGTATCTCCGGGGATTCCAATACAGCGCTTCACATAATATTTAAGGATATGCATCTGCATCGTATCCGGACTTTCAGGATAGGGATTATTAAAGACCAACACATCATTCCGCTTTATGCGCCTGAAACCCGGCAGTCTGTAAATGGCGACCTGTTCTCCCCTTAGTGATGCAAATACATTGAAAATACGAGGACCGATAATCGGCTTTAAAACCAATACATAATCATTGATTGTCAACTCCGGTTCCATCGAACGGCTGGGAATGCGAAAGGAGGAAAAAACAAAAACCTGCAAGCACAGCCAACCTACAATCAAAATGGCTATTCCGAATAAGACGTTAACCGCAACATTCACCAATCTGCACACAAGATTTTGTTTTTTCCTTTCCATCCTTTTCAATTTTTCATTGCAGACAAATAAAGACGATTCAGTTTCTCATTATGGGTAGGATTTCCTATTAAAACGACTTTATTCTCTCCATTCAGCAGGAACATGTGAAATTCCTCTTTTTTAGGCATTTGAGGGTTTAGCCGTTCAAAGGCCCCATCCGCATCAAAAAAGACGGTATGACGAAAGCGTAAATCGGTCAACATTTGAGCAGTTTCTTCTTTATCCGGAGTATTCAAAATTACAACTACGCCAAAATCCTTATCCGATTTATTTTCCAGCATAAACATATAAACCGGCAATAAAGTCCTTAGCTTGCAACCCGTGCAACCGCTCTTATCCACATATACCACCATTTTCCATACACGGTGCAACAAAGTCGTATCGGGATCTTCCTGCCTTCCATATATGGCTGCCTGCAAATTATCAGGAAAAAGAATAGCCTTTTCCTTAAATTGCCGCAACTCTACTTCAAGTTCTTTCTCCGTCCGTTTTTTCTCATTGCAAGCACTGCATGATAAGAGTATCGCTACACAGGCAATGTAAACTATTACACGAGCATTCATCATTTTGAGAGACCTTTCAATTGATACACTAACAAATTATCTTCAGGATTTGCATCTGGACCTGGGCCATAAAGGGTATATGTCTCCTCGTCCACAGCAAAATATATTGGCTGTCTACCATTTAAGGTATAACGGGCTACCGGATTACCATCCAAATCATATACTTCAATTATACTTCCATACGTATTCCTTTTATAGTATTCATTCCAAGAAGTTCCTATACAAGAAACGTATAAGTAGTGCTCTCCCAAATACGCATTATCATAACTTACATTTACATCCCCTTGATTCTGTCCGGTTATTTCAGTAGGACTATCAAATTCAAAAGAAATCTTTTTTATCAGATTAAAGTCTGTATCCATAAATTCAATTTCTTTTTTATAACCGCGACAAAGTATAATGCGCTTATTATTTGCAACAACATATCCCATTTGCGGATCCGCATAGAAATCAATCATATTAGGAGTACGATAAGAAAACTTTTTAAGAGGAATTTCACTATTCATATTAAACTTATATAGATTGGGGCCGGTATATCTTTCATCAACTACAAAAATAGAATCATTAATAAAAGCCGCCTCTGCCACAATGGATACTACGGTTTGAGCCTCCATAGACTCTTTTTGGACAGGATGCCCTAAAGAATCAAACTCATAATGATGAAACTTATGATTATCTTCTACTATTAAATCAGACAGATAAGTCTGTACCAACCAAGGAGTAGTGAATTCTCCCGGTCCCTGACCTTTACGTCCAAAAACACCTACCAACTTCTTATCAGTAAGATTATAAATATGAAACAAACTGTCGTTTTGTTTATCGTTTTGAACGATAAGATACGGATGTTTTATCTCTACGCGCATAGGGCTTGTTACCCCCTGCAAAGGCATTAGTTCAGGAGTTAAAGTTTCATCTATAGGGAAAACGACTACAGAAGATGGCGTACAAGCGACTAAGCTACATAATATAACGAAAATCAAAGATATTATTTTCATAACACGTTAAAATAGAAGCAGGCGGCACTTATCTATCAGATATCAAAATTATTTTAATAACAAGTACCGCCCACGTAAAAAACAATTATTCAGAACCACTACTGTCCCGTAAAAGTGGATAATTAGTTCTTTGAAATTATTGAAATATAGTCAATTACGCGGTTTTTTAAAATGAAACGGACTTGATTTTTCAACTTTGCAGTCTAATACAAATGGCTGCTAT
>CALULP010000032.1 GCA_944321495.1 uncultured Bacteroides sp. | reverse complement strand
CAGCCATTTGTATTAGACTGCAAAGTTGAAAAATCAAGTCCGTTTCATTTTAAAAAACCGCGTAATTGACTATATTTCAATAATTTCAAAGAACTAATTATCCACTTTTACGGGACAGTAGTGATAGAATAAAACTAAAAACATGGAACAGATAGACTTCGAAAAGTTGAAAGAAAGACCCCATTTGTTTATTTTAGGAGCCGGAGCAACAAAAGCCACTATACCTTTTGGAGACATAAATGGCTTGAAAAGTCCTGTTATGGAAGATTTCCTTGCTATAACAGGTTTGAGCTATATATTAAAAGATATAACTATAAGAACTGCCAGTAATAATATTGAAGATATATATTCAGAACTTTACGAAACTAATCAGCTTGAACTAAAAGATGAAATAGAAAAAGGGATTATCTCATATTATAGTAAGATGCAAATACCAGCAAAACCGACATTATATGATTATTTAATTCTTTTTTTACGGAGCAAAGATTGTATAGCAACTTTTAATTGGGACCCTTTATTGTTACAAGCATACAACAGAGTAAATCAAATCACAAAGGATTTACCTCAACTTATATTTTTGCACGGGTCTGTTGCCGTAGGATTATGCAAAACTTGTATGCGTTATGAACCGTTACAGAATGTTACTTGTTCGAAGTGTGGTAAACCTTTAGTAATGTCCAAACTTTTATACCCCGTAAAAAACAAAGACTACCAATCAGATATTTTTATTCGTCATAGTTGGTCTGAACTTGAAGATTATTTAGAACGTGCTGAGATACTGACCATCTGGGGATATAGCGCACCTAAAAGCGATGTAGCTGCGAGAGAAATTATGTACAAGGCTTTTTCAAAAGTGTTTCGGCGCTTAGATTTAATTGAAATTATAGATATAGCTGACAAAAAAAGTCTTTCTAAAAATTGGGAAGACTTTGCTGAAAAGACAAATTATCATTTCGATATAAAAGAAAATTTACTTGATACATACATAGGTAAATATCCACGGAGAAGCATTGACGCTTATGTTAAATCTCAATTAGAAGGAAATTGGAATTGCATCCCATGGGAAATTAACCCCAACATGACTTTTGACGAATTAGCAGGTTTTATAATGCCACTTTTGAAGCAAGAGGAAACAAAGTCTTCCGCAGGTGCTCCAAGCGGTTCATGCAGGTGATGCAAAAAGATATTTTCATGGCATAGTGAATTGGTCTGTACAAAGAAACACAAAAAACAGGGAAATTCCAAATATCCCTCCACCAGACTTCCGCAACCGTCCCATCCGCCCACAAAATGTAAACATATTAAAATCCGCATCCTTCCATCCCCATAATGCGTAAAATCTTTACATAAAAAATCCAGACTATTCCCTTTCCCTCACAAAAATCACCTTGAAAATCATTTATACTCCTCTATAAACCAATATATTACCAAGCAAATTACACCCCAACTGCGTGCCACCTCCGACTCTCCTCCGATACAAGTCCGACACAAGTCCGATAATCTATGGGCGTATATAGTCGGAGGTGGACCGTAGGAAATACGGACAAGATACGGTGGAAAATGGGGGAAACAGGCTTGAGGAAGGGCGGATATTGTTAACATTTATCCGTAAGGATAAACACGCCAGCGTGTGGAGGCGCGGCGTACCGCGTCTCTACATCTGCACATGCATCAAATAGGTTATATTCAGGAAAGGGGGCACGCCGCGTCTTTACAGAGGAATCCTGCCGCCTGCAAATGCTGCCAATAAGCGGGATAGGACTTGGACACTACCTGCGGCTCGGCAATGCACAGCCCGGGTACCCTCAGGCTGGCGGGCGCAAAAGCCATGGCCATGCGATGGTCTTCGTAAGTGCGGATGACGGGACTGGCGCAAGGCTCGCAACGCTCGCCCTCCCACGACAACACGCTGTCGTGCTCGGAGCGCACTATGTAGCCCAGTTTGCGCAACTCTGCTTTCAATGCCTCGATGCGGTCCGTTTCCTTGATCTTAAGGCTTTGCAGACCTGTGAAGCGGAAAGGCACTCCCAGCAAGCAGCAGGTCACCACAAAGGTCTGCGCCAGGTCGGGGATATCCACCAAATCTTCCTCCAAACGCTCCACGGTGTTCCCGCTATAAGACAGCCGCACGCCGCCTGCCGTATAGGCCGTCCGCACGCCCAACCGGGAGAAGAGCTCCGCCCCCCGGCTGTCCCCCTGGTAGCTCTGTGCAAAGAGACCATGCAAAGAGACCTCCGCCCCCCGGCCTGCCAATGCCACCATCTCATACCAATAGGACGCCGCGCTCCAATCGCTTTCCACCGTAAACTCCACGTCCTTATACCCTCCCGGACAAACCCGGATGCAATCTTCGGAAACCCACTCTGCCTGCGCGCCAAAATCGCGCATCAGTCGAAGGGTCAGGTCGATGTACGGACGCGAAACGATGTTGCCTTCCAACGTCAGCCTCAACCCTCCGGGCAACACCGTCCCCACCATGAGCAAGGCTGAAATGTACTGCGAGCTTACATTGCCCGCCAGTGTCACCTCACTGCCCTGCAAAGCAGCGCCGGTCACCCGCAAAGGCGGGAAGCCGTCCTGCTCCACATAATCTATCCGTGCACCCAGCGAGCGCAATGCCTCTACCAAGATTCCGATTGGCCGCTGCCTCATGCGCTGCGTGCCGGTAAGGATGCGTGTGCCCGGCGTCACGCAGAAGTAGGCCGTAAGGAAGCGCATGGCCGTCCCTGCCGCCAGAATATCCACCACCCTATCATTGCCTTGCAAGGCTTCTATCATGACACGGGTATCGTCACAATCGCTCAAATGGTGTAAAGGTTGTCGCCCGCGTGCCAAGGCATGAAGAATCAACGCACGGTTACTGATGCTTTTCGATGCCGGCAAAGAGATGTCGGTATGCAAAGCGGCGGGAGAGGAAAGAATGTATTGCATAAAATAATAATTTGTCTTTGCACTTTTTCTTTCGCTTGTCCGAAAGAAAAAGCTGCCAAAAAGAAAGGACCCCGGCTGTACCCGCCGGGCTACTCCGGCCGGTGTTCAGGCTAAACGGCAGAAACTCGCTTCGCTCAAACAGTCTGCCGTTTTATACGCCTGCCCGCCGTCCTCCGCTTCACGCCCGCCGGTCAATGCCGGAGAGCCATGCGGCATCAACCCTTACTCTGTAGAGACATAGCGTGCCGCATTCCGCAAACCGGAAAGTCTGCTGCCCTCTGCCGGATGGTCGCGCCTAAGCGGAGGGGCGTAAAGCGGAGGGTGGTTTTCTGCCGTTAAGAAGGGCAAACTGTTTGAGCGTAGCGAGTTTTTGCCCTTTAGGCAGAAGACTGCCCGGAGTAGCCCCGGAGATTCAGCGCTTGACTTTTTTCTTTTGGTAGCTTTTCTTTTTGCGTCAAGGCAAAAAGAAAAGTACACAAATTTTCCATTTAACGACGCAAAAGTAGGGATAATCTGCGAAATTATCACACCAGCGTCGCCATAAACTGGATGGCGAGGATAAGGAACACCATGGCGATGGGATAGACCGTAGCGTAGGCCACACCGGGGATGTTGCTGTCCGTCATGGAGTCGGCCGCCGCAAGACCGGGCGTACTGGTCATGCCGCCGGTAATCGTGCCAAGAAGGTCGAGCATACTGATTTTAAAGCACAGACGCCCTACAATCACTGCCACCAACATAGGCACCAGCGTGATGGCCGCCCCTACACCAAACATCAACCAGCCGCTTTCCTGGAACGTGGCGACCAACGTCTTGCCTGCCGAAGTCCCCACTTCAGCCAAAAACAACAGCAAGCCCAACTGGCGCAGCAACTGATTGGCAGGTCCCGACATGGTCCAAAGGATGGGGCCCGTCTTTCCGATGGCGCTCAGCACCAAGGCGACAATGAGGATGCCGCCCGTCAGTCCCGGCGAAAAAGACAAGCCTCCGGGGAAAGAGATATTCAACTGACCGAACAAGACGCCCAGTACAATACCCATGGCAATGGGGAAGAAATCGGTGTCGGACAACTTCTTGGCATTATTCCCCAACAAGCGGGCCAAGCCTTTCAGCCCCTCCTTCTCACCGACTACCATCAGCTTGTCGCCAAACTTCAAGGCAAGTTCCGGCGAGGGGGACAGGTCGATGCCACTCCTGCGGACGCGGGTAACGGTGCAACTGAAAGTACGCATCAGGTTCAAATCGCCCAGCTGCTTGTTTATCATATCCTTGTTGGTAAGAAGCAAAGAGACTATCTCGTGCGTGTCCTGCAAAGGCAGTTCGCCTTCCTCGCGCACGCCTACCAGCGTAGCCAACTGGTTCAAGGCTTCCTCACTGCCCACCGCCTGCAGGTAGTCACCTTCGTGCAACACGGTCTGCGCCGTAGGGATGGAAATCTGCCCGTCATGCTTCAGCCGCGAGATGACCGCCCCCGTCATGGCACGGGCATTGATTTGCGCCAGGCTGCGCCCGAAAATCACGGGGTTCGTCACCCGGAAGATGCAGGTCGACAACTCCGGATATTCCCCCCGGCGCTCTTTCTCCAGCTTGCGGGCCTCCTGCGCCAGGTCGACATGCAATATTCTGGGCAATAGCTTGACGAAGAGGATGACACCTATCACACCAAACGGATAGGCTATGCCATAAGCGATGGACGCCAAAGGCGACTGGGTGCTGTCTATCGCCACTGCCAGACCGGGCGTACTGGTCAACGCGCCTGCCACCAGCCCCACGATGCTGGGCGTATCGATGCCAAAAGCATACTTCAGCCCCACCGCTGTCAAGGCCGCCGAGCCCACGATGAGCAACGTAATCAGAATCAGCGTCTTGCCCTTGCTGCGGAACGAGTCGAAAAATCCGGGTCCCGCCTGAATGCCGATGGTGAAAATAAACAACACAAGGCCGAAATTCCCCAGTTCCTTGGGGATAACCACCCCGAAGTGCCCAAAAAGCAATGCGATGAAAATCACTGCCGACACATCCAGAGACAGGCCTTTGATTTTTATCCGCCCCAACATAAATCCCAAAGCCACGATGAGAAACAGGGCGAAGTAGGAAGAATTCAACAAATCGGTAAGCATAATCGTAACAATCCTTAAAAAGTTCAGCGGACAAAGATAATAGAAATACAGGAACCCCCACACCATTCATTCCATATATCTTCAGTTTTTTGGAACAGCACTGACAGAAGTGCATCTCTTATCGGCAAAAAAACAACGCGGTGTTGCAAGAAAGGAAAAAATGCCCTACATTTGCTCACCAATCTTTTACAAAGGAACTCTTAACAAAAACAAGCATATGAAAGACGTAAAAGACATCTTAGGAGAAGCTCAGGAGAAAATGGACATGGCAGTAATGTACCTGGACGATGCATTGGCACACATCCGTGCCGGCAAAGCCGACGTGCGCCTGCTGGACGGCATCCGCGTAGACTCGTACGGGTCGATGGTGCCCATCAACAACGTGGCTGCCGTCACCACACCCGACGCAAGGAGTATCGCCATCAAGCCGTGGGACAAGAGCATGTTCCGCATCATCGAGAAAGCCATCATAGACTCTTCTCTTGGCATCATGCCGGAAAACAACGGCGAAATTATCCGCATCGGCATCCCTCCCCTTACCGAAGAACGCCGCCGCCAACTGGCCAAGCAATGTAAGGCTGAAGGAGAGACCGCCAAGGTGAGCGTGCGCAACGCCCGCCGTGATGCCATCGACGCACTGAAAAAAGCCGTGAAAGAAGGTCTGGCCGAAGACGCGCAGAAGAGTGGCGAAGAAAAGCTCCAGAAAACCCACGACAAGTACATCAAGCAGATTGATGACATGCTGGCTGCCAAGGAGAAAGAAATCATGACGGTGTAATGAAGGACTAAAAATGAAGAATGAAGAATTATGGCACACCCGCGTTCCTACAGAATTCTTCATTTTGTCGCGCAGCGGCGATTCTTCATTCTTCATTTAGGACTATGAGAGGGCTGGTCGTAAAAAATACAGGAAGCTGGTACTTGGTGAAAACCGACGAGGGCCGGTGCGTGGAATGCAAGGTGAAAGGCAACTTCCGCCTAAAAGGCATACGCAGCACCAACCCCGTAGCGGTGGGCGACCGTGTGCAAATCGTGCTCAACCGCGAAGGGACTGCTTTCATCACCGAGATTGAAGACCGCCGCAACTACATCATACGGCGCGCCTCCAACCTCTCGAAACAGTCGCACATCCTGGCTGCCAACCTCGACCAATGCATGCTGATAGTTACCGTCAACTACCCGGAAACCTCCACCACCTTCATCGACCGTTTCCTGGCTTCGGCCGAGGCCTATCGTATCCCCGTAAATCTTGTATTCAACAAAGTAGACACCTACAACGCCGATGACCTGCGTTACCTGGATGCCTTGACGCAACTGTACACGCAGATAGGCTATCCCTGCTTCCGGATATCGGCTCTGCAGGGCGAAGGCATCGATACACTCAAAGAATGCCTTAAGGGCAACATCACCCTGCTGGCAGGAAACTCGGGCGTAGGGAAATCCACACTTATCAACGCCATCCTGCCCGAGGCAGCCGCAAAGGTTGGCGAAATCTCCACAGCACACAACAAGGGGATGCACACTACTACATTCTCCGAAATGTTCCCCGTCGATGGTGAGGGCTACATCATCGACACACCGGGCATCAAAGGCTTCGGCACATTCGACATGGAAGAGGAGGAAATAGGGCACTATTTCCCCGAAATATTCCGGACATCGGCAGATTGCCGATACGGCAACTGCACGCACAGGCACGAGCCGGGTTGCGCCGTAAGGCAGGCGGTAGAAGAACACCGCATCAGTCAGTCGCGTTACGCCTCTTACCTCAGCATGCTGGAGGATAAGGACGAAAGCAAATACCGCACCGCTTACTGACGGCAACTCCCCACAAGGGAATTTTTCCCTTAATGGGAAATTAAAAACAGACATAAACAGGTTATACTACTAATACCACGCAAATGAATAGAATAGTCAAAAGAGGCCTTATAGCCATCATCGGCATCGGGCTGATCGGGGCAGGAATCTACTCACAACTCCCCAAAGAAAACGAAGAACTGGCTGCCGCCGACCTGGTAGCGGATAACGACGGGCAATCACGGAAGACACTGAACGTGAATGCCATCATCGTCAAACCACAAGTATTAACCGAGGACATCCCCCTTGTAGGAAGCCTGATACCCGATGAGGAAGTGGACCTGTCATTCGAGACTTCGGGCAAAATCGTATCCATCAATTTTGAAGAGGGCACCCACGTCACCAAGGGGCAACTGCTTGCCAAAGTGAACGATCGCCCCCTGCAGGCCCAGTTGCAAAGACTGGTCTCGCAACTGAAACTGGCCGAAGACCGGGTGTTCCGCCAAGATGCCCTGCTGAAGCGCGACGCCGTGAGCAAGGAAGCTTATGAACAGGTGAAAACCGAACTTGCCACACTGAATGCGGACATCGAGAGCGTTGAGGCGCAAATAGAACAGACCGAACTGCGCGCACCTTTCGACGGCGTCATCGGCTTAAGGCAAGTCAGCGTGGGTACCTATGCCTCGCCCACTACCGTAGTGGCAAAACTCACCAAGATATCCCCTTTGAAAGTGGAATTTGCCGTATCCGAACGCTACGCCAACGACGTAAAGATAGGCTCCATGCTGACCTTCACCCTGGAAGGTTCCCTCAACCAATACCAAGCCAAAGTCTATGCCCGCGAATCGAGCCTCGACCTGAATACACACACGCTTACCATCCGGGCCCTCTACCCCAATCCTACGGGCATTATGCCGGGACGCTATGCCTCACTTACCTTGCGCAGGCATGAGCTGCAGGACGCCTTGGCCATACCCTCGCAAGCCATTGTGCCGGAAATGGGCAAAGACAAAGTATTCCTTTACAAAAGCGGGAAAGCCCAACCCGTGGATATCATCACCGGCATACGCAACGAGTCGCTGGTACAAGCCGTCAAAGGTCTGGCAGAAGGCGATACGGTCATCATCTCCGGTACCCAACAACTGCGCACGGGCATGCCTGTCACACTCGACAAGATTTATTGAACGGTTAGGGGTTAGTGATTAGTGATTAATTAAACAGTACAACACTAATCACTAAACGCTAATCACCAATCACTAAACACGAGCGACCACTAATCACTAAACATTAACCACTAATCACTACCAACGTGAATATATCCGAATTAAGCATACGGCGTCCGGTGTTGTCAACGGTATTGACCATCATCATCTTGCTGTTCGGCATCATCGGCTACAACTATCTGGGAGTCCGCGAATATCCTTCGGTGGACAATCCCATCATCTCCGTAACGTGCTCTTACACGGGTGCC
Source organism: uncultured Bacteroides sp. (assembly GCA_944321495.1). Lineage (GTDB taxonomy): Bacteria > Bacteroidota > Bacteroidia > Bacteroidales > Bacteroidaceae > Bacteroides. The sequence goes on along the minus strand of CALULP010000032.1, from coordinate 40,664 downwards.
AATGCGGACGTCATCGAGAACCAAATTACCGAACCGTTGGAACAGAACATCAACGGTATTCCCGGCATCCGCTCGCTTACCAGCGTCAGCCAGCAAGGGCAAAGCCGCATCACAGTAGAATTCGAGCTGTCGGTCGACTTGGAAACCGCCGCCAACGACGTGCGCGACAAGGTGTCGCGCGCACAACGCTACCTGCCCGACGACTGCGACCCTCCCACCGTATCGAAAGCCGACGCCGACGCCACCCCCATCCTGATGGTGGCGCTCCAAAGCGACAAACGCTCGCTGCTTGAGCTGAGCGAGATTGCCGACCTTACGGTGAAAGAACAATTGCAGACCATCTCTGACGTGAGCAGCGTCAGCATCTGGGGCGAGAAAAAATACTCCATGCGCCTGTGGCTCGACCCCACCAAGATGTCTGGCTACGGCATCACACCGGTCGACGTGAAAAGTGCCGTAGACCGGGAAAACATCGAGCTGCCTTCGGGAAGCATCGAGGGCAACACCACAGAGTTGACCATCCGTACCTTGGGCCTGATGCACACCGCCGAGGAGTTTAACGACCTCATCATCAAAGAGGACGGCAACCGCATCATCCGCTTCAGCGACATCGGCCGCGCCGAACTGGGCCCCGCCGACATCAAGAGTTACATGAAGATGAACGGCGTACCCATGGTAGGCGTGGTAGTCATTCCCCAGCCGGGCGCCAACCACATACAGATTGCCGACGCAGTGTACGAACGCATGGAGCGCATGAAGAAAGACCTGCCCGAAGACGTGACCTACAGCTACGGCTTCGACAACACACGCTTCATCCGTGCCTCCATCAGCGAAGTGGAAAGCACGGTGTACGAAGCTTTCATCTTGGTTATCATCATCATCTTCCTGTTCTTGCGCGACTGGCGCGTTACGCTGGTGCCGTGCATCGTTATCCCGGTATCGCTCATCGGCGCATTCTTCGTGATGTACGTGGCAGGATTCTCCATCAACGTGTTGTCCATGCTTGCCGTGGTGCTTGCCGTGGGCCTGGTAGTGGATGACGCCATTGTAATGACGGAAAACATCTATGTACGCATCGAGAAAGGCATGCCCCCCTTGCAGGCGGGCATCGAAGGCTCCAAGGAAATCTTCTTCGCCGTCATTTCCACCACCATCACGCTGGTAGCGGTGTTCTTCCCCATCGTGTTCATGGAGGGGACAACGGGAAGGCTGTTCCGCGAGTTCAGTTTCGTGGTATCCGGATCCGTGCTTATCTCCGCCTTTGCCGCCCTGACGTTCACCCCCATGCTTGCCACCAAGCTGTTGAAACGGCAGGATAAAAAGAACTGGTTCTACCGCAAGACCGAACCATTCTTCGAGGGCTTGAACCGCGTGTATAGCCGGTCGCTTGCCGCTTTTCTAAAGAAACGGTGGATAGCCCTGATCTTTACGGTATGCATGTTCGGGGTCATTCTCTTCTTGTGGAACGCCATCCCTGCCGAAATGGCTCCACTGGAAGACCGCTCGCAAATCACCATCAACACCAGCGGCGCGGAGGGCGTGAGCTACGAATACATACGCGACTATACGGAACGCATCAACGATGTGGTGGACTCCATCATCCCCGACGCGCAGGCCGTCACGGCGCGCGTGTCCAGCGGTAGCGGAAACATCCGCATCACGCTGAAAGACATCAGCGAACGCGACTACTCACAGATGGACGTCGCCGAAGAGCTGTCGAAAGCCGTACAGAAAGAAACGGACGCGCGCGCTTTCGTGCAACAGGCATCCTCGTTCGGCGGACGGCGCAGCAGCATGCCCATACAATATGTGTTGCAGGCCACCAACATCGAAAAGCTGCAAAAGGTATTGCCCAAGTTCATGGAACGCGTGTACGAGAATCTTACATTCCAGATGGCGGACGTCAACCTGAAATTCAGCGACCCCGAAGCACGCATCAACATCAACCGCGACAAAGCCGGCGTCATGGGCATCAGCACGCGCGACATTGCACAGACTTTGCAGTACGGGCTCAGCGGCCAACGCATGGGCTACTTCTACATGAATGGCAAGCAATATGAGATATTGGGCGAAATCAACCGCCAGCAGCGCAACAAGCCGTCCGACCTGGTAGGCCTGTACATCCGCAGCGGCAACGGCGACATGGTGCAGCTGGACAACCTGGTGGAACTGGTCTACGCCACCGCGCCTCCCAAGCTGTACCGCTACAACCGCTTCGTTTCGGCCACCGTTTCTTCCGGACTGGCAGAAGGGAAGACCATCGGACAAGGTCTGGAGGAAATGGACAAGATTGCCGCCGAGGTGCTGGACGAGTCGTTCCGTACGGCCTTGTCGGGCGACTCCAAGGACTACAGCGAAAGCGCCTCCAGCCTGATGTTTGCCTTCATCTTTGCCATCGTGCTCATCTACCTCATCCTGGCGGCACAGTTCGAGAGCTTTAAAGACCCCGTCGTCATCATGCTGACAGTGCCCCTCGCCATTGCGGGCGCACTGGTTTTCATGTACTTCAACGACATCACGATGAACGTGTTCAGCCAAATCGGCATCATCATGCTCATCGGGCTGGTGGCAAAGAACGGTATTCTTATCGTAGAATTTGCCAACCAGAAACAGGAAATGGGCGAAGACAAGATGACCGCCATCAAAGACGCCTCCCTGCAACGCCTGCGTCCCATCCTGATGACCAGTGCCGCCACCATCCTCGGCCTTATCCCGCTGGCTTTCGCCTCGGGCGAAGGCGCCAACCAACGCATTGCCATGGGTACGGCGGTCGTGGGAGGCATGCTGGTATCCACCGTGCTCACCATGTACATCGTACCCGCCATTTACAGCTATATATCCACCGACCGAAGCAAAGTAAGAAAATTATGAAACACCGCACCTGCCTATTACTGATAACCGCCGTATGCCTGTGCACAGGCATACAGGCACAACCACCCGTATATACCCTGAAAGAATGCCTGGAACAAGGGCTGCTGAACAACTATTCCCTGCGCATCACCCGCAACGAGGAGCACATCAGCCGGAACAACTCCACCCTTGCCAACGCCGGCTACCTGCCTACCCTCGACCTTGCGGCAGGATATAGCGGAACGCTGAACAGTACCGACACGAAAGACCGCGCCACGGGCACTACCACCAGCCAGAACAACGCGCTGGACCAAACCATCGACGCTGGCATCGACCTGAACTGGACCATCTTCGACGGCTTCAACATCAGCGCCAACTACCAGCAACTCAAAGAACTGGAACGCCAGGGCGAGACCAATACCCGCATCGCCATCGAGGACTTAGTGGCCAACATTGCCGCCGAATATTACAACTACGTGCAGCAGAAGATACGCCTGGAGAACTTCCGTTACGCCATGTCGCTCTCGCGCGAACGGTTGCGCATCGTGGAGGCAAGGTTCCACATCGGCGACTTCTCGCGCCTGGACTACCAGCAGGCAAAGGTGGACTTCAACGCCGACAGCGCCCAGTACATGAAACAACAGGAAGCCCTGCACACCTCGCGCATCATGCTGAACGAACTGATGGCGAAGAAGGACGTGGACGAGTTCTTCATCATCCGCGACAGCCTCATCAACATAGACCAGGTGCTGGACTTCGACGAACTGTGGAATGCCACCCTGCAAGCCAACGCCTCGCTGCTGGTAGCCATCCAGAACCAGAATATCGCACGGCTGGATTATAAAAAGGTGTGCTCGCGCGACTACCCGTACGTCCGCCTGAACGGGGGCTACGGTTACTCGCTCAACAAGTACGAGATGGGGGCCAACTCACGACGCAGCACGCTCGGACTGAACTTCGGCGTAACGGTAGGCTTCAAGCTGTTCGACGGGAACCGGCGGCGCGAACGCCGCAACGCCAGTCTGGCCATACAGAACGCACGGCTGGAACGCGAACAGGTGGAACAGACCTTGCGCGCCGACCTGAGCAACCTGTGGCAAGCCTACCGCAACAACCTCGAACTGCTGGGGCTGGAACGGCAGAACGTCATCGCCGCGCGCGACAACCACGAGATTGCCATGGAACGCTACATGCTGGGCGACCTCTCCGGTATCGAGATGCGCGAAGCACAGAAAAGCCTGCTCGATGCCGAAGAACGCATACTCTCCGCGCAGTATGACACCAAGATGTGCGAAATCTCCCTCCTGCAAATCAGCGGGAAGGTACTGGAATACATGGAATAATCTGTTCACTCACTTCATGCCGCGCGCCTTGCGGATGCGCTCGTAGGCATCGTTGATATTCTTGAACTTCTCTTCGGCAGCCTTCTGCACATCCTCGCCCAACGCCGCCACGCGGTCGGGATGGTGCTTCAAGGCCAGGCGGCGGTAAGCACGCTTCACCTCGTCATCTGTGGCGTCGGGCGAAACTTCCAACACCTTATAAGCGCCCTCCAGCGAGGTAGAACCCAGGTTGAGCATCGAATCCACCTCCTGCCCGGTCAGTTGCATGGCAAGGGCAATCTCCCTCAAGGCCTCTACCTCTACGGGGCTTACCTGTCCGTCGGCTTTGGAAATGCCGCACAGGAAGCTGAGCAGTTGCAGGCGTTCTTCGTAGGACATGTTCATTGCAATCTGCGCCCCGCACTGCCGGATGGTGTTGCGGAACGAGCCGGGACGCGCCGCCTCCATCTGTTTCTTCTCATCGAACAAGCGCAACAGTATCTGTTCGCCTTGCGCCACGGCGCCTTCACCGAAGTTGGTGCGCAGGAAACGGCGCACGTATTCCATCTCGCTGTGCATGATGCGCCCGTCGGCACTGATGACGTAAGACGCCAGCGCCAGCATGCTGAACAGGAAGCTGTTCCGTTGTCCTTGGTTCACACGGTCGCCGGCATCGTAACCGCCCGTCGGTCCGGCTTCGTCCTGGTAGCCGTCGTCCTGTCGTCCACCGTCCATCAGCGCGCCCAAGGCAAATCCTGCCAGTGCGCCCAGCGGCCCGCCGACCATCCAGCCCAGCACGCCACCTATCCATTTACTCATTCCCATACGCGTTATCAATTAGTTTCACGGCAGCGAAGTTATGCATTTCCGCGGCAAGATACAAAAAAACCGCCCCGCGTTTTCACACACGGGACGGTTCTGATAGGGATTCAAAAGACTGCAAAGGCATCAACGCTTGCAGTTCCAGGGCTTGAGTTGCTGGAAGAAGTCGTTGCCCTTGTCATCTATCAGGATGAAAGCGGGGAAGTCTACAACCTGGATTTTCCAGATGGCTTCCATGCCCAGTTCGGGATATTCCACGCACTCGATGCTCTTGATGCTGTTCATCGAAAGGACGGCTGCCGGGCCTCCGATGCTGCCCAAGTAGAAACCGCCGTGCTTCTTGCAGGCATCGGTAACTACCTGTGTGCGGTTGCCTTTGGCAATCATCACCATCGAGCCGCCGTGGTCTTGGAACTCATCCACATAGGGGTCCATGCGGTTGGCTGTCGTCGGTCCCATAGAGCCGCAAGGCATGCCTTGAGGTGTCTTGGCCGGGCCGGCATAGAGCACGGGATGGTCTTTGAAATACTGCGGCAAATCCTCGCCGGCGTCCAAACGTGCTTTCAGCTTGGCATGGGCAATGTCCCTGGCCACGATGATGGTACCGTTCAGGCTGACACGGGTAGCCACGGGATACTGCGAAAGAATCTTGCAAATCTCGCTCATGGGCTGGTTGAGGTCGATACGCACGGCATCGCCTTCGCCTGCCTGACGAAGTGCTTCAGGTATAAGGGTAGCGGGATTGTCATCAAGCTTCTCTATCCAGATGCCGTCCTTGTTGATCTTTGCTTTGATGTTGCGGTCGGCCGAGCAAGATACGCCCAGACCAATGGGGCACGATGCGCCGTGGCGCGGCAGACGGATGACACGGATGTCGTGCGCAAAGTATTTTCCGCCAAACTGTGCGCCCAAGCCGATGCGGTGTGCTTCGGCCAGGAGTTCTTTTTCAAGCTCAATGTCGCGGAAAGCACGCCCCGTCTCGTCGCCCGTAGTAGGCAGGTTATCGTAGTAGTGGGTGGAGGCAAGTTTCACAGTCAGCAGGTTCTTTTCAGCCGACGTACCGCCAATGACGAAAGCAATGTGGTAGGGCGGACAAGCTGCCGTGCCCAGCGTCTTCATCTTCTCTACGAGGAAAGGCACCAATGTGCCGGGGTTCTGAATACGGGCTTTCGTCTCTTGATAGAAGTAAGTCTTATTGGCCGAGCCGCCGCCTTTCACCACGCAAAGGAACTTGTATTCGTCACCTTCCGTGGCTTCAATGTCAATCTGCGCAGGCAGGTTGCAGCGCGTGTTCACCTCGTCGTACATGGTAAGCGGGGCGTTCTGCGAGTAGCGCAGGTTCTCCTCGGTGTACGTCTTGTACACACCCAGCGAGAGGGCTTCTTCGTCGCAGAAACCGGTCCACACCTGCTGGCCTTTCTCTCCGTGGATGATGGCGGTACCCGTATCCTGGCAGAAAGGCAGTTGTCCTTTGCTTGCCACTTCGGCATTGCGCAGGAAAGTCAGCGCTACATACTTGTCGTTGTCGCTGGCTTCGGGGTCGGTCAATATCTTAGCTACCTGCTCGTTGTGGCTACGGCGCAGCAGGAAGTTGACATCGCGGAACGCCGCATTTGCCAACATCGTCAATGCCTCGGGGCTGACCTTCAGGATGGGTTTCCCCTCAAACTCGCTCACCGACACGCCGTCCTTGCTCAGGAGGTAATACTCCGTGTCATCCTTACCCAACTGGAACATGGGTGCATACTTGAATTCTGGTGTTGCCATAATTACTCGTTGATTAATTGGTTAAATCTAAGGCAAAGGTAAGAAGTATTCTCGAAAAAACGATTCAATAACAGGATTTTCAAAAACAGTTAACTTGATTACCCCGCCTATCCTTATTGATTAGCTCATCTATTCAACTTGATTAGCCCGGCTATTTAACTTGATTCATCCGTGCAATCAGCTCATTGCCCAGTTCGGTCTTTACTTCGATGTGCTTCAATACCGCCGTGACAAACGGGTTGCTCTCAAAGTCGCCACGCACCTGCTCGAAGTCCAGTTCCTTTTCCAGGCGCGAACCGTCGGCACCGAAGCCCGTCATGGATGCCAGGGAAAACTCCTTCTTTGCATCTTCATACACCATGCGATCCAGGCCTACTACGGATTCTTTCCATCTTTCCACGATGCGAATGACATCGGCGGCGGTTATCTGCTGCGGGTCGATGCCATAAAACTCCTCCAGTTTCTCATAGGCCCACGTCCATTCATAGGTATAATAATTGGCATGCATACGCCCGAACTCGGCATTGATGGCGCCCAAACGGTTCACCGTGCCCTGTTCGATGGCATCCATCAACTTGTCTACTTCGCTCTTGGGGGCAATCAGTCCGGAGATATCCACCCACTCGCCGCTACCGATAGACGTGCCGGGTTTCAGGCGTGCGCGAATCTCCTCATTGGTGCGGAAAGCCATTCCTTCCAGCCGCTTGATGACGGAGTTGCCCAAGAACTTATGGATGGCTATCTCGTAAAAACGCAAGCCTTTCACCAGCGCCGAATTACGTATCTTGGCGCTGTGGAACGAATAGATGTCCGACAGCTCGCCGCTTGCCTGCCGCAGGTTTTCCAGAATCTCCCGTCCCTTGAACATCTTCTGCACCGTATAAGGGCTCAACAGGTTGTAGTTGATGTAGTCCAGCTTGTCCGGGTCGGTACGTCCGTCGCGCTTGGGCCACTTTTGCGCGTCGCGGATAGTCCCCACGCTGCGCAGGTTCACGCCGGGCGCCAAGTAGGTCGTGTTGTTCTGCTCTATCAGGTAAGAGAAAGGCAAGTTGGAAGTATCCGAATGGGTGACATGCCGCCCCATTACCAGCGAGAACGCCCCTACCCTCGACGGCCACAAGATGTAAGAATCGGAAGTAGTCTTTGCCCCACGTTCCAAGGTGCCCTGATGGATAGGTCCCAGCTTGTACATGTGGTTGCTCTGGTTGGAACCCGAACCCGCATTCATAAACGAAAACATGCCGGCGATGAGCAGCGTCGACTTATGGTGGGTCACAGTAAACGGCCCGGCAAAGATGGCGCACGCCTCGCCGTTCTCACCCTGGCAATTGCTGAAAAACAAGGAATCACTTGCCGAATAGTTGTGCCCCAGCTTGCACGCCTGGCCTACGAAACAACGGCTCAGCATCGCCCCGTCGTCCACGTGCGAACCGCTGGAGATGATAAAATCGTCGCAAATCACCCCGTGCCCGATGTGCACGGGAGCCTTCTCGTTACTGTTGATGCTGCCGTTACAGAGCCGTCCCGCCCCGCAGATGTGGCAATAATCCCCTATCCTGACGTTCTTGATGGAACCCGTATTGAGAATCATGACATGGCTGCCTATCGTCCCTACTGTAGAAGCATGCTTCTTCGCATAAAAACCGGTAAGCTCACGGATGCGGGCCACCAGCTCCGGCCGGTGGCGGTACAAGGCCATGATGTACGCCAAGTGGGCAGACAGTTTGTTGCTGATAGGCACCTCGCGCCCGCCCATCTCGTTCAGCACGGAAACTTCCACACCGTTGCCAAACTCCGACTGGCCGTCCACCAGCAGGATGTCCACATTGTCGATAAACGTATCCTCGCCTATCTCGTAATTAGCAATATAGTTCTGGATGTTTTCAATGCAGCAGTTGTTGCCTACCGTCACGTTGTGGAGCGTCACATGCCGCAGTCCCGAATGCTTGCCGATGCCGCCCGGCAACATAAACTCTTTTTGAAACACACCCAGCCGTACTTTTCCCGAAAAGCGGGTGTGATGCACATACTCGGTCGAGAAGTCCTCGGCCACTTCAACCTGTCCCCAGTCATCCGCCAAGCACGACTGGCTTTTCAGGCGGTTGATTTCTTCTTCCGTCAATTTCCTGTAAACCATGATAATAACTTTGCAGCGGTTAGTGATTAGTGATTAGTACGCGCTAACTATTATTAATCGCTAATCACTAATCCCTAACCACTAATCTTCGTACTTCTGATAGAGAAAATCGTTGTACGGGTACTTCTGCACGTGCAATGTTTTCACCTGTCGGTACACGGCACGCTTCAACTCCTCCATATTCGTCCGCTCGCGGGCCGAAATAAAGATACAGTTGTCTTCCAGTTTCGCCATCCACGTCCTCATCAGCTCTTCCAGTGTTAAGTTTTCTTTGGTTCGGGGGGTAAGGTCGTCTTCGTCTTTTTGTATATAAGTATAAGCGTCTATCTTGTTGAACACAATCATCATGGGCTTTCCGGCGGCGCCGATGTCCGCCAAGGTCTTGTTCACCACGTCAATCTGTTCCTCAAAATCGGGGTGCGAGATGTCCACCACATGCAAGAGCAGGTCGGCCTCACGCACTTCGTCGAGGGTCGATTTGAACGAATCCACCAAGTCGGTGGGCAACTTGCGTATGAAGCCCACGGTGTCACTCAACAGGAACGGCAGGTTCTCAATGATGACCTTGCGCACGGTAGTATCCAGCGTGGCAAACAGTTTGTTTTCGGCAAAGACTTCGCTCTTGGCCAGCAGGTTCATCAACGTGGATTTGCCCACATTGGTATATCCCACCAGCGCCACGCGGATCAGCCTGCCGCGGTTCTTGCGTTGCGTGTTTTTCTGCTTGTCAATCTCCGCCAGGCGTTCCTTCAGCAGCGACATGCGGTTCAAGATGATACGGCGGTCCATCTCCAACTGCGTCTCGCCCGGACCACGCAAGCCCACGGAACCTTTGCCGCCGCCCGCGCCCGAGCCGCCTCCCTGGCGTTCCAAGTGCGTCCACAAGCGTTGCAGGCGCGGCAGCATGTATTTATATTGCGCCAGTTCCACTTGCGTCTTGGCATTGGCGGTCTGCGCCCGCATGGCAAAGATGTCAAGGATAAGCGATGTGCGGTCCAGTATCTTGACCTTCAGTTCGCCTTCGATGTTACGTATTTGCTTGGCAGACAGTTCATCGTCGAAAATCACCATTCCGATTTCCCGTTCCGCCTCTTCCTCATCTTTGATATATTGCTTGATTTCGTCCAGTTTGCCTTTGCCCACATAGGTCACCGAGTTTGCCTGGTCCAACTTCTGCGTAAAACGCTTCACCACCTCCGCCCCGGCTGTCTCAGCCAGAAAAGCCAGTTCATCCAGATATTCGTTGGTCTTGCGCTCGTCCTGGGTTTTAGTTACCAATCCCACCAATACCGCAGTCTCGACCTTTACTTCAGAAATCACAAATTCTTTCATTGCCATATCAACGATAATCTATATATAGTGTTTAGTGCTTAGTGTTTAGTGATTAATGTGCTATGGTAACTGAAGAGAGCGTATTAATCACTCATCCCTAAACGCTAACCACTAATTTAAATTTGCGAAAACAAAGATAGGACAAATTCCAATAACGACAAAACGTTTGCTCCGACAGTATCGGGCAAACGTTTCCAAAGGGAAAAGAAAACAAACAGATTTCACGGGCAGCAAGAGTGAACCCTTATATTAAAATGGTATAAGCACCCTTAAAGTCTGATAGTCTGTACAGACACCTGACCGAAACGGTTGGTCACTTCCACCCTGATTTCCTTGGTGCCATCGGCAGGCATGGCACGAAACAGGTGTGCAGTACGGACAGCCCGCGCACGTTCACCGGCCTCGGCTAAACGTTCGGCATCGACATCCACAAACTGCTCCATGTCGCCCATCAGCTTCCCGTCTTGATACCAAACCACACGCCAGGCACTGTCCCAATCCCATACATTGGCCACGACAAAACTGCTTTGGCCGGCGAACTCCCCTTTCCCATACAGACGGAACTGATAAGAAAAATCGCGGCGCGTAGCCTTGTAACGCCACTTCAACCGGTTGCCATCCACGTCTACCACCATGTAGCCATTCGGGGCGCCGCATTGGTTAATCCAGCCGGCCCACCACGAGCCACAAGCTGCGCCGACATTGTGCTCGTAAAGGTTGGGAGCCACCTCGTTGTTCTGCAAAAAGTGCGTATGTCCGCAAAATACATGCACGTTATAATCCTTTAATACCTCCTTCAAATCCTCGGCATTGCGTATGTTATTGCCCGTAGGCACGCGGTTCCAAGCCGCCGCATGCATGTTCAATATCACCAGACTGCCCTTGGGCACATAGCTCAAATCTTTTTCCAGCCAAGCCAACTGGTCACCCGTCATGCATTCAATATACCTCCGGTGTCCCACATAGTTCAGGTTCTTCATCGTTACTACGTGTGCCTTGCCTATGTTAAACGAATAATCGGTCGGGCCGAAATGACGGTGATACATCATTTCACCATATACCGGCGTACCCGCCTCCATGTTATGCAGGTCTTGATAACGCTGGTCGAAGTCATGGTTGCCAATGCACTGAAAGAAAGTCGCACCGGTATTCTTCACCGAAGCCTTATATTCTTCCCACAAATCCATGTTGTCATACACCAAGTCGCCCAATGTCATACCCACTACTTCGCGCGTGGCTTTCAGCGAGTCGATGGTTTCCTTGATGTCGGGCACCGTTTCCTGCCGCCAGCGTTTCATGTCGTGCTCATTGCGCACCTGCGGGTCGGAAATGGCTATGTAGTAAAACCTGTCTGAAACTTGTTTACGCGGTTCCAATATAAAATCATGCCTGCCACCGGCCTTTGCCAACGCATTTACCGGAACGTAAAAGCCACCGGCAAGCCCTTCCCTTTGCGACAAGACATAGGTAGCAGGCGTGGAGATGCTCACAAATTTGCTGCGCGTAGTATCCGAGGCCAACGACCACCTGCCCTGTCCGTCCGTCTGCGTAAAGTTAAACCCGTCGTTCACCACTACTCCCGCAATTCCCTTTCCGCTTTTATCGGCCACTTTACCTTCAAAACTCAGCACATTTTGGGCAATGCCATCCAAGCTGGTGCAACACAGCACAACACCAAGCAACGCCCATTTCATTCCATGAATTGTTCCTTTGCATTCCATAAAAAATATCCATTTTTGTTTTTTCATCATGCAAAGGAAGGGATATGCCATTACAACAGGATTGCAAAAGGAATACATTCCGATGTACTACTTTTCCATGTAACCTCTCTGGCAATAAGAAAACTGTATCCCTCTGTCCCCGCCCCCGTTTGCAGGATGCGGACATCCGCCCAATAAAGAAAGGCCGGGAATACAAAGATATCCCCGGCCCGGTGTTTACAAATCGAATCTGATTAAGTAGTACGCTTAAGGAAGATACAGCTCAGCCACAAGAGTACCCAAGGTACCTGTCGCTTCTGCCACATAAGAAAGCACTACCACAATGCTGTTGGTCTCGGCATCGTAATAATTGTAAAGACCGTCATAAGTGCTGTCAGTGCTGATGTAAATGCTTTCCTCGCCAATCGACTTGTCAAGCACCACCCCGCTGATCAGGCATTGCTGCCTTACGCGGACCGTACCGTTCTCATCCACCTTGAAGATGACTTCATCGCCGAACGGGGCAATCTTGTACCACGACTTGCCGTCGGCCTGCAATACCTCGCAAGCCGTCGTGCTGGGGAACCCGGGTATGAGCTGGGGCAATGCATTATCGGCATAAACACCCGTTCCCAACGAAGTGCTCCACTGTGCATGCTTCAGCACGTAGCCGGTGGTTACTGCCAACGTATTCTCGTCATAAGGATCGATGGCGGATTCCTCCAAAGCTACGCTGTAGGTATAAAATTCTTCTTCCTCGATGCCATCGGCAAGCAGGTCGATGGTAAAGCTTGCCGTGCTTTCACCGGCTGGGAAAGTCACGCTTTCCGGAATCTGGAAACAATCGGCATTGAGATTGGTAGGCATAAGGCGCACGGTGGCTTCCTCCTCCGCATTCTCACGGGCTACAACCACGCTGAACGTATTGCCGGATCCTTCGCCTGCCGGAAAGATATATTCGGCATTATCGGCCACAAACGATGCCTTGATGCAATCGCCGCTTACCGGACGGGCAGAATCATACTCTGCCTCTTCGGTACACGCGCTGAAAGCCAGCGCCAGTACCAAGGATGAGGCTATAAAGCTGTTTTTAATAATTGGATTCATAATTTATTCCTCTTAAGATTACACTTTAATTAAAAACTCGGGTCGGGATTGTTGTAACCCACCAAAGCACGGTTGCTGTTAGGCTCGGTCTGCACGATGCAATAGTTCATCCAGGCCGGACGGCGTGTCGTGCTGAAGTTTGTCTGAGCCTTGAAGTTCGTCCCTTCGCGGTTTACCGGCAGGTCCAGACGTTTTACATCAAAGAAAGTCAGGCCCTCGCCCCACAGTTCCACACGCTTCTGGAACACAATTTCGTCGATTACATCCGCATTGGTACAGGCATATTCATAGTCGGCGGGTGCGTCATCGGCTATGCGGTACGAGTTTATGAAGTCTTCCAACAGAGCCTTGCCGGTTCCCGGAGTCACATGTTCGGCAGCCTCAGCCTCTATGAAATACATCTCTTCCACACGCATCAGCGGATATGCGGTAGACGCAGCAAGGTTCACGTCATCCGGATTGCCTTCACCTGGACGGAACTTCACGCCTCCGTAGGTTACCACACTCCCTTCAAAACTACCATAATAAGAAGAAGTCGTATACTCCGTCTTGCCGTCCAATGCACTGCCTTTGGGGGCTTTCCACAGGCGTTTGCGGAAGTCGTTGTCATCAATACGGTTGTACATGCGGGTTTCGATCATGGCTTGTACACCATAAGCACCGGCATAGCCAAACGTCGTTTCATTGCACTTGTGCGATACCCAATTGATGACACCCGTCTGCACAAGGTCGTTTTCTTTCACCATCTGGCATCCCCACATCCAGCAGTCTATGGTATTGAAGCCTTTGGAGGTGCTTAGGCATTCCTCTTGGGACATGGGCAGCAGCCCCGATTCATCAATGGCCATGCGGGCATATTTCTGCGCATTGCGGTAAGCCTCCAGGTCGGTGTTTCCGTTGGCATCTTCGGCCAGCCACATGTAATAGCGAGCAAACAAGCCGTAAACCACATCCAAGTGGGGCAGCACGCGCGAACTTTCGGTCAGGTGCACGATGTTTTCTTCTGCCAGCTGCAAATCGGACAGGATAAACTCCGCCATCTCGGCACGCGGCACGCGCGGGTTGTTGTACGACTCCTCTTCGGTGGTCTCTTCCGTCACAATGGGCACCGTCAGTCCGGTCACGTCGTTTCCGGCATCGGTGGCTTGCGTGCCGTCGCAAGGCAGGTACTCATACATGCGGGCCAAGTCCAGGTAAAGCATGGCGCGGTAAGCATGTGCGGCACCGATGTAGCCTTTCACCTCATCGGAAGCTGTTTCCAGAGGGAATGCCCCCAGCAGCTTGTTGGCAGACAGCACGCACCGCCAGTAGAAATTCCAAATAATCTGTCCGTACAGATAATCCTGCCCCATGTAAAGGTTCATTTCCCATGGCTGGTATTGGTCATAACCGGAAAGGGCAATCGGCATGTCGGCAGTCTGTATGTCGCGGATGTGCATCATGGAGCCATAGCCCCAGTCGGTATGTTCGTCGCCAACGGCAAAGGCAGGAGTATTCAGCATGGCATGCATGCCCCACAGCATGGCCGAAGCCGATTGGTCGGAAGACACGACCTGGTCTTCCGTTGCGCCGCTGGTGGGGAAAGTCTCTTCGATACACCCGCTCACCACCAACGTAGAAGAAAGACAGATACCTGCTAAAAGCTTTGTTATCTTTTTCATATTCTTATGTGATAATTTTAATTTGTGGTTAGAAAAATTAGAGAGTTAACGTAATGCCACCCGACAACGTGCGCATCGGCGCATAGAACGAAGAAGTGACATCACCCGAAATGCTTTGCCGGGGATCCAGTCCTTGGCGTTTAGACCATAACCAAAGGTTCTCGCCTGCAAAATAGAAACGGATTTTCTCGATGCCGGCACGACGTGTCCATTTTGCGGGCAACGTGTAGCCTACAGTCACGTTTTGCAGGCTCAAGTAAGAAGCGCTGGTCAGGAAGCGGTCGGACGATGCAGCCGAATACTGGTCCTGGAACTGCATGCGCGGAATGTTGCTGTTAGGATTCTCGGGAGTCCAAGCCTTCAGCAGGTCGGCGTGGAAGTTGGAACCCTTGCCGTTGGTCATCGGGGAACCCATCATCGAAGCATAGTCGCTGTCGTACACCTGGCCGCCTATCTGGTAATTGAAATCGAATGCCACGTCAAGTCCCTTATAAGTCAACGTAGTGCCGAAACCGCCATACACATCGGGCAATGCCGTGCCGCAGTCATAGAACGAAGCGCTGGAATAATTGGTAGTCGTAGTGCGTGTGCCGTCTTTCAAGTCTTGATAGAACAGCGACTCACCGTTTTCATTGACACCGGCAAACTTCTTCAGGCGGTACGTGTACAGGGGCAAGCCTTCGCCATAGAACTTGTCGCCGTTGCTGAAACCAGCATGATTGCCTAAAGTCATGCTCTTACGCTCCTCCGGCAAATACGTAATCTTGTTCTTATAATGTGTCAGGTTCAAACGGATGTCCCATACCAGGTCGTTGGTCTTGATAGGCGTACCCGTCAATTCTACTTCCACGCCCTGGTTGCGCATGTCGCCCACATTGGCGTAATAAGAGCTATATCCGAAAGACGGGGACAGCGGGAAACTGAACAACATGTCCGTAGTCTTGCGCAGGAAGTATTCCACGCTACCATTGAGGCGTGCCCCGAACAGTTCAAATTCAAAACCGGCATTGAAGTTGCCGTTGGTTTCCCATGTAATGTCCTTATTACCCAAAGTATTGGGCACAGCAGCCGGATGGCCTGCCGAGTTTACAATCGAATAGGTATTCACGTAGCGGTAGTTACCGATGTTATCATTACCCTGCGAACCATAGGAAGCCTTGATTTTCAACATGTCTACCCAAGACACATCAAAGAAGTCTTCTTTGGAAATAATCCAGGCAGCACCGGCCGACCAGAAGTTACCCCAACGGTTATCCGGGTGGAAGCGCGAAGAAGCGTCGCGGCGGTAAGAACCGGACAGGAAATATTTCTCGGCAAAGTCATACTGCACGCGGCCGAAATAACCTTCCGTGTTATAATAGCTGGTATAAGAATCGCTGCCGCTTTCGGTGATGGCGCTTGCCAGTTCGTGGTTAGTCGGGTCGAACATGTTCGTCCTGCTGGCATAAAGGACGTATGACTTGGCCGAATAAGCTTCGTGGCCCGCCATGACATCGATGTTGTGGTTGCCATACGTGTGCTTCCAGTTCAGCAACTGCTGGTGGTTGTAAGCCAGGGCACGGTCGTGCTCCTTGCCTACAATACCGTTCTGGCTGGCATATTGCCCGTAGAACGGGTTGGTATAAGAGGTACCGCGGTATTCATTCACATACACGCTGCTGTTCCAGGTAAACTTGAAGTCCTTCAAGAAACGGATTTCAAAGAAACCGTTGGCATTCATGGCGTTGCCTTCCGTGCTGTTTTCATCCAACAGGTTGGAGGCGTATGCGTTGGCGTCCGTCATATACGGGCGTTGGTAATAAGCGGTATTCCCGATCTGATAATAACCCCCGCCGAAGTCAAAAGCGGTAAAGCCATTGGCGTCCTTCAGAATGTTACCCTGTGCATCACGTATATACATCGGGTAGATAGGCGCCATCTGCGTAGCAAAGGCAAACACGTTGCCCGATGATACGGACGAACCGTCTTCACCCAGCGAATTGGACTGATAGTGGGTATAAGACATGTTCGCACCCACTTTCAACCAATCGTTCACCTGGTAATCGGCTTTCAAACGGCCGCTCAGACGCTCATAATCGGAATTGGCCGTGATACCTTCATTGTCGAGATAGCCTACCGAAGCATAGAACGACGACTTGTCCGTACCCGCCGATACGTTGACGTTATACTCCTGACGCAAACCATGGTCGTACACCTCATCCAACCAATTGTCCGGACGAAGCAGATATTGCTGCCCACCATATTCTATTATATTACCCAATGTGGCATTCGGATTCAGCTTGCCGTTGCTTCCAATCAGCAGTTGTCCCTCGGGTACCGTATAAACGTTGTAACCCAAAGAATACGGATTGGCGGAAGACGGGTCTACCATATAACTGTTGGCATACATGTGCGCAGTATAAGGAGTCATGCCTTCTTCGTTTACCAAATAACTCTTCAAAGCACCATAATACATTTCATAATACTGTGCCGGACTCTTGATGATTTTATAGTCTTGGATACCGCGGGAATTGGAACCCCACTTGGCATCTACTGTCACCTTAGCCTTCCCGCTGCTACCCTTCTTGGTCGTGATAATAATCACACCATTGGCGCCACGGGCACCATACAGAGCATTGGAAGCTGCGTCTTTCAACACAGTCATCGACTCAATATCCTGCGAGGAAATATTATTTAAGTCGCCATCGTAAGGCACGCCATCCAAAATCACCAACGGTGAATTACCAGCATTGATAGAGCTGATACCACGGATGCGGATGGTAGGAGTAGTGGCACCCGGCTGACCGGAAGCATTGTTCAATTGCACACCGGAAACCTTGCCACTCAACGCGTTAGCCACATTGCTCGTCTGAATCTTACCAATTTCCTCCGACTTCACCGTCGAAGCCGACCCCGTAAACGACGACTTCTTCGCCGTACCGTAAGCCACGACCATCACCTCGTCCAGCATCTCTGCGTCCGTCCTCAAGGACACCCGCACATTCGGCTGAATCTCAACCTCTTGCGTCTGCATGCCCACGAAGGAGATGATGAGAGTATTCGCGGAACTATGGCAAACGGTAAAATATTCATATTCAATCGTCTATGACTTATATGCTGAACTTGGTGAAAACCATGGAATCTGTATTGGAAACGTATTTGAGCAAAGGCGTTAAAATACTTGTGCTACCGATGTTCTACCCTTTTTTCCAAGCTATTGCTTTATTATTAATGACTTAGGAATAATATAGTTCATCCACCTTGTTACTGATTTGCTACTTTAAGTTTCTTAATGTAATCTTTTAATAAGAAAAACAAGATGGGAAAACGTTCTTTTTGAAAAAGAATGAGTGCTAAACGGAAGCAAGATTCAAAAGATATTTTTGTAAAAATAGATGATTATAGTAAGACTATAATAACAGCAACTCTATAAAACATCATTTCCTTCAATTGTATTTGAAGAAATATTGTATATTTGCAAAGGATTCAATTATAAAGGAAGAATGAAAGATTATATTACCCGCCCTTTGTACACGCAGAAAGTAGAACCTTTCATCGGTAAATCCCTGATAAAAGTAATGACAGGGCAACGCCGGATAGGGAAAAGTTATCTATTGATGCAGCTTGCGGACATGCTTCGCCAACGTCGAGCTGATGCCAACCTAATCTATATTGACAAGGAGCGATTGGATTTTGCAGCCTTGAAAACAGAACAGGACCTGTACCAATACGTACGCCAACACCTGGAACAGAACCGTCCGAATTATCTTTTTGTAGATGAAGTGCAGGAGATAGAGAACTTCCAGCTGGCATTGCGCAGCCTTTTGAATGAAGATGCCTGTGACATTTATTGCACGGGAAGCAATGCCCGTATTCTTTCCGGCGAACTGGCTACCCACTTAGCCGGCAGGTACGTGGAGATTCATGTACATTCCCTTAGTTACCAAGAATTTCTTGATTTCAATCGGTTGGCCGACAATGGGGAAAGCCTCCGAAGATACCTCATATTCGGAGGGATGCCTTATTTGCACAATCTTCCTATGGATGAAAACGTCATCTTTGAATATCTGCGTAGCGTTTATTCCACCATTTTGTTGAAAGATGTGGTGAGCCGGGAAAATATACGCAATGTATCTTTCCTGGAGAATCTGGTGGCTTACCTGGCAGATAATACCGGCTCGTTGTTCTCTGCCCAAAACATCAGCAAATACCTGAAATCGCAGCGCGTCAATATGCCTACGCAAACCATTCTTAACTACCTGAAAGCATTGTGCAACAGTTACTTCATTTACAAACTGCAACGCGCTGACACGCACGGCATGAAGATTTTCGAGATAGGAGAGAAATATTACTTTGAAGATCTTGGCTTGCACAATGCCATCCGCCATTTCGATTTCAGGAGAGATGTCAATAAACTGATGGAAAACGTAGTGTGCATTGAGTTGATGCGCGCCGGTTATCAAGTACATATAGGAAAGAACGGAAACAAAGAAATAGACTTTATGGCTTCCAAAGGTAGCCAGCGCATTTATGTACAGGTGTCTTACCTATTGCCGGACGAGACTACGATTGAACGCGAATTTGGTAATCTGTTAGACATTCCTGACAATTACCCCAAATATGTTGTCACGATGGATGAAATGCTATGCGGCAGCAACTACCAGGGCATTAAGCAAGTGCATCTGCGCGACTTCTTGCTGGCAGAAGACAAAGAACGGTTGTAAAAAAGCAGAACAATGAAACAAACCCGAGTTCAAAAGAGAAACGGATAAGGCCATATCCAAACAAGAAAACCCGCCATTGCAACTTTGCTGCAATGGCGGGTTTCTTCTTATGCAACGGAGTAACTCAATCAATTATAACCGGGGTTCTGTTGCTTTTTCAGGTTCGGATTCACGTCAATCTCTGCTTGCGGGATAGCCAAGATGATACGGTAATCGTCCCAATTGGGTGAAATAAGGTCGGTAGAGTTCAAGTAGTGGTCTACGCCCTCACCTTCCTCTGACGGAATGCGGTCCAGAGTCAAGCCCAAACGCATGGCGTCATAGAAACGGTGCCCTTCCATCACCAATTCTTTGCGGCGTTCTTTCAGTACCAATTCCTCGGTAGCAGTCACATCGGCAATGCCGGGGATGGCACGGCGGCGGATTTCATTCAAATAAAAGTCTGCCTTGTCTTGGTCGGGCGTGGCCTTTTTCAAGGCGGCTTCGGCAGCCATCAGGTAAACGTCCGACAAACGTACCACGCGGATGTTGTTGATGGTGACAGTTCCCTCATAGCCGGGGCATTTGTTGACATAGCGTTTCTCGCCGTTGGCAGCTTCTTCCAACAAGCCTAAACGCACATCATCGGGATATTCATTCAGCAGCTTGACGAAGCTCTTGGTTGCAATCAGTTCCCCATAACCTTGCGGGCTTGCCACGTAACCGAACAGCTCCAAGTTACCGCCTGAATATTCAGGATTCAGGTCAATGTCGAAAATAGATTCGCTGTTCTGCTTCCCGCTCCACATGGCAATGTATTCATTGTTGGGAACCAGCGAGTAAGCCGGGGACTGGGCAACCTCGTCTGCATACTTGAAGGCATTGTCCCAATCGCCTTGGTAGAGGTAAACCCTTGCCAGCAAGGCCTTGGCAGCCCAGCGGTTGATGTGTCCGTAGTTGACGTCTTCGCTCAACAGCCCGATGGCGTCTTCCAGGTCTTTGATGACCATGGCATAACCGTCGGCCACGCTGGAACGCGACAGCAGTTCGTCATCCGCAATGACCCTGTCCAAAAGGGGCACGCCGTAAGATGCGCCGTTGTCTTTCAAGTAGGGCGTGCCGTAAGTCAGCAACAGGTCGAAGTGGCAAAGCGCACGTATGGCCAGAGCTTCCCCCTCCGCGTTATCGCGTTCGGCAGATTCCGGAATGTTGTCGATGACGGCAAGCATCGTATTGGCAGCATTAATCACGGCGTAAGGCACAGCCCACATGCCGGAGGGCGAGTTGTTGACACGGTGTATAAAGCGGTAATAGTTTTCCGTACGCGAAGCCGTCTGGCCTATCGGCTGGATGTCATCGCCTCCCACTTCGCCACGTACCAGGAAATATGTACCGTAAAAGCTTTCATTGCTCATGTTGTAGTACATGCCGTTCAACGCCCGTTCCAGGTCTTGCTGCTGCGACAACGCTTCCTCGGGGGGAAGTGCAGAGTCCGGATTTACCGTCAAGAAGTCTTCGCATGAGGTCAATGCGGTGACCGACAAGGCCGATGCAAATATCAATGTTTTTATGCGATTGTTCATAATCAGTTGTTTTAATTTTAGGGGTTAATTATATTCCGAGTTCTATACCGAACGAGAAGGTCTTCAAGGCCGGGAATGCAAACGAAGTCACGCCGGTGATGCTCTGTTCCGGATCTACGTTCTTATAAGCCGACCACGTCAGCAGGTTGTTGCCCGAGAAGAACAGGCGGACATTGTTCAGTCCGGCTGCGCGCGTCCAGCGTGCCGGCAAGGTGTACGACAGGCTCAGCGTTTTCAGGCGCAGGTAGTTGCTGCTTCTCATGTAGCGGTCGCTGGCATAGCGCGCATAAGGATTGCCATTGACACGGCGGGGCACGTCTGTCTTGTCGCCGGGCTTCTGCCAACGGTCAAGCTGGTCGGCTGAAATGTTATAGTAAGGAACCTCGCCGTCCGTACCCAAGTACAGCAGTTCAATGTCGTCCAGCAAATGTCCGCCCAGTGAATAGGTAAACAGGAAGTTCAGGTCAAGTCCTTTCCAAGAGATGGTGTTTCTCCATCCGCCTACAACCTTCGGGTCAGGCGTGCCGATAATGATACGCTGTGCCTGGCTGGGGTCTTTGGTCAGTCCCTTGTTCAGGCTGCCATCCTCGTTTACGGTGTTCAGCACCCATTGTTCTTCACCGGTCTCGGGGTCTACGCCAGCCCACTCACGGCTCCACCAGGAATAATACGATTCACCTTCGCGCAAAATGTTGGTGCCGCTGATGATGTCTTGTCCGCCATACAGTTTTCTGATTTTATTCTTGTTGTGCGACAAGTTCAGTCCGGTAGTCCATTTCACAGCCGTATGTTTGAACACGTCTACATTGATGTCCAGTTCCACACCGGTGTTCTGCATCTCGCCCACGTTGCGCAAGATTCCCGAGAAACCGGTCAGCATAGATACCGGCTGCGATTGCAGCAAGTCCTTGGTGATACGATTGTAGTAGTCGAAAGCAACGGTTACACGGTCAAACAGGGTGGCGTCAAAACCGATGTTGAAGTTATGATTCTTCTCCCACGACAAATCGGGGTTGGCCAGCTGTACAGGAAACGAACCCGGATTGGCCATATAGTTGTAGCCATATCCCATGAGTTGCATGTGGCCGGTAAGGTCGGAAGGCAGCGTACCGTTGACGCCGTATGACACACGCAGCTTCAGGTCGTTTACAAACGACAGCGGTTCCATAAATGCTTCTTTGCTGAGGCGCCATGCACCGGATACCGACCAGAAGTTTGCCCAGCGTTGGTTGATACCCAGACGGGAACTGCCGTCACGGCGGTAGTTGGCCGAGAAGTAGTATTTGTTGTCGTAATCGTAGTTCACGCGCGACAAGAACGACAGCAAGCGGTCATCACTGTGTCCCGAGTAAGCCCCTTGCGGGTCGGCGGCATTGCCCATTTCCGGCAACTTGTCCGTAGGATAGTTCTGGCTGATGGCTTGCACATACTGTGTATGGCGCATGTCGATATCCCAACCGGCCAACACATCCAGGTTATGTTTGTCGAAAGAATGGGTGTAGTTGGCTACCGTAGACGAATACAGGTTGTGGTGTTCATACGGAATCTTGATCATCATACCGTTTCTGCCCGGTTGCGAACCATTCTGCGAGTTACTCGGCCACCAGGTCTCAGAATTGTTGCGCACATAGTCATAGCTTACGGTTTCCTTGATGGTCAAGCCCTTGATGATTTCATACTGTGCCCACAGCGAATTGGCGGAGCGGAA
Source organism: uncultured Bacteroides sp. (assembly GCA_944321495.1). Taxonomy (GTDB): domain Bacteria; phylum Bacteroidota; class Bacteroidia; order Bacteroidales; family Bacteroidaceae; genus Bacteroides. The sequence goes on along the minus strand of CALULP010000032.1, from coordinate 17,993 downwards.
GATGTCCGATGTATTCCGTTCCAGGCCCAAGTTCTGCAACGGATTAATCATGCCCAAATTTGCAAACGGGAAGTCGTTGTAATAACTGCCGTCTTCATTATAAATAGGAATGTTCGGCATACAAACCCAGTTCACCAGGAAATAAGGGTTGGCATACGAACTACCTTCATCCGCCATCAGCGAGAACTGCTTGGCAAACGTGATGTTGGCGCCGAAAGACAGTTTCCCGTCGGCAGAAGTATGGCTGGCGTTAAGGCGTCCGGTAAAGCCCTCCACACCGGAGTTGATAGCCTTTCCTTCTTCATTCTTGTAGCTCAAAGATGCATAGAACTGGTTCTTGTCGTTACCGCCCTGGGCAGAGAATTCATAGTTCTGGCTGAAAGCCTTGTCGCGGAACAGCACGTCTTCCCAGTTGGAGTACTTGTCCATCAGCGGGGCATAGGCATCTGCATTCATCTGGGCATATTCCGATGCCATGGCATCGTCGTAACCACCGTAAATGACAGCCTCGTTATAAAATCCTTCATACACCAATTCATGAGCTTGGTCGCCGGTTACCTTGGGGTGGTTGTTCACCGCCCAGTCGGAGAAGCCCCAGTTGGCTTTGAAGTTGACGGCCGTTTTTCCAGCCTTACCTTTCTTCGTGGTAATCATGATGACACCGTTGGCTGCGCGCGAACCATACAACGAAGCAGCGGCGGCATCTTTCAGCACCGTAATCGACTCAATGTCGCTGGGGTTGAGCGAAGCCATGATGTTGAACGCCTTGCTGTCTCCATCAATGGCGGACACTGCAATGTCACCGGAAATCACCGGAACACCATCGATGACATACAGCGGCTGGTTGGAGGCATTCATGGAGCCGGTACCACGTACACGGATGCTCAGGCCTGCGCCCGGTTGCCCGCTGGCTGCATTGACTGTAACACCCGGCGCGCTACCTTGCAACGCCTGTTCAAACGACGTTACAGGAATGTCCTTCAAAGCCTTTTCCGCATTTACATTGGCTGCCGACCCCGTAAACGACGACTTCTTCGCCGTACCGTAGGCCACCACCATCACCTCGTCCAGCATCTCTGCGTCCGTCCTCAAGGCCACCCGCACATTCGGCTGAATCTCAACCTCTTGCGTCTGCATGCCCACAAAGGAGATGATGAGAGTATTCGCGGAACTATGGCAAGAGGCAAAGGGCTTATATTCAACCAAATATAAACCTTGGCCTGTACTAAATGTAGCAAAGAGGAGTGCCTCCCGACTATATCAGGGCAAGGATAAGAGATTGTTTGTGGTACCGTTGTTCTACCCGAAACACACTTTAAACAATTTATTTATAACATCTTATAAAATCCAAACGCCCAAATTTGTGGTATTCTTTTTCTACTTCTTCTTGTTCCTTATCTATCGGTTGAAGCATTTGGCAATTCTGCCGGCAGCTTAATTATAGCTTGGCAAGGCAGGAAATCATCTGTTGGTTACAAATAAAATAAAAAGGGTAGATTAAAGGGCTTCAATCTCCTCGGCAGTAAGACCGATAGCTTTGATGATCGCTTCTGTGGCAAGTCCCATTTGCTTTAAGTTGCGTGCCACTTCCGCACGTCCTTCCGCACGCCCTTTGGATAAACCTTCCTGCTTCTTGTTACATATTCTTACCCGCCTTGTTCGTATTTCTGCCTTTCCATTTCCTTTCCATAGGGAGGGAAAATAAAAGGAGCAGATAAGGAGCGGGTAAGGAGAAGGTAGAGGCAGGGAAAGGGAATGGTAAATTTTCAAGATTTATCGGATATATAAAAGATTGATTCACAGATGTATATAAATACGTATTTATTGTCACATCGCGCATATTATCAAACTTTTCGTATAAACATTTGTGAATTTGTTTGTATGAAAAAGAGAAGCGAGGGGGAAGGCCGGCAGGCATTCCTGCTATGTTGCCTGCCGGTTTCTCGCCAGCGCTGTTTGCCGGGAGGCTCGCCGTGCCTTGGCGGCTATTCCCGCCGTGCCCGTCGTCCGGCAGTCTTTTCCAGGTCGTGCACCACGGTCATGTCCATCACGTTGGCATAGCCTTGGGTGGTTTTCACGCTTTTGTGGCCCAACAGTTTCTGCACGGTGGTGATGTTGACGCCGTGATACACCAGCAGGGTGGCATTGGTATGGCGGGCGGTGTGGAACGTGACGTGCTTTTCCAGTCCCGCCAGGCGGGCCAGCAGTTGCAGCTGCTTGTTGGCGTTCGAGTTGTTTTTCAGCCGGAAAAACTCATCCAGCCGCCCGTTGTATTTGTCGAGGATGCGCAGTCCTTTCCCGCCGAAAAGCAGGCTCAGGGGGAGGCGTACCTCGGTGCGGGTCTTGACGGAGCGGTAAGTCAGCCAGGTGCGCCTGCCGGCTGTGGACAGGGCTGAGGGGGTAAGGGCGGTGAAGTCGGAGTAGCGCAGTCCGGCGTAGCAGCAGAACAGGAAGGCGTCGAGCGTATGTTGCAGCCGGTTGTAACTGCCCGGCAGCTTCAGACTTTCCAGCTTGCCAAGCTCTTCCGGCGTCAGGTGCGAGTGCTTGCTTTCTACCGTCCTGATTTTGAATTTCCGGAAGGCATACTTCTGTATTTCCATATAGTCCTTGTTGATGGCGCTGTTCACTTGGCGTTTCAGGTGCTTCAGGTGCTTGGCAATGGTGTTGGGGTGATAACCCTTGGCACGGAGGTATTGCTCGAAGGCTGCCACGCATTCAAAGGTGATGTCGGCAAAGGTCAGTTCTTTGCAAAAGTCTTCCAGCAAGGCCAGGGTGGTGAGCTGGTTGCGGCGAGTGCTGTCTTTCACGGAGGCGCTTTCCACTTCGTGGCGGAAAAAAGCGATGAACGAGCGGCGGCTGTCTTGTTGCTTCGCGGCGGTTTTCAGTGTTTCCAGCGACACCTGCCTGCCGGACTGCCGCAGTTCCAGTTCCAGGCTTTCCAGGCATTCCACCTGTTCGTGCAGCAGGCGGTTCAGCCGGTCGGCGTTGGGATGGTGCTTCACCCGCTCCCGCCGTGCGTCCCATTGCCCGGGTCTCAGGTACACTTGGGTGGTGAAATACTTCTTTTTCCGTGCCTGGTAGGCTTCCACTTGCACGAGGGCTGTGCCTCTGGGGTTAAGGACTTTTTTCCGGTTGTAGACCAGTTTGTAAACTATTTTATCCATATTTTTAAGTTTGGGTTAGTAGTCCGGACAGGTATGACGCACCCCGGCGCGGAAAGGTTGCCGGCGCCCCCGGTTTGCACCGTTCCGGGAGGCGCGGAGCGGCCGGTCGGGCTTCACGGATTGTCGGTTCACGGCATTCTTCCCGCTTATAAAATGAAACATATTCCCGGTAAAGGGAGCGTTTTTTTAACGATTCTATATTAAAAAGTGCATAGATATTAAGAGGAATACTAAAACCGGGAGGCTCATATTGCCATATTTTGCACATCCGGGATTGGAATATTGGCATCAATTTGCTCTCCGGAAGCATGAAAACCTCAAAATGGGTATCAATTTGTTAGATTCACGCGCTTTTTTCAATTAAATGATGGCGGCTTTTATATTTATTAATATCTTTGCACTCCGTTAGAGTAAAGAACCAATTAATGTAAAGTTAAACTTTAAGAGAGATTTTATGAAAAGAAAATTAATGCTGTTATTGGCCTGTCTCTTCGTGGGGGTAGGCTTGGCAACTGCCCAGACTCAGAAGGTCACAGGTGTTGTGATTTCTGAAGAAGACGGGCAACCAGTTATCGGCGCAACTGTCCGGGTAGAAGGTACGGACATGGGTGCCATTACCGACGTTGACGGTGCATTTACTTTAAACAATGTACCAAGTTCCGCGAATACTCTCATCATCTCCTTCGTGGGCATGCAGACGCAAGAGGTTGAAATTCAGCCGAATGTACAAGTGATGCTGAAGACGGATATGGAGATGTTGGAAGAAGTGGTAGTCGTAGGCTATGGTACAGGAAAGAAGCTGGGTTCTGTGGTCGGCTCGGTCAGCACCGTAAACACGCAGAAGCTTGAAGCGAAGCCTAATATGAACTTCGGCGATGCCTTGCAAGGCCAAGTAGCCGGTCTGCAGGTCATGACTTCTTCCGGCGAACCGACCGCCACGTCAAGCATGCGTATCCGCGGTGTTTCCACACTGAATGCCGGTACGGAACCTTTATATATATTGGATGGCGCGCCGGTTTCTTCGAGCGTATTCACTTCACTGAACCCGAACGACATTGAACACATCACGGTGTTGAAAGATGCAGCTTCTACCTCTATATATGGTGCACGCGCGGCAAACGGTGTTATCTTCATCACCACCAAACGTGGCAAAGGAGGTGAGACTGCCGAAGTAACCGTACGCGGTACCTACGGCATCTCGCAACTGCCGGACATGGACAAGGACATGATGAACGCCCAGCAGTATATGGACTTCCGTGCCGTGTATAACCCCAACATTGTGAACGACCCGACTTACCAGCAGCAGCTGGCCCTTCTCAACAAGTATGGACTGAGCATGGACTGGCAAGACTATGTGATGAACAACAACGCACCGACCTACACGGTGGATGCCAGCATCAGTGGCTCGAGCGAGAAGACCAACTACTACATCAGTGCAGGACACTTCAACCAAGAGGGTACTTCTTTCCAGTCGTACCTGAAACGCCACAACGTGCGCATGAACCTCAACAGCAAGGTAAACGACTGGCTGCGCGTGGGCATGAACGCCTACATGTCTTATCAAGACTATTCTACTACCCTGGGATCCAGCGCGAGTGACGGATCCTTAGCCATTTACTCCCCGCTGGTCATGGCCCGCATGGGCAGCCCCATGGACTTCCCCTATGAAATCATTGAGAACGGCGACGGCACCTGGAGCCGGGGCGAGGAAACGATGACCACGAGTTTTGGCCTATCCAACCCTATATTGATTTTCCGCAACAGCCGCGACAGATATGAACAGACCCGTGGCAACATGATGGCTTTTGAGGAACTGACTCCTGTAAAAGGACTGACCCTCCGCGCCCAACAGGCTTATGAAGGCTTCATCGTGAAATACCGCAGCGAGAGCGACCCTTGGGAGAACAACGAATACAACGGTAGCCTGGGCGAACAGTTCCAGCGCGGCTCGCAGTGGACTTTCACCAACACGGCCGAATACAAGCATTCGTTCAACAAACAGCACAACCTGACCCTCCTTGCCGGACAGGAAAGCATCCTGTATGGCATGGACTATTTCAATGTAAGCGGTAAAGGCATCAAAGATATCCGCCTGTACCAGATAGCAAACCTCACCCCCTCATCGCTTAGCGCTGACGGTGGACGCGAGGAATATGTGTTCAACTCCTACTTCTTCCGCGGTGAATACAACTTCGACGAGAAATACTACATCGAAGGCTCTTACCGTCGAGACGGCTCCTCGCGCTTCAGTCCGGACAACCGTTGGGCCAACTTCTATGCTTTCGGCGCCATGTGGGACATGAAGAAGGAAGCCTGGCTGCAGGATGTGGACTGGATGAACGACCTGCGCCTGAAGGTAACTTACGGTACCACGGGTAACTCCGAGATTGGCAACTACGCCTACTTGGGCATCATTGCCGCAGACAGCAAGTATAACTACAACGGCCAGTCGGGCTGGGCTGTAGGCACCGTGGGCAACAATGACCTGACTTGGGAAACACAGAAGAACCTCACGGCCGGTTTCTCGACGCAGCTGTTCGACCGTCTGAGCCTGAGCTTTGACTACTACCGTAAAACTACCGTAGACATGCTGATGGAGGTACCCATGTCATATACAACCGGACACAGCCTTGTTATGGCCAATGTGGGCAGCCTGCGCAACCAAGGCTTCGAGGCCTCGTTTGGCGTGGACATCTTCAACAACAACCGCATCAAGTGGAACGTATATGGCAACGTGGCCTACAACAAAACCATCATCACCAAGCTGTACAACGGCATAGACGAGCTGACCATGGCCGATTACGGCATGAAGTGGCAGGTGGGCCATGACCCCAACGAACTGTACAACGTGAAGTTTGCCGGCGTAGACCCGCGCGACGGCGAGGCCATGTACTACGACCTGAACGGCAACAAGACCAAGGAATTCTCGCAAGAGTACATGCAGCTTTCCGGCAAAAGCATGGTATCGCCTTGGTCGGGCGGTTTCGGCACTACGGTGCAATGGAAAGGTCTGACGGTGACGGCCGACTTTTCGTGGATAGGCGAACGTTGGATGAACGACCTTGACCGCCTTTTCACAGAGAACCCAGAAAATGCAAGTAGTATCAATATGAGTGTCAACATGCTCGACATGTGGCAGAAACCGGGCGACGTAACCAGCATACCCAAGGCCAGCGTGCCCCGCACCTACTTCGGCTATACGGACATGTACCTCAGCAACGCGGCTTTCCTGCGCCTGAAGAACCTCACCGTGTCCTACGACCTGCCCCAGCACCTGCTGAAAAAGACCAAGGTAGTAAAAGGTGTCAGAATCTTTGCCACGGGCCGCAACCTGCTGACGTTTACCAACTACACGGGCCTCGATCCCGAGGTGGACAACAACGGTACACGTGGAGAATATCCCAACCCCAAGCAATACACCATCGGACTTGAAGTTAAATTCTAAACAGAAAGGAAACAGAAAACATGAAGACAAAAAAGATAACCTCATACCTTTTGGCCACCACCTGCGCGTTTGTGCTGGCTTCGTGCGACATGGATAAATATCCGTACGACGGCATACCGGTGGAAAACGCCGTGACCAACCTGAGCGACTGCCAGAACCTGCGCGCCGGCATGTACCGCGACCTGCGCATCCTGTCGTACTCGCAGGATAACTTCTTAGCTACCGAGATGCAGGCCGACTGCATCGTGCCCACTGCCAGCCACGGTGGATTTTATACCCCGCAATATCTATGGGCTATAGAAACAAGCGAAGGCTCGGTAAGTACCGTATGGTCCAACAACTACGTAACCATTGCCCAGTGCAACCTGTTGATAGGCGGCATTCCCCGTTTGGAAGCTGCGGGCTCATTGAGCGAAGCAGACATGACGGAAGCCCGTAACATCTTAGGCGAGGCCTACCTGGTGCGCGCCATGTGCTATTTCGACTTGGCCACTAAGTTCTGCAACATCTATGACGCCACTACGGCAGACAATGAATGGGGCGTTCCCTTGGTAACGGAATATTCCCCCTCGGGAGACAACTCCACCTACCCGGGACGCAGTTCGCTGGCCAACACTTACCTGCGCATCACGGATGACATTGCCAGCGCCAAGGCTAACCTGACGGAAGCAGGTGTACAGGAATCCGAATACTTGACGGTAGATGCGCTGACAGCTTTCGAAGCCCGCGTAGCCCTCTTGATGGGGAATTACCAGACGGCTGCCACCAATGCCATGTCGCTCATCAACTCACAACGCTACCCGCTCATCTCCAATGCTGCGCAGTTTGTCAACATGTGGAAAAACGATACCGGAAGCGAACTGATTTGCCAATTGTATGCCGACTCGCAGGAAAGTACCGGTGCTATGGGCAGCTATTTCCTCGATGAAGTGTACGAGAGCCAGAGCCTGTTGCCAGCTTACGACATCCTGACGATGTACAACCAGACGGACATCCGCTTTAATACCTACTTTACCAGCGTGCCTGTCAACATTTCGGGCACGACCTATAAAGACCTTACCAGCATCAACAAGTATCCGGGCAACCCCGAACTGAACAGCGGTTCCGTAAATGAAATGCGCAACAAGGTAAAAATCTTCCGCATCGCGGAGATGTACTTGGTAGCCGCCGAAGCTTACTACATGCAGGGTGGAGCCGACAATGAAGGCAAGGCTTACGACGTGCTCTACCAACTGATGTCGGCACGCGACGCTGCGGTACAGAACCTGCCGGTGAGCGGCACTGTGCTGCGCGACCTTATCCGTGACGAGCGCCTGAAAGAACTGTGCTACGAAGGCTTCCGTTGGCTTGACCTGAAACGCTATGGCGAAGGCTTTACCCGCATGGCCGCACAAGCAGACGAATTGTCCTACGTGCAGGGACTGAACTTGCAAGTACCTGCCGACGACCCACAGTGGCTGTGGCCTATTCCGAAAAGTGAGATTGACGCCAACCCGCAAATCAAAAAACAACAGAACCCCGGTTATTAATCAATATAAGGAATTGACAACATGAGAAAATATATCAAATTATTAGCGTTCCTCTGTCTGCCGCTGGCATTCACGGCTTGCGACGACGATGAGAACCTGAACGGTGGGGAAGCCACCGTTCAATTCCAGTCTGCTTCTCTTACCGTATCTGAAGCGGCTACTTCCCTCGACCTCCCTATTGTGGTGACAGGCGAGCATGATGGTTTAATCAAAGTACGCGTGGAATACACAGAAGCCCACGGCTTGAAAGATGACGTAAATGTCATCATCACCTCGCGCGACTTGCTGATTCCCGCCGGAACAGAGCAGGTGGTAGTGGAAACCCGCCTTTCCGTAGCCAACGAAGAAGTGGAAAACGGCCGTGTGCTGGCGTTTGAAATTGTGGACGTACAAGGTGCCACATTGGGTACCAACGCGACCTGCAACGTCAAGTTGAAAGAATCGGCTCCCTACGAAGGTACGTTCAACATTACCGGTATGGATGCTTTCACCGGCTCAATTAGCAGCATGCCTTGCCAATTGCTGTTGTCTGAAACCGTAGCCGACCAATTGGAACTGAACCTTGGCTATGGAGCTACCGTACCTGTGACCATGGTAGCCGCCGAAAAAGAAGGCGACTATGAACTGTACTTCCAAGGCGACAACTATGCAGGCGATTATTCCGGTTACGACCTGACGTTCTGCTATGCAATTGTGCAAGCAGAAGGCGTAGCTTACAACACTCAGGAAATTGCAGGCTACTTTGACGGCGAGACCCAAACGATTACCATCTATCCTATCCAGTCGATGACAGGTGTAGGGCTTCTTGCACCGGCAGGAGGATGGCTGAATGCTTACGTAGCCTATCCGGGTGAAGGTGGTGAAATAGTTCCCGTACAAATGATCAAGCAATAAGCTTAGCATAACTTATCTGTGAAGAGAGCTGCCGGAATCCGCTTCCGTGCAGCTCTCTTTTTATTTTCCCGTTGCAATCAAGTTGAAACCTTGATGAAATCAACTTGATTCTTCTGCCTGATTAACTTGTTTTCCGACCGTTCTCAAGCATACTTCGTGCCACAGGAAGACAGGATTACCCCCGCACCCATCCACCTGGCACCTACAAGCATGCCTGCCCACACCCGACAAGGCAAAAAACAAAAAGGGCGCGACATCATCAAGATGTCGTGCCCTTTTCAGTTTATAATCAAAGTAACGCGATTACTCTTCGTCTACTTTCTCATCCACGGCATAGTCAAGCACCGTTTTCTTGTTGGCAAGCATACGGTCGTATTCTTCTTTAGAGCCTACGATAATCTTGTCAAACTCGCGCTGGCCTGTACCGGCAGGAATCAAATGACCGCAGATAACGTTCTCTTTCATGCCTTCCAGCTTGTCGACCTTGCCGTTGATGGCGGCCTCGTTGAGCACTTTCGTCGTTTCCTGGAAAGATGCAGCGGACATGAAGCTCGAAGTCTGCAAGGCGGCACGCGTGATACCTTGAAGAATCTGGCGGGAAGTAGCCGGAACGGCATCGCGCACTTCAACGGGTTTCAGGTCGCGGCGCTTCAGCATGGAGTTCTCGTCACGCAACTTGCGGGCAGTGACAATCTGTCCCGGTTGCAGGGTCTGCGAGTCGCCGGCATCTACAACGACTTTCTTGCCCCAGATGCGGTCGTTTTCCTCCATGAATTCCACTTTGTCTACGACCTGCTGTTCCAGGAAGCGGGTATCGCCCGGCTCGTCGATTTCGACCTTGCGCATCATCTGGCGGACGATAATCTCGAAGTGCTTGTCGTTGATCTTCACACCTTGCAGGCGGTAAACGTCTTGCACCTCGTTCACGATATATTCCTGTACAGCCGTAGGGCCTTTGATTGCCAATATATCGGCAGGCGTAATGGCGCCGTCGGACAAAGGCGTACCGGCACGTACGTAATCGTTCTCCTGTACCAGAATCTGCTTCGACAGGGGTACCAGGTATTTCTTCATCTCACCGGTTTTGGACGTAACCACGATTTCACGGTTACCGCGTTTCACTTTGCCCATGGTGATTTCACCATCGATTTCAGAAACCACGGCAGGATTGGACGGATTGCGTGCCTCGAACAACTCGGTCACACGCGGCAGACCGCCCGTGATATCGCCCGCCTTACCTACGGCACGCGGAATCTTCACGATAACCTCGCCGGCTTTCACTTTCTGGCCGTCTTCTACCACCACGTGGCCGCCTACCGGCAAGTTGTAGGTACGAATCAGTTCGCCGTCTTCAGTCATGATGTGTGCGGTAGGCACCTTCGTCTTATCTTTGGATTCGATAATGATGATTTCGCGCAAACCGGTCGATTCATCGGATTCAACCTTATAAGTCACGTTCTCAATCACATCTTCAAATTCAATCTTACCGGCTGCTTCCGTAATGATGACAGCATTGAACGGGTCCCAACGGGCTATCAATTTGCCTTTCTCGACCACTTCACCTTCGGATGCATACAAGGTAGAACCGTAAGGAACGTTGTGCGTAGAAAGGACAATATCGGTATTGACATCCACGAAGCGCAACTCAGCCAGACGGCCTACAACCATTTTGGCAGGTTCGCCTGCTTCATCAGTGACATCCACCGTACGAAGTTCTTCAAATTCCAGACGGGCATCATTCTTTGCCACAATGCTGGCGTTGGCTGCGATATTGGCAGCCGTACCACCGGCGTGGAACGTACGAAGGGTAAGCTGCGTACCCGGTTCGCCAATAGACTGTGCGGCGATAACGCCCACTGCTTCGCCTTTCTGAACCATACGGCTCGTAGCCAAGTTACGTCCATAGCACTTGGCACATACGCCTTTCTTGGACTCGCAAGTGAGCACAGAACGGATTTCGACGCTTTCAATCGGGGAATCTTCAATCTTTTGGGCAATTTCTTCCGTGATTTCCTCACCACCGGCTACTATCAGTTCACCCGTAGTAGGATGCACAATATCGTGTACAGACACACGACCCAAAATCCGCTCATATAACGTAGCTATGACTTCATCATTATTCTTCAAGGCCGTACAAACAAGTCCGCGCAACGTGCCGCAATCTTCTTCGTTGATAATCACGTCATGCGACACATCGACCAGACGACGGGTCAGGTAACCGGCATCAGCCGTCTTCAAAGCGGTATCGGCCAAACCCTTACGGGCACCGTGGGTAGAGATAAAGTACTCCAACACGGACAAGCCTTCTTTAAAGTTCGAAAGAATCGGGTTCTCAATAATCTGGCCACCTTCGGCACCGGCTTTCTGCGGCTTCGCCATCAAACCACGCATACCGGACAACTGACGGATCTGCTCCTTAGAACCACGGGCACCGGAGTCAAGCATCATATACACGGAGTTGAATCCTTGGTCATCTTCAGAGATGGTCTTCATCAAGATGTTGGACAACTCAGAGTTAACATGCGTCCAGATATCGATGACCTGGTTGTAACGTTCGTTGTTCGTGATGAAACCCATATTATAGTTATTGATGACCTGCTCTACCTCATCGTAGCCTTTCTGTACAAGGGCTTCTTTCTCCTGCGGGATAATGATATCACCCAAGTTGAATGACAGACCTCCCTTAAAGGCCATATAGTAACCCAGGTTCTTGATGCCATCCAAGAAATCGGCAGCTTTCGACACACCGCAGACCTTGATGACATGGCTGATGATGTCGCGGAGAGATTTCTTGGAAATGATGGTATTGATATATCCGGCTTCGTCAGGTACCAGTTCATTGACTATGACACGTCCCACAGAAGTATCATGCATCATCTTCTTGACGATGTTTCCGTTCTCATCCACATCGTTCACAATCACACTGACCGGAGCATGGATATCGCACTTGCCTTCGTTGTAAGCAATCAACGCCTCTTCCGGGCCGTAGAAAGTCAGCCCCTCACCCTTGGCGCCCTTACGCAACTTGGTGATGTAATACAAACCGAGCACCATATCTTGTGCAGGCACTGTAATAGGAGCGCCGTTGGCCGGATTCAAAATGTTGTGAGACTGCAACATCAACATCTGGGCCTCCAGAACAGCCTCGTTGCTCAATGGCAAGTGCACAGCCATCTGGTCACCGTCAAAGTCGGCGTTGAATGCCGTACATGCCAACGGGTGCAACTGAATGGCTTTTCCTTCAATCATCTTAGGCTGGAATGCCTGTATACCCAAACGGTGAAGTGTCGGGGCGCGGTTCAGCAGCACGGGATGTCCTTTCATGACGTGCTCCAGAATATCCCAAATGACAGGTTCCTTGCGGTCTACGATTTTCTTGGCACTCTTAACAGTCTTCACAATGCCGCGTTCGATGAGCTTGCGGATGATAAACGGCTTATAAAGCTCGGCCGCCATCAGCTTAGGAATACCACACTCGCCCATTTTCAGCTCAGGGCCTACGACAATTACCGAACGTGCAGAATAGTCGACACGCTTACCCAGCAAGTTCTGGCGGAAGCGTCCCTGCTTACCTTTCAAGCTATCGGAAAGGGATTTCAACGGCCGGTTGGAATCCGTCTTCACGGCACTTGATTTACGGGAATTATCAAACAGGGAGTCCACAGCCTCCTGCAACATACGTTTCTCATTACGCAGAATCACCTCCGGAGCCTTGATTTCAATCAAACGTTTCAACCGGTTGTTGCGGATAATGACACGGCGGTACAAATCATTCAGGTCGGAAGTTGCAAAACGACCGCCATCCAACGGCACCAACGGACGCAACTCGGGAGGAATAACCGGAACGATACGCACAATCATCCATTCCGGCTTGTTACGCCCACGGGAAGCGCGGAACGATTCCACAACCTGAAGACGTTTCAATGCCTCATTCTTACGCTGCTGCGAAGCATCGTTATTGGCACGATGGCGCAATTCGTAAGACAATGCATCCAAATCAAGACGGGCCAGCAAGTCATAAATAGCCTCCGCACCCATCTTTGCAATGAACTTATTGGGGTCAGAATCTTCCAGGAACTGATTGTCCTTAGGAAGCTTTTCCAACAAATCCAGATATTCGCTTTCTTCCAGCAAATCATATTCGGCCACCTCGCCGGACAATACGCCCGGCTGGATAACAACGTAACGTTCATAATAAATAATGGCATCGAGTTTCTTGGTGGGCAACCCCAGCAAGTACCCTATCTTGTTGGGCAAAGAACGGAAATACCAGATATGAGCCACGGGTACAACCAACTGGATGTGCCCCATACGCTCACGACGGACTTTCTTTTCCGTTACTTCCACACCGCAACGGTCGCACACGATACCTTTGTAACGGATGCGCTTGTACTTCCCGCAATGGCATTCGTAATCCTTTACCGGGCCAAATATGCGTTCACAAAACAAGCCGTCACGTTCAGGCTTATATGTACGATAATTGATGGTTTCAGGCTTTAATACTTCACCGCTCGAATTCTCAAGGATTTCTTCAGGAGAAGCCAAACCGATAGAGATTTTCGAGAAATTACTCTTTATCTTGTTGTCCTTTCTAAAAGCCATACCTATATTTTGATATTATTAAAATTGAAAATGTCCTCTTATATACTTTAATCCTTATTCAAGGTTGATGCTCAAGCACAGTCCCCTCAACTCATGCAGCAATACATTCAACGATTCGGGAATACCCGGAGTAGGCATGGGTTCCCCCTTCACGATTGCTTCATATGCCTTGGAACGTCCGACAACGTCATCCGACTTGATAGTCAGAATCTCTTGCAGGATGTGAGCGGCGCCAAATGCCTCAAGCGCCCAGACTTCCATTTCTCCGAAACGCTGGCCACCAAACTGCGCTTTACCACCCAAAGGCTGTTGCGTAATAAGTGAGTACGGGCCAATGGAACGGGCGTGCATCTTGTCTTCAACCATGTGGCCCAATTTCAACATGTACGTAACACCTACCGTTGCTTGTTGCTCGAATGCTTCACCCGTGCCTCCGTCATACAGGGTTGTCTTACCATAGCGGGGCAGGCCGGCCTTATCGGTCCATTCATTCAAATCATCCAGCGTAGCACCGTCAAAAATAGGAGTGGCAAACTTCACGCCCAATTTCTTTCCGGCACTACCCAAGACAGCTTCAAATATCTGACCGATATTCATACGGGAAGGCACACCCAACGGGTTCAACACAATGTCTACCGGCGTACCGTCTGCCAAGAAAGGCATGTCCTCCTGGCGAACCACACGCGACACGATACCCTTATTACCGTGACGTCCTGCCATCTTATCACCGACACCGATTTTACGTTTCTTGGCGATATACACCTTGGCTATCTGCACGATACCTGCGGGCAACTCGTCACCGATGGTGATGGCAAACTTCTTGCGCTTCAACTCGGCATCCAGTTCTTTGAACTTCTTGATATAATTCATGATCAAGGCACGTATCATGCCATTGATATGCTCGTCTTTGGTCCAACCGCTCAATTGGATGGCCGTAAAGTCCAAATCACTGAAATCGGAAGCATGGAAACGTGCGCCCTTGACTATCACATCCGTGCCCATATAATCTTTTACGCCTTCCGAGGTCAAGTCATCCGTCAACTTCAGCAACTTCTCAATTAAGATTTTCTTCAGAGCGGAAACTTTTTCCTCAAATTCCTCGTCAATCTTGGGCAGAAGAGCTTTATCTGCCAGTTTTGAACTGCGGCTTTTTACAACGCGCGAGAACAAGCGTTTGCCGATAACGACACCTTTCAATGAAGGAGATGCCTTCAACGATGCGTCCTTAACATCACCCGCCTTGTCACCAAAGATGGCACGAAGCAATTTCTCTTCCGGTGAGGGGTCAGACTCACCCTTCGGCGTAATCTTGCCAATCAAAATGTCGCCCGGCTCAATGCGTGCTCCTATGCGTACAATACCGTTATCATCCAAATCCTTGGTAGCTTCTTCGCTTACGTTGGGGATATCGGAAGTCAGCTCTTCCATACCGCGCTTCGTTTCGCGCACTTCCAAAGAAAATTCTTCCACATGCACAGAAGTCAGGATGTCCTCACGGACTACACGCTCATTCAGCACAATGGCATCCTCGTAGTTGTAACCTTTCCACGGCATGTAAGCCACCAACAGGTTCTTGCCCAATGCCAGTTCGCCATTTTCCGTAGAGTAACCTTCAGTCAGAATCTGTCCCTTAGTTACACGTTGGCCTTTTTCACAAATGGGACGAAGGTCAATCGTCATATTTTGATTGGTACGACGCCACTTCGGGATGTGGTATTCCTTCAAAGCCGGTTCAAAGCTTACGAACTCTTCGTCTTCCGTGCGGTCGTACAAGATACGGATAGTCGTAGCATCCACAAAGTCGACCACGCCATCGCCTTCTGCAGCGATCTGCGTGCGGGAATCATGTGCCAATTGGCGTTCAATGCCTGTACCCACAATCGGCGCCTCGCTTCTCAACAATGGAACAGCCTGGCGCATCATGTTCGAACCCATCAAGGCACGGTTGGCATCATCATGCTCCAAGAAGGGAATCAATGACGCAGCAATGGAAGCAATCTGTTGCGGAGATACGTCCATCAGCTCTACCTCGTCAGGAGTTACCACCGGATAATCAGCATCCTCGCGCGCCTTTACCTTTTCGCGGATAAAAGTACCGTCATCATTCAACGGAGCATTACCCTGTGCAATAATCTTACCTTCTTCCTCCTCTGCACTTAAATAAACCAAGCCATTGTCCGAAAGGTCTACTTTGCCATTTTCCACTTTGCGGTAAGGCGTTTCAATAAAGCCCAGATCGTTAATCTTGGCATAAACACAAAGTGAAGATATCAAACCGATATTCGGGCCTTCAGGAGTTTCAATAGGACACAAGCGGCCATAGTGGGTATAATGCACGTCGCGCACCTCAAAGCCGGCACGTTCACGCGACAAGCCACCGGGGCCCAGTGCCGACATACGACGCTTATGGGTAATTTCTGCCAACGGGTTCGTCTGGTCCATAAACTGGGACAATGCATTTGTCCCAAAGAATGAATTGATTACCGAAGAAATGGTCTTGGCATTGATCAGGTCAATCGGAGTAAACACCTCATTGTCACGCACATTCATGCGTTCACGGATAGTTCGTGACATACGTGCCAAGCCGATGGCAAACTGGTTGGACAACTGTTCGCCTACCGTACGGACACGACGGTTGCTCAAGTGGTCAATGTCGTCCACATCAGCTTTCGAGTTGATCAGCTCAATCAGATATTTGATAATCTCAATAATATCTTCTTTCGTCAACACGCGCACATCCATGTCAGTCGCCAAGTTCAACTTCTTGTTGATACGATAACGGCCTACATCCCCCAAGTCATACCTCTTCTCCGAGAAAAACAAGTTATTGATAACCTCACGTGCACTGGCATCATCAGCCGGGTCAGCATTACGCAACTGGCGATAAATGTAGAGCACAGCCTCTTTCTCCGAATTACTCGGGTCTTTCTGTAGCGTGTTGTATATGATAGAGTAGTCGGACTGGTTCGGTTCTTCCTTGTGAACCAAAATATTCTGTACGCCCGACTCAAGAATAATGTCAATATGTTCCTGTTCAAGAATCGTCTCGCGGTCAATAACCACCTCGTTACGTTCAATGGAAACTACTTCACCGGTATCTTCATCTACAAAATCCTCAATCCATGTTTTCAACACACGAGCCGCCAGTTTACGTCCCAGCACCTTCTTGAGGTTTGCTTTGGTAACCTTTACATCTTCTGCCAGATTAAAGATTTCAAGGATGTCCCTATCGTTTTCAAAACCAATAGCTCTCAACAACGTAGTAACGGGCAGTTTCTTTTTACGATCGATGTAAGCATACATCACATTATTAATGTCTGTAGCAAACTCAATCCACGAGCCCTTGAATGGAATGATACGTGCAGAATATAATTTCGTCCCGTTGGCATGTACACTTTGACCAAAGAACACACCCGGCGAACGGTGCAACTGGGAAACAACCACACGTTCTGCCCCATTAATAACAAACGTAGCTTTATCCGTCATATAAGGAATCGGTCCCAGGAACACATCTTGGATAACCGTATCAAAGTCCTCATGGTCAGGATCAGTACAATACAATTTCAACTTGGCCTTCAAAGGTACACTATAAGTGAGCCCTCGCTCTATACACTCATCTATGCTATAGCGCGGCGGATCAATATAATAGTCCAGAAATTCAAGGACAAAGTTGTTTCTTGTATCGGCAATAGGGAAGTTTTCAGCAAATACTTTATACAATCCCTCGTTTTTACGTTTCTCGGGCGGAGTGTCCAGTTGTAAAAAGTCTTTGAATGACTTCAATTGTACTTCCAGAAAATCCGGATAAGGCAACGGATTTTTAGTCGAAGCGAAATTAATTCTTTGATTTACAGTAGTTGAAGACATCTGATAATGGATTTGTAGAAGTAAAATTTAAATATATACACAAAAAGGTTAAGAACCCTTTTTCGATAAGGGTTCCTAACCGAGTTACCTGATTTACAGGCAAATGTTATTTAAGTTCAACTTCAGCTCCAGCTTCTTCCAATGTTTTCTTCAATGATTCTGCTTCGTCCTTAGCCAAACCTTCTTTAACTGTGCTGGGAGCACCGTCTACCAAATCCTTAGCCTCTTTCAAGCCAAGGCCGCAAGCTTCTTTCACAGCCTTAACAACCTGAAGCTTAGCTGCACCGGCACTCTTCAATACTACATCGAAAGAAGTTTTTTCTTCAGCAGCGGCAGCAGCACCGGCTGCGGGGCCAGCAGCAACAGCAACAGCTGCAGCAGCAGGTTCAATACCATATTCTTCCTTCAAGATTGTAGCAAGTTCATTAACTTCTTTTACTGTCAAGTTAACTAATTGTTCTGCAAAAGCTTTCAAATCTGCCATTTTTGTAT
>CALULP010000031.1 GCA_944321495.1 uncultured Bacteroides sp. | reverse complement strand
AGTTCATATATATGTCAGCAAAGATACACTTTCGGGATTACAATCCCAAACAAACGGTTCTTTTTCCCCAGCGTCTTGACAAGGACATTGCGGGAAATGACCCTGTACGCGTGGTTGACACGGTAATCGACAACCTTAGGTTGGAGCAGTTCCACAAACTTTATAAGGAGCGTGGGCGCAGTCCATACCATCCGAAGATGATGCTCAAGGCCGTGATATATGGCTACATGAACAACCTTTATTCCTGCCGCAAGATAGAATCCGCCCTTAAACGGGATATCCATTTTATCTGGCTTGCCGGTTATGAACGGCCGGACTTCAATACCATCAACCGCTTCCGCAACCGTGTGAAGGAAGAAATCAACCATATATTTACACTGTTGGTAATCATGCTGGCTGAGAAAGGGTTCATTACCCTTGACGTGGAATATATCGACGGTACAAAAATCGAATCGAAGGCCAACAGATACACTTTCGTATGGCGCAAAAGCACCGAAAAGAACCGTGTCAAGCTAATGGCCAAGATTAAAGCCCTCCTTGAACAGATAGACGAAGCCATGGCACAGGAAAATGCCCAAGGTGACAACGGGCAGAATTTCACGCCGTCAGACCTCATGGCCATAGCCGACGAACTCAACCGGTCTTTGCGGGAAGGGCCGGAACCTGTGACAAAAGAGGAGAAACGGCATCGGAAAGAAAAAGAGAGACAGGTAAAGCAGCTCAAGGAACACGCCGGCAAGCTTGATGAATATGATGAAAAGTTGCGCATCCTTGGCGACCGCAACTCCTATTCGAAAACCGACCATGACGCCACGTTCATGCGCATGAAGGAGGACGCCATGAACAACGGGCAGACCAAACCCGGCTATAACCTGCAGATAGGGACGGAAAACCAGTTCATCCTTGACTTCGGCCTGTTCCAGTTTCCCGGAGATCCTTTTACCATGATCCCGTTCTTCAACTCGTTTGCCGAGCGTTACCATGGATTGCCGGACAAGGCGGTTGCCGATTCCGGCTATGGCTCGGAAGAGAATTACCGGTTCATGGAAGAGGCCGGCATTGCCGCTTATGTGAAATACAACTGGTTCCACCGCGAACAGCGCATGCACTATGAACCCAATCCGTTCAGTCCGCAATCTTTATACTATAATGCCGAAGGTGACTATTACGTCTGCCCGATGGGGCAACACATGGAGCGCATCGGCACGGCGCGGTCAAAGACGGAAAACGGATATGTCACCGAAAGTGCACGCTACAAGGCGCGGCGCTGTGAGGGATGCCCGCTCCGGGGAAGTTGTTTCAAGGCCAAGGGTGACAGAATTATCGAAGTCAACCACCGTCTGGACGAATACCGGCGGAAAGCCAGGGAGAGACTCACATCAGAAGAGGGTATCAGACACCGGGGACGGCGATGTATAGAACCGGAAGCCGTCTTCGGACAGATGAAATACGACATGGCATACAAACGGTTCCGCCATTTTGGAATGGACAAGGTTAAAATGGACTTTGCCTTCTTTGCCATTGCCTTCAATATAAAGAAAATGTGCTCGACTATGGCAAGAAGAGCCATTAATGGAGGGAATTGTCCCAAACAAAACCCAATTACGGGTATTGCCATAATTTTATATGCGAAAAATCAAAAAAATGAGGGAAACTCTCAAAACATGGCTGCTTGAAGTATTTCCAGACCTCACACAATGAAAAGAAGGGTGCATCAAATACATTGCAATTTGATACACCCTCCTGAATACATTCACTTTGCTTATTTCAGTGCAGTCCCGTCCTGAAAAGCATTACCCACCTTTTCACCCAGCACCAAGTAATCGTTGTGCACCGGGTCGAAAGTGATAGGACGCAATTTCGCAGGGTCTATCTTCCCTTGCTCATCCAAAACAGATTCATCAGCACAAACATTGATGATTTTACCCACCAGATGGCAGGTGGCCGGGTCGTATGAAAGCAACTCACACTCCAAGGCCATCGGCAGTTCCGCAACAAGCGGCGCATTGACAAACTCGGACTTCAAGACATGAAACCCGGCCTTGGCAAATTTATCCGCAACCTTATTGGCAGACACAATGCCTACATAATCGCAAGCCACCAACCGGTCGGCTGTACCCATACTTACGGTAAAAGCCTTCGTCCGCAACAGGTTTTCCACAGTCTTATGACCTGCACTCAAACACAGGTTGATTTGATCGTCATAATCAATTCCGCCCCAAGCAGCATTCATGGCATCGGGATTGCCTTGTTCATCATAAGTGGCAATGATGAACACAGGTTGCGGATAGGTCCAGGGTTTGGCACCAAAATTCTTTCTCATAGCTGTTCCTCCTTATTAAACTGGTTATAGCGAAACAAAGATAAGACTTTTCCACTGAATATTTAATAAGAAAAACCGGCGTAATCTTGTTGTTTGCATATCAAAATCAACAAGACTACGCCGGATATTTCACTTAAAAATAATCCGCGGTAGGCAATATCAACCGCCGAAGTTATCGAACATCAGGTTGGACATCGGCACGCCAAGGTCGTCAAGCATATTTTCAACGGCTTTCGACATCGGGCCGGGGCCGCACATGTAGTATTCGATGTCTTCGGGTGCTTCGTGATCTTTCAGGTAAGTATTGTAAATCACCTGATGAACGAAACCCGGAGTATATTTCACGCCCGCAGCATCTGCAGCCGGGTCGGGACGGTCAAGCGCAAGGTGGAAAGAGAAATTGGGGAATTCTTTCTCCAAATCCAGGAAATCTTGCAAGTAGAATACTTCGTTGAGGGCACGTGCACCGTAGAAATAAGACATCTTGCGGTCGGTAGTATGCAGCGTCTTCGTCATGTGCATAATCTGTGCACGCAACGGAGCCATACCGGCACCACCACCAATCCACATCATTTCCTTCTTCGAATCGAATATCGGGTGGAAATCTCCGTAAGGACCGCTCATGATTACCTTGTCACCCGGCTTGAGGGTGAAAATGTAAGAGGAAGCAATACCCGGCATTACATCTTGGAAGCCTACCTGAGGTTTCGGTTTGAAAGGAGGCGTGGCGATACGTACCGTCAGCATGATGCGGTCGCCCTCGGCCGGATAGTTGGCCATGGAGTATGCACGGATGGTTTCTTCATCATTGTGACACTTCAAGCCGAACAGGCCGAATTTCTCCCATGCAGGCAAGTATTCCTCACCGATAAGCCCCTTATCGATGTCCTTGTCATAGTCCATCGAGTATTTAGGAATCTTAATCTGCGCATACGAACCCGGGATGAAGTCCATGTGTTCGCCGGGAGGCAAAGCCACAATAAATTCCTTGATAAAGGTAGCCACGTTCTTGTTGGAGATAACTTCGCACTCCCACTCTTTAACACCAAGCACGCTTTCGGCCACTTTGATAGACATGTCATTCTTTACCTTCACCTGGCAACCCAGACGCCAATGGTTCTGTTGTTGCTTACGGCTGAAATGGGGCACCTCGGAGGGCAGTATTTCACCACCACCTTCCAACACTTGACATTTGCACTGTCCGCACGAACCTTTTCCACCACATGCCGATGACAGATACACACCATTCACCGACAGCGTATTCAGCAATGTTGAGCCGGAAGCCACATCCAACACCCGCTCGCCATTGATGGTGATTTTCACATTGCCAGAGGGAACCAGATACTTCTTTGCCACCAGCAAAATTACCACAAGCAACAGGATTACTACCAGGAATACTCCAATGCTCGCTAAGATTAAATTCATATCCATTGTCTTATTCCTTTCTTATTAAATGTTCAACCCTGAGAAACACATAAACGCCATAGCCATCAAACCTACCGTAATGAACGTGATGCCCAAACCTTTCAACGGGGCAGGCACATTGGAGTAAGCCATCTTTTCGCGAATGGCAGCCAAACCTACGATAGCCAGCATCCAGCCCAATCCGGAACCCAATGCATACGAAATGGCATCGGACACACCGCCGATGTACTTCGGATCGCTCATACCCAGATTAATGCGTTGCTGCATAAACAGAGATGCACCCATGATGGCACAGTTCACGGCAATCAGCGGCAAGAAGATACCCAATGAAGCATAGAGGGACGGGCTGAAACGCTCAACCGCCATTTCTACCAACTGAGTAATACCGGCAATCACCGCAATGAAAAGAATAAAGCTAAGGAAACTGAGGTCTACACCTTCAATGATAGCATTAGGTCCCAGCACCTTCGTCTGCAACAAATAGTTGACGGGCAAGGTAACCACCAAAACGAATGTCACGGCGATACCCAAGCCGACAGAGGTCTTCACAGTCTTCGATACGGCCAAGTACGAGCACATGCCGAGGAAGAATGCGAATATCATGTTGTCCACAAATATGGACCGTATCAATAAGCTAAAAAAATCTCCCATAATGATATTTCTGTTTTTGTAGTTAGTAGCAAAATATTAATACTAACGGAATCATTTTTCTTGCAACTCCTTATGGTGTGCACGCTGGTACCAGATGATGCAAGCCACGATAATCAACGCCATCGGCGGCATCAGCATCAAGCCATTGTTCACATAACCCGCATTCTGAATCGGCGCATAGTTCAGGATGTTGAAGCCGAGCAAAGTACCCGAACCCAGCAACTCACGGATGAAAGCCACGATAATCAAAATCTTGGCATAACCCAATCCGTTGCCCAAACCATCGAGGAACGACTCCCATGGACCGTTTTGCATGGCAAACGCCTCAAGGCGCCCCATCAAAATACAGTTCGTGATAATCAAGCCCACATACACCGAAAGCTGCACGCTCACATCGTAGGCAAAAGCTTTCAATATTTCACTTACCACGGTTACCAACGCAGCTACGACCACCAACTGCACGATGATACGGATACGGTTGGGGATAGTCTTACGAATCAACGAAATCACCACATTGGAAAAAGCCGTAATGATTGTCACAGAAAGTCCCATTACAATAGCCGGCTCCAACTTAGCCGTCACAGCCAGTGCAGAACAAATACCCAAAACCTGTACGGTAACCGGGTTGTTCATGCCCAACGGAGTAGAGAATACTTCTTTATTCTTTTTGGAAAACAACTGTCCCATATTCTTATTCCTCCACATTATTAGTTAAAAACTTCTTGTAGTTACTCAGGCAATTTTTAATCATGGCATCCACGGCTACCGAAGTAATCGTACCGCCGGAAATACCATCCACCTGATAATCGGCCTTTTCAACTTTGCCATGTTTTACTACTCCAAGGGCAATTTCGCCGTTCTCCAATGTCTTTTTATTTTGGAACTGTGCCTGGAAAGGCTCGGTAGCGATTTCAGCACCCAAGCCCGGAGTTTCACTGGCATGTGAAAAATAAGTGCCATAAACCGTGTCTTTGTCATCATTCAAAGCCACATATCCCCAAATGGCGCCCCACAAACCGGTGCCATAAACCGGGAATACATACTTGGTGGCTCCGTCGATTTCAGCCACGAATACATGCAGGCGGTTGTTTTCCTTCACCTCTTTTTCATAACCGGTAGCAAAACCGGAAGTATTCTCGGCCAACGTACCGTCTTCATTCATCAGCATGTCAGCTTTGATGTATTTGCTATATTCGGCATCTGCATCTTCAACGTTGCGGATATTCAAGGCAGAAAGGATTTGCTTCTTGGTATCCATCTCCACGTTTTTATTCTGTGTTTCTTTCAGCGATGAACTTACAAATGCCAGCAAGAATGCTACGATAACAACTATTACCGAAGCATAAATGATAGTATAACTGTTACTATTGGTATTCATTTTCTTTCGGTATTTTAATTGTTAGACTTTACGGACTTCAAGGCTGCACGCTTTTCACGGCGGCTGATGTTGTTCTGTACCACGCAATAGTCAATCAACGGGGCAAAGATATTCATCAGCAGGATAGCAAGCATCATGCCTTCGGGATAACCCGGGTTCAACACGCGGATGATGATGGCCATTGCACCAATGAGGAAACCATAGATGTATTTGCCGGTCTCTGTCCGCGAAGAGGTAACCGGATCGGTAGCCATGAACACGGCACCGAAGCAGAAGCCGCCCAGGACAAGATGTTCATACCAAGGCATGTGGGCAACTGCCGTATCCGGGCCTGCCACATTGAATACCCACGCCATCAACGCACCGCCAACAAATACGGAAAGCATTGTTTTCCAACTGGCGATGCCCGTCCACAACAGGATGACAGCACCGATGGCAATGGCAATGACGCTCGTTTCACCAATAGCACCCGGAATCAAGCCGGTAACCATATCCCACGAAAAGTCGGGAGCCGCAGCCGAAGTCTTGGCAATACCCAACGGAGTAGCCACCGTCAGGCCGTCTACCGTCTGTCCCAAACCGAAAATGCTGTCGCCGGACACCCATACGGCATCACCGGACATCTTGGTAGGATAGGCGAAGAACAGGAACGCACGGGTAATCAACGCCACGTTGAACACATTCATACCCGTACCGCCGAATACCTCTTTCGCGAAAATCACCGAGAAAGCCGTAGCGATGGCAAGCATCCACAACGGGCAATCCACCGGGACAATCATCGGTATCAGCATACCCGATACGAGGAAGCCTTCCTGAATTTCTTCTTTTTTCCATTGAGCCACGACGAACTCGATGCCAAGGCCCACTACATAAGACACGATGATTTTAGGCAGCACAGCCAAGAAGCCATAGACAAACAGTTCGATGAAGCTGCCTTCAACGCCCGTAGCTTGGAAGTGCTGGTAACCTACGTTATACATACCGAACAGCATGGCCGGTATCAACGCGATGACCACTATCGACATGATGCGCTTGCTGTCAATAGCGTCATGGATATGCGCCCCCGATTTCGATGTGGTGTTGGGCACAAAGAGGAATGACTCGAAGCCCTCGAACACCGAACGAAATGCGTGGTATTTGCCGCCCTCTTCAAAGTTCGGCTTTATCTTGTCGAGATAATTTCTTAACGCTTTCATTTATCTTTTTATGTTGGTTTATAGTTTAAATCACGCCATTTCCGCACGCAGCATGTCAAGGCCGGCACGTACGATGCGCTGTACTTCTACTTTCGACGAACATACGAACTCGCACAGGGCGAAATCTTCGGGAGCCACCTCGTAAATGCCCAAGGCCTCCATGCGGTCGATATCGCCGGCGATGATGGCCTTTACCAGATATTCGGGATAAATATCCATGGGGAATACCTTGTCGTACTCATTGGACATAATCATGTGGCGCTCGCCGCCTTTCACACGGGCGTCGAACACATATTCTTTCTTGCCCATCAGCCAGCTGAAATAGGAGTGGCTGGTGCTGAACTGGTTGCAGCGCGGAGCTATCCAACCCAGGAATTCATGCACCTCGTCCCCTTCGGGAATCACCGTCAGCTGGTTGTGAAAAGCGCCCAGATAACCGTTGGGCGACACCTGCTTGCCGGTAAGCACGTTGCCACTGATGTAACGCAGGTCCTTGTCCTTGTTCACATTGCCTTGGAACACGTTGGTCAGCAACGCGCCCACCTTCAGTTTGCAGTAAGCAGGCTTCAGTACCTCGCTGCCTGTTACGGCCACCGTGCGGGTAAAGTCCACGCGGCCCGTGTTGAGCACGCGGCCGATGAAGATAACGGCCTCGGCGCCGATGGTCCAAACCGTCTCGCCCTTGCACACCGGGTCGATGTGGTTAATCTGGACGCCTACGTTGCCGGCCGGATTCGGACCGTCGAACACATTGATGGTTACATCCTTTGCGCCGGTAAGCGCAGCGGCTTTCTGGTTGACGGAGAGGCTCAAATAGGTCTTTGCCATGCGCGACAAGGCCGTAAGGCCCGTCTGAAAGTTGGTTTCCTCCCCTTTCAGAGCGAACTCAAAGTCCGGAGCCAGCGGATTGCTGTCGAAGGCCGACACGAAGATAGCCTTGGGCTGGATGGTAGGGTCGGCAATCACGTCGTAAGGACGCTGACGGATGAAGGCGAACAAACCGGCGTTCAGCAACAGTTCTTTCACTTGCTGGCCGTCCATTTTCGCCGGGTCTTTTTTGCCGAACTCCTCGAAGTCCTGCTCTGCGGCGGCTTCCACCACGATGTTCAGCACCTTACGCTTCGCACCGCGCTCAACGCTTGTCACTACGCCACTTACGGGCGAAACAAACTTCAATTCTGGATGATTCTTGTCAACAAACAAGGGTCCTCCGGCCATCACATACTCCTGTTCTTTCACTACCACCTTAGGGGTGACACCTGTGAAGTCGTCCGGCACCAGGGAATAGAAGCCGGGCTCTTTCACGGAGGCGTACTCCTGTGCAGCTTTACCTTTCAGGTTGATGTCAAGGCCTTTACGTAACTTAATTACATTTGCCATGCGTTATTTGAAATAATGGTTTCTGATTTTGCCCGCAAAAATAACAAAAAAGAATGTGAATAAAGAGCAAAAACGGAAGGAATTACGGAAAAATCTCCGTAATCCTTTCCGTTTGCGGTTACAGGCAGCTTATTTGCTACATTTTGAATGCAATAGGGGCCGATGCGGGCCGCCGGATGACGGGCGGGTTATTGCCGGTTGATGTAGTCCACGAGCCAGGCGCCCACTTCCCGCGTGCCATACTTGGCGCCTCCCTCGATCTGGATTTCCGGCGTGCGGACGTTGGCGTCGAGCGAGGCGTCCACGGCACGGCGCACCAGGGCGCCCTCGTCCATCAGCCCGAAGTGCTCGAAGAGCATGGCCACGGACAGTACCTGGGCCAGCGGGTTGGCGATGTTCTGCCCCTTGGCCTGCGGCCAGGAGCCGTGGATGGGCTCGAACACCGGGGTGCTGTCTCCCGTGGATGCGGAGGGCAGCAGCCCCATGGAGCCGCTGATGACCGAGCCTTCGTCCGTCAGGATGTCGCCGAAGGTGTTTTCGGTGACCATGACGTCGAAGAAGCGGGGCTCTTGAATCATCTTCATGGCGGCGTTGTCCACGAACATGTAGTCGGTGGTGACATCGGGGTATTGCGGGGCCATTTCCTGGGCTATCTGCCGCCAGAGGCGGGAGGAGGCGAGGACGTTGGCCTTGTCGACCACGGTGACGTGGCGGCGGCGGCGACGGGCGTACTCGAAGGCGACGCGCAGTATGCGCTCCACCTCGGGGCGGGTGTAGTAATTGGTGTCCCAGGCCTTGTCGTTGTCCTGGTATTTCTCGCCGAAGTACATGCCGCCCGTCAGCTCGCGGATGCAGAGGAAGTCGGCCCCGTCCACCAGCTCGGCACGCAAGGGGCTCTTGTGGAGCAGGCACTTGAAGGTCTGCACGGGGCGGATGTTAGCATAGAGTCCCAGCCGTTTGCGCATGGCCAGCAGGCCCTGTTCGGGGCGCACGGGGGCGGTGGGGTCGTTGTCATACTTGGGGTCGCCCACGGCGGAGAAGAGCACGGCGTCCGACTGCCTACATATATTATAGGTGTCTTCGGGGAAGGGGTCGCCCACCTTGTCAATGGCGTCCGCGCCGCAAAGGGCGTATTCATACCGTACCTTGTGGCCGAACTTGGCGCACACGGCGTCCATCACCGCCACGCCGACAGCGGAAATCTCGGGCCCGATGCCGTCACCGGGCAGCACTGCAATTTTCAGTTCCATTGTTCTTTATCTTTTAGTTGTTTCATGATTTCTTCCTGGCGCCTGCGGTTTTTGCGTTGGTAGCGGTCGCTCGCGGCAAAACCGACGGTGAGCGCCACCGCCATCAGCGCACTCTGCAGCAGATTGTCCGCCCAGGGCACCCCGCGCGGGTCGCGCCAGCGGATGAACACACCGACGCCGAACAGTACGAGGAATACGATGGCGTACAGCAGCCAAGGGTTCAGTTTTTTTCTCATAATCGTGCCTTTTTTAATGCCCGCGGGGGTAGCCTTGGCTACACCTGCGGGTAGTCCCGGCTACACCCGGGGATTTTTTCAAGTGCCTGCCGAGGGGGCTTCGTATTCCCCCTCGATGAGGTTCAGCATCTTCATGGTGGCCTTGATGGCGGCTTCGGTCTGGTCGGCGTCGAGCCCGCGGGTGCGGATGACTTTGCCGTCGAAGCTCCAGGTGATGACCGTCTGCACGAAGGCGTCGGTGCGGCCTCCGGGGGGGATGCTGACGGCGTAGTTGGTCAGCATGGGGAAGCGGCGGCCCAGCGTGCCCTTGTACACCTTGCGCAGCGCGCGCACGAAGGCATCGTACTGCCCGTCGCCCGAGGAGCTTTCCTCGTACTCCTTCCCGTTGACCTCCACCTTGAGCGTGGCCATGGGCTTGAGGCCGTAGGCCAGGTTGACGATGTAGCTTTTCAGGCGCACGCGCTCGTCCTGCACGTCGTGCTTGAGGACGTCGCTGACGATATAAGGCAAGTCTTCCTGGGTGACCAGTTCCTTCTTGTCGCCCAGCTCGATGATGCGCTCGGTGACCTTGCGCATGGATTCTTCGTCGAGCTGCAGGCCCAGGTCCTCGAGGTTCTTGCGGATGTTGGCCTTGCCGGAGGTCTTGCCCAGGGCGTACTCGCGCTTGCGGCCGAAGCGCTCGGGCAGGAGGTCGTTGCAGTAGAGGCCCTTCTTGTTGTCGCCGTCGGCATGGACGCCGGCCACCTGGGTGAAGACGTTCTCGCCCACTATGGGCTTGTTGGTGGGAATGGCCACGCCGCTGTACGACTCCACCACGCGGCTCACCTCGTTCAGGCGGCTCTCGTCGATGCGGGTTACCGCCTGGAAGTGGTCCTTCAGTATGGCCTGCACGGAGGCGAGGGGCGCATTACCGGCGCGTTCGCCCAACCCGTTGATGGTGGTGTGCAGGCCGCGACACCCGCTCAGCACGGCTGCCAGGACGTTGCTCACGGCCAGGTCGTAGTCGTTGTGGGCGTGGAAGTCGAAGTGCGCGCCGGGGTAGCGCTTCACCATCTTGCGCATGTACTCGATGACTTGCAGGGGATTGAGTATGCCCAGCGTGTCCGGCAGCATGAAGCGGCGGATGGCGGTGCCGCGCAGGGCGTCCATCAGGCGGAACACGTAGTCGGGCGAGTCCTTCATGCCGCTGCTCCAGTCCTCCAGGTAGACGTTGACGGCCATGTCCAACTCGCCGGCATAGTCCACCACGCGCAGGATGTCGGCGATGTGCTCCCCGGGGGTCTTCTTCAGCTGGTACTGGCAGTGCTTCAGCGAGCCCTTGCACAGCAGGTTCACCACCCGGCCTCCGGCGCGGTGAATCCAGTCGACCGACTCGCGGCCGTCCACGAAGCCCAGCACCTCCACCCGCGGCAGCAGGTCGTGCCTGGCCGCCCACTCGCATATCATCTGCACGGCGTGGAACTCGCCATCCGACACCCGGGCCGAGGCCACCTCCACGCGGTCTACCTTCAGCTCCTCGAGCAAGAGGCGGGCAATCATCAACTTCTCGTGCGGCATGAAGGACACGCCGCTGGTCTGCTCGCCATCGCGCAGGGTGGTGTCCATGATTTCTATTACGGGATGTGTCATAGCAGCCCCTCCCTACCCCTCCCCCGCAGGGAGGGGACCAAATGTGAAACAATCCATGTCATCCGGTCGGGCATCCTGCCCCTCTCCCTGCGGGGGAGAGCCGGAGAGGGGCTACTTGTTCTCATACGCTACTATCTTGTCTTTGCTCTCCACCAGGAAGTCGATGTCGTCCAGGCCGTTCATCAGGCAATGCTTCTTGTAGGCGTTGATGTCGAAGGTTTCTTGATGGCCGGTAACCAGATTGGTTACGGTCTGACGGGGCAGGTCCACACGGACTTCTGCCTTGGGATTGTCTTGAATGGTGGCGAACAATTCTTGCAGGAACCCCTCGCTCACCACCACAGGCAGCACGAAGTTGTTCAGTTCGTTCTGCTTGTGGATGTCGGCAAAGAAGCTGCTGATGACCACCCGGAAGCCGTATCCCGCCAAGGCCCAGGCGGCATGCTCGCGGCTCGACCCCGAACCGAAGTTCTTGCCTGCCACGAGGATGCAGCCGCTGTACGTGGGATTGTTCAGCACGAAGTCACGGTTCAGCGTTCCGTCGGCATTGTAGCGCCAGTCGCGGAAGAGGTTGTCGCCAAAGAAACGCTCGTCCCTCGTTGTGGCCTTGAGGAAGCGGGCGGGGATAATCTGGTCGGTATCCACGTTCTCCAAAGGCAGGGGAACGCAGGTGGAGGTAATGATGTCGAATTTCTGTTTCATCTTTGTAAATGAAGAATTAAGAATAAAGAATTATTAAGAAGGCTGATGAACGAAGGAGAGAAGAATGGCAAATTCTTCATTCATCATTCTTCATTATAATAATGTGCGCGGGTCAGTTATCACCCCCGTGACCGCCGCAGCGGCAGCCGTTAGGGGACTGGCCAGCAGCGTGCGCGAGCCGGGGCCTTGCCGCCCCTCGAAGTTACGGTTGCTGGTGGACACGGCATACTTGCCCGCAGGCACCTTGTCATCGTTCATCGCCAGGCAGGCGGAGCAGCCGGGTTGGCGTATCTCAAAACCGGCTTCTTCCAATACCTTGTCCAGACCCTCGGCCTTAATCTCGTCCAGTACCATCCACGATCCGGGGACGAGCCAGGCAACGACATGATCGGCCTTCTTCCTTCCCTTCGCGATGGAGGCGAAAGCACGGAAATCCTCGATGCGGCCGTTGGTGCAGGCACCCAGGAACACGTAGTCTATCTTCTTGCCCAGCAAGGGTTCGCCCGGACGGAAGCCCATGTAGTCCATCGACTTCAAGAAGGATGCCTGCGCCGCCTCGCCCAGGCCCTCCAGCGTAGGTATGGAACGGGTGATGCCCGTGCCCATGCCGGGGTTGGTACCATAAGTCAGCATCGGCTCGATATCCTTGGCATCGAAGCGCACTTCTTTGTCGAACACTGCGTTGTCGTCGCTCTTTAACGTGCGCCAGTAAGCCAATGCCTTGTCCCACGCCTCGCCCTTCGGGGCGTACTCCCTACCTTTAATATATTCAAAGGTCGTCTCGTCGGGTGCCACCATGCCGCCGCGCGCCCCCATCTCGATAGAGAGATTGCACAGCGTCAGTCGGCCTTCCATCGAGAGGCTGCGCACGGCCTCGCCGGCATACTCCACGAAGTAGCCCGTGGCACCGCTGGTAGTCATCTTCATCATCATGTAGAGGGCGAGGTCTTTGGCCGTAACGCCCTTACCCAGCCGGCCGTCCACGGTGATGCGCATGGTCTTGGGGCGCGCCTGGAGGATGCATTGCGAGGCAAGCACCATCTCCACCTCGCTGGTGCCGATGCCGAAGGCTACCGCGCCCATCGCCCCGTGCGTGGAGGTGTGAGAGTCGCCACAGACGATGGTCATGCCCGGCAGCGTCAAGCCGCGCTCGGGACCAACGACGTGGATGATGCCGTTCTTGGGGTTCATCATGCCGAAGTGCGTCAGGCCGAAGTCCTCAGCGTTCTTAGCCAAAGTATCTACCTGAGTGCGCGACACGGGGTCTTCTATCGGTTTGTCCTGGTCGTGCGTGGGCGTGTTATGGTCGGGCATGCAATAGATGTGGTCGGGGCGGAAACACCGCAGCCCGCGCCGCCGCATGCCCTCGAAGGCTTGCGGACTGGTGACCTCGTGGCAGTAGAGGCGGTCGATGTAGAGTTGTGTGGGGCCGTCCTCCACCTGCTGCACCACGTGGGCGTCCCAGATTTTGTCGAATAAGGTATTCATGTCTTCTTTACTTCTTGATGTATATTTGAACGATAATATTTATAAACATGCGGACTTCCCCGCCAACTCGGTGGCCACTAAAAAGGCTCCTGACACATCAATTCAGTTTGAACTTGTTGATGCAGTCGATGTAGGCCTCTACGGAGGCGGCGATGATGTCGGTGTTAGCGCCGAAGCCATAGTACATGTGGCCGTCGTATTCCACCTGCATGTGCACCTTGCCCATGTCGTCGCTGCCCTTGCTGATGGCCTGTATGGTGAACTCCTTGAGCGTCATCTGGCGGTCGATAATCTTCTTCAGCGCCTTGATGGCGGCATCCACGGGGCCGTTCCCGCTGGCAGCGGCCTCGAACTTCTCGCCCGAGATGTTCAGCCCGATGCTGGCTACGGAGCGCACGCCCACGCCGCTGGTCACCTGCAGGTAGTCCAGCTTGATGCGATGATTCTGGCTGCGGTCGGCACCCGCCAGCACCAGGATGTCGTCGTCGTTGATGTCCTTCTTCTTATCGGCCAGCTTCAGGAAGTCCTCGTACACCTTGTCCAGCTTGGCCTGCTCCAACGTGATGCCCAGCACCTCCAGGCGGTTGCGCAGGGCGGCACGCCCGCTGCGAGCGGTGAGCACGATGGAGTTGTCGTCAATGCCCACATCGTGGGGGTTGATGATTTCATACGTCTGCACGTTCTTCAGCACGCCGTCCTGGTGGATGCCCGAGGAGTGGGCAAAGGCGTTGCGCCCCACGATGGCCTTGTTGGGCTGCACGGGCATGTTCATCAGGCTGGACACCATGCGGCTCGTGGAGTAAATCTTCTGGGTGTTGATGTTCGTCTCGATGTCGATGTCCTTGTGGCACTTGATAATCATGGCAATTTCCTCCAGAGCGGTGTTGCCTGCCCGCTCCCCTATGCCGTTGATGGTTACCTCCACCTGCCGCGCTCCGTTCAGCACGCCCGCCATGGTATTGGCTGTGGCCATGCCCAAGTCGTTGTGGCAGTGCGTGGAGATGATGGCGCGGTGGATGCCGTCCACGTGCTCCATCAGGTACTTTATTTTCTCGCCATACTCCGAGGGGAGGCAGTAGCCCGTCGTGTCCGGGATGTTCACCACCGTGGCACCGGCCTTCACCACCGCTTCGATGACCCGCGCCAAGTACTCGTTGTCCGTCCGTCCGGCATCTTCGGCATAGAACTCCACATCGTCCACATATTTCTTTGCATACTTCACGGCAGCCACCGCCCTCTCGATGATTTCCTCCCGATTACTGTTGAACTTGTACCGGATATGCGCGTCCGAAGTACCGATGCCCGTATGGATGCGCTTATGCTTGGCATACTTCAAGGCATCTACCGCCACATCGATATCCTTCTGCACGGCACGGGTCAGCGCACAAATGGTGGGCCACGTCACCGCCTTTGATATCTCAATCACCGAATTGAAGTCGCCCGGGCTCGAGATAGGAAACCCGGCCTCTATCACATCTACGCCCAAAAGCTCCAATTGCTTGGCCACCTGTATCTTTTCTACCGTATTCAATTGACACCCGGGCACCTGCTCGCCATCGCGCAAAGTAGTGTCGAAAATAAACAATCTGTCGCTCATCTTATTTCACTCTGATAAAATAATAACACATTATACATTAAAGTTAATCCATTGCAACAAAAAAGCCTCTCGCACCCGGAAGTGAGAAAGGCTTCAATATCATCTGCAACTCTACATCATAATCATGCACGACACTCACTTCCACTAAGTCTTTCCTGTAGTAGAATAATAATGCCACACAATAGAACGTATGTAGAATTGATAACCATATCCGTACTGATTTAAAACGATGCAAAGATAGGGATTCCCGAACAGAAAACAAAGAAAATCGTAACTTTTTATGCCGTTATACTACCATTTTATAAGAAAATACATATATTAAATAATAATATGCTACAGCACAAGTGTTCCCAGCCCCCCCAAGAGGCAAAGAAAAAAACCGCCCCGCATGTCCTGGAAAGGACCGCGGGGCGGAAGGATGCTAATATAAGAAAAAACGGCGGCGACCTACTCTCCCACG
>CALULP010000030.1 GCA_944321495.1 uncultured Bacteroides sp. | reverse complement strand
CCGACAAAACACAGCTTCGTGACTTGTTCGACAAATCAAATTTCAATAATGTCAAAGAACGATATGATTCAAGTGAACCGAATTTATTTAATTTTTAACCTTGTCCATTTTTAGTGGACAGTAGTGGTATATAGTTAATGTATAGGATTTAAGATACTGGTTTGGAGCCTGCCAGATAATGGTAACTATTACTATGGCAGCCAATGACATGCAATGGAGTTCTGCAACTCCTGGATTCCTCATCATCTTGATAGACCAATCAGGTTCTATGTTGTCACCTTACTCAGGAAATGAGTCGAGAACAGTATTCGCTTCGAAAGTCATCAATCGTGTGATTAATGAGATTATTCAAAAGAACTTTACTAAAAATCTGTGTTTTATTTCCGTGATAGGTTATAATCACAATGTAAAGGAATTGTGCTCCGGTTACTTGACAGATTTGTATAACAATCCTCTTCGTATTGAAACGATAAAGAAGAAGATTTCAGATGGAGCCGGTGGCTTGGTAGAGCAAGAAATAAAAATGCCTATATGGATTGAACCTATTACACAAGATGGAGCTACAAATATGAAAGGGGCTTTTTTAATGGCGAAACAACTTGTGGAGAAATGGATGCAAGACAAACCGCAAAATCCTGCGCCTGTCATTATCAACATTTCAGATGGAATACCCTATTATGAGGGGAAAGATCCCCATATCTGTATGCAAGAAACTATTCAAGTCGCAAAAGATATAATGAATTTATCTTGTGAGGATGGAAATGTATTGATCTTTAATGCTCACATAGACAACAATGGTAACCAAACGGTTAAATGTCCTTCCGAAAAAGATGAAGTGAAAGAAGCTGGTGAAGGGGCAGAATTCCTTTTTGAGATAACCAGTGTTATACCAGAAGGTTATAAAGACGCGGCGTCTAAAAATGATTTAACTATCAAAGATGGGGCACATGGATGTATTTTTGCGGCCAATGAAATTGATTTGATTAATCTGATAAACTTTGGATCAAGCAAAGGTCAAAAAGATCGTAACAAGTGATGAAAATAAAAGGTTTTCGTGCTATTGGCCTCACCCAATTGAAACAAAAGATTGCCCGACAGACCGGCATTCCGATGTCGAAGCAGGGAATAGAGCAGAAGATAGGGAGCACGATATTGAAGAAACTAATGGGAAAATAGAAGATGAAAAATTGGATTTATACAAATGGTCGGTTTTTTGATCTTGTGCGCTTGCCAACCGAAAAGCACATATTAGTTGCCTTGTGCAAGCGGCGGAGTGACGGTGTGCCACCCAGCAGCGGGATCATGGGGGTGACTTGTTTAGGCGGGTGGTAGACAGCGCGCTGTTCAAGAAATAATAATAATGACGGGGTGGGAACGCGATGAAGTTGAAAGATGAGAGGCATCACTCAGCGCTAAACTAAATCTAAAAAATAAAATTGGAACAATAACTTTTGCGATTCGTATTTCTTTGCTTATCTTTGCAGCACGAGAACCCCCAAGCCTCTTAACAATGCTCAAATCGGGGGTCGTTTTATTTTTATACCTCAATGACAATCAATTTCCCGAAACAATACAACAGTCCGGAGGATTTGGCCGAGTTGCTATCCCAAAGAGGACTTGTTTTTGACAATAAAGAACGTATTTGCCGATACATCCGTAATATAGGCTATTACAGATTAAGCGCATACTTCTATCCTTTTCTTGAAACCCCAAAAGAAAAACAGCTTTTTAAGCCGGGGAGCAGTTTTGATGCGGCACTAAAACTCTATCGGTTCGACAAGAAGCTTCGTCTTTTCATGTTTAATGAAATTGAGAAGATTGAAATATCCCTGCGTAGTACTTTAGCCAATATCGTGGCGAAAGAAACCGAAAACATCTTTTGGATGACCGATGGTTCTTTGTTTGCAAATCCCAACAAGTTCAGCCGTACGATGGAGTTGATAGACAAAGAAGTCAATAACTCCAAAGAGGACTTTATCCTGCATTTCAAGAATAAGTACAGCAATGCTTATCCTCCGGCGTGGATGCTCGTAGAGATACTGCCGATGGGAGTCGTTACTCGCATTTATGAGAATATCAAGTCCAACCAGCTGAAGAAAAAGATTGCGGCCTATTACGATTTGCCAGTTCCTGTATTCACTTCCTGGCTGACGGTCATAACCCTTACAAGAAACTCCTGCTGTCACCATGCGAGGGTATGGAACAGGCAGTATGCAATCAACCCTATGGTTGCTCGGAAGATGAAACGTCCTTGGATAAGCGATACCGTACCGTCCCATAGAACATTTTACGAAATCTGCATCATCAAGTGGTTTATTGATATTATATCGCCAAACAACGATATGAAGCAACATTTCTTGTCCTTGCTGGAACAATATCCTAATGTCGATTATAAAGCGATTGGCATTCCACAAGATTGGTTAGAAGAACCACTGTGGCATTAAATAATATTCCTCCCAAAGTTAGATATAAAATGGAGTGCAGTTCAATTTTACCCGGCTTTGCATAGACCGCATATAACTTCCGGTTATGCCCGATAGGCAGAAACGATTGGCATATATGCGTGGTTTGCCTTACCTTTGCACCCGCAAAATGAAATGAATGGTATAACGGAAATAAAAAGGTAAGACGTATGATGACGATGTTGCAAACGCGCAGAAAAGAGATTTATGCGGGGCTGGTGGCCCTGCTGTTGTTGTTCCTGTTGTTGGACTATGTGCCCGGGCTGGAGGCCTGCGGGGCGTGGGTGACGCCGCCGGTGGCTTTGTTCCTGGGGCTGGCCTTTGCCCTGCTTTGCGGGCAGGCGCACCCCAAGTTCAACAAGAAGATGTCCAAATACCTGTTGCAGTACTCCGTGGTGGGGCTGGGCTTCGGCATGAACCTGCACGCTTCGCTGGCCTCGGGCAAGGAGGGGATGGCGTTCACCGTCGTGTCGGTGTTCGGCACGCTGCTGGCGGGTTGGGTGATAGGGCGCAAGCTGCTGAAGGTGGGGCGCGACACGTCGTACCTCATCAGTGCGGGCACGGCCATCTGCGGGGGCAGCGCCATTGCGGCGGTGGGGCCGGTGCTCCGGGCGAAGGACAGCGACATGTCGGTGGCGCTGGGCACCATCTTCGTGCTGAATGCCGTGGCGCTGTTCGTCTTCCCCGTCGTCGGTCATGCGCTGGGCATGAGCCAGCAGGACTTCGGCACGTGGGCGGCCATTGCCATCCACGACACCAGTTCGGTGGTGGGCGCGGGGGCGGCCTATGGCGAGGAGGCGTTGCGGGTGGCCACTACCATCAAGCTGACGCGGGCGTTGTGGATTATCCCCGTGGCCATCCTCACGTCGTTCATCTTCAAGGGCAAGGGGCAGCGGGTCAGCATCCCCTGGTTCATCTTCTTCTTTATCCTGGCTATGGTGTTCAACACTTATGTCCTAAGCGCTTCGGAGGCGGGGGGGGCCATAGGCAACGGCATTAACGGCCTGGCCCGCAAGATGCTGACGGTGACGCTGTTCTTCATCGGGGCATCGCTGTCGCGCGACGTGCTGCGCGCCGTGGGCATCCGTCCGCTGGTGCAGGGCGTGCTGCTGTGGGTGGTTATCAGCTTAGGGACGTTGGTAAGTATTAGGTGTTAGTGATTAGGGATTAGTTGATAAGTTAATGAGTTTGTGAGTTAATAAGTTGATAAGTTAACAAGGGGGACGAGGAGCCATCGGTAATCAGGGGCAAAATATCTGTAATATGTATAACGCCAGTATCAAGAATTCTCCCCATCTTTGCGCCCGGAAAACATAAAAACCAACTGACATGACGCATACAAGAACACTCCTGCTGGCATCCATCTGCCTGCTCGCCCCGGCGGGAATCGCGGCACAGGACGCCGACTCCCTCACCATCGGCAACGAATATTCCCTGCACGAAGTGGTGGTGACCGGCACCCGGAACGAGACGGACATCCGCCACCTGCCCATGACCATCTCCGTAGTGGGACGCCCGCAACTGGAACAACGCTTCGAACCCTCCCTGCTGCCCGCACTGAACGAGCAGGTGCCGGGACTGTTTGTCACCAGCCGGGGAGTGATGGGCTACGGCGTGTCCGACGGGGCAGCCGGAGGCTTCAGCGTGCGCGGCATGAGCGGAAGCGCGCAGATGCTGGTACTGATAGACGGGCATCCGCAATATATGGGCCTGTTCGGGCATCCCATCTCCGACGCTTACCAGACGATGCTTGCCGAGCGGGTGGAAGTGCTGCGCGGACCGGCATCGGTGCTCTACGGCTCGAACGCCATGGGGGGTGTGGTCAACATCGTCACCCGCAAGCAGAAGACCGACGGGGTGCAGACGGACCTCAACGTGGGTGCAGGCTCCTACGGCACGGTACAGACCGAAGCTACCAACCGCGTGCGCCGGGGACGTTTCAGCAGCGTAATCTCGGCTTCCTACAACCGCACGGACGGGCACCGCAAGAATATGGGCTTCGAGCAATACGGCGGGTACGCCAAGCTGGCATACGACATCAACAATGCCTGGAACGTGTATGGCGACGTCAACATCACCCACTTCAATGCCTCCAATCCCGGCACGGTGACCGAGCCGCTCACCGACAACGACTCGCGCATCACCCGCGGCATGGCTTCCTTTGCCTTACAGAACAACTACGACAGGACATCGGGCGCCTTGAGCTTCTTCTACAACTGGGGCTATCACAAGATTAACGACGGATACGGGCCGGGCGAGGAGCCGCAGGAATCGCTGTTCCGCTCCAAAGACCTGATGATGGGCCTCTCGTGGTACCAGAGCGCCGAGATGTGGCAAGGCAGCCGCCTCACCTTGGGTTTCGACTACCAGCACTTCGGCGGGGAATCGTGGAACAAAGTCATCGCCACCGGTGCGCGCGAACCA
Source organism: uncultured Bacteroides sp. (assembly GCA_944321495.1). Taxonomy (GTDB): domain Bacteria; phylum Bacteroidota; class Bacteroidia; order Bacteroidales; family Bacteroidaceae; genus Bacteroides. The sequence goes on along the minus strand of CALULP010000030.1, from coordinate 16,767 downwards.
GGCGTGGACAAGAAGCAGGACGAAGTGGCCGGCTATGCCGACTTCCGCCAGGACATTTCCACCTGGCTGTCGCTGAACGCGGGCATCCGCGTAGACCACCACTCGCACGTAGGCACCGAGTGGGTACCGCAAGGCGGACTGGCCTTCCACCTGCCCAAGAACGCCGAACTGAAAGCCATGGTGAGCAAGGGCTTCCGCAACCCCACCATCCGCGAGATGTACATGTTCCCGCCCCAGAATCCCGACTTGCGCCCCGAACGGCTGATGAACTACGAGCTGTCCTTCACCCAACACTTGCTGGACGGCGCCCTGACCTACGGGGCCAACCTGTATTACATCAACGGCGACAACCTCATCATGACCATCCGCGAAGACGGACGCCCGCACAATGTCAACTCGGGCAAGATAGAGAACTGGGGCTTGGAAACCAACGCAGCCTACCACATCAACGCGCACTGGAATGTCAACGCCAACTACAGCTGGGTACACATGGAGCATCCCGTTATCTCGGCCCCCGAACACAAGCTGTATGCCGGAGCCGACTTCACCCAAGGACGTTGGAACGTATCCACAGGCATCCAATACATCAAGGGGCTGTACACCTCCGTCATCACCAACGGGCAAGGCACCGAGCAGACCGAGGACTTCGTGCTGTGGAACCTGCGCGCCAGCTACCGCCTCTGCAAGTATGCCACCCTTTACGTGAAAGGCGAGAACCTGTTGGCGCAACGCTACGAAATCATGGCCGGTTACCCCATGCCCAAAGCGACTTTCATGGGCGGCGTCCACATCAGTTTCTAAAAGACAAGGTTATGGCAGACAACTATCTGGAAAAACAATACGAGCAATACCTGGCCAAGAAGGCCGCGTGGGAAAAGCAACGCAAACTGGGCAAAAAGAAGCCTACGCCCAAGAAACCTCCTTCCAACGACCCGAAGCCATGAACAGGCTCCACACGTTCCATACTTCAGTGGCAGGCATCGCCTTGCCAAGTAAGTTTACCTACCCCTTCTGCTACACGCCCCACCCCCTGTGCGTGCTGGCAGCAGGGGAAGTCCGTCATTACCTGTCCGGACAGGCGGAATGGCAACAGGAACTGGCACAAGGCAAAATGTTCGGCGTGCTGGTAGTACAGACTGCCGAAGGAGTGCCCGGCTACCTGGCTGCTTACTCCGGCAACCTCGCCGGGAGGAATGACCATCCCTACTTCGTGCCGCCGGTCTACGACCTGCTGAATCCGGAAGGGTTCTTCCGGCAAGAAGAAGCCTGCATTTCCCGCCTCAACCGTCACATCGAAGAGCTGGAAGCCACCCCCGGCTACCTCGCCCTCAAGGGACAGAGGGAGGTCCTACGGCACCAAGCGGCGCAACAGCTGGAGGAGGCACGCCAACAACTGAAGGCAGCCAAGGCGGCACGCGACCTCCGGAGGCAGGCATCTCCGCCCCCAAGCGAGGAAGAATCCGCCGCCATGGTGCGCGAAAGCCAGCACCGGAAAGCCGAGTACAAACGGCTGGAGCGGCACTTGAAAGCCAAGGAAAACGACCTTGCCGACACCCTGCTACCTTATGAGGCAGAATTGAAACGGCTGAAAGAAGAACGGCGCACACGCTCTGCCGCCTTGCAGCACCGCCTGTTCGGCGCTTTCCGCCTGCTGAATGCACGGGGCGAGGTGCAGGACTTGAACGAGATTTTCCGGCACACCCCGCACCGCGTACCGCCCGCCGGGGCAGGCGAATGCGCCGCGCCCAAACTGTTGCAATATGCCTACCTCAACCACCTGCACCCGGTAGCGATGGCCGAGTTTTGGGTGGGTGCCTCACCGCGGGGAGAGGTGCGCCACGACGGGCATTACTATCCGGCCTGCAAAGGTAAATGCGGCCCCATCCTGGCACACATGCTGCAAGGGCTGGAGGTAGAAAGCAATCCGTTGCAACCCGCCGCACACACGCAGGCCGAACCACAGGTCGTCTACGAAGGCCCGTGGCTGCTCGTGCTCGACAAGCCGGCAGGCATGCTCTCCGTGCCCGGCAAGGAGGCCGCATACTCTGCCTGGCAATGGGTGCGCGAGCATTACCCGCAGGCCGACGGTCCCCTGCTGGCGCACCGCCTGGACATGGATACTTCGGGCTTGCTGCTCGTAGCAAAAAGCAAAGAGATACACCAGCTACTGCAAGCCCTGTTCCACCACCGCCGCATCCGGAAGACCTACCTGGCCGTACTCGACGGCAACGTCATCCCGGACGAAGGGCGCATCGACCTGCCCCTCCTGCCCGACTCGCTCGACCGCCCGCGCCAACGGGTGGACAGGGAGCACGGCAAACCTGCCGTTACCCTGTACCGCGTACTGTCGCGCGAAGCAGGACGCACGCGCATCCTGTTCCAACCCCTCACCGGGCGCACGCACCAGCTCCGCATACACGCCGCCCACCCCGAAGGCTTGCATTGCCCCATCGTGGGCGACCGCCTTTACGGCATCCCCGGCGACCGCCTCTACCTGCACGCCCAGAAGCTGGAGTTCATCCACCCGGTGACGAGAGAGGCACTGTGCATAGAACGCGAGGCGGAGTTTTAAGTCGCATCCCGCAGCCGGCACGACAGTGTCCCAGTGCCAGCACGACAGTGTCCCAACGCCAGCACGACAGCGTCCCAACGCCAGCATGGTAGTGTCCCAATGCCAGCGCGGTAGCACTGGGGCGCGAAGGAAAGCTTCTTTTTCCGAAAAAAATTGCTTCCTTTGCAACCTTGAAGGGGGCTTTGTCCGTCTAACGGGTAAAGAAACCTTTAAAACACTGATTTGATATGCGACATTTGATTCTTACAGCCGTGCTGGCGTTGCTCACCATTCCCGCAGCGCAAGCCGAAAGACGGGTAGAAACCGTGAGGGACAGCCTCAACAACGTGACCAAACTTATTGAACTGGACGGCGACGACACGCTGAGCATCACCACCTACGAGGGCGTGGACGCGGACAACGTAGGCCTCACCGTGAAGCACACGGCCACCGACGAGTGGGACGACGACGGCGATGACGACTACTTCATGGGCGTGCAAAAGGATTCCATGCTCGGCATCACGCTTATCTCCATCATGGGCATCATCTTCGTGTTCGGGCTGCCTATTGCCATCATCTTCATCATCTTCTACTACCGCAACAAGAACCGCAAGGCCAAGTACCAGCTGGCCGAGAAAATCCTGGCTTCGGGACAGCCGCTGCCGCCCAACTTCTTCAACGACCTGGGCGTGAAAGACCTGCGTACCCGGGGCTTCTCGAATACATTCCTCGGGCTGGGGCTATTCATCTTCCTGTGGGCTTTGTCCGGCGAATTTTCTATGGGGTGCATTGGCCTGCTCGTCCTGTGCATCGGCCTGGGACAGGTAGTGACCCACTACACCCGCGAACGGAAAAAAGAGGAAACGACCCCTGAACCGCACACCGAACAATGACCCCGCTCGACGACATAGCGCTCGTGGCGCAAGTCGTGGTGCTGCACAACAACCGCGCTTTCGACCAATTGGTGAGGAAGTACCAGTCGCCCATACGGCGGTACTTCCTGCACCAGACGTGCGGCGACCAGGAACTGAGCGACGACTTGGCGCAAGACACCTTCCTGAAAGCCTACACCTCGCTGGGCAGCTTCAAAAAACTGTCCAGCTTCTCAACTTGGCTCTATCGTATTGCATATAACGTATTTTATGATTATCTTCGCAGCCATAAAGAGACGGACGATGTAGACTCGTATCAGGCCGACGCCCGCTACAGCGTGCGGCAAGAAGACGTGGGCCAGCGGATGGACATCTACCGCGCCCTGGCCACCTTGAAAGAAATGGAGCGCACCTGTATCACGCTGTTCTACATGGAAGACCAAAGCATCGAAAAGATTGCAGGCATCACAGGATGCCCCGTGGGGACGGTGAAAAGCCATCTCTCACGCGCTAAAGATAAAATGGCAGACTACTTAAAACGGAATGGTTATGACAGATAACGACTATAAAGACAAGCTTCTGGAAGACTTCTTCGCGGCCAACCGGCACGAAGTAGCCGACGACGGGTTTACCCGCCGCGTCATGCACCGCCTTCCCCAACGGCACAACCGCCTGGCACAGGCGTGGAACACCCTTTGCATCCTGCTGGTTGCCGCCTTGTTTGTAGCCATGGGCGGCGTGCAGATGGTGTGGGCCACATTGCAGGAAACCTTCATCGGGCTGGTGGAACAGGGCGCCGCCGCAGAGATAGACCCGCGCTCCCTGCTCATTGCCGGAGGGGTATTGCTGTTCCTGGCCTACCGGAAGATAGCTTCGCTTGCCTAACGCACACACACTAACAACATCACATGAAACGGGAATACGGACTCTTTCTCTTTGTACTGGTGACAGTACTGCCGGTCATCCTGCTGCGCGATTTCACCCCGAGTAACGAACTGCGCTACCTCAGCATTGCCGACGAGGCGTTGGCCAACGGCACTTTCTTCACCTTTACCAACCAAGGCATGCCCTATGCCGACAAGCCGCCTTTGTACCTGTGGATTGTCATGCTGGGCAAATGGCTGTTCGGCAGGCACGTGATGTGGTTCCTGTCCCTGTTCTCGCTGATTCCCGCCTTTGTCATTGCCGACGTCATGAACCGCTGGACAAGGCGCGAGATAAGGGCCGAAGAATGGCGCACCGCCTCCCAGATGCTGCTGCTCACCAGCGGCCTGTTCCTGGGCATGGCAGTGGTGCTGCGCATGGACATGCTGATGTGCATGTTCATCGTGCTGGCTGTCCACACGTTCTACAAGATGGAGAAGTACGAGGGCGACCGGCAAAGGAATGCGTGGCTGTTCCCCATCTACCTGTTCCTGGCGTTGTTCACCAAGGGCCCCGTGGGCATCCTGGTGCCACTGGCAGGCACCTTGACCTACCTGCTGGTGACGCGGCGCATCCGCACCTTCTTCGCCTACTGGGGCTGGAAGACGTGGGGCGTGCTGCTGGCGGGGTGCGCGTTGTGGTTTGGCGCCGTCTACCTGGAGGGCGGATACGAGTACCTGGACAACCTGCTTTTCCACCAGACGATAGACCGTGCCGTCAACTCCTTCCACCACGAAGAACCGTTCTACTACTACTTCATAGCCATCTGGTACTCGCTTGCGCCGTGGTCGTTCCTGCTGGTGGGCGTAGGCGTGGCAGTGGTGAGCAAGTGGCGGCAATTCATCCGTACCGACCTGCAGAAGCTGTTCTTCTCGGTGTTCCTGGCTACTTTCGTGGTGCTGTCGTGCATCAGTTCCAAGCTGCAGGTGTACCTCATCCCGGCTTACCCCTTCCTGATATACCTGGTAGCCACCTGCCTGCCCCGCATCCGGTGGAACCGCTGGCTGGCGGCAAGCATAGCGGCGCCTGCGGCCGTATTGGGACTGGCCGTGTTCGCCCTGCCTTTCCTGCCCCTGCCCGATGACCTCCGCCTTTCGGGACGGATATTGGCCTACGCGGCGGGAGGCATCCTGACGCTTGCCGTCCTCCGCGCGCTGTATCTGCTTTACCGCAGGAAGCAAGTGCTCCGCGCCATACAGACGATAGCGTTCGGCCTGTTCTGCGCGGTATTCACAGGCGGCTGGGCATTGCCGCAGGTGAACGGCGAGATAGGCTACCGCAAACTGTGCAAGGAGGCGAAGAAGATAGCCCAGGAGCATGGGCTCGACACCTACTACACCTGGAGAGTTTCCCGCCCCGAAAGCATGGACGTGTACCTGCACCAGGACATCCGCAAGCTGTCCGACGAAGACGTCAAGGCAGGGGCTCTGCAACCCGGCGTGCTGATGGTGCCCCAAAGCCGATTGGACCACTTTCCGGGCAAAGAAGCACACTTGGTAGGGCCGTATGCCATCGTAATCCCCTAAATAAATGACTCCCCTTGCATTTCTTAACCCACAGGGGAGCAGCGGTAATAAATAATGTATTAATTTTGCAGCTCGAAAGTGCGAAATCTACATTATATCTTTATCGTAATGAATAATAAAACGAGCAACTACCAACTCACCATCATCGTGCCCGTCTTCAACGAAGAAGACAACATGGCCGCCCTGGAGAAAGCCCTGGCCGACTACTTGCCCCATGCCGCCTGCCGGACGTGCGTGCTGTTTGTGGACGACGGCTCCAAGGACCGCAGCCTGGCATGCATCCAAGACCTGTGCCGGCGCCACCCGGACTTCTTCTACATCTCCCTGCAACGGAACAGCGGACTGAGCGCCGCCATGAAAGCCGGCATCGACGTGGCGCAGTCGGCCTACGTGGGCTACATGGACGCCGACCTGCAGACCACCCCCGAAGACTTCAACCTGCTGCTGGCCGACATTGCCGACCACGAGCTGGTGATGGGCATACGCGCCAACCGCAAGGACAGCGGCTTCAAGAAGCTGCAGTCGAAGATAGCCAACGGCTTCCGCCGCATGATGACGCACGACGGCGTGCAGGACACCGGTTGCCCGCTGAAGGTGATGCACACCGACTATGCCCGCCGCATCCCCTTCTTCACCGGCATGCACCGCTTCCTGCCCGCCCTGATACTGCTGCAGGAGGGACGCATCAAGCAGGTGCCCGTGCGCCACTTCCCCCGCGTGGCGGGCCAGTCCAAGTACCACCTGTGGAACCGCCTCGTCTCGCCCTTCATGGACTGCTTTGCCTACCGCTGGATGAAGAAACGCTACATCAACTACCGCATTGCCGACAATAACCTGACCGAGAAGGCATGAAGTCGCAACTCATCATACTGTCCATAGGCTTCCTGGCGCAGGCATTCTTCTCCGCCCGCATCCTGGTGCAGTGGATTCTGTCCGAACGGGCGCGCCGCGTGCTGTCGCCCTCCATCTTCTGGGTGCTGAGCCTGGCGGGCTCCTGCCTGCTGTGCCTGTACGGCTGGCTGAGGGACGACTTCTCCATCATCCTGGGGCAGTTCATCTCCTACTACATCTACCTGTGGAACCTGAACATCAAGGGCATCTGGCACAAGGTGCCCGCCCCGGCGCGATACGTGCTGATGCTGCTGCCCGTGGCCGCCGTCATCGGCGTGGCCCGGGACATGGACGCCGTGGTGGCCTCGCTGTTCCGCAACGAAGACATCCCGCTGTGGCTCCTCATCTACGGGTCGGCCGGGCAGGTGATATTCACCCTGCGCTTCGTGTACCAGTGGCTGTACTCGCACCGCATGCACGAGTCGCAGTTCCCCGCCGGGTTCTGGATAATCAGCCTCATCGGCTCACTCACCATCGTCAGCTACGGGTGCATCCGGCAGGACATCGTGCTCATCGTGGGCCAGTCGTTCGGGCTGGTGGCCTACATCCGCAACCTCGTCATCGGGCACCGCGCCAGGAAGGCCGCAGAGCAGCCCCCGGGCGAACCCGTAACCGACCCTTAGGGGTAGACGGCACCGACCCTTAGGGGTCAACGACACCGACCCTTAGGGGTCGACAGCACCGACCTCTAGACCTCGACGGCACCGACCTCTAGACCTCGACGGCACCGACCCTTAGACCTCGGCGGCACCGACCTCCAGACCTCGACGGGAGGCAAGACTAAACATAACATAAGAACCTGATAGTAAACACATCTGCATTATGAAGATACTCGTAACCGGCGCCGCCGGATTCATCGGCTTCAGTCTGACACGCCGACTGTTGGAACAAGGACACGAAGTGGTGGGGCTGGACAACATCAACTCTTACTACGACACGGGCCTCAAGTACGCCCGCCTGAAGGAACTGGGCATCGCGCAGGCCGGCATCCACGAGGCCGCCCCGGTGCAAAGCGCCCTGCACCCCGGCTACCGCTTCACCAAGCTCGACCTGGCGGACCGCATCGGCATGGAGCGGCTCTTTGCCGCCGAGGGCTTCGACTGGGTGGTGAACCTGGGCGGGCAGGCCGGCGTGCGCTACTCCATCGAGAACCCCTACGCCTACGCCGAGTCCAACGTGATGGGCTTCCTCAACGTGCTGGAGTGCTGCCGCCACTACCCGGTGAAGCACCTGCTGTATGCCAGCTCGAGCAGCGTGTACGGCATGATGGACCACGTGCCCTACGCCGAGACCGACCGCACGGACAGCCCCGTCAGCCTCTACGCCGCCACCAAGAAGAGCAACGAGCTGATGGCCCACGCCTACGCCAAGCTCTACGGCATCCCCGCCACGGGCCTGCGCTTCTTCACCGTCTACGGCCCCTGGGGCAGGCCGGACATGGCGCCCTTCCTCTTCATGAAGTCGGTGCTCGAGGGACGGACCATCCGCGTGTTCAACCACGGCGACCTGCAAAGGGACTTCACCTACATCGACGACATCGTGCAGGGCACCCTGCTCCTGCTGGGCCACCCCGCTACGGGGGACGTGCCCCACACCGTATATAACATAGGCAACTCGCAGCCCGTCCGCCTGATGGACTTCATCGCCACCATCGAGAAGGTGACCGGGTGCAAGGCCCACATGCAGATGACGGACATGCAGCCGGGCGACGTCTACTGCACCTATGCCGACACCACACGGCTGCAGCATGACTTCGGCTACCGCCCCACGGTGTCCATCGGCGAGGGGCTGCAGCGGTTCTACCGGTGGTACACCGGCTTCTACGCCGCGCCCGGCCAACAATAATCCCCCCGCTCCCCCATGCGCCACATCCTCCCCATCCTCCTGCTGCTGCTCGTGCTGCCCGTGCTGCCCGCCCCGGCTCAGGCACAGGCACAGGCACAGGCACAAGCCCCGGGCGACTCGCTGATGCGCCGCTACCTGGCCCGGGAAGGCATCCCCGTCACCCGCCACAACCGGGTACGGCTGCTGATGAGCGGGCACGACAAGTTTGCCGACCTCTTCAGCGCCATCCGCCGGGCGCGCCACCACATCCACCTGGAGTACTTCAACTTCCGCAACGACAGCATCGCTTCCACTTTGTTCCGCCTGCTGGCGCAGAAAGCCCGCGAGGGCGTGGAGGTGCGCGCCCTGTTCGACGCCTTCGGCAACAGCTCCAACAACCGCCCGCTGCGCCGCCGCCACTTGGACAGCATCCGCGCACAGGGCATCGAAATCGTGAAGTTCGACCCGCTGCGCTTCCCCTACTTCAACCACATCGCCCACCGCGACCACCGCAAGATTGTGGTGATAGACGGCCGCGTGGGCTACACCGGGGGCATGAACATTGCCGACTACTACATCCACGGCCTGCCCAAGGTGGGGGCGTGGCGCGACATGCACGCCCGCATCGAGGGCGACGCCGTGCGCTACCTGCAAGGCATCTTCCTCACCATGTGGAACCGGGAAACCGGCCAGCACGTCGGCGGCCCCGCCTACTTCCCCGACATGCCCGCGCTGCCCGACAGCCTGGCACGCCCCGTGGCCATCGTCGACCGCACGCCCCACCGCTCGCCCCGCGCCATGCGCCGCGCCTACATCGCCGCCATCGACGCCGCACAGCGCACCGTGCAGATAGTCAACCCCTACTTCGTGCCCACCCGCTCCGTGCGCCGCGCCTTGAAGCGCGCCCTCCGCCGGGGCAAGGAGGTGGAAATCATGATACCCTCCGTCAGCGACGTGCCCTTCACCCCCGAAGCCGCCCTCTACTACGTACACCGCCTCATGAAGCGCGGCGCCCGGGTCTACCTGTACAACGGCGGCTTCCACCACAGCAAGGTGATGATGGTGGACAGCGCGTTCTGCACCGTAGGGTCCGCCAACCTCGACGCCCGCAGCCTGCGCCACGACTACGAGACCAACGCCTTCATCCTGCACCCCGCCACCACGGCCGAACTGACGGAGATGTTTGCCCGCGACCGCCAGGCCAGCACCCTGCTCACCCCCGAAGTGTGGAAGAAACGCTCCGGCTGGAAGAAGTTCGTGGGCTGGTTCGCCCACCTGCTGGGGCCGGTGCTTTGAGTAGGGGATAAGTGTTAGGGATTAGGTGTGAGGTGTTAGTGATTAGGTGTTAGTGATTAGTGATTAATGACATGCGGGGTAACTGGAGGAGGGGGGGTGAATCCACGCTAAATCATTTTTTAATACACTCACAATTATGCTTAACCGTTGTGTGCCGCGAAGCGGTACCTTTATGAGTTGACGAGTTAATAAGTTAATGAGTTAATGAGTTAATAAGTTGACGAGGGGACGAGGCAACAAGGACAGTGAAACTGTCCGACTATGCTTAACCGCTGTGTCCCGCGAAGTGGTACCTGCGGCAGTAAGCCGCCACCCGCCCCACTGAACCTCGAAGGGGTTCAACTCATGTCGGCGGGGCATAACCTGTTCGACCCCTCCGAGGTCGAAGTGCATCTTCAGTCGCTCTACCGCAGGTACCGCTTCGCGGGACACAGCGGTTAAGCATAGTCGGACGGCGTTGCCGTCCGCAATACTCGTATCTGCGTATCCTTGTCCCCTCATTACCTTGTTAACTTGTCTCCTTGTTAACTTGTCTCCTTGTTAACTTATAAACTTATCAACTTATTACCTCGTCAACTTATCCCCTCGTCCCCTCGTTAACCAAAACCTAATCACTAATCACTAATCACTAATCACTAATACCTAATACTTAATCACTAATTTCATTTTCTTTTTGTACGTACAAAGATAATGCCTACCTTTGGCCACCTTCCGCAAACAGGAAGGCATTAATCTGTAACACCCATTGACCCATGAAACAATATCTCGACCTGCTGCAACGCATCTTGGACGAGGGTGTCCGCAAGGACGACCGCACCGGAACGGGGACACTGAGCGTCTTCGGCCACCAGATGCGCTTCAACCTGGAGGAGGGTTTCCCCTGCCTCACCACCAAGAAACTGCACCTCAAGTCCATCATCCACGAACTGCTGTGGTTCCTCAAAGGCGACACCAACGTGCGCTACCTGCAAGAGCACGGCGTGCGCATCTGGAACGAATGGGCCGACGCCAACGGCGACCTCGGGCACATCTACGGCTACCAGTGGCGCTCGTGGCCCGACTACCGGGGCGGGCACATCGACCAGATAAGCCGCGCGGTGGAAGACATCCGCCACAACCCCGACTCGCGACGCATCATCGTCAACGCCTGGAACGTGGGCGACCTGGACAACATGAACCTGCCGCCCTGCCACATGTTCTTCCAGTTCTACGTGGCCGACGGGCGGCTCAGCCTGCAGATGTACCAACGCAGCGCGGACACGTTCCTGGGCGTGCCCTTCAACATCGCCAGCTACGCCCTGCTGCTCCAGATGATGGCGCAGGTGACCGGACTGCGGGCAGGCGACTTCATCCACACCCTGGGCGACGCGCACATCTACCTGAACCACCTCGACCAGGTGCGCCTGCAGCTCACCCGCACACCCCGCCCCCTGCCCAAGATGCACATCAACCCGGACGTGAAAGACATCTTCAGCTTCCGCTACGAGGACTTCGAGCTGGAGGGCTACGACCCCTGGCCGCACATTGCGGGGAAAGTGTCGGTGTAAGTATTAGGTATTAGTGATTAGTGATTAATGCCATGCGGATGAAAAAACATTAATCACTAACCGCTAATACCTAATCATTAATCACTAATCACTAATCACTAATACTTAATCACTAATCACTAACCACTAACCACTTATGATAGCTCTCATCGCCGCCATCGACCGCCGCCGCGCCATCGGCTACCGGAACCAGCTGCTGTTCTGGCTGCCCAACGACCTGAAACGCTTCAAGGCCCTCACCACGGGGCACACCATCATCATGGGACGCCGCACCTTCGAGTCGCTGCCCAAAGGCGCCCTGCCCAACCGCCGGAATGTCGTCCTCACCTCCTCCAGCCACCTTGAACTGCCCGGCGCGGAGGTATTCCACTCGCTGGACGAAGCCCTGGCCTCCTGCCGCCCCGGCGAACAGGCGTACATCATCGGCGGGGCCAGCCTGTACCGGCAGGCGCTCCCCCTTGCCGACCGGCTTTGCCTGACGGAGATTGACGCCGAAGCCCCCCGGGCCGACGCCTTTTTCCCCGAAATCGACGCCGCCCTGTGGCAAGAAAAAAGCAGGGAGCCCCATCCTGCCGATGAGAAGCATCCCTGCCCCTATGCCTTTGTAGACTACGTGCGCCGGTAGGCCTCCGGAGGGGTCAATCCCCCTCGCCCTCCTCCCCTTCGGGCATGATGGGCATCTGACGCTTGATGGCTTCGTGGAAAGAAATCAGCGTCTCGGTGCGCGAAAGGCCCAGCGGCTGCAGCTTGTCGTGGATGATGCTGAGCAGATGGTGGTTGTTGCGGGCATACAGCTTGATGAACATGTCATACTTGCCCGTGGTGAAATGGCACTCCACCACCTCGGGGATGGCGTCCAACGCCTTGAGCACCGCATCGAACGACTCCGGGTCCTTCAAATAAATGCCGATGTAGGCACACGTCTCATACCCTATCTTCTCGGGGTCGATGATGTACTCCGACCCCTTCAGTATGCCCAGGTTGGTCAGCTTCTGAATGCGCTGGTGAATGGCAGCCCCCGACACGTTGCACGCCCTCGCCACTTCCAGGAAGGGGATGCGCGCATCGTTGGCAATCAGCTTCAATATCTGTTCGTCCAAACTATCCAATTGATGATGTCCCATGTCTTGCTCTAACTAACTTAAAGTGATAAATCCCGTTATATTCCTACATTTTTATGCAAAGTTATCACTTTTCGGCAATAAACCCTGCCGGATTGCAAGAATAATTTTAGCGCACGGGGCACGCCCCCACACGGTTTCCTGCCGTAGTATCGCCAGCACGGTAGCGAAGTATCGCCAGCACAGTAGTGCCGTAACGCTACCGGGATACGAAAAAAAAGGCTATCTTTGCGAAGTTAATACTACGGCACAATGAAAACATTAGCAACACTCATCTGCATCCTGCTTGCAGCACCCCCCTTGCAGGCACAAGATTTCGATCAATACTTCACCGGCAAGACCCTGCGGGTGGACTACCTGTTTACCGGAAACGCGGAGCAGCAATCGGTCTGCGTGGACGGGCTTTCGTCGCTACCCGCCTGGGCCGGACGCAGGCGCCACCTGGCCGAGCTCCCCTTGCAGGGCAACGGGCAAATCACGGTGCGCGATGCCGTCAGCGGCAACGTCATCTACCGCACCTCCTTCTCTTCCCTGTTCCAGGAATGGCTCTCGACCGACGAGGCCAAGGTTACGGCCAAAGGCTTTGAAAACACCTTCCTGCTGCCCTACCCCAAGCGGCCCGTGGACATCACCGTCACCCTGCTCGACCCGCGGCGCAACATCCAGGCCAGCCTGACGCACCGGGTAGACCCCGCCGACATCCTCATCCACCCCAAGGGCAACACGCACGTCACTCCCCACAGATACCTGCAACAAAGCGGCGACCCCGCCCGGTGCATCGACGTGGCCATCCTTGCCGAAGGCTACACCGCCGGCGAGATGGAAACCTTCTACCGGGATGCGGCCATAGCCTGCGAAAGCCTGTTTGCCCACGAGCCCTTCGGAAGCCTGAAGGACCGGTTCAACATCGTTGCCGTGGCGAGCCCCTCTGCCGACAGCGGGGTGAGCGTGCCCCGGCTGGGCGAGTGGAAGCAAACCGCCTTCGGCTCCCACTTCAGCACCTTCTACTCCGACCGCTACCTGACCACCTCGCGCCTCCGGTCGGTACACGACGCGCTGGCCGGCATACCCTACGAGCACATCATCATCCTGGCCAACACCGGGGAATACGGCGGCGGGGGCATCTACAACTCCTACACGCTGACCACCGCCCACCACCCGGACTTCCGCCCCGTGGTGGTGCACGAGTTCGGCCACAGCTTTGCCGGGCTTGCCGATGAATACTTCTACGACGACGACGTAATGACCGACACCTACCCGCTGGACGTGGAGCCGTGGGAACAGAACGTCACCACGCGGGTAGACTTCGCCTCGAAGTGGCAAGAGCTGCTTCCGCAGCACCCCACCGTGCCCGTGCCGACCCCGGCAAAGGAATGCGGCAAATATCCCGTAGGCGTGTACGAAGGCGCCGCCTATTCGGCCAAAGGCATCTACCGCGGCTCCTACGATTGCCGGATGCGCACCAACGAATATCCGGAATTCTGCCCGGTATGCCGGCATGCCATCGAACGCCTGATATCGTTCTACACCGAATAAACCCCTAAAAACAAAGGACAAAAATGATCAGATTACAACGCATCACCACGGCCGACACGGCACTGTACGCCTACATGGAGCGGCTGATGACGGAAGCTTTCCCGCCCGAAGAATACCGTGCACTGGCGCAACTGCGCGAGTACACCGACAGCAAGAAGCACTTCTACAACAACATTGTGTTCGACGAAGACACCCCCGTAGGCTTCATCACCTACTGGGATTTCGGCAAGTTCTGCTACGCCGAACATTTTGCCATCGACCCGGCACGCCGCAACGGGGGATACGGCAAGCAAGTACTGGACCTCTTATGCCGGCAACTGCAACGCCCCATTGTGCTGGAGGTGGAAATGCCCGAGGAAGAAATGGCCAGACGCCGCATCGGCTTCTACCAGCGGCAAGGCTTCACCCTGTGGCAACAACCCTACCGGCAGCCCCCCTACAAGCACGGCGACCCGTACCTGCCCATGCGGTTGATGGTGTACGGCGACCTGGACAGCGAGAAAGCGTTTGACGCCATCAAGCAACGCATATACCGGGAAGTGTACGGCGCGGCGGAGCAAGCGTAGAGCCATCCATTATTTTTTAAACGCAGATTGAGCGGATTGAGCGGATTTCACAATTAATAATCCGCATCATCCGCTCAATCCGCGTCTGAAAGACTGTCAATTTGCCTCTTTCTTTACCAGTGTTGGCAGCGCATCGGGATTTGTTGTATCAAGACTCCACTCCCAATCATAATCTTCCAGGGCGGCGTTCATGTCCTCCTTCGCTTCCGTCCAATCTCCAACCACCTTCTGGGCTTCGCCGTTACCAGTCACATCACTGCCTATGCCTTTGTCACCAGCAACTGCACCACTCCAGTAGCAGGCGGTGACAGTACTTGAGTTCCCGCCGACCACACCGCCGACATACTCACCGCCACCTTTGACATTGCCCGTGGCATAGCAGGCAGTAAGGATAGCTCCGTTGGTGTTCTGTCCCACCACGCCGCCGACATAGGAATAATTAGTACTGTTCTTTGTCGCGGTGACGTCGCCTGTAGAGCTGCAGGCGGTGATAGAAGCATTGCTTTTTCCCGCTATACCGCCGACATACGCTATGCCTTCCACCGTGGCGGAGGAGTGGCAGCCGGTGATAGTGCCATTGTTTTGCCCCACGATGCCGCCAACACAATCAGAAGACATATTCGAACTTGTCACGCTGCCCGATACCGAGCAATTCTCGATGGTGCCACTATTCTCTCCCGCTATGGCACCTACATTGGATCCGGCTGTTATGTTCACATCGTCCAACTTCAAGTTCTTTACCGTACCTTCAATCCCGATGGAGGCGAACAGTCCTACGTTGTTCTCTGACGATTGGTTGATAGTCAGCCCCGTGATGGTCTTTCCGTCACCGTCAAAGGCGCCTGTATAACCTGGTATTGGAGTCCACTCTTTGCCCGTGAGGTCGATGTCAGCGGCAAGGGTGCAGTTCAAGTTCTGTGTCGCATCGTTTTTCATTTCCGTTGCCCAAGCCTCCAAGGCTGCAGGAGAAGACACGATGTATCTGGTGCCGCCATCGGCAATCTCCAGTCCGATGATTTCTATTGGCGTACTGTCCCAAGTTGTTTCGACGCTTGCCGTGAAGTTGACCGTGGTCCATCCGGCATCCTGCACATCGCCTTTCAGGACGACGTGCGTATTCGGGGCGAGTGGCACATTCGGAATGGACACCACGCCGCCGCCTTCCCCCGAAGTGAGCTTTAGTTCTTGGTTTTCATCTGTTACCAAGGCATAGAAGGAAAGCAAGTCGCCCGAAGCACCGGTGCCGGTGCCTTCATGTCCGGGAGTGACGATGTCGCCATTTGCCGTGCCATCCAGCACATTGAAGCCATTGTATTCCTTCAGGTTGGAAAGGACGAATTTCCGTCCGCTTGCCACGGTAGTTGTGGAATTTAGGGTCACTTTCGCAACGGCGTGGGTGAGTTCGGCAGTGATGGTCGATTCCTTAGTCTTATTCCACGTCGCTTTTCCCTGCCAAGCTATATTCGTGGCATTACCATTTACGATTTTGACATTCTCCAAATCGCTGGCATCGTAGAATTCCTTGTCCTCGTCTGCCCAAAAGAGGAAGATGTATTCTTTGTCGGGGTTCAGCAAAACGTCGGTGAGGGTGAACTGCGCAGGGTTATTCACGTCTGGTTCCACATCGATAGGATTCTTTTCAAGTCCTAATCCTATGGCGTTCGACCATCCATCCCCGTTCTTTTCAAGGATTTGTATCACACATCGCATTGCCTCGCCGTCATCAGTGGCGGCGCGCGTCTGCACACCGTCGCCCACGGCAGCCGAGAGGGTGACGGGCACGAGGCCGTCAAGCGAAGCAGTCATCACTTCGTCCTGGCTGCAGGATGCCAGCAGCACGGCGGCTGCCAGCATCGCGAAAATGTTTCGTTTGATGTTCATTGTTTCTTTTATCTGTTTTTTTAGTATCCTTTTAAGCTGATACGTCAGCCTATCAGTGCGCTTCTCCATAAGAGTCATCACCGTCTCCCCATCCGGGGAGGTTGGGGTCAGAGCCCACCATCAAAGTCTTCCGTTACTTCAGGCTTCCAAACCTCGCTTACTGTGGCCGTGATATAGCCATCAACCAGTCCGGCATTGTAGATGTTGCCCTTCACCGTGATATGGGTGTTGG
>CALULP010000029.1 GCA_944321495.1 uncultured Bacteroides sp. | reverse complement strand
GTGTGTTGGAAACCGTTCCGTCCTTTTCAAGGTCGGGAAGTATGGTTGCTTTGGTAATGGGATTCAGCTTCTTCTTGTCGCTTAAAGTTTGCTTTACGTACTTCTCTAACGAGTTAAATTGAGGACCCAGGTCCAGATAATGAAGAAAAGCGTCTTTCTCGTAACCCACGTCCACGAAGCAGGCATTGAGTCCGGGCATCAGTTTCCTGATGCGGCCCAAATACATGTTGCCCACCGAGAAGGATATGTTTTGTCCTTCGCTTTGAAGCTCAACCAGTTGCTTGTCTTCAAGCAACGCGATGGATACTTCTTTGGGCTGTACGTCTACTACGAGTTCGCTTGTCACAATAATTAGCTTTTTTGAAGTTGTTTGTTTAAACAAAGAACAAACCCGCGATAGCTTCACAAGTTTGTTCTTTGCTTTGTCTTTTTTAGACTAAAAATTACTTTTTGCTTTTGTGTCTGTTCTTTCTTAGTCTTTTTTTACGCTTATGCGTAGACATTTTATGTCTTTTTTTCTTCTTACCGCTTGGCATAGTTCTACAAATTTTATGAGTTAATACATCAGTTTATTTATTTCTTCACTGCTATGGTGAAAGTCTTAGCAGGCTTGAATGCCGGAATGTTGTGCTCGGGGATGATGATGGTCGTGTTTTTTGAGATGTTGCGAGCAGTTTTCTGCGCTCTTTTCTTCACGATAAAGCTACCGAAACCACGGAGGTAAACATTCTCATCTTTCGTTAAAGATGTTTTGACAGCCTCCATGAACGCTTCCACGGTGGTAAGTACTGTGGTCTTGTCAATCCCGGTGCTCTTTGCAATTTCGTTTACAATATCAGCTTTAGTCATTGTCGTAAAAAAAATATTATTAATAATTGTTTCCCTAAATTTTTGGTCTGCAAATATATAGCTTTTCCGCGTCTCTGAAAAATATATTTCGGAGATTTTTTTCGGAAAGTGGCCGTATGCTTCCGGATGTGTATTGCAATTGCTTGCTAATGAAAGGTTTGTATACTTCGCGTTTTTTTGCCTGTGCGGGCTGCGGTAGCGTTGCGGTGCTATGCCGGTAGCACTGCGGTACTGATTTGGTAGCACCGTAGTGCTAATTTGGTAGCGCTATGGCACTAATTGGGTGATGCTGTGGTGCCATGCCGGGGCAAAGCGGCGCAGGGATTCCGGCTCGCCTGGGCCTCCGGTTCCAGCTGTTTTTGCTATGTGGACTTGGCATTCGCCCGTTAAAGAATATTGATGGCGCTAAATAATATGGTAACGGGCGCGCCGGGTGCTAATTTATTCATGCAGGCATTTCATTATTTTGCGGAGAATGCTTATTTTTGCATAGAATTTTTAATTCACTAACAATAAATTTTTAAACAAAATGGTTAATTACAAAGAGTTAGGTCTCGTAAACACCAGAGAAATGTTTGCGAAGGCAATTAAAGGCGGGTATGCTATCCCGGCTTTCAACTTCAATAACATGGAGCAGTTGCAAGCTATTATCAAGGCTGCCGTAGAAACGAAATCTCCGGTTATCCTGCAAGTATCGAAAGGTGCCCGTAACTATGCAAACCAGACTTTGCTGCGCTACATGGCCGAAGGTGCCGTAGAATATGCAAAGGAATTGGGCTGCGCACATCCTGAAATCGTGCTACACCTGGATCACGGAGATAGCTTTGAACTCTGCAAGTCATGCGTGGATATGGGCTTCTCTTCAGTCATGATCGACGGCTCTCATCTTCCTTACGAAGAGAATGTTGCCTTGACGAAGAAAGTCGTAGAATATGCACACCAGTTTGACGTAACCGTTGAGGGCGAGCTGGGCGTGTTGGCAGGTGTGGAAGACGAAGTTTCTGCCGACCACCATACTTATACCAACCCTGAAGAAGTAATCGACTTTGCTACCCGCACTGGTTGCGACAGCTTGGCTATCTCCATCGGTACTTCGCACGGCGCTTACAAGTTCAAACCCGAACAATGCCACGTTGACCCGGCTACCGGCCGTTTGGTTCCTCCTCCTTTGGCATTCGACGTGCTGGATGCTGTAATGGAGAAACTTCCGGGCTTCCCCATCGTGCTCCACGGCTCTTCTTCCGTGCCCCAAGAATATGTGGATATGATCAACCAATACGGTGGCAATCTGGAAGCAGCCATCGGTATTCCCGAAGACGAGTTGCGCAAGGCAGCCAAGTCGGCCGTATGCAAGATTAATATCGACTCCGACTCGCGTCTGGCCATGACTGCTGCTATCCGCAAGGTGTTTGCCGAGAAGCCGGCTGAATTCGACCCGCGCAAATACCTGGGTCCGGCCCGTGACGAAATGGAGAAACTCTACAAGCACAAAATTGTGAATGTATTGGGTTCAGACGGCAAGTTGGCTGAATAAAGATATTTAAAGCCGAAAAACAGAAAAAGGATGGATTTCTTTATCCATCCTTTTTCTGTTTTTATGGGCAAGCGTGGTTTGCAGGCAATAAAAAAGTCGTTGCACGTATATGCAACGACCGGGCTTTCATAGTTGTCGGGGTAGCGGGATTCGAACCCACGACCCCCTGCTCCCAAAGCAGGTGCGCTAACCGGACTGCGCTACACCCCGAATGCTTTTCTTGAAAAGCGGTGCAAAGGTAGCAACTTTTTTTCTTCGGAGAAAACTTTTTGTGCTTTATGTGCGGGCGGGGCGGAAAATAATGTAGCCGCGCAATAAATGGGAGAAGTGTTTGCTTGTGGTAAAAAATAGCGCAGATACCGCAAGGCTTCACCGTAGTAGGCGGTGTTGCCCTTGCAGTATCTGCGTTTGTTTACTACCGGCAGGCTGGCGGGCTTAGAGCGGAATGTATTCCACGAAAGCTTCCATTGCTTCATAAGAAGCCAAGCCGAGGCTGTCGTAGAGGGCTGCGGTAGCACGGTTGCGGTCTTCGCTCCGTTGCCAGAACAGGCGTTCATCGTTGCCTAAGAAAGGAGCGCTTTCCATCTGGCTCTGGTGCTTGAGTATGGAATTCCGTTTGGCGCGAAGCTCTTCCGGACTGATGGGCACTGCCATCTCGATGTTTTCTATTTCCCATTCGGCCCAAGCGCCCCGGTACATCCAGATGCGGCATTCTTTGAGCCAGTCGGCGCCTTCTTCTTTTTCCAGGTCGATGGCGGCAAAGACGGCATCGGTGCACACGCGGTGGGTTCCATGCGGGTCGGCCAAATCACCGGCAACGAAGATCTGATGCGGCTGTACGTCACGCAACAGTTGGCGTACGATTTCCACGTCGGCTTCGCCCAAAGGATTTTTTTGTATCTTGCCCGTTTCGTAGAATGGAAGGTCAAGGAAATGCACATGATCCAGCGGTATGTTGTTGTAAGTGCAGGCTGTACGTGCCTCGCCCCGGCGGATGAGGCCTTTGATGGTCAGGATGTCGCGGGTATCCATATCTCCGTCTTTCTTCTGGCGCAGGTATTGGCGTATTTCTGCATATTTTTCATTAATGACCTGGTCGGCACTGTCGTTGAACAGCTGGTTGAACCCGTTGATGAAGTGCAGGAAACGGATTACTTCTTCATCGCCTACGGCAATGTTGCCCGAAGTCTCGTAAGCCACATGGACATCGTGTTTTTGTTCTACGAGCCGGCGGATGGTACCTCCCATGGAAATGACATCATCGTCGGGGTGGGGTGAAAAGACAATGATGCGCTTGGGGTAAGGTTTGGCACGTTCGGGGCGATAGGTGTCGTCTGCGTTGGGCTTTCCGCCCGGCCATCCGGTAATGGTGTGCTGCAAGTCGTTGAATATTTTAATGTTGACATTATATGCAGAACCGTAAAGGGCAAGCAGTTCGCTCAGTCCGTTTTCATTGTAGTCTTTGTTGGTAAGTTTTAGAATCGGTTTGTTGGTGAGTTGGCATAGCCATACTATGGCGCTGCGGATAAGCTTGTCGTTCCATTCGCAAGAAGTGACGAGCCAGGGGCGTTGGATGCGGGTCAGGTTGGCAGCGGCGGACAGGTCGAGAGATACCCGGGCATTATTGTGGGTCTGCAAGAACGAGGCCGGGATTGTGTCAGTTACAGCACCCTCGACGCAGGCTTTTACCATTTCCGCTTTTTCCTCGCCCCAGGCCAAGAGGTACACTTTCTTGGCGGAGAGTATGGTAGATACGCCCATAGTGATGGAACTGATGGGAGTATTTTCTATGCCTCCGAACATTTTGGAAGCTTCGTTCCGGGAGGCGTTGTCCAGCAGGATGAGCCGGGTGGTGGAGTTGAGCCGTGAGCCCGGTTCGTTGAACCCGATGTTGCCCACGCGTCCGATGCCAAGTAAGGCAATGTCCAGGCCTCCGAAGCTTTCGATGCGCTGCTCGTATAGGCGGCAGTATTCAAAGATGGTGTCCTTGGCGATGGTTCCGTCGGGGCTGAAGATGTTTTGCTGGTCGATGTCTACGTGGTCCAGCAGCATTTCTTTCAGTGCGTTGAGGTTGCTGGTTACGGCATCGGAAGCCAGCGGGTAGTATTCGTACAGGTTAAAGACGATGACGTTGCGGAAACTGAGGCCTTCTTCACGGTGCATGCGTACCAGTGCAGAGTAGACATTGCGGGGAGAATTGCCTCCGGCCAGGGCCAGCACGCAGAAACGCCCGGCTTTCTGTTTGTCCCGTATATGCTGGGCAATGTCTTGGGCAATTTGGTTGGCTCCTTCTTCCGGAGTTTCATAAATGTCGGTCGGAATCTTCTCCAGTCGGGTCAGAACCGAACGCTCGAATGCATTCTCCGGGCGGTAGTACCGGGGGGATACTCTGTTGAGAGTGATTTGAGAGCTTAAGTTAGTTTTCATACAATAAGTTATTAAGTTAATAAATAAATTGGTTTAATCAGAAGAAGTTTTTTGGGGGGGGGACGGGGACTCCCGGCTTAGCTTACCGGTTTCCCCATGGCCCATACGGACTGTACCTGCAAGTCTTTGTCCATTATGATAATGTCTGCATCTTTCCCTTTCTGCAAAGAGCCTTTGCGGTCGTACACGTTCATGATGCGTGCCGGGGTTTCGGATGCCATGCGTGCTGCATCGGCCAACGGCACATCGGCTTTCTGCACCATAGTCCGTATCAGGCGGTCTGTGGTTGCAATGCTTCCTGCCAGGGCGGAGTGGTCGGCAAGTTTGCATACGCCGTCTTCTACGATGACGCGCGGGTCGAATGCCTTGGGACTGCTGTCTGCGGCGCATGACATGGCATCGGTGACGAGGCACGTGCGTTCCACGCCCTTTATCTTGTAAACCAGGCGCAGGATGGTGGGGGGGACATGGATGCCGTCGGCTATGACTTCTACCGTCATGTCATCCAGCAGGTAGATGCTTTCCACCGTGCCTTCATATTTGTATTCGCGGCGTTTGTGAAAGCCGGGCATGGCATTGTAAAAATGGGTGGCATGGGTATAGCCGGCGTCATGGGCTGTGCGGATTTCTTCAAATTCGGCTTGGGTATGGGCCACCGAAGCCAATATTCCTTTCCCGGTGACGAACTTGCCGAATGAGATGGCGCCCGGAAGTTCCGGGGCTGCGTCCCAGCGTTTGATGCAGGACCATTCTTCTGCAAGCGGGATATATTCATCGGGTTCAGGATTCTTGATATACTCCGGGATTTGTCCGCCTACCATGGCGGGATTCAGGTAGGGGCCTTCCAGGTGCAGGCCCAGAATGGGGCTTCCCTCTTCGGCCATGAGCTGCGTGCAGGTCGCCGCCGCCCGGCGCATCATGTCTGTGGTCGATGCTCCCAAGGTAGGGAAAATGCCGGTCGTGCCATGTTTCATGTGGGCTTTCACGGCTGCGCGGAAAGCGTCCGGTGTCCCTTCCATGAAGTCGTGCCCGCCGCCGCCGTGGGCATGTATTTCTATGCCGCCCGGCAGGGCGTAACACCCGTTCAGGTTGATTACCTCTGCGCCGTTTATGGCCAGGTTGCAGTTTGTTACTTCAAGGATTTTTCCGTCTGCAATTAGAATGGAGCCATCCTTCAGCCATCCTTCGGGGGTAAGGATACAGGCATTGGTGAGTTGAGTTAATTTCATTGATTCGGGGGTTAGTAAAATCGCTTTTTTCTGCACACAAAAATACTCACTTTTTAGGGAATAAACATTGTTTTTAGGCCGTTATTTTTATGGGATGCCGGAGGAAAGGTTGGGAAGGCGGCACATCCGGCGTCTTTCCCCGTCGCTTTGAGCAGGAATCATCGTACATGATTGTAGGAATCATCGTGCATGATTGTAGGAATCATCGTACATGATTCCCTATTGGGGTGCTACTTTGATGAGACTTTCCCGGCCAGGCGGAGGGGCTGGAGGCGCTTACTTGTTTTCGACGTAGAAGAGGGTGGATATGGTGTTTCCCTGGCTGTTGACGGCTGTCAGGGTGTGCCTTCCGGTGGAGGGCTGAAGGGTGATTTGATGGAAATCTTGTGTCTGCCCCATGTACTCTTCGTCCATGTGCCAGTAAACGATGCTTGCCGGGTTGTTGTGTGCCAGTTCTGCTTTCATGAAGCCGCGGGTGCCGTCCATCTGCAGGGGCAAGGCTATGCGGGCGTTGTAGGTGGGATAGA
The DNA here is from genome assembly GCA_944321495.1 of uncultured Bacteroides sp. Lineage (GTDB taxonomy): Bacteria > Bacteroidota > Bacteroidia > Bacteroidales > Bacteroidaceae > Bacteroides. Next base: position 23,581 of record CALULP010000029.1, on the reverse strand, counting down.
TGAATTGCATCGGGCGCAAGGCGTCTTCGCCGCATCCCGGTGCCAGGGGGGGAAGGGGGGAGTACTCGGGGTGCTGGCGGCGGTAATACCATTCCCACACGGGAGGGAGTGTGAACCATGTGCGCCGGATGGAGGAGTCGCCGGTGGCGGTGCATTGTTCATATAGCCGATATTTGCCGTCGGCTGTCAAAATGACCGGCTGGTGATAGGGGCATGCTTCTGTTTTCAGCCCGGCGGGTAGAATGAGCACGGTGTCGGCTTCTTCGCAGAAACGGCCGAGCAGGTGCCCGGATTGCGGGCATACGGCGGCTTCCACAAAGACGCCTTCTGGGCGGGGGAACCAAGCCGGCGCTGACGGCGGGAGCAGGTTGAGCGTTTCGAATAACACCGGACCTGCGGTGCGTGCTCCTATGAGCCCGGGCTTGCCTTCGCCTGTGGCATTGCCCACCCATACTCCTACGGCGTAGTGGGGGGTGACTCCTACCGCCCAAGCGTCCCTGAAGCCGTTGCTTGTGCCTGTTTTCCAGGCGACCGGGGTCATGGAGGGGATGGATTTCCAGTCTATTTCTTCGGGGCGGTTTACTTCGGTCAATGCTTCCAGCGTCTGCCATGAAGCGCCGGGGTGGAAGGTGGCGGCCGGTTGTCCGTCGTTGGGGGGCGTTGTCGGGGTCGGAAGTAATAGTTGCAAAGCGTTTTGCGGCAGGTGGATGACGCTTCGTGCCATGTTGGCGTAGGCGGTCGTGATGTCCCATAAGGTGGCTTCGGCTCCGCCCAGAATCAGTGATAAGCCATAGTGGGAGGGGGGATAATGCAAATCTTTTAGTCCGGCCCGGCGAAGCAAGTCGTACAGTTTGGGCACGCTGTAGCGTTGCAGCATGACTACCGAGGGCACGTTGAGCGACCGTGCCAGCGCTTGGCCGGCAGGGATGGCTCCTTCGTATTCCTGGTTGAAGTTTTGGGGCGAGAATCCGTTGATGTTTAACGGGATGTCGGGCAGTAAGGTCCCGGGCAGCAACAGCCCTTCGTCCAGCATGGCGTAGTAGAGGAAGGGTTTGAGTATGCTTCCCGTGCTTCGGGGCGAACGTATGATGTCCACCTGGCTTCCTTCTTGCGTGCCGAAGTGGGTGTTCCCGCAATAGGCCAGTATTTCATTGGTTTGCAAGTCTGCCACCAAGATGGCAAGGTTGCGGATGTCGCTCCGGCTGAATTCATTGCTCCACCGTTCAGCCAAGGCTTCTATTTGTTGTTGCAATCCTTGGTCGAGGGTAGTGGCGGAATGCAGCCCGTTGCGCGTCTGGTTAAGATAGTTTACCAGGTGCGGGGCCTGTTGTGGCAGCGCTTGTGGAGCCTGCGGCAGCGGTTCGTGGAGCGCCGATGTGTAGTCTGATGCCGTAAGCTTTCCTTGTTCGTGTAGTTTGTGCAGAAGCCGGTTCCGTTTTTGCAGGAGTGCGTCCCTGCCTTTGCCCGGGTGGATGAGGGAGGGAGCATTGGGCAACACTGCCAGTGTGGCGGCTTCCGCCCAGGACAGTTCTTCGGCGGAATGGCCGAAGTATCGCCAGGCAGCGGCATCCAGCCCGACGACATTCCCGCCAAATGGCGCATGGGAGGCATACATCGCCAGGATTTCTTGTTTGGAACATCGGAATTCAAGGCGTGTGGCCCACAGGGCTTCGATGGCTTTTTCGGGCAGTGTGCGGGGGCGTTGGCGTGCGAGCCTGATGACTTGCATGGTCAGGGTGCTTCCCCCGCTGACAATACGCCTGTTGCGCACGTTCTGCCACATGGCACGGCCTAAGGCAAGCACGTCTACTCCCCAATGCCGGTAAAAACGTTTGTCTTCAAAGCAGACAAGGCATTCGCGCATTTTATAGGGAACGCTGTCAAGTGGCGGGAAACGCCATTGCCCATCCTTTGCAATGCGTGCTCCAAGCAGTGTGCCGTTGCGGTCGGTCACGACGGTAGAGTATGGCGCATGGAACAATGTGCCGGGCAGGCAAAAGGCATAACCTGCCCCTATGCACGCCACAATGCCGATTATGACCTTTTGACGGGTAGTCAGCTTGTGGTACAAATCCCGCAAGCGCCTTTTAGCCGTCGTAAGGAGATTATCCGTCAATGCCATTTTACACTGTCTTTCATGGAGGATAATGTCTTGCTTACTTCTTCACCGAAGTTTTTCCGGCTTGGGTACGTGCCATGACGGATGGGTCGTACATGTCTTCGCATTGCACGGCAGGTAAGGTAAAAGTACCGGCATAAGTAGCCTGCAGGTGTAAAGTGAAATGCTTTTGTTGGCCACGTTGCAGGCTGAAGTAGGTCAATACGCGATCATCGCGTATGTCCCGGTAGTCGTATCCGGCAGAGGCATTACCGGTACCGGCTCTTTCACCTTGGATTTCCCAACCGGAAGGCAGAAGGTGGGTCAGTGCCAGGTGGCTGTAATCTTGTGTGGCACTCAGGTTGCTTATGGTAACGGTGGCTGTTATGTCACTTCCTTGCCTGATGCCGTCAGCGGGAGCGATGGGGCGTCCGGCTGCATCGGCATACTGTACCTTTATTCCCAGTCCGTTCGACTGGGCCGGGAGGGTGTCTTCTACGGGTCTGGTACGCGTAATGATTGCTGCTTCAATGGCTCCTTCTCCTAAGTTGGTCAACGTGACAGTACCTCGTTCTGCCTTGGGCAGTTGGGTGATGTATGCAGCCTTGGCTGAATGAATGGATTGTTTTTCTTGCCCTTCGCCTGCTTGCCATGTGAATTCAAGTGTTCCGGACAATTGCCCGGCAAGGTGTCCCATGGCCATGAGTGCAAAGGCTGTGGATTGTGTGTCGAAGGAATTTTCATTCTTAAGGCTTTCGGATATATGGCGGGCCTGTGCCAAGGCTTCGTCGCGGCGGTTCATCCGCACAAGCGCTTCCAGTACAAGGGCTTCATCACGCAGGGCAGAACCGTACACCGGGTTTTGCCGGGCGTATTCCGGCAGGGTCGTGGATAGGTTATATACCAGTTCCCCGGCAGTCTGGCCTTGTCCGGACAATGCGTATGCCGCAGCTAATATCCAGCGGGCCTGGAGGGGAAGCCCGGTCTGTTCTTTCATGCGGTTCATGGCTCCGTGTTCTGGGACTCCTGCCAAGGCAAGGGTGTAAAGCCTGAATGCTTGTTGTATGCAGGACGATTGTACCCGTTGTCCGGCATTTTCCATACGCCAGAGCCGTGCGGCGTTGCTTTGGAAGCTCTTCCATTTTGTCATGGCATTGCTTTGTACGGCAAAGCCTTCTTCCTGTGCCAGCGTGAGGAACATGCCGGCATAGGATGTAATCCACTCATCGGCTGCGGCATCTCCTGGCCAGTAGACGAAGCCTCCGTTGTTGAGTTGGCGGGTATATAAATGGCGGATGCCTTCTTGTATATTGCTTTTGGCTTGTTTTTCTTCTATGCTATCCGGCTCTTTGAAACGCTTCAAATAGAGCAAAGGCAATACTTTTGAAGTCAATTGCTCGGTGCATTGGTGGGTATAGTTGTAGAGGAAATCGAAGCGCCGGCTGATGTCCACCGATGGAATGCGTGATACTTCCAGGCGGGCGCTGTTCTCCGGTATTTCCGTATCGTGCAAGTTATAAGGCAAAGTAAGGGTTTGTCCGGGTTCAATCCATTGTCCCTTGCGCCGGGTAAGGGCCGGGTTGGGGTTGCGGACGTCTATTTCAATGGTTTCCTTAGCATGATGGCTTCCACCTTGGGCAGTCAGGCGGATGGTTGCTTTCCCCGTTTGCTTGCCGGTGGCCAACGTGAAGTAGACCAGTGTGTCACCGGGCTGCTGGAAAGTTACACTTTGTCGTGCCTTTCCGTTAATCCGGATATTCTCTGAAACTTGTATGGTGATTGTGGCATTCTTTACACTTTGTTCCATGGCAAATACGTTGACCGGTACCAGGATTTCTTCCTGAGTGCTGAGCGTGCGTGGCAAAGAAGAAAGCAGCATGAGCGGTGTACGTACTTGTGACGTCTTTTCGGCTTGGCCGTATGCACCGTTGTAACCGGCAATTACCATGGTCCGCACAGAGCCTACATACATGGGCAAACGTAAAGTATGGGTCTGTTTTTCTCCTTTGTCCAGTTCAAAGGGACCGATGAAGCTTACGACCGGTTTGAAACGGTTGGCCTTCGCATCAGCAGGCTTCAGTGTCTCGTCGCCTCCGATGCTGAACATGGCTGGATAGCGCCCGGCTTTGGCTCCCAACACATGGTCATACATATCCCAAGTCCGGATACCTAACGCCTCACGTGCATAAAACTCCTGCCAAGGGTCAGGGGTCTTGAAATTGGTCAAATCCAATATCCCTTCGTCTACAATAGCCAGTGTGTAAGTCATTGGTTTGCCGGTTTTCTCGCTGACCGTAACCCGGAAGTCTGTTTCGGGGCGTAGCGTGGCAGGCATGTCAATGCGTGGTTGCAGCAGGGTTTGCGGGTCTGTCACAAAGACCGGCATGACCCCGTACATGCGTATCGGCAAGTCGTTGGTCGTTTGGGCATGGGGCTGCAACAGGCTGACGTGCAGGTAGACGTTGGGTGCCATTTCCGGTGTAATCTTAAATGAATACTTCGTGTCTTGCCCTTTTTCCAACGTAATCCATTCCCGTCGTAGTACGTTGGCTCCATTTTCGAGGGTGACTAATGCTCTTCCTCCAGCTGACGCGGGGAGGATGGCGGTAGCTACGTCGTTTGGGGCATACGAGTCTTTATCTAACGTAAATGTCAGCATTTTAAGATTATTGGGGTCTGTTTTGCTCGAACGTCCCCTCCATTCCGGCCAATCTATGTACACGGTTCCTCCCGTGGCATGTCCGCTTTCGCGGTCTTTTACATACACCAAGTAGCGTCCCCAGTCCGGATAGTTTACTTGGAATGTAATGTTGCACTTTCCGCCTGTCGTTTGGAGATTCCCGCTTTTTATCGGCGTCATGGCACTGCTGTTGACGTAGGTGCCGAATGCTTCTTCTTTGTTTTCCCACCACCAACTCCAATCTATTTTGTAAATTTTATATTCCAGGTTTTGGCGGTCGGTCAATTTCCCGTCAGGTGTAAGGGTGACGATGTCGAATGTGTGCTCCTGGTCGGTTTCCAGATACTTGCCGTCCGGTTGTGCCAAGCAGATGCCTACATACGAAGTGAAAGGTGAGAACGTGGCATTTTGTATATGTATGCTGGCATCGCCTCCCGGTTCAAAAACCCGGGTTGTAAATGTGGCATTCAGTAGCCCTGGGGCTTGTGGCGCCTGGGGCAACTTCAGCAGGAAATGTGAGCGTCCGTTATTGTCCAGTTTCCCGTTGAAGACTTCTGTCTTGGTCGTACTGAATTCCGATGCCGGGTTGTTGAAAATGTATGCGTCATATCCTTTGAATTGAGTGTTTACTCTTGATAATGACATTTCGGTCTTGGCGGCCAGTTGTGAAGCTGTAGCCCCCGTCAGCCAGGCAGAAGCAAGTGTGGCTTGTGTGCTGGACGAAGCTTGCAGCGGCCCTTGGGGAAGTTGCAAGTCGATTTTCAGCCGGTTGGGCTTTATGGTTTCTATGCGTAAACTCTTGTGGAAAGTACTTCCTCCTACTTTGATGTACGCGTACCATAGCCCGGTTGGGTCTTCCTGCCGGGTAGGTACGTTGAATACATAAAACCCGTTCCAGCCTTGGGTGGAGATTTGTTTGGTATAGAATTGTCCTCTTGGGGTATACATTTCCAAAGCTACAGGATGTTTGTCGGGAATGCGCTTTTGCTTGTCTTCCAAGATGAACGACAGGTGCAGTGTATCCCCCGGCCGCCATACGCCGCGTTCACCGTAGATGAACCCTTTTAGTCCCTTTTGTACATCTTTGCCTCCCACGTCGAAGCGGCTGGTAGATTGTTCCTCGCCATCGGCAATACGGATGTACGCTTTTTCTTGTCCTGCGGTGGCGGTTGCTAAGAATGGTACTCCTTTGGGGGCGATTTCAGCGAAGCCGTCCGAATCGGTCTCACCTGTCCCGATAGGCTGAAGCTGGAAATTATAGACCGTGATGTGGGCGTTGGCTATCGGTTTTGTGCTTAATATGTTGCTGACGGCAAACCATAATTTGTTGAGGGAGTTCCGTTTCACAATCATTCCTACATTGGAGGCAAAAACATTGCACGTGGCAATGCGGCTGTTGTTCATATAGTAGGATGGATGACAAGGATTATCCCGTTCTTCCCATTTATATAGGCTCCAGTCGGTGGTTATCCCGCCGTTGTAATAGAAGTAACTGTATGGGAGGTCCCATTCGGCTTCTTCTTCCGGTGTAATGCTGCCTTCATTCACCTGTTTCATGCCGGTTCCTGTTGCCGTAGTAGCGAACATCTTGTCGGAGCTTGTGGAACCGTTGCACGGATATGCCGAATACTCCTGCTTGAATGAGAGCACAATGCGGTACAGGGCTCCCGGTTCTTGTTTGATAAGCCCGCTCAAGTCTACGGAGTAGTCTTCCCAACGGTGTATATCCTTGCTTTTGTCTTGTCCCAGCCATAGCGTATTGCGGTAAACCAGTCTTCCCGAACGGCGTAGTTCGTCGGAAGAATCCAGCGTATTGGTTTGCATGAACATCAACAGGTTGCTTTCGTAGATGCGGATGATGCTGATGTCCACGGCATGGAGGTTAACTGCTTGGAACGGAAGAATCAACTGCTTGGAGTCCGGCAAAATGGCAGCTTGCGAACTGAACTTTACTTGTGGCTTCAGGTCGGTTTCGCCCAACGACAAGGTATGTGCAGAGCCTAACGGCCTGTTTTCGATGCTTCTGATTCCTTCGTGCAGGTGTAAGGTTATTTTGCCTTGATAGCCGTTGTCGATGTATAGGTAGACTTTGTTGTCCTTTGCTTGTATGGCGGATGAAGTCACTTCCGGTATGTCAATCAGGCCTTTTAAATCTTGTGTAGGAGAGAGGGGTTCGGTGAAAACCACTTCTACGCCGTTTTCCGGTTGTTGTATGCGTTGGGCTGACAGAAAACGGAAAGTGCCTTTTGCCGGGATTCCGATGTCGGCACTTTCTTCCTCCGGGAATCCGGCTGATGTTCCGTTTACATTGATTTCCAGCGTATAATCTTTGTCCTCGCGAGGAATATCGGTTATTTCGAAATGATATTGTGTAGGATTGGCTGTGGCGCTTAACCGGACTGGCAGTCGGGTAGCGTGTGTCCGGTCGGTAAATATGAAGCTGCCGGTCTCATCTTGACCGATGGCATCGCTCAGGTTGAGTATTCCTGTTACCGTGGCGCGGTCGGATTGTGTGATGGTGGGCGCATCGAGGTGTATGGAAAAACATTTTTCTTGTACGCGGAAAGAGAATTTGAATTCCTTGAGCCGTTTGTCGGTTTGCATAAAGTCGCCCAAGCGGAAAACCGCCTCATAGAATTGCCCGGGCTTCAGCGAGCCTTCTTCCGGGATAAATTCCAAGGTGCGGTTGTCTGTCCAGTAAGTCTGTCCTTTCAGGGATGGTGAAAAGCGGAACGGGTTATCTTCCAAAACTTGGTTCAGGTCTACCACGGGTTGCTCTTGCGCTAACTCGATGCGTATGGTAGAGCGTTGCGATATGATGCCTCCGGTGTAGGCATTGACATAGGGTGAATACTCGCTTGACGGGACAATGTCTTTAGGCTTTCCGTTACAACCTCCAAGGATGGTTAGAATAATCCACCCCCATAGGAGTTGTCCATAAACATGCAGTAATTGCGTCTTTTTCATCATGTCACAAAAGTAAAAACGATTCAGTGGAATCTTGATTAGTCTGTGCTTCCGCCCCGGTTTAGGCCTCCAGTGTAAATGTGTCGGCATCCATCCAGGCGGGGAAACGCTTGCGGAACGTCTGTAGTGCGGTGTAGTCCAGGCTGGTTGTGGCAATGCCTTCCTGTCCGTCGGGTACGGAAGCCAATACTTTCCCGTGGTAAGAGATGACCTTGCTGCCCCCGTTGTGGGGTATGCCGTAACCGTCTGTGCCTGTGCGGTTGACGCCGCATACGTAGCTTAGGTTCTCCAGTGCGCGGGCCTGTAGCAGTATGTCCCATGCCTGGCGTCGGGCTGCAGGCCAGTTGGCAACGTAAATCAGGAGGTCGTATGCATTGCCGGCATTGCGGCTCCACACCGGGAAGCGGAGGTCGTAGCACACCAGCAGTAAGATGTTCCAGCCTTTATAGCGGACAATGGGACGGGCACTCCCTGCCTGGAAGTGCTTGTCCTCGCCTCCCATGCGGAACAAGTGCCTTTTGTCGTAGTAATGTTCATCGCCCTGCGGGGTCAGGAAGAAAGCCCGGTTGGCATACCTGGCAGGGAGGGTGTTGTCAAGGGCGATATAACTTCCGGCCAAAGCTATGCCGTAGTCTGCTGCCCATTGTTTCAGCGTGGCGACGGTTTCCCCTTGCCAGGGTTCTGCCAAAGTTTCGGGTCGCATGCCAAAGCCGGTAGAAAACATTTCGGGCAAGATGGCAATATCGGTCTTGCCGCGAAGTCCTTCCAGGTGTTCGCGGAGGCTGCAGAGGTTGGCGGATTTGTTTTCCCACTCGATATCTGTCTGCAACAGGGATATGCGCAGTTTGTCGGTCATATGGCAAAATGGTCGGGCTTCTTCCCCCGGAATTGCATGAAGTGTTGCTTTATTTCATGCATATCCTTCTCAATGTTTCCTGTGGGCATCAGTACCCGGGTCGCGGCAATAAGGCGGGATGGGTAATCTACTCCGATGAGCACGATGGGCACTTGGGCTTTGAGGGCAATGTAGTAGAAGCCTTTTTTCCAGTCGGCGTTGGCTTGTCGCGTGCCCTCGGGGGTGATGGCCAAGTGGAATTGCCTGCTCCGGGCAAACCGTTCGGCCATCTGGTCTACCAGCGAGGTCTTCCTGTTCCTGTCTACCGGAATGCCTCCGATGGCTTTGAACAGGAAGCCCAATGGGAAGAAAAACCACTCCTTTTTCATCATGAAACTGACCTTCCGTCCCAACGAGTTGTAAAACAACTTGCCGAAAAAAAGGTCCCAGTTGGAGGTGTGGGGTGCTGCGCAAATGACGCATTTGTCATAATAGGGCACCGTAACCTTCGACTTCCATCCTAACAGGCGGTGGTAAACAAAACGGTAAAATGCATTTTTCATCTTCCCTTATGAGAGTTTGCCCAAAGCCTCGATGATTTCTTGCACTTTCGTGTCGAAGTCTGCCTGGAGCTTCTTGTAATATTTTTTTGCGCTTCCCGGCTCTGTGTGGCTGATGCGGCTCAGGTAGTCGTTCTGCATGTCCAGTATCTCGCCCAACAGTTTGTCGGCTTTGGCCGGGTCGGTGCCGGGCACGTAGAGTTTGTTCACCAGGCATTCCATAAACAACTCGCTTGCAATATAGTTGACTTTCTTTTTCAGTTCTCTTCTCTTTGCCATAATGTTTTGTTTTTAAGGGTGAATATTCGCAGTTCCCCGGCGGGGGACTTATAGTTTCGGTAAAGATACGGTTTTTTCTGTTCCGATGGTTGCCGACGGAAGATTTTTTTAGAAAGCGGCGAGCTATTTTGCCTATATTTTATCTTTCCGGAGTAGGAATGCCTGTCTGCAAAGTAGTACATGAAAGGAGAATCATGTACGATGGTTCTGGGAATCATGCACGATGATTCTAGGAATCATGTACGATGATTCCCGGAATCATATACGATGATTCCTCCTTAAGGCTGCGGGAAGAGACGGCATATTCCGGGAGGATACTTCGCTCTCTCTTTCAGGAAATGCGGATGGAGGCAGAGGCAAGGGGGTAAAAAAGAGCAAAGCCCGGCACGACTGGCCGGGCTTTGCGGAGCGAAGTATGATGATGTGGGGGCTATTGCCAGCCGCCCCCGAGGGCTTTATACAGGTTGACGAGTGCCAGCTGGCGGTCGCGCAAGGCATTGCTCACGCTGATTTGGGCATCGAGGTAGGTACGTTGCGCGTCGAGCAGGTCCATGTAGCCGATGGCTCCGTTGACGTATTGCAACTGTGCGAGTTCGAGGGTGGAGCGTGAAGACTGTTCGAGCGACACGCGGGTGCTGTATATTTCTTTCAGCTTGTTGAACTCGGCAATGGCGTTGTAGGCATCGCGGAAAGCAGAGAGGACGGCCTTCTCGTAAGCGTAGGTGGCACGTTCGAAGGCGGCACGTTTGGCTTTCAGGCGGGCGCGGTTCTTTCCCCAGCCGAAAATGGGTTGGATGAGTGTGCCCGAGATGAATTTGTAGGGCGACTGCAATAGTTCACTCAGTACGTCGCTTTCCGCGCCGAACTGGGCGGTGAGCGTGATGTTGGGGAACATGGAAGTCAGTGCCGCACCTACTTCGGCATTGGCTGCGATGAGGCTTTGTTCGGCTTCGCGCACGTCCGGGCGGCGTTCCAGCAGGGTACTGGGCATGCCTACGGGCAGGCTTTGCGGGAAGCTGATGTCATGAGGCAGTGCGGCGCGGCGGATGCTGTGCGGGTACTCGCCCGTCAGGTAGGCCAGTTCGTTTTCCTTGAGGGTGACTTGCCGCTCCAGGTCGGGGACAAGGGTGGCGGTACGTGCCAATTCCACTTGTGCCTGGCGGAAAGCCACTTCGGATGTCAAGCCTCCTTCGTAGCGGATGCGTGCCAAGTGGAGGCTTTCCCGGCGGGCTTCGACGGTTTGCCGCACAATGGCAAGCTCGTTGTCCAATGCCACCAGCTCAAAGTACGCCTGTGCCACTTCGGCAATCAGGCTCATCTGTAGGGCGCGCTGGTTTTCTATGGAGCCCAGGAATTCGGCAGTGGAAGCGTCGTGCGTCCAGCGCAGTTTGCCCCACAAGTCCAGCTCCCAGGAAACGGTTCCCTTTATGTCAAACTGGTCATCCATGTTGTAGTGATTGCCGCCGTAGTTGTCGCGGTCGTATTCGCCATGTACGCGCAGGCCTACTTCGGGCAGCATTTCTGCCCAGTCTATACGCTTCTGTGCAGCCAGTTCGCGTACGCGGGCGGCGGCCATCAGCATGTCTTTGTTGTACTCCAAGGTGCGTTGGATGAGTGCTTGGAGCAAAGTGTCGGTGTAAAGTTGCCGCCACGAGTAGTCGGCTACCGATATGGAGTCGGTACTCATGCTGTCTGCCAACGTGGCCGGCAGTTCCAGTTGGGGGCGGGTATAATGCTTGCCTATCTGGCATCCCGTCAAGGCAATGCTTGCCGTGAGGATGCAAAGCACGGTGCGTGCGGCACGGGTGAGGGTTGGAATATGCTTCATGCTTGAATGTTATTGACCTGTTTTTTACTCTTGCGGCTCAGTTTGCCTTGCACTTTGTAGATGGTGACAAAGAAGAAAGGTATGAGCAGGATGCCTATGGTGACGGCTACTATCATGCCGAAGAACACACCCGTGCCTATTGCCTGACGGCTTGCGGCTCCCGGCCCACTGGCTATTACCATGGGCAAGATGCCGAGGATGAAAGCGAGTGAAGTCATCAGGATGGGGCGGAAACGCAGCTTGGCAGCATGCAGGGCGGCGCGCATCACGTTGACACCGGCGTCGGCTTCGTCCTTGGCAAACTCCACGATAAGGATGGCATTCTTGGCGGCAAGTCCCATCAGCATGACGAGGCCTATCTGGAAGTAGGTGTCGTTTTCCAGCCCGCAGATGGATATGCCGGCATAGGCGCCCAATGCGGCGACAGGCAAGGATAGCAGTACTGCCACGGGGATGCTCCAGCTTTCGTACAGTGCAGCCAAGAACAGGAATACGAACACAAATACCAAGGCCAGGATGAGACCGGTTTGTCCGCCGGCCTGTTTCTCCTGGAAAGACAGGCCGCTCCATTCAATGCCTATATTGGAGGGTAGGTGCTTGCGGGCAAGTTGCTCCATGACTTCCATGGCCTGTCCCGAACTGTAGCCTTGGGCTGCGGTACCCCGTATGACGGCTGTGCTGAACATGTTGAATCGCTTGATGCTTCCGGGACCTGTGGTGTATTGGGTTGTTCCCAGTGCGGTAAGCGGAATCATATCGCCGTTGCTTCCGCGTACAAAGTACAGGCTGATGTTGTCGCGGTGTTCGCGATAGGGAGCTTCGGCCTGCAGGTACACGCGGTACACACGGTTGAACATGTTGAAGTCGTTGACGTAAACCGAACCGGTATAGGCTTTCATGGTCGAGAACACATCGGACATGGGCACGCCCAACATCTTGACTTTATCGCGGTCTACATCGAAGTACAGTTGCGGGATGGCAGCCTGCAGTGAGGACGACAAGCCGCTCAGCTCTTTGCGTTGGGCTGCATAGTACATCAGGGTGTCGGCTGCCTGCACCAGGTTCTCGTAAGTAGCGTCACCCCGTGCTTCAAGTTGCATTTCAAAACCGCCTGAAGTTCCCAGTCCGGGTATGACGGGTGGGGTGGACAGGTAGTATTTGCATTCAGGGTATTCCGACAATTCATCGCTTACCTTAGCCATAATGGCGTCCAACGTGGTGTCATCGCGGTCGTCCCAGTTTTTCAAGATGACATCAAGCTTTGAGCGTGCCTGGCTGGTGCCTACGCGGGGGCTTGTACCGGTGACGTTTTGTACATATTCTACTTCCGGCATGGACATCAGGAAGGCGATGGCGCGGTTGGTCACTTTGCGTGTGCGCTCGAGGGTTGTCCCTTCGGGCATTTCCAGTTCGACGGTGAAATATCCTTGGTCTTCGGTGGGAAGGAAGCTGGAAGGTGTCACCCTGTACAGGATGAATATGGCAATCAGTATCATGCAGAAGCCGATGCCCACACGGCGGGGATGCTTGATGACACGGCCTATGCCCGCAAGGTATTTGCTGTTGCCTAAGTCGAGCCAGCGGTTGATGGCGCGGAACAGTCGGTTTTTGGGCTTTGTCTTATCGGCCGGGCGTAGTATCAAGGAGCACATCACCGGGCTCAAAGTCAATGCCACCACGGTAGAGAGCAGCACGGATATGGCGATGGTTACACTGAACTGGCGATACAGTTGCCCGGTAATGCCCGAAAGGAAACTTACAGGCACGAATACCGCAGCCAGTACCATAGACGTGGCTATCAGTGCGCTGGTCAATCCGTTCATGGCTTTCTTGGTGGCTTCGTAGGGCGAAAGGTGTTCTTCTTCCATGATACGCTCCACGTTTTCTACCACCACAATGGCGTCGTCCACCACCAAGCCAATGGCAAGCACCAGGCCCAGCAGTGTCAGTATGTTCAGTGAGAAACCGAAAATGAGCATGAAACCAAATGTACCGATCAGTGAAATGGGCACGGCAACCAAGGGGATGACGGTGGCGCGCCAGCTTTGCAGGAACAGGAACACTACGATGATAACCAGTATAAGTGCCTCGAACAGGGTCTTATATACTTCGTGTATGGAGGACGATATATAGGTTGTCATGTCGAAAGGTATCTCGTAGTGTAGCCCTTCGGGGAAGGTGCGGCTGATTTCATCCATGGCGGCTTTTACGTTTTCGGCAACCTCCATGGCGTTGGCGCCCGGCAGCATGTAGATGCCAAGTACGGCAGCGTTTCCTCCATTAATTCCACTTTCTGTATTGTACGACTGTGCTTCGAGTGATACGCGTGCCACGTCGCGCATCCGTATCAGCGAGCCGTCTGCATTGGCGCGCAATACGATTTCCTCGAATTGTGCCGCGCTCGACAATCGTCCTTGTGCCGTGATGGGGATGGTGAAGTCGAGCCCTTCTACCGGTTGCTGTCCCAAGACGCCTGCGGCCGATTCCCGGTTCTGGTCTTTCAAGGCATCTTGCACATCTTTTACCGTAAGTCCGTAGTTGGCAAGGCGGGCAGGGTCTACCCATATCTGCATGGCATAGTAACGGCTGCCGATGTTTGAAACCCGTCCCACGCCGGGAATACGGCGTAACAGGTCGAGCACGTTCAGGGTGGCAAAGTTACTTAAGTATATTTCGTCGAATTTCGGGTCCTCGGAAGTGAGGCAGATGGTCATCAATTGGCTTGAGGCTTGTTTTTCTATCTCAATGCCGTTTTGTACCACTTCGGCAGGCAGGCGCGATTCAGCCAGCTTGATGCGGTTTTGTATTTCCACGGCTGCCAGGTCGGGGTCGGAAGAAATGTCAAAGGTTACGGTAGCCGAAAAACCTCCCGAGTTGGAACTGTTGCTTTCCATGTAAAGCATGCCGGGGGTACCGTTCAGTTCCTGTTCGATAGGAGTAGCCACAGCCTGTGATACGGTAAGGGCACTGGCTCCTGGATATGACGCACTGATTTTGACTACCGGAGGGGTAATCTGGGGGTATTGGTCAATGGGGAGCATGGTAAGCCCGATAAGCCCTACAATGACGATAAGTATGGATATGACCGCCGAAAACACCGGCCTGTCTATGAAGAAACTTACTTTCATAAGGTGCGTATGTTGTTAAATGTAAGTTGAGGGTGTTAATCTTCTACGGGAGGAACGGGACGCATCTTGACGCCCGGGGTCAGTTTGTGATAACCTTCGGTTACCAGCATTTCTCCCGGTACGATGCCTCGTTCTACCACCACGTTGTTGCCGAATTCAGGTCCCAGTTCGATAAAGCGGCGTTCGGCAATCGAGTCGCGGCGCATGACGAAGACGTATGCACCTCCTTTTTCGATAATCAGGGATTTTTGGGGTACCACGGTGGCATGTTCGCGTACATCGAGCAGGGCGCGGACTTTGGTAAACTGTCCGGGCAAAAGCACGCGGTCGGGGTTAGGCATCTCGGCACGTACGGAGAATGTTCCGGTTTGCGGGTCTACCTGCGGGTCGGCAAAGTCTACCAGTCCTTTGTAGGGGTATTCGCTGTTATCGGCAAGGGTCACTGTTACCATGGGCTGCCAGGAACGGGTAGAATCTTTTTGTCCCAAAATGACATTGCGTTCCTTGCTTTTCAGGTAATCCAATGCAGTCATACTGAAGTCGACAAGTACGGTGTCGCTTTTTACTACAGTGGCAAGCAGCGATTGTCCGCCGGTTCCTACCAGCGTTCCTAAGTCTACATACCGTTCGCTGATGTATCCCGAAATGGGGGAACGTACCCACGTGTAGCTGAGTTCCTGTTCCGCTTGGTCCAAGTCAGCCTGGCTCATGCCCATGCTGGCTACAGCTGTCTCGTATGCGGCAATGGCATTGTCCAAGTCAAGCTGGCTGGCCGCATTCTGTTGGAACAACGGACGGATACGGTTCAGATCGCGTTGGGTTTTCAGCACTAAGGCTGAGTCCTTACGCAGTTGGGCGCGGGCTTTGTCGGCGCGTGCCCGGTATTGTTTTTGGTCAATGACGAAAAGGACCTGGTTTTTGGAAACGTAGGTTCCCTCTTCAAAGTCCATGCTTTCCAAGAAACCTTCTACGCGGGCGCGTACTTCAACGAATTGTTGAGCCCGGATGCGTCCTACATATTCGCCGTATATCTCCACGTCTTCTACGCCTACAGGTTCTACTACCACTATCGGAGCTTCCGGTTCTGTCTCTTTGGGCCAGGTCAGAATCAGGTAAATGCCCAATAATACAGCCATGCAGGCCAACATCGTAATGATTCGCTTTTTGCGTAGTTTCAGTTCATGTTTGGTAAAAAACAGTTTCATGCCGTTTTAGTTTTTATGTTAGCATTTTACTTCTTTTCGGTTTGCAAAGATAGTACCATTTGCCCGGTTTTCCCCTATAAATGGGTAAGTTTTTGTGTCTCAGTGCAAGAACTGTATCCTCGTTTGGGTGTCGCTTGTGGAATTATTCTACAAGGTGTGGAATATCTCCACGTCCTTTGCCACCATTATTTCAGGTTGCTGATGAATTCTTTTATTCGCGGCAACATGTCTTCCGGGCGGGTATAAGGGGCGCATAGCGTTTCTACGGGGCATTGCCCGGTTCCCGCCCGGTTGATGATGTAAGGTGCCCGTGTGGCGTAAGTCGTGCGGATGCCTGCATCTTCAAGCAACGGTAAGGCATTTTCACTGATGACATCGGCGTAAACAGCTTCCGCTTGTCCCAGGACTATCAGGGCGGCAGCTCCTTTGCCGATTACTTTGTCGGCTATTTGTGCCTTGTGCAAGAAGTCCGGGTCGTGTTCCAAGACATCCAATAGGTCGGTTACGCCACTGCGGGTGAAAGTCCGGATTTCCGCGCCTTTGCGGATGACGCATGAGAAATGCCCTGAATGCAATAGGCTGACCAGCTCGTCCATCTTAAAGTTTTTCTTGTTTTAATTGTTCAACAAACGCATCAATGCGGTGTAACTCTTTGGGGATGTCGATGGCTTGCGGGCAGTGCGGGTTGCATTGTCCGCATCCTGTGCAATGGTCGGCTTGGCGCAGCCGTGGCACACTGCGGTCATACCCTATGAGGAAAGCACGGCGCTGGCGGCGGTATTCAGGGTCGGCGCTGGTTTGCGGCATACGGTCTTCGGTAATGCATTTGTTGTAATGCAGCAATACGCCGGGAATGTCTATGCCATACGGGCAAGGCATACAATATTTACAGTCGTTGCACGGTATGGTGGGGTATTGCACCATCAGGTCGGCAGTGTCATAAAGGAATTGTTCTTCTTCGCCGGTAAGCGGCACCAGGGGGGAATAGGTGCGGACGTTCTCTTGCAGATGTTCCATGTAAGTCATGCCGCTTAGCACGGTAAGCACGTTTCGGGGAGTTCCGGCAAAGCGGAAAGCCCAAGATGCTACGCTTGCTTCGGGGGCGCGTTCCTTAAGGCGGGCCACAATGTGTTGGGGCACGTTGGACAATCTGCCACCCAGCAATGGCTCCATGATGACGGCGGGAATATTCTTTTTCTCCAATTCGGCATACAGGTAGTCGGCATTGACATTGTTGCCGGATGCATGTGTCCAGTCCACATAGTTCAGCTGGATTTGTACGAAGTCCCAATGTACTTTGTTATGCATTGCCAGGACTTCGTCGAACACTTCCTTTGTGCCATGAAAAGAGAAGCCGAGGTGCCGGATGCGTCCGGCTTTGCGCTCGCCGAGCAGGAAATCTATCATGCCGTTTTCTATATAGCGCGCGCGGAAAGTCTCGATTCCTCCGTTCCCGATGGAATGAAGCAGGTAGTAATCAATGTAATCCGTCTGTAAGTCTTTGAAAGACTGGCGGTACATGGCAATGGAATTCTCGCGGGTAAAGTTGGAGAAGTTGGAGAGCTTCGTTGCGATATAGATGGATTCGCGCGGATATCGCTTCAAGGCAATGCCTGTGGACTTTTCACTCCAGCCTTGTACGTATACCGGAGATGTGTCGAAATAGTTCACTCCGTGGGCTATGGCGTAGTCGATAAGGGCGTTGACGGCGTCCTGGTCAATGACATTTCCATTGCCTTGAGGCGAAGGCAGGGTAGGCCAGCGCATGCAGCCGTAGCCCAAGAGCGATACATTGTCGCCCAGGCCGGGGAATGAACGCATGGTCATTTCTCCTGTTTTTGCGGTGGCCGAAGTGTCGGGACCTGTGGTCTGTTTCTCGTTCCGGGAAGCGCAGCCGTAAAGGGAGGCCGTGCCGGTAGCTGCTGCTATACCTACAATCTTGATGAATTCCCGGCGATTTATGTTGTTCTTGTCTTTTTTCATGACCTGGAGTGTTTATTATATAATATGGTGTGCTTCGATGCCTTCCACATGGATGGCGCTGTATGGGCGTGCAGGACAAAGGGCTTCACATGCCCCGCACCCGATGCAGCGTTCGGCATTGATGGCAGGAATAAGGATGTCGCTTCCGGGGTGCTCGGAGTCGGCTATCATGAGGATGGCTTCCGTTGGGCAATGGCGCGCACAGTTGTCGCAAGGTTGCCCGTCGGTCTGGGTGATACAGTTCTGCCGTGTCCAAACTGCGGTGCCAATCTTGGTAGACGATTTCTCGGCACGGTCTATCAGGCTGATGGCTCCGGTGGGGCAGACTTCCGAACAACGGGTGCATTCCGAGCGGCAATAGCCGCGTTCGTAGCTCATTTCGGGTTGCATCAGTTTGATAAGGTCGGTGGAAGGGCGTAGCACTTGGTTGGGGCAGGCCGAAACACACAACTGGCAGGCCGTACAGTGCTGGGCAAAGTGGCGTGCATTCCGTGCTCCGGGGGGCAGGATAGGGGTTTCCCTGACTGGACGCTTTTTGTCGATAATCGGGGCAAGCCCTCCGTCCACTTTTTTCTCCTGGGCTTTTAAGGCCGATGCGCTAAGGGCAAGTGCCGTCCCTACGAGGAAACTGCGCCGTGTTTCTTGGGTTTCGTGTGCGGATGCCGGGGCAGATGCGGCAGGGGAAACCTTCGTGTCCTTTTTCTCCCAAGGCAGTTGCAGCTTGTAGGCGATGGCATTGCCTTTGCATTGGCCGATGCAGTCCATGCATGCCACACACCGGCTCAGGTCGACCCGGTGGTTTTTATAGTCTATGCATGCAGCCTTGCAGCGTCGGGAACACAGGCTGCATCCTGTACACTTGTCTTTGTCGATGGTAATGCGAAACAGGGAGTAGCGCGAGATGAATCCCAAGACGGTTCCTACCGGGCAGATGGTGTTGCAATAGGTGCGCCCGTTCCGCATGGCAAGTATGGCAAGTATGATGAACGTGCCCAAGGCTATGATGAAAGTAGGCAGGCTTTTCAACCAGACTTCTGTCTCGTAGAACGCGTAGCTGCCGGCACGCTCGGCAAAATAGGCCAGTACGTTGTTGCCCCACATCCACAGAGGTTGGAACAGGTTGTTGGCAATTCTGCCGTAGGCGCTATACGGGGCAAGCAATGCCACGAAAGAACTTATCCCGGCAACCAGTGCAACGATAAACAGGACGAGGGCACCATACCTCAATCCTGATTTGGCGGGCGAATAAGAGTACGGCAGCTTCCGCCGTTTCTTCGGCTGCCTTCCTATCCATGCCAAGAAATCCTGCAATATGCCGAGGGGGCAAATGACGGAACAGTATATCCGCCCGAAAACCCAAGTCAGTGCCACCAGTAACACGATGACGCCTACGTTCAGCGCCAGCAGGGCAGGCAGGAATTGGATGCGTGCCATCCATCCCAGCCAAGTGTGCAAGGTCCCGGTGAAGTCCATAAACAGCAGCGTGATAAGTGCCAGGCTGATGATGGCAAGAGTTAGTCTGATTGTACGTAACATAGTTAGTCTATTGCTATAAAAAAGTGAGAAATAACACGCTTGTTTACTTTGCAAAGATAAGATTTTATGCAAAGACGGGTAACCGTGTCGTGTGATAATAAATGTTATTATGTCCGCGGGAAGTTTCAAAAAAGATAAAAAGGTTTTGCCGCTTGGCATCAGTCTGCTACTTTTGGGAAACTTTTTAAACTATAAAGCACATGAAAAAATTAATCTTATCTATCGCACTATGTTGTGCAGTCGCAGGTGGCTATGCTCAGGAAGCTACCGATCCTACCCAGTTGCTTAACGATGGAAAAACAGCTTTGGAAGCCAAGAATTACCAGGAAGCGTTCGACAAATTGAGCGCTTATCTGACCCAGACCAATAATCAGGATTCCGTCATTGCATTTAATTGCGGTGTGTGTGCCGACAAAATCAAGCAGCCTGCCGAAGCTGTAAAATACTTCGATATAGCCATCCAGAAGAACTACAACCTGGCTAATTCTTATATCGGGAAAGTAGGTGCCTTGAAGGACTTGCAGAAGAACGACGAATATGTGGCCGCACTGAAGGCAGCCATGGAAGCTGTTCCGGAGAAGAAAGCTACCTTTGAGAAAATGTATGCCAATTTCTACTTGACCGAAGGCCTGAAGGCACAGAAAGCCAAGAAAAACGATGAAGCCGCAGCTGCTTATAAGGAAGTGCTTGCCATCCAGCCCGACAACATAAACGCACTCAACGCAGTGGGCACGTTGTATTATGCCAAAGGCGCAGCATTGGTGCAGTCCGACTTGGAGAAAGCCAAGGTGGAATTTGCTTCCGCAAAAGAGTACCTGGATAAATTGGTTCCGTTGCTTTCCGAAAGCAAGCCTGCACAGA
The DNA here is from genome assembly GCA_944321495.1 of uncultured Bacteroides sp. Lineage (GTDB taxonomy): Bacteria > Bacteroidota > Bacteroidia > Bacteroidales > Bacteroidaceae > Bacteroides. The sequence continues at coordinate 3,621 of CALULP010000029.1, read as the reverse complement.
AGAAAATGCTGGATAACGCCAATACGATATTGACGTACATCAACTCGCTGAAATAAGCAGGACATAGATTGGCTTCGTAGTAAGCAGTCTTAAAGAAAAAAAGAAAGTCTTTCCGATGTGACAGGCATCACGCGGAAAGGCTTTCTTCTTTTTGTCTTTATCCTTGCTGAATGCGGAGTGTAATTAAGTTGATTAGGTGTCGTAATCAAGTTGGTTAGCAATTGTTTTCAAGTTGATTTGTCTTTGCAATCAAGTTGAAAACAAGGACAACTGGTGAAATCCGACAACAGAAACGGGGAAAAATTAACATAATTCCGAATATGATATTTTGTATTATAGAATTATTTGCTAAAAAAGTTTTGTATTCCGGAATTATCCGCTATATTTGCGACAAATATAAGAGCAATGAGAATAGTATTACACAAAAGGCTGAAGGAGTTTTATGAAACGAAAGGCCGCGAGGATTCCCGTGTGGCTCTTGAGCGATGGTATGATATGGCGGAAAAGGCGGAATGGAAAAACCTGTCGGACATAAAGGTCGATTTTCCCGCTACCGACTATGTGGGTAACCAGCACTATGTATTCAATATACGGGGAAATAATTACCGCCTGATTGTTGTCGTGAAATTCACGATAGGATACATTTTCATCCGGAAAGTGTGTACGCACGAAGAATATGATAAATTGGATTGTTCAACTCTTTAATTTAGTGTGGCATTATGAGCAAGATTACGAAAGAACAATACGAGTTCGCTCAGTCAAGGATTGAGGAACTTCTTCCATTGGTGGACGACAGCACTCCGGCCAATGACAAGAATGCCGTGGAACTGACCATGATGTCGGACATCGTGATAGCGTATGAGAAAGAGCACTATCCCATCGAAAAGCCCACGGTGGCCGAACTGATTGAACTCTCCCTTGAAGAAAAAGGAATGACACAAAAGCAATTGGCCAGTGAGATAGGCGTAAGCCCGTCCCGCGTAAACGATTACATTGCCGGCCGTTCCGAACCGACATTGAAGGTAGCCCGGATGCTTTGTCGCATATTGAACATACATCCGGCTGCCATGCTCGGGCTATGATTCTTCTGAATATCCAATCCTTAAGGTATTGGTAAAAAGAAAAAGAGGAAAACCGTTACCGATTTTCCTCTTTTTTGCGGGTGGCAGATGGGACTCGAACCCACGACATTCAGAACCACAATCTGACGCTCTAACCAACTGAACTACAGCCACCATGTTAGTGCATCTCTCAAATGCGCTGCAAAGGTAAGTATTATATTTGAATTGGCAAATAAATCGGGGAAAAAATAAAGTGGAGTTTCACAACTCCTTCTCTGTAAATTCCGACAGCCTGATGCTGTATCCTTCTTCCGGCCATTCCACATAAACCTGATTGTCATCTATATGTTTGACAATCAACACCGGTTGGAACGGACTGATTTCGGACAGGAAGTCATAAGCCTCTATGGACAGTTCGTATTGGATGTCCTTCCCGTTCCGGCCGACGCTTAGCGTGAGGTTGGCCCGGCTGATTTGTACGTCAGTCAGCTTGTATTCCTCTTCCAGTTCTATCCTGTCTGAAAGCCATTCCTTGGCTTTCCGGAAGATTGCGGGACCTTGCTCCTCTTCCCACATTTTCAGGATTCTTGCCCATACCTTTTCATCTTTGCCGCTGGGGTGTTCCAAGTCAATCCTTTGCAGGCTGTCAGGCAGTCCGAAGATATTCCCGGTCTCGGGATTGGGCTCGAAAGAAAGGCAGCGTTCTTGCTCATCATATTCATAAGCATAGAAACACCACTCCCGTCCGGTTCCTGCTCCCCGGCAGGCCTGAAGGATAGGAAGGTCATTTTCGTTGTCGATAGTCCAAAAACAGAATACGAGCGCATCCGTCAGTTTAAAGGTATGGGTGTCTCTGCCGGCCTCCAGACGCAACACCATATAATAGCCGTTCCGGGCACGGCCGGTATTTTGTTCCGTCAACAGCCATACCTCACTTCCCTGGCGGTAGGGGCAATAGGGGGTATGCCAAAAACTTCTTTCTTCCCAATTGAACAGCATCATGCTTTTGCTGGCTTCCTTTGTGAAGTCTGCCTCAGTATATCTCCTGAACAAAATGGTGCAGTCTGCAATGGCTCTCCACAGGTTCGGGTCGGTGGCAAGATTCTTTAGGTTGTAAGAAACTTCGTGGGCATCTGCCTTCTCCGGATAGAGGGTAAACAAAAGTTCGTCCAGACCGTCAATCAGCTTGCAGTAAGCCTGTTCCCTGTCTTTGCGGTAGAGGTCTATTTTCTTGAACCGGATATAAATCAACGTTACGATGCCCCAAAAGACATCCGGTTCATCTTTCCGCAGGTCTTTCAGGAAAGGGGCATTCTCTTGTTGGAATTCCGGGGAAAAGTAATCGTAAACATCATAGACGAAAGCCGTTGTCAACTGTTCTATTTGTTCCGGATGTCCCGTCTTTATTTCCGGGAGAAGCTTGTCGCAACAATATCGGGTAGCCTCGAATATGCGGGCGCTATCATATAAATCGGTATCCGATAAGAGGTAACAATCCAGGATTCTCGCCCACACTTCATCCACTGTGCGTTCTGTTGCTTGCCCTTTTATTAAGCGGTAAAGGGTCATTTTCCCTTTATATCCCAACTCTTTGGCAAGGGCGGAGGCCGACGGTGCAAAGGCTTGGTTTTCGATGAGGCATTGCAATATGTTCGATTTCTTATTCATTGGGTATCAAATCAGGTATGTTTTGGTACTTGGTGGGAAAGCTGATGAAAAAGCCACCCTTGGTGTACGTATATATTGCCGTTAACTCGTATTTTTGTACGAAATGACGGGTAAAGGTAAAAAAAACTCTTGGAAAAGAGCGTCATGTTCAAGCAAAAAACATATCTTTGTAGTGCTTGACACCTAAGAAGGTCGGGCAGACATAAAGAAAGCGTTTTTTGATTTTATCCTGTAGAAACGAAATCGCCAATTTCAAAACCAGAGGGATGAAAGAACATGACGCTCATCTGTTTTGTATATGTAGCATACAGCCCTTGCTGTATCTGTATACCAAAACGGCGTGGGAGTACTGTTTATGTTCATTTCTGGTAAGGCGTTTGGCGATAACCGATATAAACCGCTGTAACTTACTGATATATAAAAAGCCCGCTTGTTTGTTAAGAAAGCGGGTAACAATTCAGTAACAAAACGGCTTATTTATCGCCTTTGGCGGGCTTTTCTTCTACAAATATAATGGATTTTCTTTATAACACAAAAATCCCGCCTATTAAATGAATAACAGACGGGGAAAAGTTATGGCAGTTAAGCAGTTTGCATATTCTATACAAAATCAAACATTATTGTATCTCCAACCATATTTTGTAATACCTGTTGGTAGTCTGAATACTTCTTAAGTTCTTCTGGTAGTCTTATTTGATTTTGCGCAAACAAGAAGACTGCCATAACATTTAATGTCATGAAAAGAATTGTTTTCTTCATTTTCTTTTTCTTTTAGTTATACATAAAGTTAATTCAATCCATTTTTAACCTCACGCATAACCATAAAAAGAGAGCGTGAGTTTGTGTTATCACGCTCCGAAAGTACTTCCACATACTCACACACAAGATAAGC
>CALULP010000028.1 GCA_944321495.1 uncultured Bacteroides sp. | reverse complement strand
CTCGTTTTCAGGGTCGGCAAAGGCAGTCGCTTCGTCCAGCACCAGTATCGGCGCATTCTTCAATATGGCGCGAGCCACACATATCCGTTGGGCTTCGCCGCCGGACAGAAAAACACCTTTGTCGCCTATCCGTGTTTCATAGCCTTGCGGCAGACGCTCTATGAAGTCATGGCATTGGGCAGCTTTCGCAGCGGCTATCACCTTTTCTTTCGTGGCATCAGGGGAGCCAACGGCAATGTTTTCATACAGCGTATCGTAGAAAAGGAAAGTGTCTTGAAACACGAATGAAACCATGTCCATCAGCTTTGCAGTAGCTATCTGACGTATATCCACACCACCTATGCAGATTTCCCCTTGCTCCACATCCCAGAACCGGGGTATCAGGTTGGCAACCGTTGATTTTCCACTTCCTGACGGTCCAACAAGGGCGGTTATTTTTCCCTGCGGAGCGATGAAACTGACATCGCGTAGGGCTTCTGTCCGTGTTCCCTGTTCCGTATTTTCGTAGGAAAATGACACATGGCGAAACTCCACATCGTAAGCGGTCGGCACCTTAGGATGTTCCGGCTCCGGCACAGGCTTCTTTTCCAATATACGGTCGATACGGTTTACCCCTTCGTTGATGTCGCGTGTGTTGCCTCCTAAAAAGGTCAGTTTGTAAACGGGCGAAGCCATGCCCGGTCCCATGATGATGAAGAACAGCCACACCACAGCCAATGAAAGCGATTGCGGACTGGCTTGCAACAGCAGGATGCCCATCGGGAGTATAAATGTCACCATCGAATTGAGCAGGACGGTAAATGCAATCATCCCGTTCTGATAGGTGTCGCAACATTTCAAAGCGAATGTCTTGTATGCCTGTATCTCGGCGTTGAACTGGCGGAACGAGCGGACACTTTGCCCGAAAATCTTGACTACGGGCATTCCCCGTACATATTGAACGGCAGATGCGCTCATCTTTTCCTGTGCATCGTAATAGATAGACATGAACTCCCTTGCCCGTTTCCCCATGAAATTGGAGAATTGCAGGAAGAGGCTAATCACCACGACCGCCAGACAGACCACCGTCAGCCACACATCCAAAGAGAAAAAGATGACCAGCATTACCGCCACCGTTGCCACTACATGGACCAAATCCGGGATGGTATGGGCGATGAAGCCTTCTATCTTTTCGATGTTCTGATCCATCGTTTTCTTGATGGCTCCCGTGGAAGTGTTGTTCAAATATCCCAAAGGTAACTTGCCGATATGCTCGGACAAACGGACACGTAACCCATACAAAATACGGAATGCCGCTACATGCGAGGACATCAGGGCGGCATATAGCAATATCAGTCCGCCGACAAGCCCTCCAAACGCTATCCATCCCCACCGCATCATATACGTTCCGTCCGAAGCGGCAGGATTTGCGCCATGCGACAGCAATTCTTTTAGGATTTCATAAACAGCCCAATAAGGCACAAGCATACATACCGCACTTCCGGCGGACAACAGACCTGCCAATATGAGCAGACCTTTCTTTTGACCCGCTATCTCGAACAGGCGGGACAAACCTTCTTTCTTTTTTGACTTCTTCATTGTGTTACATTATTTTAATGTGATTTTATTGCTTTGCCGAACGTGAGAAAGGTGCGCAATAGTGAACGATATTCAGATTTGTTCATAAAAAAAGGAGGAAACCTCCGTGAAGATTTCCTCCTTGCCAGCCGTCTTGACACGTCTGATTGTCTGTATGTGCGTTGCCTGTATCTCATATCTTGATAATTGCCCTCCAACCTTGGATTTCAAACAGGATGTAATCGTGCAGGATAGCCTCCATCTCCTGCCGGGGTACGGAATGCATCAGCAGTTCCTCGAACATCGTAAACATCCATACTGTATGCAGGTGGATGATGAAGTCGGACACCGCCGTATTGATTTCGGGATGCTTCTGCTGCATGGACGCGAACCACGCCTTGACTACCTCTGTAGAACGGTCGGTATAATTCTCGCGGAAGCGTTCCAACGAAGAACCTTGCGCATGAAACAACAGAATCCCCATCAGTGCGCGGTGCTTGTCAATCAACGAAACGTATTCATCTATGCAGGATTTCAGGTATTTTTCCGACCGCATCATCATAATATCCTCGCCCCGTATGCCATGATGTTCCTGCAGCATGGCTTCCAAAGCGCACAAGACAGGACGGACTACTTCACGGAACAGTTCGTCTTTGTTCGTGAAGTAGTTATAGATATTCCCGACACCAACCCCGGCCAACTCCGCTATTTCGCGCATGGAAGTCTTGGAATAGTCTTTCCTCTCGAATTGCAGTCTGGCAACCGTCAATATACGACCCCGTATGTTCTCTTTCAGCACTTGCATGGATAATGATTTTACCTTTGCAAAGGTACAGGGCTTGAAATTGCCAGACAATACCTATTTTTAGGGATTGTACCTTGACATTATACATTTGATGGTAACTGGCAGCGCCCCATCACTACCCGGAAACTGACATAATGCTACCAAACAAGCGACGTAACGCTACCAAACTACTGAAAAAGCCTTAATATACAGGCCAGGAAGTGCCAAATTCAGCAGAAGGTATTTGCCAATCCGAGAAAAAAAACGTATCTTTGCGCCGCTATTACGAGATAATAGCATAATTCAAATCATTCATTAAAACAAATTAAAGTAAATGGCAACAAGAATCAGATTGCAAAGACATGGTCGCAAAGGCTACGCTTTCTACTCCATCGTCATTGCAGATGCAAGAGCACCACGTGATGGTAAATTTATTGAGAAGATCGGTACTTACAACCCTAACACCGACCCTGCCACAGTAGATTTGAAATTTGACCGCGCCTTGGACTGGGTATTGAAAGGCGCGCAACCCACCGACACCGTACGCAACATCCTGTCACGCGAAGGCGTCTACATGAAGAAGCACCTGTTGGGCGGAGTTGCAAAGGGAGCCTTTGGCGAAGCCGAAGCCGAAGCCAAGTTTGAAGCTTGGAAGAACAACAAGCAAAACGGACTGGCTGCCTTGAAAGCCAAGAACGAGGAAGCCAAGAGAGCCGAAGCCAAAGCACGCTTGGAAGCTGAAAAGAAAATCAACGAAGAAAAAGCCAAAGCACTGGCAGAAAAGAAAGCTGCAGAAGAAGCAGCCAAAGCCGCTGCCGAAGCTCCGGCCGCTGAAGAGACCGCAGAAGCTGAAGCACCGGCAACCGAAGAAACTCCTGCCGAATAACCCTATTCCGGCAACAGTTTTTTCAAAAATGGGATTAAAACTACAAAATCCTCTCCGCAATCCTCGGAGGGGATTTTTTATTGCTAACTTTGCAACCGATTTTTTAATTAACAAGAAAGAAATGAAAAAAACAATCTTCCTCTTTGCTACAGCCGCCATCTTTGCCGCATGTAGCGGAAACAAAGGTTACACCGTAACCGGAACCGTAGAAGGCGCCAACGAAGGCGACACCATCTACCTGATAACAAGCAACGGGCAACAATACATCCCGATGGCCACAACCACCATACAAAACGGGACTTTCACCTTCAAAGGCACGCAAGACACCGCAACCGTCTGCTACCTTACAGACAATCTGCCCGGGACATTCAATGCCATCGCCGTCGACTTCTTCCTGGAAAACGGCAAGATACAGGCCAAACTTTCGGAAAACGGAAGTACCGTCAGCGGAACTCCCAACAACGATGCCTACCAGGAAATACGCAACCAGGCCAACGACTTGAGCCTGCAAATGTCCGCCCTCTATGACTCGATGGCCGACACCACCCTCACCGAGGAACAACGCCAGGCCAACATCGAAAAAATGGGAAGCATCCAAGAGCAAATGATTACCGTCATGAAAGACGGCATCCGCAAGAACATCACCAACGCCGCAGGCATATACCTGTTGAAACAAAACTACTATTACATGGACGTCAACGAGCTTGCCCCGCTGATGTCCCAAATCCCCGCTACCTACGACAACGACGAAGCCATCATCAAGATAAAGGACAATGTGGAAAAAATGAAGGCCACCGCCGTAGGACAGAAGTTCACCGACTTTGAAATGCAGGCTCCCGACGGGAAAGCCGTCAAACTGTCCGACTATGCAGGCAAAGGGAAAGTGGTACTGGTAGACTTTTGGGCAAGCTGGTGCGGTCCCTGCCGTCGCGAAATGCCCAACCTGATTGAGGCATACGCCAAATACAAAAACAAAAACTTTGAAATAGTAGGCGTATCGCTCGACCGAAAGGCTGAAGACTGGGAAAAAGGCATCAAGGAACTGGGCATCACCTGGCCGCAAATGTCCGACCTGAAGTATTGGAACTGCGAGGGCGCCAAGCTCTACGCCGTAAGCTCCATCCCCCACACGGTGCTTATCGATGGCGACGGAACCATTATAGCCCGCGGCCTGCACGGCGATGAAATCCAAGAAAAACTGGCCGAAATACTGAAATAAGCAAACTTGCCATCATCATAAAAAAACGCAGGCGGATGCGACCCTCAGTCCACATCCGCCTGCGTTTTTTATGCCGTCACCATTCAATGAACTTGCCACGTTCCCGCCGCTTCTGCAGCTCAGCTTCCAGGAACTTCCGGCGGTCTTTCGCAATGTAACGGCGGGCAAAGATATTAGGCACGGCCACACCCAAAGCAATGCAAATGACAATCAACGAGGCATTGATGCCGTTGAAAACCACTGCCGTCACCTCGCCTACCACACCGGTCATGTTTATCAGGCCGAAAAGCGAACGATACATCAACACCCCGGGAATCATGGGAATTACCGAAGGGATGGTCAACACGTGGTTGGGCACATGGAACCAATGCACCGCTTTTACCGCAATCAAACTGACCACCAACGCCCCCATAAACGAACCGACCACCGGCCCGTAGCCCAACTCGAAGTTCACGAAATTGCGCACGCACACGGCAATCATGCCGCCCACAGCCACCACCCAAAGCAAACGGCGCTGGATGTTGAATATCATGGAGAAGCCCATTGCCGAGATGGCTGCCGCTATGGCATACACATAGTACGAATCATGAGGCACCATGCTCAGTTCACTGAACTTCTTGTCAATCACCACATCCTCCATGGCCAACAGGCGCATGGCCATCACAATGCCAAAAGCCATGGAGCACAATATCAGGCACGTATTCACCGCCCTGGTAATGCCGACTTGGATATAATTGTCTATCATGTCGTCCACAAAGTTTATCAAAGGCACCCCCGGCACAATAAACAACGCGCAAGCCAGCAACGGGTGGTAAGGCGTAGAGGACAAACCGGTGAATGACGACGAATAGGCCAGGCAGGTAGCCACCAACGCCGCAATGGCGATGCTCATGTAATGGTTGATGCCGAAACTGATGCAGCGGGCACGCACATTGAAACCGATAAACGCACACACGGAAGCAAAAAGGAAAGCCACCCAGTCGCACCCGAACAGCTTGCAGAACCCGCCGCACGCGAACCCCGCACAAACAGCCACCAGCCACGGGCGGTAATTACGCCGCTTGTTTTTAATCCGCTCCAGTTCTTCCTCATAGCGGTCGAGCGAATAGTCATGCTCGATGGCGTGCCACGACAGCTTGCTGATTTCGGAAATGGCAGTCATGTTAACCCCGTGGTTCGTACACTTCTGGAACTTGGAATACGAATGGGATTCATCGCTCAGGTTTGCCATCAACATGGTGTAACTCACCTCCATGTGCAGCTTGTCCTCCGGCAAGCCCAGGTAGGCCGCCACGCGGTTCATGTTCCGCACCACACGGTTGGTATCGGCAGCGCTTTCCACCAGCAGTTTTCCCGTACGCAGCAACAAGTCAAGCTTTCTACGGATAAGGAGGGTTGTTTCTTTCTCAGTCATCGTTTCGTTCATTGTAAACGGATATTAGTGATTAAACAAGCGGATATCAGCAGCCAAAAAGCCGGAAACAGGCGGAAAAAATCCTCCGACAGGCGGGAAAAGATTATCTTAAGGCTTCGGATAATTATCGCGCGCCCTCGGATAATTATCTTCAAGGCTAAGATAATTATCCGAAGCCTTAAGATAAAGTTTTTATTCTGCCGCTCACATTTTTTCCAGGCGGCCAAAAGTTTTTCCCGCTGGACATACTCGTTTTTTCCGTTACCTCCTCGCCTGCAGGGTGCCGGGATAGGTAACGGAAACACAAAGCGCCCCAGCCTTTTTCTTTTGAGGGCGCAAAGATAGTGAATTTACTCGATTATTTTATGACTTTCTCGCTTTCCAGCCGTCCCATTTTATAGACGCGCTGACGAATGACGTTTCCATCCTTGTCCTTCTCGACAAAAGCACCGTCTTTCTTGCCTTTCTTGAAAGTTCCTTCGTAGCTGATTCCGTTTTTGTCCACTTGGACTCCATGACCGTCTTCCAGCCCGTCCGCAAAGCCACCGGTATAACGGGTTCCGTCTGCCATGACCAGGGTGCCTTGCCCATGGAACTTGTCCGCCTTCCACTCGCCTTCATACGAATCTCCGGCTTTCCACTTATAGGTGCCGTAACCTTCGCGGCAGTTGTCCTTCCACTCGCCGTCGTACACCGCACCGTTCTCCCACGTAAACGTGCCGTGCCCTTCCTGCTTCCCGTTTTTAAACCAGCCGACGTATTTGTTGCCATTGGCATGGAGATAGATGCCTTTGCCGGTGCGCTCACCTTGCACATAAGCCCCTTCGTAGCGGTCGCCCGTATGGAAAAAATACGTGCCTGTGCCGTGCTGCATGTCGTTGCTCCATTCACCTGTGTATTTATCGCCGTTGGCATACTCAAACGTGCCTTTCCCTTCGCGCACGTCGTCGCGCCATTCGCCATCATACTTGCTCCCGTCGTTCCACACCAATACGCCTTTACCGTTTTTCTTGTCGTTTTTCCACGAGCCTGTATAAGTGGAACCGTTTTTCCAGGTATATGTTCCTTCACCCTCGCGCTTGTCCTGCACCCATTGCCCGTCGTAAACATCCCCGTTGTAATACGTCATCACGCCGTCGCCATGCTGGTAATCCTGGTTCCACATGCCTTCGTAGCGGTTGTTGTTCATAAAGTAGTACACACCTTTGCCATGCTGCTGGTCTTGAAACCATTCCCCTTCGTAACGTTCTCCGTCGGGGAAAGTATAAACGCCATACCCTTGACGCTTTCCTTTGACGTACTCGCCTTCATAAACATCGCCGCTTTTAAACACGGTTCTTCCTTTCCCGTTAGGCCTCCGCCCTTTCATTTCGCCGGTATAGACGGAGCCGTCTTTAAACGTATAAGTCCCGATTTTGATTTCAGAGGAAAAGATGTTCTTCACTTTGTCGAACAAACCGGACTTTTTTTCCTGGGCGCCCAGTCCTTCCTGGCACACCAACAGGGTAAAGAATAGAATATATAGGTACTTCATGCGCATACTCTCATTTTCACGTCAGACTTTTTATGAACCGGGACAAGCATAGAAGCCTGCTCCCGCAATGGTGTGCAAAGATACAATTTATCCCCTAATGCAAAACCCGGCAGAACGGCTTTTTAATCTCATTTTGCACCTGCCACAACCTCCTTTAAATCTTCTTTACGCAAATACTTGCAAGCCAAATCCTGGATTTCGCCGGGGGTGATGTCCTTTATCGCCTGCATGGCGTCGGCAAAATAAGTATCCTTCAGGCCATATACTTGCAGGAAAATCCATCCGTCCGCCAACGAGAAAGCCGACTCGCAGCTACGGCACAAATCGCCCAGCATGTAGTTTTTCACCATGGACAACTCTTCGGAAGACACCTGCTCGTCCTGCAAGCGGGTTATTTCACGATACACCTCGGCTATCAGCGGGGCAACATATTGATTGGCCGTTTCCGTGCTTATGGTCAATACGCCTTGGTCGGGATATGAGGCATAACCGGCCGAGATGCCGTATGTATAGCCCTTTTGTTCCCGGATGTTCGACATCAGCCGGCTTCCGAAATACCCGCCCAACAGGGTTACCAACACGCGGAATTTCAAATAGTCCGGATGACAGCGGTCCAACGTCAACATGCCCAGGCGCACAGCGCTCTGCAACACGCCGGAACGCTCTACAAAGACCTGCTTCCGGGCATCGGGTTCCGGCCGGAAAGTTTTCTTTTCCGGTCTGGTACCTTGCCCGAAAGGCTCGTTCCCAAACAAAGCTTCCACCCGCCGGACACAATCACCGGTAATTTTTCCGGAGAGATAAAGGGTGCAGTTCCCGGAATTGTAATAACGGTCGTAAAACTGGCGCAACACATCGGGAACAATACGCTGGTAATCGTCCTCACAAACCAGGCGGCCGGCAGGATGATGCCCGCCGAACAGGGTCTTGACAAGCGCCCGGTGTGCCAGGAAATCCACCTTGGACAAGTTTACCTTAAATTGCTCGACGTTGGTATCGACAATGACTTTCAACTCCTTTTCCGGGAAAACCGGTTCTTTGACGAGGCTTTCCAGGATGTCTAACGTCTGGGGCAAATACTTGTTCAAGGAATAAAGAGTGACGTAAGTATACTCGGGAGCACTCGACAAATCGAGCCAGGCACCGTAATAGTCCAACTTTTCGGCAATGCAGGCGGCTGTATACTGCCGGGTTCCCTCGCGCAACATCCGGTTGGTGAACAATGCCTGCAAGGGTTGAGTCTGATGCCAACGCCCCCCTCCCATTACCAGGTCTACGCGCGTCACTTCGCTGTCGCACGCATCCAATACGTTCAACACAATGCCATTGGGAAACACGTGGTGTTCCGGCCGTTGCACATCCAAGTGTGACGGCTCGCAAATAGCGGGTTGTATATTTCTATTCAGCATAGGCCGTTTTCTCAAGACAGGACACCCATCAGCCCTCCAACTCTTTCAGCCCCCGGACAATGTAGGCACGTTTCAAGTCGTCCGGCTTATACACTACCGAATCGCACATCAGCATATCAATGTCCAGCCGCACAATTTCCTGTTGCTTGTCGGCAGAAGACCGGCCTGCCTCACGCTCGATGGCTTTCAGGCATCCGGATACCTCCTCCGGGAAGCGGGCCGACGCAAAGCGGGCCACCTGGTTGGAAAACATCGCCTCCCGACGGCAAGCCAACGGCAAGGTATCTTCTTCCCTGGCGAAACGGATATCGGAAAACAATTCCGACAGACGCCGGCGGGCCAATGCCATGTTCTCTTTCCGGTGTTCGTTGCTCCCTATGCAGATGGTGTAAATCATTCTCTCCGGTAATCAGTTAAAGAACTCGTCCAAGCCGGTCACTGTTTCTTCCTCGATAATCTCCCCGTTATCTCCCCCAATCACGGCATCCTTGCACGGGTCGTAACCCTTGGGGATGTCGAAAGTATCGGCTTCGTTATACCCCAGCGTCTTATCATCAAACACCTTGCGCATATACTTTGTCCAGATAGGCAATGCCATTGAAGCGCCCTGCCCATGAATCATGGTATCGAAATGGATGTCGCGGTCCTCGCCGCCTACCCAACAGCCGGACACCAATGAGGGGACAAACCCCATGAACCAGCCATCGGAATGGAAATTGGTCGTACCGGTCTTTCCGCCCATCTCGGCCTTGATGCCCAGACGGCGGACGCGGATGGCCGTACCTTCATCGACTACCGACTTCAGCATGACCAGCATCTTATAAGCACTCGACTCGCTGATGACTTCCTGCATCTCGGGCGAGAATGTGGCAAGCACATTGCCGTCGCCGTCTTCAATGCGGGTTACAAACAACGGGGCTACCCGGATGCCCTTGTTGGGGAAAGCCGTATAGGCACTGACCATTTCGCCTACCGAGATTTCGCAAGGCCCCAGGCAAAGGGCAATGGTGGGGGCAATCTCCCGGTTGCGCACCCCGAAGCTATGCAGCAAACGTTTCAACTCGTAAGGATTCAGCTTGCTCATCAGGCGGGCGGTAATCCAGTTATCGGAGTTGGACAGGCCCCACTTCAGCGTCACCATTTCACCATAACGTTTGCTATTGGCATTACGGGGCGCCCACAGCTTGCCGTTTTCGTCAAATCCCTGGAACTCCACATGCCGGAGCTCATCGCACGGGGAGAAGCCGTTCTCCATGGCAAGCGTATAAACGTAAGGCTTCATGGTAGACCCAATCTGCCGACGTCCCACCATCGCCATGTCATACTGGAAATAGTGGTAGTTCGGCCCGCCCACGTAGGCTTTCACGTGCCCGTTGTGCGGGTCCATGGACATGAAGCCGGCACGCAGGAAGAACTTGTAGTAACGGATGGAGTCCATAGGCGTCATGACGGTATCGACCACGCCGTTCCAACTGAACACGGACATTTCCTCGGGAGTGTCGAAAGCCTTCTTGATTTCCTCATCCGATGCCCCGGCCTTTTTCATCAGCCGGTAACGGTCGGACTGGCGCACGGCACGATCCAATATCTCATCCACCTGCTCCTGCGTCAGGCGGAAAGTGTAAGGAGCCTTCTTCGCGCCTTTCTTTTCCTTAAAGAAATAGCCTTGGAGTTCTTTCAGGTGGTCGGTCACCGCTTCTTCGGCATATTGCTGCATGCGGCTGTCGATGGTGGTGTAAATCTTCAGCCCGTCAGTATACAGGTTATAGCGTTTCCCGTCTTTCTTGACGTTCTTGTTGCACCAGCCGAACAGCGGGTTGTTCTCCCAGTCGAGCGAATCTTCATAATACTTCTGCATCTGCCAGCCCCTATAGTCCGACTTGTCGGGCTTCTTTGCCGTAAGCACGCCGCGCAGGTATTCGCGGAAATAAGTGGCCAAGCCCTCTTTATGGTCCACCCGGTTGTATTCCAGCTTCAACGGCAACGCCTGCAAGGAGTCGCACTCCGCCTGCGTGATGTATTCCGCCTTGCGCATCTGGTCGAGCACCACGTTGCGCCTTCCGCGCGAACGCTCGTTGAAGCGCAGGGGGTTGTAAAGCGACGGATTCTTGCACATGCCCACCAGCGTGGCGGCCTCCTCTATGCGCAGGTCCTTGGGCTCGCAGCCGAAATAGGTATGGGCTGCCGTCTTGATGCCCACGGCGTTGTTCAGGAAGTCGAACTTATTGAGGTACATCGTCAGGATTTCTTCCTTGGTGTAATAACGCTCCAGTTTCACGGCTATCACCCACTCGATGGGTTTCTGGAACAGACGCTCCATCACATTGTCCGCGCTGGGCGAATAGAGTTGCTTGGAAAGTTGCTGGGTAATGGTGCTTCCGCCGCCCGCATTCTTCTGCATCAGAATGCCGCGTTTCACCACTGCCCGGAACAAGGCCTTCGCGTCGATGCCCGAATGGTCGGCGAAACGGACATCTTCCGTGGCAATCAACGCATTGATTACATAAGGGGAAAGCTCATTATAACCCACGTACACACGGTTTTCCTTGCTGTACGAATAAGTCCCCAGCACTTTCCCGTCCGACGAGAACACCTCGGTAGCAAATTTATAATTGGGATTCTCCAAGTCTTCCACCGGGGGCATGTAGCCT
Organism: uncultured Bacteroides sp.; assembly: GCA_944321495.1. GTDB lineage: Bacteria > Bacteroidota > Bacteroidia > Bacteroidales > Bacteroidaceae > Bacteroides. The sequence goes on along the minus strand of CALULP010000028.1, from coordinate 13,093 downwards.
ATCCACCCTTTGGCGATAGACCAAAACAGGACGACACAAGCCAGCACGCCCAGCGCCAACAATATCCATAAGATTCTAACAACGTTCTTTATCATAGTTTCCAAACGAATGACCTTCACATATTAGGGGGCAAATTTAGGGAAAATAGACGGAAAAAAGCTGTCAATGCTTACCAAAAAAACTTATCGCCGGGCAAAAAAAAACGCCCGAAGTACGGGGAAAAGTTTATCTTAAGCCTGCGGATAATTATCTTAGGGTTGAAGATATATATCTTAAGGCTTGCGATAATTATCTTTGGGCTTAAGATAAACTTTTCCCTATGCCTTTACGATTTTTCCGGGCGGGAAAACAACTTTTTCCAAGGTACAGGCAGATAAAAAGAACGGAGGCCGGACCGGGCAGATACCCGGACGGCCTCCGTTACTATCAAAAAAAGGAGATTGGATTTACAATCACGTTACACGAACCAACGCACGTAGCAGAAGTCCTGGCGATGGGGCAGGTCGGGATTCTTCGGGAACATGCGGTAAGAAACCTTAAAGCTGCCTGCATTCTCCAGCTTATGGTTCAGCTGGAAGGTATAGAGGTTGCCCTCTTTCTTCACTACCTTGAACGGCTCTACGGAGTAGATGTGCTGCTTGCCGTCCTTGCCGGTGTAAGTGGTAACCAGTTCCAGGCCGATGGCATCGTTCAAGCCCTTCTCGTCGATGACAAAGGTAATGGTGTAATCTTTGCCGCTCTCGATGGAGCCGGTCTGCACATCTTCCGGTTTCTGGGCAGAAACCACTTCAATGCTGTCCCACTTGGATACCACTTCTTCTTTCCAGGCGGCAATTTCCTTAGCCTTCTCGTAATTGTTGGCGGCGAGGGCATGGAAACGTTTGGCCTCCTTGGTGTAGAACTTGGAGTAATAATCGTCCAACTGGCGCTTCATCGTATAGTGAGGTGCAATCTGGGCGATGGAGTTCTTGATGGTCTTGACCCAGCCTTCGGAATAGCCTTTCTCATTGCGAGCATAGAACAAAGGCAGAATCTTTGTTTCCAGAATGCTATAAATGGTAGCGGCATCCAACTGGTCCTGATGCTCTTGGTTCTGGTAAGTACGCTTGTCGGTCAACGCCCAGCCGGCACCTTCGCGGTAGCCTTCCAGCCACCAGCCGTCGAGTACGGAGAAGTTGACCACGCCGTTCATCAACGCCTTTTCGCCGGACGTACCGGAGGCCTCCAACGGACGGGTTGGCGTATTCAGCCAAATGTCGACACCCGATATCAGGCGGCGTGCCAACTGCATGTCGTAATTCTCCAGGAAGATAATCTTGCTCAAGAATTCGGGACGGCGGGATACTTCGATGATGCGCTTAATCAAGCCCTGTCCGGCACCGTCGTGCGGATGCGCCTTGCCGGCAAAAAGGAATTGAACCGGATAGTCGGGGTTGTTGACTATCTTTGCCAGACGGTCCAAATCGGTGAACAACAGGTGCGCACGCTTGTACGTGGCAAAACGGCGGGCGAAACCTATCAGCAACGCATTGGGATTGATTTTTTCGAGCAAAGAGACAATGCGCGAAGGATCTCCCTGGTTCTTCAGCCACGATTCGCTGAACTGGCGGCGGATATAATCTATCAGTTTGTTTTTCAGTTTCAGGCGGGTCTTCCAGATTTCCTCATCGGGAACGTTGTAGATGGCTTCCCAGATTTTAGGATTGGACTGGTCGTACCAGAAGTTCTCATCGAAATGGGAAGCGTAAAGCTGTTTCCACTCCGTAGCGCTCCAAGTGGGGAAGTGGACGCCGTTGGTGACATAGCCTACATGGTTTTCTTCGGGGAAATAACCTTTCCAGATGGAAGAGAACATCTCTTGCGAAACCTTTCCGTGCAACCAGCTTACACCGTTTACCTCCTGCGAAGTGTTGCAAGCGAAGACGGACATGCAGAAACGCTCACCCTTATCGCCGGGATTGTTACGTCCCAAATCCATCAAATCGTCCCAGCTGATGCCCATCTTGGCAGGGTAACCACCCATGTACTTGCCGAACAAGCCCTCGTCGAAATAATCGTGGCCTGCAGGAACCGGAGTATGGACGGTGTACAGCGAAGAAGCACGAACCAGCTCGATGGCCTGGTCGTAGCTCAAGCCTTCGGCCACATAGTCGCAGATGCGTTGCACATTAATCAGCGCGGCATGGCCTTCGTTGCAATGGTAGATGTCTTTCTTGATGCCAAGTTTCTTCAACATCAGGATACCGCCAATGCCCAACAGGATTTCCTGCTTCAAGCGGTTCTCCCAATCACCACCGTAAAGCAGGTGGGTGATGGGACGGTCGAACTCGCTGTTCATCTCATTATCCGTATCGAGCAAGTAAAGGGGAACACGGCCTACATTCACGCGCCATACCAAGGCATGCACGTAATAATCCAAGTAAGGCACATCGACAATGACCTGGTTGCCATTCTCATCCAGCACACGTTCAAGGGGAAGCTGGCCAAAATTCTGGGCCTCATAGTTGGCTATCTGCTGGCCATCCATCGAGAGCGTCTGAGTGAAATACCCATAACGGTACAGGAATCCTACGCCGCACATATCCACGTTGCTGTCGGAGGCTTCCTTCAAGTAGTCGCCTGCCAGGATGCCAAGGCCGCCCGAATAGATTTTCAAGACGCTGTTCAAACCATATTCCATGCTGAAATATGCCACAGAGGGACGTTTGCTATCAGGCTTCACGTCCATATAATTACGGAATTTGGAATATACATCTTCCATTCTCCGCAGAATAACCTTATCTTTCGACAAAGCTTCGAGTTTAGCGTAGCTCATACGCTCGAGCAGAAGCACGGGATTTTGCCCGACTTCCTTCCAGAGGGCGGGGTCCAAATCTCTGAACAGCTCGGTGGCTTCATAGTTCCAAGCCCACCAGATATTACGCGCCAGTTCAGACAATTTCTCCAATTCAACGGGAATGTGGGACTTTACGTTCACGTCCCTCCAGTTGGGAGCATTCACATTACTCACTTTAATCTTCATGTCTTAAAAACTTTGATCCATTAATTAAATATCTTGATTTATCCGAAAGAGGCAATCATCCCTTTTTCAACCGTTCTACCGACTTGCGCAAGGCGATGTCGTAGGCCTTGTAATAATATTGGATGAAATGTTTCCACAAGGCCTGTTCCGCCACTTGTGCGGCACGCTGGCGGATATTCTGGACTTCGCGGGGCGTTTTGTGCGAGAAGGAGGCAACGGTGTCCTTTATGCCGTCCGCCACTTCCGAATAATTATAATCGGAACGGTGTAGCACTTCCACGCCATCGGCTATGCCATGCTGGTTTTTCAGGCTGTTCACCCACAGGCCAAAACCCGCCAAGTCGGTGGTAATCGTAGGCACCTTGAACGCCACGCTCTCCAGCGGCGTGTAACCCCAAGGTTCATAATAAGATGCATAGACGCTAAGGTCGTTGCCAAGCACCAGGTCGTAATAGCTTTTATTGAATATTCCATCCTTGCCGTCCAGGTAGCAGGGCACGAAAATCACCTTAACCTTGTCCTCGGGAGCATTGTTCATGCCCAAGTATTTCAGCATATCCAGCACTTGGTCGTGCGTCATGTTGTGCAACCAGTGGGTGATGAACGGACAGTGCAAGGGAGTGGTAAACTTTTCGCGGCTTTTCAGGCGTTCGCGCAAATCGTCACGGGCATCGCCCACCCAGCTGGGAACGCTGACAAAAGCCAATACGTTTTTATTCAAATCCTTATCGCGGTTCAAGCGGTTCATGGCTTCCAAAAACACATCCAGTCCCTTGTTTTTGAACTCATAACGTCCGCTGGTACCCACAATCAAGGTGTCTTCCCCCAGATTGGTGCCCAGCAAGCAATTGGCCACATTCAGAATGGCGGCGCGGGCACGCTTCCGCTTGCCGGCAAACGTGCTGCCCTTCGGGACAAAATCGTCCTCAAACCCGTTCATCAGGATTACGTCGGCAGGCTTGTCCAGCAATTCCTTGCATTCGTTATTGGTGATTTCACTCACGGTAGTAAAGCAATCCACATAATGCGCGGTCTGCTTCTCAATGGAGTGTTTGGACTGCATATTCAGCTCCTGCGCCATCTGGTCGCCATTGTAGGCAAAAAGATAGTCGTACAGCGGCTTGTTATTGCCGGCTATGGAACGTCCTATCGACGTGGCATGTGTTGTAAAGATGGTGGCAATCTCGGGCACGGCGGTCTGCAGGTAAAGAGCGCCCATGCCCGTCATCCATTCATGTGCCTGGAATATCACCTTGTCCGTCTCGGTAAGGTTATAGCGGTAGAAACTCTCCACTACCTTTCCCGCCGCATACGCAAACATGCACGATTCGTCGTAATCGCCGTATGCATGGAGGGAATCCACCTCATAACGGTTCCACATCTCCGTGTATATCTCATTTTTTTGGGAGAAGAACGGGCGGAAATCCACCAATATCACAATGGGTTCGCCCGGAATGTTCCAACGTCCTACCCGGACAGAAAGATGGTCAGTCTCAATGGCGCGTTTTTTCCACGCCGCACAAAGATTGTCCGACTCCATAAACATCGGGTTCTCTTTGTCTTGCCAGATATCAGGTCCTATAAATATGATTCTATCGCGGAATTTTGCCTGTAAAGTATTGGCACGAGTAGATAATACGGTGTATATGCCGCCCACTTTATTACAAACTTCCCAACTTGCCTCAAAAATATAATCGGGGGTAAGTAAATCGTCAATCATACGTCCTTTTTTCTTTAATGGCTGCAAAAGTACACATTATTCTTTGAAAAATAGGCTTCTAATCCAGAAAAATAGACCCCGGTCATTAAAAAAACGCCCGAGAATAAAGCAGACCCCATCTTGAAAGGGACGCACAGGCAGGAGCAAATCGTTTGCCGCCCGATAGCACGCCGGTCCCGTTGCACGGCCGGGCAAATGCGACGCGGCAAGAGGGCTTTCGTAGGGACAAAGCGCTACCGTGCTGGCGATACTACGCTACCGCGCTGGCGATACTATGCTACCGCGCCGGCACTACGGCGCTTTTTTTACCGCGGCACGGTTCCGTCATCCAGTGTAAAAGAAGGGGAAAAAACAAGTTGCCCGGTAACCGCCAAACCGTACGTCCATGTACTTTTGGCGGATACCGGGCAACCCAAAACCTTGCCGGAGGCGCAGCCTCGCGGAAAGCCTTAAACCATCAGGGCAGCAACCAGACCCAGAATAGCATAGAACTCAGGGAGAGCCGCATAAATCATGGTATTGGTCAGCACGTCGTGACCCTGTGCAATATTGGCAATACCGTTGGCGCAAATCTGACCTTGGCGGATAGCCGAGAACAGACATACAAGGCCGACGCCCAGGCCGATACCCAGCATCAGCGGGCCATCGGTGGAGAAATCGCGGGTGCGGGACATCAAGAAAGCCACAAAACCATACAAACCCTGTGTAGCAGGAATTGCGGAAAGCAGCATGTAGCTCGCAGACTTCGACGGGTCTTTCTTCAAGGCACCTTCGGCGGCATTACCTGCAATCGTGGTACCAAAACAACTACCAATACCGGCCAAACCCAAAACCAGGCCCAAACCGATATAACCTAAAATTTCATTCATAATGCTTCAATTTATTTGTTTTAATTAGTAATCTTTATTCTTTCACGGCGGCAAAAGGTTTGTAAGCCTCGCCCTTGCCTTCGTAGCCGGAGTTCTTGAAATACTCCACAAAGGTAAGACGCAAAGGATGCACAAAAGCGCTCAAGCAGGACATGGCGATGTTCAACGCATGGCCGAATACCAGAATCAGGCCGCACAACAGCCAGCCGATGACCGGCCCTGCCGCATCGTTGACCATAAAAGCAATCTGGTTGAACACGCCGCCCAACATTCCGCCAGCCAAGCCCAACGCATACAAACGGATGTAAGAAAGCACGTCGCCACCCAGTCCGGTAGCCATGTTGTAGGTGTCCCACAACCCGGCCCCGATATTCAGGAACACATTCCGGTGCAGATTGTTGAGCAGATAGATGCCAATGCCGGCCACACTGCCGATAATGATGAAAGCCCATTGGGTGACGTTGGCCGATATCACTTCAAAGAATGAAAGCCCGCCCGTACAGATAAAGCCTATCACCAGCAAGAGCCATCCCCAGTTGCTGATGGCTTCCTTGAAGCCGAAACGCACGGTTTGCACAATCGCCTTGATGGTCATGGCCAGGCAGACATGTACCACGCCTATCAACAGGGCAAGCAACATCTGCTTATCGTAAGAGGTATCGCCTATCTTGCCGGTTATCATGAATTGCTTGATTCCTTCCGGCAAGTCGACATCCATCAGCGACACCCCGAAGAATGTGCCGAAAATGGCGCCGATGACCGTAGTACCAATACCCAACGAAATCACCAGGTTCATCATTCCGGCCAGGGACTTGGACAATTTCCGCTTCAAGACAAAGCCCAAAGCAATCAGAACCAAGCCATAGCCGGCATCGCCCATACAGAAAGCGAAGAACAGCGTAAAGAACGGCGCAATAATGGGCGTCGGGTCGAACTCCGCATAGTCGGGCATTCCGTACATCTTCGTCAGCACTTCATACAGACGGACGAAAGCGTTGTTTTTCAGTTTGATTGGGGCATTGTCTTCCTTGGTGGCCTTCCGTATCTGATAGTAGACATCGGATGCGTCCAGGAAGTTACGGACTTCGGGCTCATTATCTTCAGGAATCCAGCCTTCCAACAAGACTACCGCCCCGTCTGCCATCCATTCACTGTTAAGGCGCACTTGCATCAAATCAATGTTTTCCTGAATCCGAAGGTTCTCCTGTCCCAAGGTTTTGCAGAAGCGGCAGCAATACGCCTGCAAGTCTTCGGTAGCCTGGGCTATGAGTTTCTCCGTGTCTTGCCTTTTCTGCCTTAATTCACCCAGGCTCAACGAAGGCAAGCGCAAAGGTTCCAGAGTGTCATCTTCTGCCTGGACATTTCCCGGCGTCACGGTAACGAAATAGACATGGGCATTCTCTTCCTTTATAACAAGGGCGTTATGCTGCCCCCCCCATTCGGCATCATACTCTTTCGTCGGGCATGCATAGAAACGGATATGCCATCCGGCATCGTCCAAACGCTTGATAGTCTGCCAATCGAAGTCACCCCACACATTCAATTGGGCAATATCCTTATCGATGGCGGGCAACTGCTGGTTCAACTCCTGGATGTGGTCTTTGCGTTGTTCGTAGCCTGTAACAATCTGCTCGGCAGACATGTCCGGATACGTCTTTCCTTCTGCTTTTTCTCCGGCTTGGGCCTGCATTTCTTGAAATGCGGTTTTATACAACGCCCGCCGTTGCAAGGCTTGCTGCAAAGGTTCATCCAACTCCCCCCTTTGCTTTTCGACCACGTGCACCACTCCCAATGCCCGAAGTTGCTCCAGAAAGGCCTCATATTCCTTATGATAGATAAGGAATGACAATTTCTTCATTCTTGCAATCATGCTTCCGCCTCCTTCCGTTGTTCTTGATGGGATTTCATGATCTTTTGCGAGGACTTGGAGAGGTTTTCCTCATCCTCCATAAAGCGTTTTATCTTACGCAAAGCATCTTGATATCCTGGGATTTGCACTTTCTCGAAAAGGTTCACCTTCTGCGTTGTTTTTTTCCGCGCATGCTCCAGCAAGTTGAGCTTTGCCAAAGTAAACTCGCGCTCGATTGCCGTACGCGCCAACTCTTTCAACAGGAAAATGCCGTCGGTATACCATTTGGGAGAATTGAACATGCTGAAAGGGCGTACCTCAAACTCCACATTTTCCATCATGGGCACCCGGACACCCGCAATCTTCCTCACTCCCAAATGAACATCGCCCAACTTTATCAACGATGCGTCAAATTCGTTCCACAAGGCAAACATCGCTTCGTATGCCTGAATTTCTTTCTCCAGCCGTTCTTCAAGCATCGCAGCATCATTTTTGCAACGCTTTACTTCCATCCGCAAGGCACTTTCCTTATTCTTAATGATAGGAAGCGTGCGCATACGAATCTTCAACTGTTTTTCAAGTTGCTGGAGTGAAGTCTTATTATATTGAAACTTTATCATACGGCATTCATCTTCTCATGGTTACAGTTGCGGATATGCTTAGGCCTTAGGCCAGAACTCATCCACCAAATCTTTCTTGATGTTGACTTCTTCCGGTTTGAAATATTTCCCAAACAGGCTCCAAGCCACATCCAACATTTCCGTAGTGTTCAAGTTGACATCGATGGCAAGCAACTGGCCGGAATAGTCCTTGGCAAAAGCGAGGGTACGCTCATCATAGTTGGTCAAATCAAAACCGTTTTCCTGCTTGGTCTTGGCATTGGCTGCATCGGCATACAAACGTACTGCGGCATTCATCACCTGCGGATGGTCACGACGGGTTTTCTTTCCGGTTACCAATTGTTTCAAACGAGACAAGGAACGGAACGGGTCAACAATCACCTTACCGATATCACTATCCCTGCGGAGGAACAACTGGCCTTCGGTAATATAACCGGTATTGTCAGGCACGGCATGGGTAATATCGCCTCCGGACAAGGTGGTTACTGCGATAATCGTAATGGAGCCTCCGGTAGGAAATTGTACGGCCTTTTCGTATATCTTCGCCAAATCCGAATACAAGGAACCCGGCATGGAGTCCTTCGACGGAATCTGATCCATACGGTTGGACACAATGGCAAGCGCATCGGCATAGGAAGTCATATCGGTAAGCAATACCAAAACTTTTTCGTTATGCTCTACAGCAAAATACTCGGCGGCAGTCAATGCCATATCGGGAATCAACAAACGTTCTACCGGCGGATTCTCGGTGGTATTCATGAAGCAGACTATGCGATCCAAAGCACCGGCATTCGAAAACACATTCTTAAAATACAGGTAATCATCATTCGTCATACCCATACCGCCCAGAATAATCTTGTCAGTCTCTGCACGCAAGGCTACGGTTGCCATGACTTGGTTGAACGGCTGGTCGGGGTCGGCAAAGAAAGGTATCTTTTGCCCGGACACCAATGTGTTGTTCAAGTCGATGCCCGCAATGCCGGTAGCAATCAGTTCCGAAGGTTGCTTACGGCGCACCGGGTTTACCGAAGGGCCGCCAATCTCCACCTCCTTGCCTTCAATGGCCGGTCCTCCGTCGATAGGATTGCCGAATGCATCGAAAAAACGCCCGGCCAGCTGGCCGCTCACCTTCAGCGTAGGGGCTTTCCCCAAGAAAATGACCTCGGCATTGGTCGGAATGCCTTCTGTACCCTCAAAAACTTGCAGGGTAACATTGTCACCGACGATTTTTACGACCTGAGCCAATTTGCCGTTTACGGTAGCCAACTCATCATAACCTACTCCCGTTGCTTTCAACGAGCAAGTAGCTTTCGTTATCTGAGTAATTTTAGTATATATCTTTTGGAATGCTTTTGCTGCCATCTCTTTATATCCTGTTTTTACGAATTAGTTATTAAGCTGTCTACACTCAATTTTTACGTTCTTCAATCAACGCATTCAGCTGCATACGGAAGTTCTCATATTGCTCGGACTTGAATTTCGAATAATTCATCTGCTTGCAGATATTGATCATCCGCTTGAAATAATCCATTACCTCATTGAAGTTCTCAAACCGGAACTCCGTATGGCAAATGTCAATTACCATATTCAGGATTTCTTCCTGGCGTTCCATAGAGGTAACCGAATCTACTTCATCAAACGCATCTTGCTGCAAGACGACAAAATCTATCAATTCCGACTTCCAGAAAATGACGTGGTACTCTACCGGCACTCCATCATCTCCCAAAATATTAATCTGTTCGGCAATTTCCTTACCCCGTTGCAAACGGGTCTTTATTTCGTTGACCTTACCAATCCATTCAGTATTGATGCGCTGGCTTATATAGGCTTCAAACTCCGGATATTCAATATACTTAGAATAAGAATCTATCGGATTTACGGCCGGATAACGTTTCTTGTCTGCACGATCCTGCTCGAGTGCATAAAAACAACGCGCCACTTTCTTCGTATTTTCCGTCACAGGCTCTTTCAAATTACCGCCCGCCGGCGATACGGTTCCGATAAAAGTAATAGAACCTGTTGCCCCATTGTCCAATACCACATATCCCGCACGTCCATAAAAATTGGAAATAATGGAAGACAAGTCCATCGGGAATGCATCCGGTCCGGGAAGTTCTTCCATACGGTTGGACATTTCACGCAAAGCCTGTGCCCAACGGGAAGTAGAGTCTGCCATCAGCAATACTTTCAACCCCATACTGCGGTAATATTCAGCCAAAGTCATTGCGGTATATACTGATGCCTCACGAGCGGCAACAGGCATATTTGAAGTATTGGCAATGATAATGGTACGCTCCATCAGCTTACGTCCGGTATGCGGGTCGACCAATTCTGGGAACTCGGTAAAGATTTCCACCACTTCATTGGCACGCTCACCGCAAGCGGCGATGATTACGATATCAGCTTCCGCCTGTTTGGATATGGCATGCTGAAGCACGGTCTTACCGGTACCGAAAGGACCTGGGATAAAACCGGTTCCTCCTTCTACTATAGGATTCAAGGTATCAATCACGCGGACTCCGGTTTCCAACAATTTGAAAGGACGTGGTTTTTCACGATAATTCGTCATAGCCCGTTTTACTGGCCATTTCTGAATCATATTTACATCTATTTCGTTACCACCTTCATCAGTCAGAACCGCCACGACATCTTCTATGCAATAATCACCCTCAGCTACAATGGACTTGACAGTGCAAACTCCCTTCTGTGTAAAGGGTGCCATTATCTTTAAGGGCTGGTGATTTTCTTCAACTTGCCCTAACCAGGCTGAAGCCTTTACCTTATCGCCGGCTTTTACCAACGGTACGAAATGCCACTTTTTTTCTTTATCCAACGGATAAGTATATTGCCCACGTTTTAAGAACACACCTTCCATCTTATCAAGGTCATTTTGCAGGCCATCATAATTTTTCGAAAGCATGCCCGGGCCTAAAGTCACCTCAAGCATATGACCGGTAAATTCGGCTTCGGCACCCACTTTCAATCCGCGGGTACTTTCAAAAACCTGTACATAGACTTGCGTACCCACAACTTTAATGACCTCTGCCATTAACCTGTCGCCTCCGGTCAATATATAACAAATTTCATTCTGCGCTACCGGCCCATCCACGACAAGGGTCACCATGTTGGCTATTACGCCACTAACCGTTCCTTTTGTTGCCATATTTCATTAATGTTTTTTTATCTGAATTCTTCAGGAATCTGGACTTCATCCTTCAATGCTGCAATAATACTGCGGAACATCTGATTGCCTCTATCTTTATCCAAAGGCATCCAACGTTCTATTATACTCAATTGTTGGAAAAAGACAATAATGCGTTCAATCGTAAAATATTGGAAAACGGAATGTTCCTCCAGCCAATTCCAGCGAAGCTGATCTATTCGTTTTTCCCGCTCCACCAGTTCATCTGTTTCCCCGGCTTTAACCAACTGTTCCCAATAATCAATACTTGCAGAAAGTCCAAAATCACGGGCATTAGATGTACGCAAAGCTTCGCAAACCGATGTATCGCCCACTATCTGGGAAGCCACATCCATTTTATATTTGCGCGCGGTCAATGCTACCAAAACGTTGTTAACAGTAAGATTGAAATCAAACCAATCCGTCATAAAACGATTCTTACACTTCAAAGCATATGCATAATAAAGACCGGCAAGGCGATCGTCCCAAAGGACAGATGTGTCAAAAGAATCCTTAAAATAGTTAGATAAGAAAACCGCCAGATAAGAAGGGAGCCCGCATTCGTTAACTTCTGCTCCCCCTTTCATCAAAGAAATTTCTTCCAACAATTCATTTTTGGAATAAAGCCCGCGCGTATCAATAGCAGCATCCCTATCCTTCAACAATTTTAAAACATTCGCATTATCAAATTGCAGATAAAACAAATCCAACAACTGACGGTCCTGTTTTGACAGGAAAGGATAATACTCACGCTTAAAATCAGCTATGGAACAATACAACTTATTGTCCTCCAGAGCTAATTCTGGCAATCCGGCTATTAAGTAATAATACTTACTCATAGTGGCAAGAAGAATTTAGAAGAGCATCTCCACGATCTGCGGACGTAAGAATTCCTTGAAATAATTCATAAACTCCTCTTCCCCGAAAGTCACCTTATAAAAGCCATCAGCAGGCGAAATGGAAAACGAGGTTTTGATGCCATTTACCTGTTTTATCTCCACACCCTTATCCAACAAGCCCTTCGCTTGCGATTCAAAATATTTTTTCAATGCAACAGCATCCGATGTGGAAATAACAATAGGTTCATTGGCACTCCATTGTGCTGCCAACGACACTATAAAAGCATTGAAATAATTCTTATCGTTAACAAAATTGCCTACATCATTTGTTACAATTTTATCAGTAATTAAAGAAGCCACTTCCGACTTCAATGCATTGACAGCCTGTTTTGCAAACAATTTCAATTCCGATTTTGTGTTTTCCGCCAAGTCAGCTGCCGTTTTCTGGGCTGCAACGATAAGAGCATCAGCCTCTTTACGGGCATTTTCCACTATTTTCTTAGCTTCCTCTTGAGATTGCGCAATGATTTTCTGCGCCTCCTCATTTCCTTTCTCCACACCTTCATGATAGATCCTATCGGTCAACTCTTGAATTTTGTTTTCCATAATAAAAAGGAATATTATATGATTATTTTTTATTTTTTACTCGAGATTCATGGCAATTCTGCTTAAACTTCGCCCCAAAAATACAAAAATACATTTGATAAAAGAAAGAAAAGTGAACAACAAAATTCATTTCGTTAAAAAACATTTATATAAATTTCATTTTAGAAACAATCCTATTCCACTCCCTTGGAAGCAAAAGTCCCGGGAACGCGCAGGGGAAGGAAGGTACGGGAAAGGGAAGGCCGATTAAATAATAATATCTACAGCACAAGTGTTCCCAGCCCCCCCAAGAGGCAAAGAAAAAAACCGCCCCGCATGTCCTGGAAAGGACCGCGGGGCGGAAGGATGCTAATATAAGAAAAAACGGCGGCGACCTACTCTCCCACG
>CALULP010000027.1 GCA_944321495.1 uncultured Bacteroides sp. | reverse complement strand
ACTTTTGTGACAGGGCAAAGCCTTGGCTTGGGAAAGTCGAGGCTTTGTTTCATTCTATGTAAACCTTTGCGGCTGGATATGAGAAAAAGAGGGCGTATCGGAATTTTGATACACCCCCTTTTTTTATTGTTTGTATTTGTCTGTTCCCCAAAGCGCTTCCATGCGTTCTTTGTGCTTCTGTTCGGCGGCATTGGCTTGGGGCTTCCAGATGTTTTCCCCCGTGAGTTCGTCGGGCAGGAATTGCTGGCGTACGAAGTTGCCGGGGTAGTCGTGCGCGTATTTGTAGTTGTCGCCATACCCCAATTGCTTCATGAGTTTGGTAGGGGCATTGCGCAGGTGCAAGGGCACGGGTAGGTTTCCCGTCCGTTGCACTAAGCTGATGGCATCATTGATGGCCATGTAGGCGGAGTTGCTTTTGGGACTTGTGGCAAGGTAGATGGTGGTTTCTGCCAAAGGGATGCGCCCTTCGGGCCAGCCTATTTTCATGATGGTGTCGAAGCAGGCATTGGCCAGCAGGAGGGCGTTGGGGTTGGCAAGCCCGATATCTTCGGCTGCGGAGATGACCAGGCGGCGGGCTATGAATGCAGGGTCTTCACCGCCTTCTACCATGCGTGCCAGCCAGTAAATGGCAGCGTCGGGGTCGCTTCCCCGGATGGATTTGATAAAGGCGGAGATAATGTCGTAGTGCATTTCCCCGTCTTTGTCGTAAGCCATCGGGTTTTGTTGCAGGCGTTCGGTTACCAGTTCATCGGTAATGGTCACCTGGTTCTGGTTCTCCGCTTCGGTTACCAGTTCGAGGATGTTAAGCAACTTGCGTGCATCGCCTCCGCTATACCTTAGCATGGCAGTGGTTTCTTTCAATTCTATATGCTTTTCTTTCAGCTCTACATCGGTGGTGATGGCGCGTTGCAGGAGTCCGAGCAAGTCTTCTTTTTCCAGTGGCTTCAAAACGTAGAGTTGGCAGCGGGAGAGCAGGGGACGGATGACTTCGAAAGAAGGGTTTTCCGTGGTGGCTCCTATCAGGGTGACAATACCTTGCTCTACGGCGCCCAGCAGAGAGTCTTGTTGCGACTTGCTGAAACGGTGTATTTCATCAATAAACAAGATGGGGCTGGCTTGTGAGAAGAACCGGTTTGACTTGGCGCGTTCTATGACCTCGCGCACATCCTTGACGCCGCTGGTTACGGCGCTCAAGGTATAGAACGGCGTTTCCAGTTTGTTGGCAATGATGTGGGCAAGGGTGGTTTTCCCTACTCCCGGAGGCCCCCATAAGATGAAGGAAGAAATGCGTCCGGCATCAATCATCTTGCGCAATACGGCACCTGGGCCTACCAAATGCTTTTGCCCGATGTATTCATCCAGGGTTTTGGGCCGAAGCCGTTCTGCTAAAGGTTGCATGTGTCTTGTCCTCTCTTAAAAAATCGTTAATACCATAAAGCGTATGCCGCCTTTTTTGATGCCCGGAAGGTCGGTATAGGTCAGCCGGCGTACATACTCGATGTGGATGAGCTTGAATATGTTATAAATGCCTATGCTGGCCTCGATGTAGGGTTTCTTGCCCATGACGTGGCTGGTAGGCATGCCGTCCCGCATGGGGAAGAGGAACAGGTCGGAGTTGTGGCTTTTGTAAGGATTGTTTTTATCGGTCAGTGTACCCCAAAGCCCACGTATGCGGAACATTTCCCTCCACTTCAGCTTCTTGATGAGGGGAATGCGGTTGAAAAGTTTCCCGTTGAGGTCGTAGCTCAAGGCAATGGATGCATAGCGGTCATTGAGGAACTCCATGTTATTGATAAGGTTGAACGATTCGTTGTTTTGCGTGATGTAGCTCAGGTTGGCCATAGGCTGGTTGAGCAGGGGGAAAGGCACGGTGTTCCATTGTGCGCCGGCACGCAGGGTGGCGTCCAGTTTTCCCCACGAGCCGAACCAGAAGCGTTTGCGCATGCTCAGCTCCGTCAGATTGAAATTATAGTCGCCACCCAGCAGGCCTTTGAAACCCGTGGTGTGTGACAGCGTGAAGATGGGTGCGTCGAGCGACACGGGTATGCGCCTTTGCTTGGTGTTGACAAACGTTTCGCCGGGGGCATAACGCAGGGTTACCCCCAATTCGGTGGTGGTCATGTCGTGAACCCGGGTGTTGGTGGCATCCCATTGTCCCGGGGTGACCCCGTTGTTGCGCCAATATTGCAGGTTGCCGCCCGGCTGGTCGTTGCGGTGGCGCAGCATGGCGTTGACGGAGAAGCCCGTGTTGGTTTCCAGTTCATATGTCAGGGTGGCATCGCGGATATAGGACATTTGGTCGACCGTTGCCCACTTCCAGCCCACGAACATGTTGTCTTTGTCCGTCATGAGGTACTTGTCCATGGGGTTCATTACGTCGTAGGTGTACTTGAAGGCGAGGTAATGCTTGGGGAACTCCCAAAGCACGTATTCGCGCTTGTTGAACGAGTAGGCGGCCTGGGCGGAATAGAACCACTTGCGGTCTTTGGTGCCATAAGCCCCGTAGCCGCTGAAACTCCAATGCGGGTGCAGGTTGCCTGTGGTCATGGCGCTGAGGCGGAAACGGGTGCCGTTCAGGTAGTTGCTCGTTATCATGGTGTTGATGGGGCCTATGTCCACTTTGCTGGGATGCTTGGGGCCGCTGGTCTCCACGAAGTTCTCGATGAGCGCCTTGGCGGCGAAGATGACGTATTTGAAGCCTGGTATCTGCTCAATGCGGTTCATGAAGATATCCATGGTGCTTTCTTGCTTGGTGAGGGGTACCTGGCGTATTTCCGCCCAATATTCGTCGGTGCGGTTCAGCATGTTGGCTTCCTTGATGACGCTACCCTTCAGGCGGAAGTAGCGCGGGTCAATTTCATCGAAGTTGTAATTGGTGTACTTGGTGGTGCGTTGCACTTCCAGCCCTTGCACCCCTTTGATGAAGGTCAGTTCCACGGTCATGTCGTCGTCCGTCAATATCCAGGTACTGTCGGGCAATTGTTCGAACTGCTGGACGATATCCATGTGCGACACCCAGTTGACGCCCGTGTTCTGGGGCAGGTTCATGGTGCACTTCTTCACGGCGTAGGTAGAGTCTTTCACTACGTAGAGGTGGCCGGTGAAACCGAAGTCCTGAGAGTTCTGGGGCACGAAGGTGAGGTGCACGCATTCTTGCTTGTCCACCATGAGCGTGTCCATGAGGTAGAACTTGTAGAAATTGATGGCTCCCCGCCCGATGGGGCTGGTGAAGTAGCGTTGCAGGAGGCGGATGTTGTCTTCGTAGATGTTGATGTCCGAGAAAACGTCGTTCAGCACCGTGCCCAGCATGTCGCCCGTGCTGAAAAACTCTTCGATGCCGCTGGAGTTCATGCCTTCGATGATGGTTTTCCGGCTTTCCGGGGCGCGGCGGTAAAGGGTGCGGCTGGCGGTTTCCTTGATGGATATGGGCAGAATCTGCTTGCCCGTCTTGGGTGAAACCTCAACTTGGTCTTTGAAGAAGGAGAATTTCTTGTAGATGCCTTTTTCCAGCTTCTCGGGCGTGACGTCGTTGAGCGACATCTTCATCTTTTCGTAGCGCTGGTACTGGTAGTAGTCTTTCTCCTCCAGCTTCAATGCCTTTTTGTGCTCGATGACCTTGCGCATGAAGTCCACCGCGGGGTTGTTCTTGCGCGAGTACCGTTCGCGTTGGGGCTTCACCACCACTTCGCTGAGCATCACGTCATCCGGGGCCAGCTTGACGTTGATTACCCGCGTGCCCGGCTCGAACTTTATTTTCTGTGTGACGTAGCCTATGGACGAAAACGTCAGTTCGTTCCAGCCCCGTCGTGTTTCCACTTCATATTCGCCATCTACGTTGGTGACGCTGCCCACGCCTTTGCCTTCGTACTGCACGGTGACGTACATCAGCGGCTCGTTGGTGACCGAGTCCGTTACGACTCCCCTTATCTGGGCGGATACGTGCAAGGATACAAAAGACAGGGCTATCAGCGTGAAAATTATAGAGAACTTCTTCATATCGTGTACATAATCGGCTGCAAAATTACGAATTATGCCCCAAACCACCGCCGTTAAGACGCAAATATAAGCTAAACCACGTCTTTGCTGGCTTAAAATTCCTTTCTTCGGGCAGGCTGTTTCAGCTTTTTTCAGCTGCCTTCCGCTTCCTTTTCCGCGGCCTTGTGGAGGAATCATCCTGGATGATTCTAGGAATCATCGTGCATGATTCCAGGAATCATCGTACATGATTCCTCCCTTCCTCCGTTGCAAGTCTGGGGGAAATGTCGTACCTTTGTAAGGTAAAACGAAAATCTTTTCTGGGTCTCATTACTGAAAAAAAACGTTAGGTGTCATGATGACGGATTGTACCAGCCTGCAAGCTGAAAACGAGTGCCGCAGCCTTCCCCTTCCTCCTGAAGGCGGCATCCGGGTGCATGAATGTTTCCTTTGCGGGAAACATTCGCCCGGGGCGAATGAAGATGCCCTCTTGGCTACCCCTGCCGGCTATGTGGCTGTGGTCGACGGCGCCACTCCGAAATCCTCTTTCCGCCTGGATGGGAAGTTCCCCGGCCGTTGGGCAAAAGAGTTGCTGTCGGAAGCCATTGCCCGCTTCCCCCGGGGGCTGGACATGCCCGGGGCGGTGGCCCAGCTGACGGAGGCGGTGCATGATTTCTACGTGCAACGCGGATTGGAGAAGTGGGTGGAAGAAAATCCTTCCCGCCGTTTTACGGCCAGCGTAGTGATTTTCAGCCTTGCCCGGCGTGAGGTGTGGCAGGTGGGCGATTGCCCGTGCCGGGTAGGGACGGCGTGTTTTCCCAATGGGAAGCTGATAGACCGTATCGCGGCCGATGCCCGTTGTGCTTTCAACCAGGCTTTCCGGCTTGGGGGCGGCACGTGCCCGGACATTGCCGCCGACGACCCCGGGCGTCGTTTCATCCACCCCTTGCTGGAGATGCAGGCCGCCTTTCAGAACCAGCCTCCCGGCGTGTCGCCCTATGCCTATGCTGCTGTCGATGGCTTTCCCGTTCCGCTGGAATTGGTAAATGTGTATCCTGTTCGCCCGGGCGATGAAGTGGTGTTGGCTTCCGATGGCTATCCGCTTGTGCTTCCCACCCTGTCCGAATCCGAGCGGTATTTGCGCCGGGTGTTGGAGGAGGACCCCTGTTGCCTTTCCCTGTTCAAAAGCACCAAGGGCAAGCAGGCAGGGAACCGTTCTTTTGACGACCGGGCTTATGTGCGCTTCACCGTGGGATAGATTAAAATGAAAGAAAAAACAAACTTTTGCTTATAAATGTTTGCCAATATCAGAAGGAAACTTTATTTTTGTCGCAGAAATAACAGAGGAAATGAAAAAGACTGCATTACATTACTGCCATCGCCATCATCATCCTAACGAGTAAACCGGTAGGCAAGACAGGGCGTGTGCATAGTGAAAGCAGCAGTTTTTCAGCATAGAGGCGAGGCTTACCGGAGGCATTTCCCGGCGGGCCTCGTCTTTTTTATAAGACATTAATCACGAATCATTGAAACTCTAAACATTACATGAGATTATGTTACGAATAGCAGTACAGGCCAAAGGTCGCCTTTATGATGAAACCATGTCGTTCCTCGCAGAGGCAGACATCAAACTGAATGCAAGCAAGCGCACTTTGTTGGTGCAATCGTCCAATTTCCCGTTGGAAGTACTGTTCCTGCGCGATGACGACATCCCCCAGACTGTGGCTTCCGGTGTGGCCGATGTGGGCATTGTAGGCGAAAACGAGTTTGTGGAGAAAGATGAGGATGCCGCTATCCTGAAGCGTTTAGGCTTCAGCAAGTGCCGTTTGTCTTTGGCTATCCCGCGCGATGTGGATTATCCGGGCATCCGGTGGTTTGAAGGCAAAAAGATTGCCACTTCCTATCCGGCGATTCTTTCACGCTACTTGGAAGACAGCCAGGTGCATGCCGATATCCACGTCATTACCGGTTCGGTCGAAGTCTCTCCCGGCATAGGCTTGGCCGATGCCATTTTCGATATTGTGAGTTCCGGTTCAACCCTGGTGAGCAACAGCCTCAAGGAAGTGGAAGTGGTGATGCGCTCCGAGGCTTTGCTGATAGGGCACAAAGGCATGAGCCAGGAAAAGCGTGCCATCTTGGATGAGCTCCTCTTCCGCATGGATGCCGTGAAGACCGCCGAAGACAAGAAATACGTCTTGATGAACGCGCCTAAAGAGAAACTCGACGGCATCCTTTCCGTGTTGCCCGGCATGCGAAGCCCCACGGTGATGCCTTTGGCGCAAGAAGGCTGGTGCTCCGTCCACACTGTGCTTGACGAGCAATGCTTTTGGGATATTATCGGCAAGTTGAAAGCCATGGGGGCAGAAGGCATCTTGGTGCTGCCGATTGAGAAAATGATCATTTAGCGGACTTGTGTGCCAAGAATTTCCATTTGTATAACTAAAATAATAAATATGATGGATTTGATAACTTATCCAAGTACAGACCAGTGGGCAGAAGTGGTAAAGCGTCCTGCTGCCGATCGGACAAACTTGACCGAGACAGTTTGTGATATTCTCCGGCACATAGAGGAGGAGGGGGACCGTGCCTTGTTGGCTTATGAAGAACGTTTCGACAAGGTGAGGCTATCTACTCCCGTGGTCAGCCCGGAGGAAATGGACGAAGCCGAAAGCCTGCTTAGTGATGAATTGAAATCTTCCATCCGTTTGGCTGCCCATAACATAGCAACCTTTCACGAGGCCCAACGTTTTGAAGGGAAGAAAGTGGAAACCAGTCCTGGTGTGGTGTGTTGGCAAAAGGCCGTGCCCATAGAACGGGTAGGCTTGTACATCCCGGGGGGGACAGCCCCGCTGTTTTCCACTGTGCTGATGCTTGCTATTCCTGCCCGTATAGCCGGATGCCGCCGGGTGATTCTTTGTACGCCTCCGGGCAAGGACGGGAAGGTGCATCCTGCTACTCTTTTTGCTGCCCGCGTGGCAGGGGTCGACAGTATTTTTAAGGCCGGAGGCGTGCAGGCTATCGGGGCTATGGCATACGGTACGGAGAGCATTCCCCGCGTATATAAGATATTCGGCCCCGGCAACCAGTATGTTACTGCCGCCAAGCAATGGGTGAGTCTGCATGGTGTTGCTATCGATTTGCCTGCGGGTCCTTCGGAGGTAGAGGTGCTGGCCGATGATAGCGCCAATCCTGTATTTGTGGCTTCCGACCTCTTGAGCCAGGCCGAGCACGGGGTAGACAGCCAAGCCGTGCTGATAACCACTTCGCCTGT
This sequence comes from uncultured Bacteroides sp., assembly GCA_944321495.1. Lineage (GTDB taxonomy): Bacteria > Bacteroidota > Bacteroidia > Bacteroidales > Bacteroidaceae > Bacteroides. Next base: position 3,604 of record CALULP010000027.1, on the reverse strand, counting down.
TTTGGCTGAAAAAGTGAAAGCCGAGGTGGAATGCCAGCTGCCGTTGCTCCCTCGTAAGGATATTGCAGCCCGTTCGCTGGATAACAGCAAGCTCGTTGTGGTGCATGACATGCAGGAGGCTTTGGCATTGACCAATGAATATGCCCCCGAACACCTCATTATCGAGTCGGATGAACCGCACGCCATAGCTTCAGGCGTCATTAATGCAGGATCCGTTTTCTTGGGGCATTATGCACCCGAGAGTGCCGGGGACTATGCTTCGGGTACGAACCACACTTTGCCTACCAATGGTTATGCCAAAGCGTATAGCGGTGTATGCCTTGATAGCTTTATACGGAAAATCACTTTCCAGGAAATTACTCCTGCGGGCCTTCAGACGATAGGTCCTGCCATCGAATCAATGGCTTTTGCCGAAGGTCTGGACGGGCATAAGCGTGCTGTCTCACTAAGGTTGGGGAGGGTAGATGCATGAAACGGACTTTGGAACAACTGGTGCGCCCCAACATCTTGCGCTTGAAACCCTATTCTTCAGCGCGTGATGAATATAGCGGGCATGAAGCTTCCGTTTTCTTGGATGCCAATGAGAATCCTTATAATGACCCCAACAACCGTTATCCCGACCCGATGCAGCGTGAACTGAAAGCGGCTTTGGGGCGTATCAAGCACGTGCCTTCTGATTGCATTTTCTTGGGAAATGGCAGTGATGAGGCCATTGACTTGGTGTACAGGGCTTTTTGCGAACCGCGCGTGGACAATGTAGTGGCTATCGACCCCACTTACGGCATGTACCAGGTATGTGCGGAGGTGAACGATGTGGAATACAGGAAAGTGTTGCTCGACGAGCATTTCCAGTTTACGGCACATGCCATGCTGGAGGCGGCTGATGAACACACGAAGCTAATGTTTCTTTGTTCGCCAAACAATCCTACAGGCAATACCCTTGCACGTGCGGAGATAGAGGCTTTGTTGCAATCTTTTGATGGACTGGTTGTTCTGGACGAAGCATATATCGATTTCTCGTCGGGTAAAAGTTTCTTGGAAGTGCTGGACACATACCCTAACTTGATTGTCCTGCAAACTTTTTCCAAAGCTTGGGGATGTGCGGCCATCCGTTTGGGAATGGCCTTTGCTTCGCCTGCGATAATCGGCATCTTCAATAAGATAAAATATCCGTATAATGTGAATCTGCTGACCCAACGTGAGGCGATGGAGATGACTTACCGCCTTTACGAAAAAGAGCAATGGGTGGAAACGTTGAAGGGCGAGCGCAGCTGGCTTGGCGCTGCATTGCAAGGGCTGGGGTGCGTGGTCAAGGTTTTCCCGACTGACGCCAATTTCTTTCTGGTACGGGTTAGTGATGCGCCCGGTATTTATGATTATCTGGTAGATAAGGGCATTATTGTGCGCAGCAGGCATAGCGTGGCATTGTGTGGCAATTGTTTGCGCATAACGGTTGGCACGCATCTTGAAAATGAACAGTTGATTGCCGCTTTGGAGGAATACGGGCAGCGTTGAATGGCCTGCGTCAGAGATGTGGGTTGCTGCTTAAAAAAGACGGGGTTGAAGTTTTTGGCGCTTCAATCCCGTCTTTTTTATTTGATTTCAATTTCTTCCTTCATGTCAATTTCCTCCCCGTGGGAGTCATAAAACACGTATTGCAGAAATGCGAGTTTCTGGTTTGGAATAATCTTGATTCCCAATCCGTACTTCATTTGCCACTTCCGTTTTAAGGAAAATATTCCTTGGTTGACATAAGCGGCGATGTACGGGTGGATGTGTAACGAGAATTTCTTTATCTTCAACTTGTTGACCAGGTAATCTATTTTGTCTTCCAACGTGTCGGTAAACAGGATGGAGGATTTGATTTTCCCTTTCCCAAAGCATGTGGGACAGGTCTCCATCGTGTTGACATCCATGGCGGGGCGTACGCGCTGGCGGGTGATTTGCATCAGCCCGAATTTGCTGAGGGGCAGTATGTTGTGTCTTGCCCGGTCTTTTTGCATGTTTTGGCACATGCGTTCGTAAAGCTTTTGCCTGTTTTCGGCTTCGTTCATGTCTATAAAGTCCACGACGATGATGCCTCCCATATCGCGCAGCCTTAACTGGCGTGCCAGCTCGTCGGCAGCTCCTAAGTTGACTTCCAGGGCGTTGGCTTCTTGGCCGTTGGCGTTTTTGGTCCGGTTGCCGCTGTTTACGTCTACCACGTGGAGTGCTTCGGTGTGTTCGATAATCAGGTAAGCCCCGCTTTTGTAGGATACGGTTCTCCCGAAAGAGGCTTTGATTTGCTTGGTGATGCCGAAGTTGTCGTAGATGGGCAATTGGCCTTTGTAAAGCTTTACAATCCCAGCCCGTTCAGGGGCTATGATGGTTACGTAATCCTTGATTTCGTGGTACACTGCGTCGTTGTTTACGTAGATGTTTTCGAAAGAAGGATTGAACAAGTCGCGCAGCAGACCTACGGCGCGGCTGGTTTCTTCGTAAATCAGTGTAGGATATTTGGTGGCTTTTTGGATTTTTGCCACGGCGTCGTCCCAGTGTTTCAGCAATACTTTAAGTTCCCCGTCCAGCTCGGCCACACGTTTGCCTTCTGCCACTGTGCGCACGATGATGCCGAAGTTCTTGGGCTTGATGCTCATCAGGAGTTGCTTGAGGCGGGCGCGTTCTTCGCTCGACTTGATTTTTTGCGATACGGAAACCTTGTCATTGAAGGGTATCAGCACGAGGTAGCGTCCGGCAAACGAGAGTTCGGACGTCAGGCGCGGTCCCTTGGTCGAGATAGGTTCCTTTACGATTTGCACTACTACTTCTTGTCCTACCTTGAGTGTGTTGGCCACGGTGCCGTCTTTTTCAAGGTCGGGAAGTATAGTTGCTTTGGTGATGGGGGTTAGTTTTTTACGGTCGCTTAAAGTTTGCTTTACGTATTTCTCTAAAGAATTGAATTGAGGACCCAGGTCCTGATAATGAAGGAAAGCGTCTTTCTCGTAACCTACGTCCACGAAGCAGGCATTCAGACCAGGCATCAATTTCCTGACACGGCCCAAATACATGTTGCCCACGGAGAAGGAAATGTTGCGTCCTTCGCTTTGAAGTTCTACCAGTTGCTTGTCTTCAAGCAGGGCGATAGACACTTCTTTGGGCTGTACATCTACAACGAGTTCGCTTGTCACAATAATAATGCTTTTTAAGTTTACAATATACAAAATTTCAGGTAGGATGCAGGAAAGGTTTGTTGTTTCTCATTCTGACCTGTGCTTTGTAAGATCTCATGTTTATTTAAACAAAGAACAAACTCGCGAGACATTTGTTTCGCAAGTTTGTTCTTTATTTTGTCGTTCAGACTAAAAATTACTTTTTGCTTTTATGTCTGTTCTTTCTTAGTCTTTTTTTACGCTTGTGCGTAGACATTTTATGTCTTTTTTTCTTCTTTCCGCTTGGCATAGCTTCAAATTTTTATGGGTTAATACTATTGTTTATTATTTCTTCACTGCTAGTGTGAATGTCTTGGCAGGCTTAAATGCCGGAATATTGTGTTCGGGGATGATGATCGTGGTGTTTTTAGAGATGTTACGAGCAGTCTTCTGTGCTCTTTTCTTCACTATAAAAC
>CALULP010000026.1 GCA_944321495.1 uncultured Bacteroides sp. | reverse complement strand
CCAGATGTTGACATAGATTTCTTGCCGAAGGTCATCAAACGGCAATTTGTCGGTAGCATAGAAATAGCTGACCTTGTTGATAATTCGGGAGTGCTGCTTTATGAGCGAGGCAAAATCCCTTTCGTTATTTGATGGGTCTGTCATACTTTCATACTTCGTTTGTTTTGCCTCGTTAGATGCAGATTTAGCCCCGAAAGTTTCATAAACGCGATTTATTTTAGGTATTTTTTGTTTCTCTCTGCAAAAGTAGTAATAATCAGGTGAATACAAACTCTCCATGAATGATATTTGAAGCTATTGTGCTTGTAGGTTCCTCGTTCTCTATTCACTTGGTGGATTGTTAGTCACCTAAATTCGTATTAGCCGACATTTTTACCTCAAGGCGTCCACCACCTACAAAAAAACACTTATCAACTGTTAATATTTAGTTAAATATTACAGCTCAAACTCAAGTCTTTTCTAAACTTTTCATTCCCTCAAAGCAATTTTTTCACTCCCACTTTTCCTTAACTAATAGTTGTACCGTTATTTTCTCATGTGGCTGATATTCAGCGATAAAAGTCATTGAAAATCAAGTATTTACTCCTTTTTTTCGTACCTCCCGTACCAAATGATGCGAACAACCGCCCCAACACCTACACACCTTCTTCCGTAGAGCGGAATGAGGATATACAAAAGGACGCGTCAACACAAAAAAAGAACTGACCATTCATTATCTTTAGATGTGAATTATAATCCTGAAATATCCACCTTGTAACGGTGTAGCAATCATGCGGTTGCCATTTTTCCATTGCAAAGGGAATGCAATTCCGCCGTTTTTCCAAGAAAAAATCCGCAAATTTTGCCGTTTTTCCAACCGAAGAATGATCGAAGCAGCCCAGGAAAGCGAACACAGGAAAAAATTCAGGTAGCATAAATTCCCGAGAAACCGCCCCTACCTTGTCCGCTCTTTTTCCTTTCCATAGCGAAAGCCGACAAAAGGAGCAGATAAGGACCGGGTAAGGAGAAGGTAAGGAGCGGGTAGGTAGGCGGTTTGTAAAAATTGATTTGCAAAGAGACGGACGAAAAACCGGACGGCATGCCGCCCGGCGAAGCGGGCAAAAAGTTTTTTTAACTTCCCGGCAGGCGGAACTATCCCCGAATGTGCTACCTTTGTCAAGACAAACTTTTAAATGAAACGGATATGGACAAGTACATTTGCGTAGTTTGCGGCTACGTTTACGACCCCGAACTGGGTGACCCTGAAAACGGCATCGCGCCGGGAACAGCGTTTGAAGACCTGCCCGAGGATTGGGTATGCCCGCTGTGCGGCGTAGGCAAGGACGAGTTTGAGAAAGAGGCCTAACGACAAGCATTTTTAGGCCATAAAACAGGCGCGGATTGCGCGGACAGGCACGGAGGTCAGGTTTGACTGCTCCGCGGGGTCCGCGTAATCCGCGCCTTTTATCGTCAAGGCACGAATCTTTCCTCAGGAGGCTTTCTTCTCCTTGGTGTCGCTGCCTGCCTCTACCACGTTGACCACGTAGTCGCCCAGCTTCTCGCACTCGGCGATGATGTCCATGTAGTAGACGCCCATCTGGTAGCTGTACTCCTTGTTGTTGACGCTGATGATGTTCTGGTTCTTCAGCTGGTTGCGGTAGTTGTTGATTTCGTTTTCCAGGTTGAACGACTTGTTCACGTCTATGCCCTGCGGGTGCTCGGAGTGCTCCACAAGGGTAATCATCTGCGCCAGGGCATCGTCCACCAGCTTCATCATGGTGTGGATGTGCTCGTACTGGGCAGGGGTGAAGTCCTCGTCGCTCTGCCGCTTGCGGTTGATGGTGCGCGCCAGGTTGTAGCAGCTGTCGCCTATGCTCTCAATCTCCGTCACCTCGCGCAGCATGGCGCGTATCTGGAGCTTGCTCTCGGAACTGAGGCGGCCTTCGGACACCTTGTTCAGGTAGTTGGCAATCTCAAGCTCCATGCTGTCGCTGATGTTCTCGTACTTCTCCACGCGGCTGAAGAGTTTGTTGAAGTCATCGTCCTTTTCGGTGTGGAGCAGGTCGCGCACCATGCCGAACATGCGGTGCGTGCGCTCGGCATAGAGGTGAATCTCTTTGCTGGCCTGCAGGATGGAAAGCTCGGAGGTGGAGAGCATGCCGCCCGTGATGAAGCGCAGGCGGTACTCCTCGTCCTGCTCGCGCTGGGGGATAAGGACGCACACGGTGCGCTCGATGAACTTCACAAACCATATCAGCACCAGCACGTTGCACACATTGAAGGCGGTATGGAAAGCCGAGAGCTTGAAGGGCACGGCTACGGACATCTCGGTGACGCCCATCACGTTCTCCACAAACCACGACACGCCGCCGGTGAAGAAGGGGAACAGGCACAGCACCCAGATGACACCGAACACGTTGAACACCAAGTGCGCCAGGGCGGCTCGGCGTGCCTGCGTGTTACCCGTCAGGGCAGCCAGGTTGGCGGTGATGGTGGTGCCGATGTTCTCGCCCAGCACCAGGGCGGCACCCAACTCGAAACTAATCCAGCCGTTGGCGCACATGATGAGGGTGATGGCCATGGTGGCGGAGGAGGCCTGCACAATCATGGTGAGCACCGTGCCGATGAGCACGAACAGCAGGACAGAGCCGAAGCCCATGTCGGTATAGTTCTGCACAAAGGCCAGCATTTCAGGGTTCTTCTCCAGGTCGGGGGCATTGGCCTGGAGCATGGATAACCCCATAAACAGGAAAGAGAAACCGAAGATGAACTCGCCCACCGACTTGCGCGAACTGCGCTGGGAGAACAGCAGGGGGACGCCGAAGGCCAAGAGAGGCAAAGCGAAGGCGGAGATGTCTACCTGGAAGCCCAAGGCGGAAATAACCCACGCCGTGACCGTGGTACCGATGTTGGCACCCATGATGACGCTGATGGACTGCGACAAGGTAAGCAAGCCTGCGTTGACGAAACTGACCACCATGACTGTGGTGGCGGAAGAAGACTGGACCAGGGCTGTTATCAACATGCCCGTCAACACGCCGGTGACGCGGTTGGTGGTCATTACGGTGAGAATCTTGCGCAAGCGGTCGCCTGCGAACTTTTGCAGCCCCTCGCTCATGATTTTCATGCCGTAGAGGAATAAGGCCAATGAGCCGAGCAGCTTTAACAAATCATAAAAAGAATATTCCATCCCTAATAATTTAGCGGGTTCTTTTGCAACGTGTTTTATTACTCCTATCTTTAAGGTCGAATCTAAAGCGGAAGAGAAACGATGAAACACATGTTACAAATTTGTTGCAAAAATAATAATCTTTGCGGCAAAAATAATAATCTCTGTAAAGAATTCCCGGTCGGAAGCAGTCTTTTGGAGATTTATTCGGCATTAAACCTCGATTTTCCCTACCAAGTGGTGAGCGCGCGGGTCAACAATCGCTCCGAAGGACTGAATTTCCGGGTGTACAACAACAAGGATGTGGAGTTTCTGGACGTGCGCAACCCGTCGGGCATGCGCACCTACGTGCGCTCGCTGTGCTTCGTGCTCTACAAGGCGGTGAGCGAGCTGTTCCCCCAGGGCAAGCTGTATGTGGAGCACCCGGTGTCGAAGGGCTACTTCTGCAACCTGCGCATCGGGCGTCCCATCGAGCTGGAAGACGTGCAGGCCATCAAGCAGCGGATGCAGGAAATCATTGCGGAGGACATCCCCTTCCACCGCATAGAGTGCCACGTGGCGGAGGCGGCACGCATCTTCAGCGAACGGGGCATGAACGACAAGGTGAAGCTGTTGGAAACATCGGGCGAGCTTTACACCTATTACTATAAGCTGGGTGACACGGTGGACTATTACTATGGCAACCTGCTGCCCAGCACGGGATTCATCAAGCTGTTCGACATCGTGAAGTATTACGACGGCCTGCTGCTGCGCATCCCCAGCAAGGAGAACCCCAATGTGCTGGAAGACGTGGTGAAGCAGGAGAAGATGCTGGACGTGTTCAAAGAGCACTTGCGCTGGAACCACATCATGGGCCTGAGCAACGTGGGCGACTTCAACCAGGCGTGCGAGGAAGGGCATGCCACCGACCTCATCAAGGTGGCGGAGGCGTTGCAGGAGAAAAAGATTGCCCAGATAGCCGACGACATTTTCCACCGGGGCGACGGCGACCGCCGCGTCAAACTGGTGCTCATCTCGGGGCCGTCTTCTTCGGGAAAGACCACCTTCAGCAAACGGCTATCCATACAGCTGATGACCAACGGGCTGAAGCCTTACCCCATCTCGCTGGACGACTACTTTGTGGACCGCGAACAGACACCGCGCGACGCCAACGGCGACTATGACTACGAGTCGCTTTACGCGCTCGACCTGCAGCTGTTCAACCAACAGCTGCAAGCCCTGCTGCGCGGGGAAGAGGTGGAGCTGCCCCACTACAACTTCACCGCCGGGCGCAAGGAGTTCAGGGGAGAGAAACTGCGCATAGAAGACAACACCATCCTCATCCTGGAAGGCATCCATGCCCTGAATCCCGAGCTGACGCCCCAGATTCCCGACGAGAACAAATACAAAATCTATGTGTCGGCACTGACCACCATCTCGCTGGACGACCACAACTGGATTCCCACGACCGACAACCGGCTGGTGCGCCGCATCATACGCGACTACAACTACCGGGGGAACTCTGCCCGCGAAACCATAGCGCGCTGGCCCAGCGTGCGGGCGGGCGAAGACAAGTGGATATTCCCCTACCAGGAGAATGCGGACGTGATGTTCAACTCGGCGCTGCTGTTCGAGTTTGCCGTGCTGCGCTACCACGTGGAGCCCATCCTGAACAGCGTGCCCCGCAACTGCCCGGAGTATGCCGAGGCCTACCGGCTGCTGAAGTTCATCCAGTATTTCACGCCGGTGCAGGACAAAGAGATTCCGCCGACATCGCTGCTGAGGGAGTTCTTGGGAGGTAGCAGCTTCAAGTACTGACAGGAAGAGGGGGTGAGGTCTTGAGTTTTTGAGTTTCTGAATTCTTGAGGTCTTGAGTTTTTTAAGGTTTTAAGGTCTTGAGTTTTTGAGAAGATGAGTATTCAAGGTTTTGAGGGGATGAGGGGACAAACAGCACCGCACGCAAAAAAACAGGCCGGAAAAGGACATCGTACGGAAGAATGCCGTAACTTTACGGCGGACAAAACGCCAAACGAAATGAAAAAAGTTATCAGATTGCTACTTTGCATGGCATTATGCTATTGCAGCCTGCCCGCGGGGGCGCAAGACCGCGGAAGCGACCTCATGAAGCAAGCACAGGAATGCTTAGGACAAAAAGACTACACCAAAGCGCGCTACTTGTTCCTGCAAGCCTACTATGCATATTCCACAGGTACACAGTACGACAAGGCTGTGGCATGCGGCGTACAGGCAAGCGCCCTGTACCACCGGGAGAACTACAACCAGGAAGCCTTCGAGCTGCTCGGCTCCGTGGAGCAGACCGTCATAACCGGCGAGCAGAAGAGCGGGAAATCCCTGCCTGCCCTGCGCTACCCCATCACGCGGGAACGCCTGCAGATATACCTCAAGCAACGCAGCACCAGCCGGGCGAAAGACCAGCTGGCACGCCTGGAAAACTGGGCGAAAGCGGCACAGAACGACTCGCTGGACACCGACCTGCTCTATACGCAGGCGCTTTACTACTACACATTCGGCATGAACAGCCAGGGCGACGCGGCACTCAACGCCTTGATAAACCGCTACACCGGGCAAAAGGACTATGCCAAAGCCGAAGCCTGCTACCGGGAAATGATAGGGAAAGGACGCCGGGCAGGCAACACGGCGATGGTGGCACGCGCCTACGACCAATACATGGCGTGGAACGACTCGGTACAGGCACTTGCCGCCCAGGAGAAATACAACGAACTGGACGCGCGCTATAAGGACAGCCTGCAAACCATCGAGGAGAAAGACGGCTCGCTGGCCGCACGCCAATACGTCATCGTGGGGCTGTGCATCCTTGCCGCCATCCTTGCCGCCGCGCTGGTGCTGGGAGGCGTCATCCTGCTGCGTTTCGTGGCACAAAACCGCAAGCAACGGAAAATGATTCAGACGGCAAACGAGCACAATGCCCTGAAGACAAAGTTCATACGGAACATCTCCGCACAAATGGCCCCGACCCTTGATACCCTCGACACGGCGTTGCCTGCCGTGCAGGCACTGAAAGCCTTTTCGGCACACATCGAAGAGTTGTCGGTGCTGGAAGACACCCTCGCCGCGCCCTATGAACTGGAAGACACCAATGCCCTGACTTTCTGTGAAAGCCTGGCGGAGGGAATCAAGAAGAACGTGAAAGAGGAGGTTGCCGTAACCGTCAACGCGCCTAAGCTGTCCGTGAAAATCAACCGGGAGCATGTGGAAAAAATCATCGCCCACCTGCTGCAAAATGCCGCGGAACATACGCCGGCTGGGGGGAAAATCTGGCTGGACTTCAAGAAACGGGGGGCGCACACCATGCAGTTCATCGTCACCGACACGGGGTGCGGCATTGCCGAAGAACGGCAGGCGGACTTGTTCAAACCCTTCACCGGAGTGCAGGACCTGACCCAAGGCGACGGGCTGGGACTGCCCATCTGCGCGCTGGAAGCCACCAAAATGAACGGAAGCCTCACACTGGACAGCACGTACCACAAGGGCGCAAGGTTTGTGCTGGAGCTGCACGCTTAAACAATGGACAATTGAGAATGGACAATTGACAATTGGGAATTGACAATGGAGAGTTACTTCGATTACGGGTCGCTCCTCTCCTCCTCTTTCCCAATTGTTAATTGTCCATTGTTAATTATCAATTGTCCATTGTCAATTGTTAATTGTCAATTATCTCATCGCCTCTACCTCGTCGGGGGTCAAGGGGATTTTCTTGCCCAGACGGCGGGCACCGGTTTCGGTAATCAGGTAATCTTCTTCGTTGCGGATGCCGCCGAAGTGGCGGTATTCTTCCACCTTATCGTAATTGATGAAGTCGGTAAACTTCTGCTGCCCGCGCCACAGGTCTATCAGCTCGGGAATGAAATAGATGCCCGGCTCCACGGTGTGCACAAAGCCCGGCTCCAGCGGAATGGCAAGGCGCTGGCTCTTGCGGCCGAACTGCGTGCTCTTGGGCTTGCCGTCGTAGCCTACCCAGATTTCGCCCAGGTTCTCCATGTCGTGCACATCCAGCCCCATCATGTGTCCCAACCCGTGGGGGTAGAACAAGGCGTGGGCACCCTCGCGCACGGCATCTTCGGCATTGCCTTTCATCAGCCCCAGCTCTTTCAGCCCTTCCACCATGACGCGGGCAGAAAGTTCGTACACGTCCATATAGGGAATGCCCGGCCGGAGCGCCTTGACCGACTCGAGGTGCATGGCATTCTGCACCTCATACACGGCACGCTGGCGGGGAGTAAACGTCCTGTCGACGGGGATGGTGGATGACATGTCGCCCGCATAACCCGACTCTACTTCTGCCCCTGCATCGATGAGGAACAGCTGGCCGGACTGTATCTTGTTGCCGTGGTAGTGGTTGTGCAACGTCTGCCCGTTGATGGTGGCGATGGTGGCGAAGGATAGTTCGCAATTGTTGGACTCCGCCACATGGTTCATTTCCGCCACCACTTCGTATTCGTACATGCCGGGACGGATAAACTTAGTGGCGGCGATGTGCATGTCGGCGGTGACGTTGCAGGCTTTTTCTATCTCCACGATTTCCTCGGCCGACTTGTGGTTGCGCTGCGCCACCACGGCACGGATGAAGGGTATGGAACCTTCCTGGTGGGCAGGCGGGATTCCCAGCCAGTCCATGAGTTTCAGTTTGTGTTCGGGACGGTAGGGCGGCAGGTAGTGGATGGTTTGCCCTTTCTGGACGGCACGGTGCAGATAGTCCATGACGCCGGCATAGGGGCGGGTCTCACGGATGCCTACCCGCTCGCTTTTCTCATGCAGGGTAGGCTGGGTGCCCATCCACACGATGTAGTCGATGCTCAGCTCGTCGCCGAAGATAATCTCCCGGTCCTCGTCGATGTCGATAAGGGCAGCCAGCCCGGCAAAGGAGAGCCCGAAATAATACAAAAATGTGGAATCCTGGCGGTAACGGAACGTGTTGTCCTCGTAATTCAGTCCCTGTTCGTCATTTCCCAGGAACAGCAGGATGCCTGAGCCTATTTGTTTCTTCAGCGCGGCCCTGCGCTGCACATACGTTTCTTTTGCAAACATAACAGTCTGGTTTTATGTAGTTAAGACAGATAAATCGGCTGACGGAAAGACAAACGGGGAGCCAATGGATTGCCCGCTTGCCGTAACGCCAAACAAACATACGGAAAAAAACTGTAAAGCGAATCAACCGATTGCATTTTTCCCCCTCGGCCTTCATCCGGATTATACCGGGAGAGAGGGGGCTTTCATCCGCATTCCAGTTTAAAAGGACTAAAAAGCAGCCTGCGACATCCACTTATCCCCTAATATTTGCTTCTGACTATCAATTAATAATAAAAAATATTTCAATATTTTTTTATTATATTCTAATATATCTTTGCCACGTTCTAATGCGAGAACAACACGTGAATAGTTAATCTTAATTAAGTTAAACACATGAAAAAGCTATTATCGGTTTTATTTATGTTGAGCTTTACCTTTGCTACTGTATGGGCACAGAACATACAGGTAAAAGGTACGGTGGTAAGCGGCACGGACAACGAGCCCTTGCCCGGTGTGAATGTGGTGTTGAAAGGCAACACAGGTACGGGAACCATCACCGACATTGACGGTGTGTTCAGCCTGTCCGTTCCTTCCGACGCAGTACTTACCGTTTCTTACATTGGTTTTGTGACGCAGGATGTGCCCGTAAACGGCCAGTCGTTGCTGAAGGTGGTCCTGAAGGAAGACAACGAGACCTTGGATGAAGTGGTTGTGATTGGTTACGGTGTGCAGAAGAAGAGCGTGGTGACGGCCTCCATTGCCTCGGTATCTTCTGAAGACCTGGAATTTACCTCGCCCGTGCGCGTGGACAACGCCTTGAAGGGTTTGGCTGCCGGCGTGCAGGTCAGCACGCAGAACGGCCAGCCGGGTTCGGCCGCCAAGATTCGTATCCGTGGTACGGGTACCATCAACAACAGCGACCCGCTCTACATTGTGGACGGCATGCCCATCGGCGGCGGCATTGACAACATCAACCCTGCCGACATCGCATCCATCGAAGTATTGAAGGATGCCGCTTCGGCTGCCGTGTATGGTGCCCGTGCTGCCAACGGCGTAGTATTGGTAACGACAAAGAAGGGTACCCATCGGCAAGGCAAGGGTAACCTACGACTTCTCTTACGGCTGGCAAAGCCCGTGGCGTCAGCGCAAGATGCTGAACGCTTCGCAGTATGCCACCTTGATGAACGAAGCTGCTGACTATGCCGGTCAAGACCCGATGTTTGCCAACACGAACCTCGGCGCCGGTACCAACTGGCAGGATGCCCTGTTCAACGACGGTGCTCCGGTACAGAACCACCAGTTGAGCGTGAGCGGCGCTACGGAAAAAGTGAACTACTATTTCTCCGCCGGCTACTACAACCAGGAGGGTATCATCGGCGGTAACTACGACAAATCTAACTACGAGCGCCTTTCGTTCCGCAGCAACACGATGTACACCCTGTTTGACGAGACGAAGAACCGCAACTGGCTACGCAAGCTGACTTTCGGATTGAACGTGTCTTACTCGCGCATCAACAGCATCGGCGTGACGGCAGGTAGCTTGACCGGTTCCCCGCTGGGCGACGCCCTGCTGATGGACCCGACAATGCCCGTCTATGTTGAAAGCGAAGACCAGTTGCAATCGTGGGATCACGATGTATATGGCGAACCCATCAGAGACCCTAAGACCGGCAAGCTGTTCTCCATGCCGAGTCCCGATTTCAACGAACTGGTGAACCCGCTGGCACGTATGGTAGCCCAACCAGGTACGAAAAACAACTCCGATAAAATCATCGCCAACTTCACAGCCGAATTGGGCATTTGGGACAACTTGAAGTACAAGTTCTCCTGGGGTTCCGACTTGGCTTTCTGGGGCAATGACGGCTGGAGCCACCCTTACTACCTGAACGCCCAGACGCATAACGACCAATCGGAAGTGTGGTCACAGATGAACCGCGGTTACACGTGGCAGATTGAAAACGTGTTGACCTACGACAAGACCTTTGGCGACCACTCGTTCTCCGTAGTGTTGGGACAATCGGCCGAACGCTACACCAGCCGTCAGGTAGGCGGTAACCGCTACGACCTCATCGACTACATCGCCGACAAGGCAAACATCAACTTCTGTACGGGCCTGGCATCCGATGGCCGCCAAAGCGTATATGGCGGCGCAGGCGACCCCAACTCGCTGGCTTCTTACTTCGGCCGACTGAGCTACAACTTTGCAGAACGCTACATGTTGCAGGTGACGGTACGCCGCGACGGTTCTTCGCGCTTCGGCGCCAACAACAAGTGGGGTACTTTCCCCTCCGTATCGGTAGGTTGGAACCTGACCAACGAACCGTTCATGCAGAAACGCCCGGAATGGTGGACCAACACCAAGGTACGCTTCTCTTGGGGTAAGAACGGTAACGAGAACATCGGTAACTTCCGCTATACTGCCAACGTGGCCACCAACAACAACTACGTATTCGGCCACGGTGAAAGCCAGAAAATCATCTTCGGTTCCAAGCCGTCCATCACGCCCAATGCCGACCTGCGCTGGGAGGAATCCGAACAGTACAACGCTGATATCGACTTCGGTTTCCTGAACAACGCGCTGACCTTCTCTATCGACTACTACGTAAAGAAGACTAACGGCATGTTGAAGGAAATGGCCATCCCCTCTTACTTGGGCGAATCGAAGCCGTGGGGCAACATCGGTTCGATGAAGAACTCGGGCGTTGAAATGGAGCTGGGCTACCGCATCGTGAAGCCCGACTGGTCGTTCGGCGCATCGGCCAACTTCAGCTACCTGAAGAACGAACTGATTGACCTGGGCAATGCCGACGGCTTTGAAATGAGAGATAACGTGCACATCATCGGTAACGTGTCGCGCGCCGAAAACGGCTATCCTTACCCGTACTTCTACGGTTACCTGACGAACGGTATCTTCTAGAACCAGGAACAAATCAACAACTATGTGAATAAGGACGGTGTAATGTTGCAACCCAATGCAAAACCGGGTGACGTGATTTTCGTAGACCGCGACCATAGCGGTGCCATCGACGACGCCGACAAGACCATGATTGGCAAAGGCACGCCCGACTGGACATTCGGTATCAACCTGAACGGCAGCTACAAGAACTTCGACATCAGCATGCTGATTTCCGGCTCCATCGGCCAGGATATCTTGGACGTTACCCGCCGCACAGACCTGCGGTACGTAAACCTGCCCGCCGAATTCATGAAACGCTGGCACGGCGAAGGCACCAGCAACACGATGCCCCGTTTTGTATGGAACTCCGACGACAGCAACCAGAACTGGCGTATCTCCGACCTCTACGTGAAGAACGGCAACTTTGCCCGCATCAAGAACCTGCAGATTGGTTACACTTTGCCGAAGGCCTGGACCAACAAGTTCTTCGTAGACCGCCTGCGCGTCTACGTAGCTGCTGAAAACCTGCTGACCATCACTCCGTATGACGGTTTGGATCCCGAACTGGGCGGCGATGAAAGCTCCAACGGCATCGACCGCGGTTACTATCCGCAGGCACGTACCTTCATGGTAGGATTTAATCTTGGTTTCTAATACACTAAAGACAATACAGATATGAAAAAATACAAATTATACAGCTTAGCTGCTGCCGCAACCCTTACCCTGGGATTGTCCTCTTGCGGTGAAGGTTTCCTGACGGAAGAACCGGCAAGCAGTGTTTCCATCGATGGATATTATACGACGGATGCCCGCATCATGGAATCTGCCGTAGCCGCTTACGACCCCATGCACTGGTATGACTACTTCAGTGGCTGGTGCCCGATAAACCTGATGTGGGACATCCAGGCCGATGACATGTATGCCGGCGGAAGTAATAAAGATGACCAGGGATACCTGTACCTGATTTCCCGCTACGATTCCGACCCGAACAACACCATTGGCGGATTCTGGTCGGCCAATTATTCAGGCATCAACCGCTCCATCCGCTTAATTGACAACGCCACCGCGTCCGACCTGCCCGAGGCAGACAAGAACCTGTACATTGCAGAAGGCAGGGCGTTGCGCGCCTGGTACTACCTCTGCCTGTGGAAGACGTGGGGAAACATTCCGTTCTACATGGAAAACCTTACCTTCCCGTACATTGCCGAACAGAAATCGGCAGATGAAGTGTACGAGGCCATCGTTACCGACCTGGAAGGCGTCATCGACATGAACATCCTGCCCATGAAGCAACCCGACGAATGGGCAGGCCGCATGACACAGGCCGCCGTCTACATGATGTACGCGGAACTCGTCATGTACCAGAAAGACCAGATCCGCTACCAGAAAGCGTTGAACTACATGAAGGAAATCATCAACTCCACGCAGTATGACCTGGTAGACGGCGCCGACTACGACCAGCTGTTCTCTTACACCACGGAATGGACGAAGGAAATCATCTTGGACATCAATTATGCCTCCAAGGGCAGCAGCCGCGACTGGGGAAGCGCCAACGCCCCCGGCGGTACCGTATTCCCCACCATGATCGGCGTTGCAGGGCTGAACTACAACGGTACCAACATTGGCACAATAGACGGCCCCTATGCCGAATTCTCGATAGGCGGCTACGGCTTCGGAACTGTATCCAAGGAAGCCTACGATGCCTTTGAAGAAGGCGACTTGCGCCGCGACGTAGCCATCCTGAACATCTACAAATACATTGAAGACATGGCCGCCCGGGGCATCAAGGTCACTTATGCAGGCCGTTTCCAGAACACCGGCTACTTCCTGCGCAAATACTTGGGCCGTCCCGGCGGCAACGAGGGGGCTACCGCTTCCACCGACCTGGGTTGGGATAATAACCTGCACATCTACCGCTTTGCCGAAACGCTGCTGAATGCCGCCGAGCTGGGCCTGGCACTGGGCGATGCCGAGGCACAGCGCTATTTTGACCGCGTACGTGAGCGCGCAGGCTTGCAACCACTGCCTCTGAACAAAGAGAACATCATCAATGAGCGTCGCCTTGAATTTGTCGGCGAAGGCAAACGTTACTTCGACTTGGTACGTAGCGGTATGGCTGCACAGGTATTGACTGCTGGTGGCGGTGTAATCTTGGAAGATAAAGCAACGATGACATATAGCGAACCGGGTACCGCTATTCCGCAACGCCCGGCATGGACGGAAAACAAGAAATATCTGCCCATCCCGCAAAGCGAAATCGAAGCTTCACAGGGTGCTATCAACCAGAACGACTATTGATAGATAACTCAATAGGTATTTAAACTATACGACCAAGAGAGAGTGGCAGTTCATCGAAAAGAGCTGGCACTCTCTTTCATTTTTCCTACACAACTCTATTTCTACTGTCGCAATCATAACATATCGATAGTAAACACACTATTTATAGAAAATCTCGGAAAAACAGACTAAGAACTTTTCTATTCTAAAAATATTATTTATTTTTGTATCTAAATACAAAAACATGAAACAACATCCCATAATTTATCTTACAATAGTATTTGGTATTTCTTTAGCTTTAACCTCATGCAACCAGACTACCGCTACAGGGAACCATATAGTCAGTAAATGGAAAAGCAAAGAAATACTTTTCCCTACCAATTCTATTTTTACAATAGAAGGCAAAGACTCTATAGATTACAGTTTTCCCATAACAGACTATAAAATTGTTTCATATGTAGATTCCGTTGGATGCTTAAGTTGTAAATTAGAATTTGCCCGTTGGGAAGGTCTAATGCAAGAAATTATTCAAGACCCAGCAAAACCTAATGTTCTACTTTTATTATACATACATCCAAAAAATCGGAAAGAAGTTGAGAATTTACTTTTTTTCAAAAGTTTTACTCACCCCATTTGTATAGATGAACAAAATGAATTTGATAAGCTCAATCAAGTTCCTAAGGAAGAACAATATCACACATTCTTGTTAGACAAACATAATAAAGTAATAGGCATTGGGAATCCTATTTATAACATAAAAATAAAAGAGCTATACTTGAAACTCATCCAATAACAACTTAAAATTTATGATTATGAAGAAAAAATTTTTTAAAGTATCCTTTGTTATAGCATTCGCCGCAATCGTAGGGTATGTTATGTTTGTAGCTCAAAACGCATCTGTTTCTACTATTGATGAATTAACGTTAGAAAACATAGAAGCACTTGGACAATCGGAAACAAATCCTCCTTCTACCTACCAAGCATATAAAGGAACAACTGGTAGTGGAGGAACATTGTTGCGTTATAGATATTCTGATGGAACGTGTCATATGACTCTTTTAAGAAATGCGACACAAGATGGTACTTGTAGAAATGGATAATAATATTTTCTCAACGGAAAATTAAGTAAAAGCAAGCAACTGGCATAAACTTAAAAAAACACTCATTTTTTGTATAAAAAACGTGTGTCTAAAAGTTTATGCCTTTTCATCACATTATGCCATACAAACAGCCATATAATGAAACGGAACAGCCCATTTTTTTTACTCTGCATATCTTTATTTCTATCCGCCTGCTCCTCTAAAACGAATCATGAGGCATGCTTCGTTACAAACCCTGCCATAGACAGTATTCAAACGGAACCGTTCATACGGGAAGGCAGCGGGCTGAATATGTTCTATAATATTTGCGCCGATGACTCTTTCCTCTATTGCCTGGATTTTTACAATGACACCATCTTAAAGGCATATCCGCAAACAAGCTTTCCCGTTATGGCCCGATATGCGACCAAGGGGCAAGGACCGGATGACCTCATCCTACCCTTCTTCACACGTGAGATTGTTCAAAAGGGAGGAAACATAAAAATGACAGATGTCAATGCCTGGAGCCTCAGAGAAATAAATCCGACCCGGTCAACAAGAATCCACCTGAACACCACCAGGCTTCCCATCGTACCGATGATGCAAGACTATGCGGAAACAGACTTATGCATTTACGGCACGAACATCGATTCACCCGAATACCTGTTCTTTATCTATGACAAAAACAAACAAAAAGTCAAGGACATCCGCTATTGGGATGAAAAACAGCTGAAAAGCAAATACCCGGACACGCATATTCCCTTTCTGTTCACCGGGAATCTGCTGCTCCACCCGGAACGAGGAATCTGCCGCACCATGAACAACTTGAACAGTCTGTTTTTCTTTGACTTGCAAGGTGAGCTGTTGAAAGAAGTTGTAATAGGCACGGAAAGGATATGGCCTGAAGCAGACCCTCAGTTTCTGGATTTCCCCCAAGCGAATAAATATGTCCTTTCACTTACAGGGAATCAAGAATGCCTTTATATCCTCTACAACGGTTACCCGGCAAATACTCAAGGCACATGTTCCAAGATTCTGCAATTTGACTGGGAAGGCAATCTTTTAAAATCCATACAGACCGACCGCGATTTAAGCCAGATTGCCCTAACGCCTGACGGGAACTGTCTTTATGCCATTGCCAACAACGAAGAAGGGGGGACGGACATTGTACGTATCACATTTTAACCGGACACGGTTTACAGGAAAAGCCATAACAACACCATTGATTCCCGGCACACTTTTCCCCTTCAACTAAAAATCTCCCCACGAATGGCGCGCGTTTGCAAACGATTCATTACTTTTGTAGCGCAAAGCAAAGATTATGGCACAGGCTTCCCGACAGATACAGACGCAGACGCAACAGCAAATCCAGACATTGTCGCCGCAACAGATTTTGGCGGTGAAATTGCTGGAGCTGCCTGCCGTGGAACTGGAAGACCGAGTGCGTGCCGAACTGCTGGAAAATCCCGCCTTGGAGGAAGGCAAAGAAGCCACCGCCGATAATGACTATGCCGACGACACCCCGGACACGGAAACCGAAAGCCCGGAAGACGGAGGAGATACCGGCTACGACTCGCTGGGCGACTACCTGACGGAGGACGACATCCCCGACTACAAACTGCAGGAGAACAACTGGAGCCGCGACGAGCGCCCGGAGGAAATCCCGTTCTCGGACAGCACCTCGTTTTACGAAACCTTGAAAGAGCAGCTGGGCGAACACGACCTGAGCGAGCACCAACGCACGCTGGCAGAATACTTAATCGGTTCGCTGGACGACGACGGGCTGCTGCGCAAGTCGCTGGACAGCATCAGCGACGAGCTGGCCATCTATGCCGGCATCGAAACCACCCCGCAGGAACTGGAAGAGGCCCTGCACGTCATCCAAAGCTTCGACCCGCCCGGACTGGGCGCGCAAAGCCTGCAAGAGTGCCTCCTGATACAAATCCGCCGCAAGATGGAGCAACAGCCGAAAGGCGCCGACCTGTCGTTGCTGAAGGCAGAAGAGGCCATCGTGGCGGACTGCTACGAAGAATTCACCCGCAAACATTGGGACAAGATACAGCAAAAGCTCGGCATCGGCGAAGACTTGTGCGAACAGGCCATCCGCGAGGTCTGCCGGCTGAACCCGCGCCCGGGCGCCTCGATGGGGGAAACCATCGGCAAAAACATGCAGCAGATAGTGCCCGACTTCCTCGTA
Source organism: uncultured Bacteroides sp. (assembly GCA_944321495.1). Classification (GTDB taxonomy): domain Bacteria; phylum Bacteroidota; class Bacteroidia; order Bacteroidales; family Bacteroidaceae; genus Bacteroides. The sequence goes on along the minus strand of CALULP010000026.1, from coordinate 15,820 downwards.
GATACCTACGACGACGGCACCATCAGCCTGACCCTGAACAACCGCAACGTGCCCGAACTGCGTATGAACCGCGACTTTACCGAGATGCTGGAAGAACATACCAAGAACCGCGCCAACCAATCGAAGGAATCAAGGGAGGCGATGATGTTCCTCAAACAGAAAATCGATGCGGCGCAGGGATTCATCGACGCCATCAAGCAACGGCAAAACACCCTGCTCACCACCATGCAGGCCATCATCGACCTGCAACGGCCTTTCTTCCAGGAGGGCGACGAGTCGTTGTTGCGCCCCATGATTCTGAAAGACGTGGCGGAACGCACAGGGCTGGACATATCCACCATCTCGCGGGTGAGCAACAGCAAGTACGTGCAGACCAACTACGGCATCTATCCGCTGAAGTTCTTCTTCAACGACGGCTACACCACGGAGAGCGGCGAGGAAATGTCGGTGCGCGAAATACGCCGCATACTGAAGGAGTGCATTGACAACGAAGACAAGAAGAAACCGTACACCGACGATGAACTGACCGAAATCCTGAAGCAGAAAGGTTATCCCATTGCCCGGCGCACCATAGCGAAATACCGCCAGCAAATGAACATACCGGTGGCACGGCTGAGAAAATAAATCTGCCGCAAGGCAGCAAAACCGACAAAAGATGGAAGGACAACCCCATATACAAGAAGACAAGACCTTAATCCGGACCGCCAAGGTGGTGTCGGCGGTATTCACGCCGTTTGCCATACCCTTTGCGGCATTCCTGGTGCTGTTCCTGTTTTCCTACCTCCGCATCACGCCACCGGTATTCAAGGTACTGGTGCTGGGCATCGTGTATGGGTTTACCATCCTGATGCCCACGCTCACCATCTTCCTGTTCCGCAAGATAAACGGGTTCACGACAGATGACCTTAGGGTGCGGAAGCATCGTTTCATGCCGTTCCTGCTGACCATCATCTCCTACGCGTTCTGCCTGCTGACCATGCGCGGGCTTAACCTGCCTTGGTACATGAACGGCATTATCTTAGCAGCCCTGCTGATTTCGATTATCTGCGTGATGCTCAACTTGAAGTGGAAACTCAGTGAGCACATGGCAGGTGCCGGAGGCATTGTAGGCGGGCTGGTGGCATTCAGCGAACTGTTCGGGTACAACCCCGTGGGCTGGCTGTGCATTTTCATACTGACAGCCGGCATGTTGGGAAGCTCGCGCATCATATTGAAGCACCACACACAAGGCGAGGTGCTGGGTGGCTTTGCCGTAGGACTGCTATGCGCACTGATGGTATTGCACCCGGGCAGCAAACTGCTGATTTATGTTTTCAGTTATTTGCTGTTCTAACCCCCACAAGGAAGCCCCCTCCTGCCTCCCCCGTGGGGGAGGTGAAAGAGATAATAGAGAAAGAAAAGAAGATAGAAGAGATAATAAATAGATTAAATTAAACAGTCACTGCCCCCCCTCCCCTCACGGGGAGGGACGGAGAGGGGCTGATAACCCTTTAAAACCAACAATTATGAACTGTCCTACAAATGTAAAGTACACCCCGGAGCATGAATGGATACGCCAGGAAGGCGACGTGGCTTATGTGGGCATTACTGACTACGCACAGCAGCAACTGGGCGACATTGTATTCGTAGACATCCCCACCGTGGGCGAGACACTGGCAGCCGGCGAGACATTCGGCACCATCGAAGTAGTAAAAACCGTGTCCGACCTGTTCCTCCCCGTGTCCGGCGAAGTGTTGGAACAGAACGATGCCCTTGCCGACCAGCCCGAACTGGTGAACCAAGACCCGTATGGCGAAGGCTGGCTCATCAAAATAAAGCCCGCCGATGACGCCGATTTCGACAGCCTGCTTGGCGCAGGAGCCTACAAGGAACTTATCAATAGTTAATTAATGATTAGTGATTAGTGATTAATAATACGCATCGGCACTAATCACTAATCACTAATCACTAATCACTAATCACTAATCACTAATCACTAATCGCTCATCACTAATACTTAATCACTAACATCATGACTCCCATAGTAAGTATCATCATGGGCAGCACGTCCGACCTGCCGGTCATGGAGAAAGCCGCCCAACTGCTCAACGACATGCACGTCCCCTTTGAGATGAACGCACTGTCCGCCCACCGCACCCCCGAAGCCGTAGAACAATTTGCCAAGGAAGCCGCCGGACGCGGCATCAAAGTCATCATTGCCGCCGCAGGCATGGCCGCCGCGCTGCCCGGCGTCATCGCTGCCAACACCACCCTGCCCGTCATCGGCGTGCCGGTAAAAGGCTCGGTACTCGACGGAGTGGACGCCCTTTACTCCATCATCCAGATGCCTCCCGGCATACCGGTAGCCACCGTGGCCATCAACGGCGCCATGAATGCCGCCATACTGGCCGTACAGATATTGGCACTGGGCGATGCCACGCTGGCTGAGAAGTTTGCCGCCTACAAGGAAGGGCTGAAGCAGAAAATCACCAAGGCCAACGAAGACCTCAAAGCTGTGAAATACGAGTACAAAACCAACTAAAAGAATTGACAATTGTTAATTATCAAGTGGACCTATTCAACTATACCCGCCGTGAGACTTCGGCAGTCAACATCGGCGCCACACCCTTGGGAGGGGACAATCCCATACGCCTGCAAAGCATGACCAACACGCCCACGCAAGACACCGAGGCTTGCGTGGCACAGGCCAAACGCATTGTGGATGCCGGCGGCGAATACGTGCGGCTGACCGCCCAAGGAGTGAAAGAGGCCGAGAACCTGCGCAACATCAACGCCGCCCTGCGCCAAGACGGATATGACGTGCCCCTCGTGGCGGACATCCATTTCAACCCGCACGTGGCCGACGTGGCAGCCCAGTATGTGGAGAAGGTGCGCATCAACCCGGGCAACTACGTGGATGCCGCCCGCACGTTCAAGCACCTGGAATATACCGACGAGGAATATGCCGCAGAACTACGGAAGATACGCGACCGCTTCGTTCCTTTCCTCAACCTGTGCCGGGAGCACCACACCGCCATACGCATCGGCGTGAACCACGGCTCGCTGTCCGACCGCATCCTATCGCGCTACGGCGACACCCCGGAGGGCATGGTGGAGTCGTGCATGGAGTTCCTGCGCATCTGCGTGGACGAACAGTTCACGGACGTGGTCATCTCCATCAAGGCCTCGAACACCGTGGTGATGGTCAGGACCGTGCGCCTGCTGGTGGCCACCATGGAGCGGGAGGGCATGCACTTCCCCCTGCACCTGGGCGTGACGGAAGCCGGCGACGGTGAAGACGGGCGCATCAAGTCGGCAGTGGGCATCGGCGCCCTGCTGGCCGACGGACTGGGCGACACCATCCGCGTATCGCTGAGCGAAGCCCCCGAAGCCGAAATCCCCGTGGCACGCAAGCTGGTGGACTACATGGCGAAGCGGGAAGGCCATCCCTACATCCCCGGGGCCGTGGCACCGGCATTCGACTACCTGAATCCCGAGCGACGGGAAACACAGGCCGTGCGCAACATCGGCGGCGGGCAGGTGCCCGTGGTGCTCTCGGCACGGCTGGACGGCAGCACGGACTTCGACCCGCAGCTGCGCCCGGACTACGTGTACGCAGGACGCCACCTGCCCGACCACCTGCCGGAAGGCGTGGAGTGCATCGTGGACGCCGACCTGTGGCAGGGACAGCCGGGCATCTGGCCGGCATTCAAGACAGACCAGCTGCCCTTCATGAGCGCCTGCACGGCCGGGCTGAAGTTCCTGTTCATCACCTACATGGGGCTGGACGAGGAAGCGCTGGCCTGCCTGAAGTACCATCCGGAGATTGTGCTCATAGCCCAAAGCAACCATGCCAACCGCCTGGGCGAGTTCCGCGCGCTGGTCCACCAACTGATGTGCGAGGGACTGAAGAACCCGGTCATCTTCTTCCAACACTATGCCGAGCAGCAGGTGGAAGACTTCCAGCTGAAAGCCGCCGCCGACATGGGCGCACTGCTGATGGACGGCCTTTGCGACGGCATCTTCCTGTCCGACCAAGGCGCTGTTCCGCACGCCACCGTCGACACCACCGCCTTCGGCATCCTGCAAGCGGCGCGCGCACGCACCAGCAAGACGGAGTACATCTCCTGCCCCGGCTGCGGACGCACGCTGTACGACCTGCCGGGCACCATCGCCCGCATCAAGGCAGCCACCGCACACCTGAAGGGGCTGAAGATAGGCATCATGGGCTGCATCGTCAACGGCCCCGGCGAAATGGCGGATGCCGATTACGGCTACGTCGGCGCCGGATGGGGCAAGGTCAGCCTGTACAAAAAGAAAGAATGCATCGAGAAGAACATCCCCGAAGAGGAAGCGGTGGAACGCCTTATCGCGCTCATCAAGCAGAACGGGGATTACCGGTGAGAAATAAGTTGACGAGGGAACAAGGTAATGAGTTGATGAGTTGATGAGTTAATGAGTTGATGAGTTAACGAGGCAACGAGTTGACAAGGTAACAAGGTAACGAAGGTACGCGTTGTTAGGCTAACGAGGGTACGCGTTGTTAGGCTAACGCGGGGGTGCGCAGTTAGGCATGCGCACCCCTGCGCTTTTTTTGTCAATCCGGCTGCTGGTTGCCGGCTTCGGGCGTGGCGGCCACGCTCAATATTCCTTTGTAGCGCGCGCTGTCGCCCAACACTTGGAGGGCTTCTTTCAGGTCGGCATCGTCCTTCAGCTGCTGGATGATGCTGCCGCGCTGGTAATAGTAGCGTTTGATGATTTCCACGGCTATCATCTCCTTGATATCCTTGGCAAAATGGTCGAGGTCGCGGTCCAGGTTGTGGGTGAGTTTCTTCTCGAGCGAGGCGAACTCCTGCGAGGCATCGTCCAGGTAGCCTTCAAACTCGGCCATCTCCTTCAGGTTTTTCAGCAGCTTCTCCGACTGCTGGTCGTACTTGAAGTCGGCCTTCTTCACCTTTTCCTTGAAAGCGGCATAGTCGGCATCGGTCACGGCAAACTGTTCGGGCGCCGGGATGGTGGCATGCTCCAGGCAATAATCCGTGGCGTAATCAAATATCAGATTGTCCGTCACCAGGTAGTACAGGATGTTGGGCAGCTTTTCCGGCTCCACCTGTATGTCGGGCGTCACCCCGCCGCCGTCACGCACCTCGCGCCCGGCAGCCGTATGGAACACCGTGGTCAGGCTGTCCGGTATGCGGCCCACGCTGCCGTCGGCATTGCGGTGGGCATAGTCGATGGCCTGCACGCAACGCCCGCTGGGGATGTAATACTTGGAGGTGGTCAGCTTCATGGTGGCGCCGTAGGGCAACGGGCGGGTGGTCTGCACCAGACCCTTGCCGTAGGTGCGCGTGCCCACAATCACGGCGCGGTCGAGGTCTTGCAGGGAGCCGGCCAGGATTTCGGACGACGAAGCCGTCACGTTGTTGACCAGCACAGCCAGGGGGATGTCCGGGTCGAGCGGCTCACGCAAAGTTTTGTACGTGTTGCTTGCCTGCTTTATCTTCCCCTTGGTGGTGACCAGCGTCTTGCCGCGGGGCAGGAAGAAGTTGGCAATCTCCACCGCCTCGTCCAGCAGTCCGCCCCCGTTGTTGCGCAGGTCGATGACCAGGGAGGTGATGCCCCGCTTCTTCAAGTCGAGGAACGCCTGCTTGAACTCCTTGGCAGGCTCGCCGGAGAAAGTGCTCAGGTTGATGTAGCCGATGCCGCCGTCCAGCACGGTATAATAAGGTATGATGGGCAACTCGATGGAGCGGCGCACGATGTCGAACGTCAGCGGCTTCTTCGTGCCGGGCCGCTGCACCGTCAGCTTGAAGCGGGTGCCTACCTGCCCGCGCAGCATCTGGCTGACCTCCGCGTTGTCCTTGCCCGCCAAGTCCTGCCCGTCTATCGCCATCAGCACATCGCCCACCTTCAGCCCCGCCTCGGCGGCAGGCATGCCTTCGTAAGGCTCGGAGATGACGGAGCGTTTCAGCTTGTCGTTCCACGTGATGACCGACCCGATGCCGCCATACGAGTTCTTCAGCATCTGCTCCAGCTCGCTCTGGTCCTCTTCCGGGTAATACTCGGTATAAGGGTCCAGCGAGTAAAGCATGGCGTCGATGCCGGCGCGGATGGTCTTGTCGGGATCGATGGTATCGACATAAAACATGTCCAGTTCCTTGACTATGGAGTTGAAGATATCCATGTTCTTCGCCACCCGGAAACTGCGGTCGTCCCCGCTTTTGAACCCCAGGCAAACGACTGCCACTGCCGCCACCGCCAGCAAGGCGGCTATCCCGTGCATCTTATGCAAACGTTTCATTCTGTTCATCCTATTATAAATATGTATATATATTCATCGCCGCTGTACTTCACCGGGGAAGCGAAGTATCACTAACCCGGTAAAAACGGCAAATTCTTACATTTTTTGTGCAAAGATATTGCATATTTCAAAATATCCTATTAATTTTGCACCGCATTTGAGAAAAAACAACACTCTTCGTTAGCTCAGTCGGTTAGAGCATCTGACTGTTAATCAGAGGGTCCTTGGTTCAAGTCCAAGACGAAGAGCAACCGTCAAACATCTCTAAATTCTTCGTTAGCTCAGTCGGTTAGAGCATCTGACTGTTAATCAGAGGGTCCTTGGTTCAAGTCCAAGACGAAGAGCAACCGGTTCGCTTCCCTGAAGCGGACCGGTTTTCTTTTACGCCGCCCTATTCGGCCACCGCCAGCGCCAGGATGCTGATGCGCACGCCCTCCACGCCCGAAAAGGCATCGGCACACGCCGTCAGGGTAGCGCCGGTGGTCAGCACGTCATCCACCAGCAACAGGTGCTTCCCGGCGAAAAGCCCGGGGGCAGACACCCGGAAAATATCCCTCACATTCTCCCACCGTTCGTAGACCGACTTGCGGGTCTGGGTATCCGTATCCTTCACCCGCGCCACCGCACCCGTTTCCACCGGGATGCCCGTCACGGCAGAAATTCCCCGGGCAATGTATTCGCTTTGGTTATAACCGCGCATCCTTTGCTTACGGCGGTGCAGGGGCACAGGCACCACCACGTCTATCCCCTCGAAAAAGCCCGACGGCAGCAGTTCCGCAGCCATGAAACGCCCCATCACCTCGCCCACGTCGCGCCTGCCGCCATACTTCAGCCGGTGCAGGATGCTCCGGTAGCCGCTTCCCTTGGCATAATGGAAATAGGCAGTGGCGCGCTCCAGCGGGAACTTCCCCCAAAACATGCGCTCCACCGGATTGTCCCGGTGCAAGTGGAAACCCGTGCGGGGCATACCCATGTTGCACGCCAGGCACAACACGTCTTCCCCCGCCAACAGGCTGCTGCCACACACCACGCAGTGCCGCGGGAAAAACAGCCTTGCCAGGGCAGACATCCAGTCCGCCATCTTCGCACAAAATTTATCCATATCTGTTTTACAGCTATTTACAAAGGGTGCCCGGGCAAAGAAAACGGCACGTTCCCACCGTCCCGATAGCACTGTACTCCCGCTTTCCTGGCGATACTACGCCCGGTCGGTAGCGATACTACGCTTGGTCGGTGGCGATACTACGCTACCAACCCCCTCCTTAAAACCCTCCAAAGGTAGGGAAAATCGCCGCCCCGGCAAATAAATGCCCCGCCTTTGTGCGTTATTCGCCCAAACATCCTAACTTTGCCTGCCGATAGGGTTGGCTCAACCGAAAAACCGCTAAAAAAACATCCTCCGACAATGGAACATCCGCTTTCACTTTTCCACTACTGCCCCAAGTGCGGCTCGCCCCGCTTCGAGATACACAACTTCAAGTCCAAACAATGCGCCGACTGCGGCTTCACGTACTACTTCAACTCGTCCGCCTCCACCGTCGCCCTCATCACCAACGAGCGGGACGAACTGCTGGTGTGCCGCCGCGCCAAAGACCCCGCCAAAGGGACGCTCGACCTGCCCGGCGGCTTCATCGACCTATTTGAAACGGGCGAGGAAGGCGTGGCACGCGAAGTGCGCGAAGAGACAGGGCTGGAAGTGCTGAAGGCCGAATACCTCTTTTCCCTGCCCAACCTCTACCTGTACTCCGGCTTCCAGGTGCACACGCTCGACCTGTTCTTCCGCTGTACCGTGGCCGGCACCACGCACTTCCATGCCATGGACGATGTTGCCGATGCCTTCTTCCTGCCTTTTGCCGACATCCGCCCCGAGGATTTCGGGTTAGGCTCCATCCGCAAAGGACTGCAACGCTGGCTGGCCACCATTTCCTAAAAAAACACAACCGGCGCAACAAGCTGCGTCCTTAAAGCGTATCTTTGCCGGACAACCATTACGCATACCTAACCCACACAACAGACTACCTGTCATGAAATACAACCTGTTACGAATGCTTTGCGCCGCACTTTGCATCATCCCCTTGCAAGCCGCGGCACAAACCTGCGGCAAAAGCACGTCGCCCGAACAGCTCTACCAGGAAGGGCACGCCCTGTTCCGCCAGAAAGCCTACACCGCCGCCATCGCCCCCTTGCAGGCTTACCTGCGGCAAACCGATGCCGAAAACGCGCCGTTACCCTCTGCCTCCCGGCGGCAAGAGGCGGCCTACATGCTCGCCTGCACCTCCTACGAACTTCAGGACGACCAATGCATGGAGAACCTGCAGGCCTTCCTCTCCCAATACCCCGACACGCCGCACGCCAACCGCATCCATGCTCTGCTGGCATCCGTGTACTTTGCCCAAGGCGACTATGCAGAGGCCGTACAGGCCTTCCGCCTGGCCGACCTCGGGCTGCTGCCCGCCGCCGAACGCGATGACATGACCTTCCGCCTGGCCGTCAGCTACCTGAAGACGGGCAACCTGCAAGAAGCCGCCATCTGGCTGGAAACCCTGCGAAGCACCGCCACACGCTACGAAGCCGACTGCACGTACTACCTTGCCTACATCCGCTACACCCAAGGGCGCTACGACGAAGCGCTGGCAGGCTTCCTCTCCCTCCAGGCCGATGAAACCTACGAAAAGCTTGTGCCTTATTACATCGCCGAAATCTACCTGCAAAGGAACAACTACGACAAAGCGGAAATCGTGGCCCAGAACTACCTTTCCGCCTGGCCCGGAGAAGCCCGCGCCGCCGAGATGCACCGCATCGAAGGCAGTGCCTGCTACCACTACGGCAAGTACCGCGAAGCCATGAACAGCTTCGCGCAATACCTGCAAGACAACACCGGAGGCACGCCCCGCCGCGACGCCCTCTACATGTACGGCATGGCATGCTACCGGTGCGGCGCCTTCTCGCAGGTGCCCGGACTGCTCGGCGAAGTGGCAATAGGCAACGATACCCTTGCCCAAAACGCCTACCTGCACATGGGGCTTGCCCACCTGCAAATGGGCGACAAGGCCCAGGCACGCATGGCATTCGAGCAGGCTGCCGCCTACAATGCCGACCCGCAAGTGCAGGAGCAGGCTGCCTACAACTACATCCTTTGCATCCATGACACCTCTTATTCCGCCTTCGGCGAATCGGTCACTGCATTCGAGAAATTCCTGAACGACTTCCCCGGCTCCGCCTATGCCGACCGCGTAAGCAGTTACCTGGTAGACGTGTACATGAGCACCCGCAGCTACGATGCCGCCCTTGCCTCCATCGAGCGCATCAAAGCCCCCACCCCCCAGATACGGAAAGCCCAAGCGCGCATACTGTTCCAACTGGGCGCGCAGAGTTTTGCCAACACCGACTTCACGCAAGCCCTCACGCGCTTCCGTGAAGCACGCTCCACCGCCTCTGCCCTGGGCAATGCCGCCCGCGACATCCTCTGCAACGCCATCTATTGGGAAGGCGAATCGCTCTACCGCCTGGGACAGATGCCGCAAGCCGAACGCTGCTTCAACGACTACCTGTCCGCCACCCCCGACAAAAACGGGAAAACAGTCGCCCTTGCCCACTACAACCTGGGCTACATCGCTTTCCACCGGAAAGATTACAACGCCGCAAGGACACAATTCCTCCGCTTCCTGCAAGCAGGACGGGAAGAAGATGCCACCCTCCAAGCCGATGCCTGCAACCGCATAGGCGACTGCTACCTGCAAAGCCGCCTCTTCAACGAAGCCGACCAATACTACACACGGGCGGAACGCCTCGGCACGTCCTCGGGCGACTACTCGCTCTACCAGCTGGCGCTGGTGGCAGGACTGCAAAAGGATTACGACGGCAAGATTGCCCTGCTCGACCGCCTGGCGGCACGCTATCCGCAATCGCCCTACAACGTCAATGCGCTGTACGAGAAAGGGCGCTCCTACGTGCAAAGCGACAACAGCACACGCGCCATCGCCACCTTCCGCCAGCTGCTGGACAAATACCCGCAAAGCCCCGTCAGCCGGAAGGCAGCCGCCGAAATCGGATTGCTCTACTACCAGGCAGGCAACTACGACCAGGCCATCGATGCCTACAAGCAAGTCATCACCCGCTACCCGGGCAGCGAAGAAGCACGGCTCGCCATGCGCGACCTTAAATCCATTTACGTCGACGCCAACCGCGTGGACGAGTTTGCCGCCCTTGCCGCACAACTGCCCGGCAACATTCCTTTCGACCCCACCGAACAAGACTCGCTGACCTACACTGCCGCCGAAAGAGTGTACATGAAAGGAGAAACCGCCGCCGCAAAGAGCAGCCTCAACCGCTACCTACAAAGCTATCCCGACGGGGCCTTCCGCCTCAATGCACACTACCGCCTGTGCGTCATTGCAAAGAAGGAGAAAAACGACGACGACCTGCTGCAACATGCCTCCCGACTGCTGGAATACCCCGACAGCCCCTACACCGAAGAAGTGCTGCTGATGCGCGGCGAGGTGCTGTTCAACCGGCAACAATACCCGCAGGCCTTGGCAGACTACAAGCAACTGCAAGCCAAAGCCACCACCGCCGAACACCGCCAACTGGGACTGCTGGGCGCCTTGCGCTGCGGCACGCTGATGCACGATGACGCCGAAACCATCCACGCCGCCACCGCCCTGCTGGCCGAAGGCAAACTGTCGCCCGAGCGGCGTGACGAAGCCCTGTACGACCGCGCCAAAGCCTACCTCAGCCAGAAAGCCGGCGCCAAAGCCCTTGCCGACCTGGAGCCGCTGGCCAAGGATACCCGCACCCTCTACGGAGCCGAAGCCAAATACCTCATCGCCAACCAACAGTATGAAGCAGGCGACTACGCCGCAGCCGAAAAAGAAGTGCTGGACTTCATCGACCAAAGCACCCCGCACGCCTACTGGCTGGCACGCAGCTTCGTCTTGCTGGCAGACATCTACATGGCAACCGGCAAGAACCTCGACGCCCGCCAATACCTGCTGAGCCTGCAACAGAATTACCAGGCCGATGACGACATTGCCGGCATGATACAGCAACGGCTCGACAAGCTTGGACAAACCGGAAATGCAGAAACCACCGGCAACGAATAACCCCGGGAAACAGACTTTATCCAACACACCATAGCACATACATGATGAAAACCATACGGACTATCACCCTCGCGGCCTTAATGCTTGCCGCACTGCCGGCCAAAAGCCCGGCACAAACGCTGCCCCAAGACACCACGCTGAACCGCACCGTCGTGGTCGAGCAAGAATATACCCCCGACATCCGGGACGCCGCCAAAGTCAATGCCGTACCCGCCGTCGAAGCCCCCGTGGTGCAACCCAAAGCCGTGGAATACGACAACCGCCTGCAACCGCTCGCCGACATCCCCGCCGGAAACATGCCTGCCTACACCGGCAGGCAGGCACTCCCGAAAGCCACCCCCGGCTACCTGCGCCTGGGCTACGGCAACTACGGCAACCTCGACATCCGCGCCAACTACCTGTTCAGCCTCTCCCCGAAAGACCGCCTCAACCTGACGTTCCGCATGGACGGCATGGACGGCAAGCTGGACCTGCCCGGCAGCACAAGTAAGTGGAATTCATACTTCTACCACACCCATGCAAAGCTGGACTACCGGCACGCATTCCGCCAGGTGGATATGGACATTGCCGGGCATTTCGACCTGAGCAACTTCAACTTCCTACCCGGGGCAGCCGACCACAAACAGCGGTTCACGGCGGGCGACTTCCATATAGGCATAGCCTCTACCGCCAAAGACCTGCCCCTGCAATTCCAGGCCGAAACCAACCTGATGTTCTACCAACGCCAGCATGAAGTCAGTTTCACCGATGTACAGGAAGTCATGGCACGCACCAAGGCCCACGTCACCGGAAGCCTTTCCGACGAGCAGACCATCGGCATACGGGCCGGCATGGATAACCTCTTCTACCGCAACAACCCGTTCAGCAACCACACCTCCATCGGGTTCAACCCTTACTACCGTTTCGACAACAAGGCCTGGGCATTCCACCTGGGCGTCCATGCCGACCCGACATTCGGCTTCGGCAACCGGTTCCGCGTGTCGCCCGACATCTATGCCGCCTACCGCTTTGCCCGGAGTGCCGTCTACCTGCAAGCCAAGGGCGGCGAACTGCAAAACGATTTCCGTCGCCTGGAACGCTTCAACCCCTACGCGCAAGCCACCGCCCAACCTGCCGCCACCTACGAGCAACTGAATGCCGCCATCGGGTTCAAGACAGGCACCCTGGGCGGCTTCCACCTGCACCTGTACGGCGGCTATCAGAACCTGGAAGACGACCTCTATACAGCCCTGCCCGCCGACGGGAATTACACTTTCACGCTGGGTACCTGGGACACCGCCAACCTGTATGCCGGCGCGGAAATCAGCTACGACTACCGCGACCTCATCGCCTTCACCGCGCAGGGCACCTACCGCCGGTGGTCGGCATCCGGGCAAGGCGAAGACCTCTACGTGCTGGCATTCAAGCCTGTCCTCGAGGCCGATGCCCGCATAGACGTCCACCCCATCAGCCCGCTGCGCGTACACATCGGCTACCGGTCCGTCACCCGCGACAGGTACAACGGCGTGAAAGCCGACCCCGTGACCGACCTCTACCTGGGCGGCAGCTACGAGTTCCTGAAGATACTTTCGGCACACCTCCGCATCGGCAACCTGCTGGGCAAGGACTACCAGTACTATCCCGGCTATCCCGCCGAAGGGTTCAACTTCACAGCCGGCGCCAGCATCCGCTTCTAAGATACACCCGCCCTCCGTCAAACAATTGTACAAACAAAGCCTCTCTCCCCACCCTGCCTTACCCTTACCTTCACCCTGCCTTGTCCGCTCTTTTTCCTTTCCATAGGGCAAACGGACAAAAGGAGGAGATAAGGAGCGGGTAAGGAGAAGGTAAGGGGAAGGTCTGTGCCGGAACTGTAAAAAATAGCCCTAACACATTTTTTTGCTAAAATCTCTTTCAATATAAGGCCGGACGTATCTTTTTTCCTTACTTTTGCGGCAAACTCAGTGCTGTGGGCACCATTAAACCGTAATTTATGCAGAAAAACCTTGTCATTGTCGAGTCTCCGGCAAAAGCAAAAACCATCGAGAAGTTTCTCGGAAAAGATTACAAAGTTCTTTCCAGCTACGGGCACATCCGCGACCTGAAGAAAAGGGACTTCAGCATAGACGTCGCTCACAATTTCAACCCCTCTTACGTCATTCCGCCCGACAAGAAAGAAGTCGTGGCCAAACTGGAAGAAGAAGCCCGGCAAGCCGAAACGGTGTGGCTGGCATCCGATGAGGACCGCGAGGGAGAAGCCATTGCCTGGCACCTGTACGAGGTGCTGCGACTGGACCCCGAACACACCAAACGCATCGTGTTCCACGAAATCACCAAGGGCGCCATCCTGAAGGCCATCGAGCACCCGCGCCAGATAGACCTCAACCTGGTGAACGCCCAGCAGGCACGCCGCGTGCTGGACCGCATCGTGGGCTTCGAGCTGTCGCCCGTGCTGTGGCGCAAGGTGAAGCCCGCCCTGTCCGCAGGCCGCGTGCAGTCGGTGGCCGTGCGCCTCATCGTGGACCGCGAGCGCGAAGTGCAGGCATTCCGCAGCGAAGCCGCCTACCGCGTCACCGCCGTCTTCCTGGTGCCCGGCGAGGACGGGAAGCCCATCGAACTGAAAGCCGAAATAGGCCGCCGCATCAAGACCAAGGAAGAAGCCATGCAGTTGCTGGAAAACTGCCGCACGGCCACTTTCACCATATCCGACATCACGACCCGGCCGCTGAAGAAAAGCCCTGCGCCGCCGTTCACCACATCGACCTTACAGCAGGAAGCCGCACGCAAACTGGGCTTCACCGTGGCACAGACCATGCGGGTGGCACAGCTGCTCTACGAATCGGGAAACATCACCTACATGCGTACCGACTCCGTGAACCTCTCAGAATACGCCATCAACGGCTGCAAGGAAACCATTGTCAAGAAGATGGGCGAACGCTACGTGCATCCGCGCCACTTCACCACCAAGACCAAAGGCGCGCAGGAGGCCCACGAAGCCATCCGCCCCACCTACATGGAAGTGGCGAAGATAGAAGGCAGCGCCCAGGAGAAACGGCTCTACGACCTGATACGCAAGCGCACCCTGGCCTCGCAGATGGCGGACGCCGAGATAGAGAAGACTACGGTCAACATCAGCATCAGCAACTCGGCAGACAGCTTCACGGCAAGCGGCGAGGTGGTGAAATTCGACGGCTTCCTGCGCGTGTACCGCGAATCGTATGACGACGAAGCCGAGAACCCGGAAGACGAAACCCGCCTGCTGCCGCCCCTTGCCATAGGGCAACGGCTGGAACGCCGGGACATCACTGCCATAGAGCGCTTCAGCCAGCATCCGCCCCGCTACACCGAGGCAAGCTTGGTGCGCAAGCTGGAAGAACTGGGCATCGGCCGCCCGTCGACCTACGCGCCTACCATCTCCACCATACAGCAACGCGAGTATGTGGTGAAAGGCGACAAGGAAGGGGAAGAACGCCCCTACAACATCCTGACGCTGGAAGGCAACGAGCTGAAAGACGAGACGCGCACGGAAACCTACGGCGCCGAGAAGTCGAAGCTGCTGCCCACCGACACCGGCATTGTGGTCAACGACTTCCTGACCGAATACTTCCCGGAAATCCTGGACTACAACTTTACCGCCACCGTAGAAAAAGAGTTTGACGAAATAGCCGAAGGCGACAAGTCATGGACCGCCGTGCTCAGCGCCTTCTACAAGCAGTTCCACCCCTCGGTGGAAAAGGCCATCGCCACCAAGAGCGCCCACCGGGCAGGCGAGCGCGTGCTGGGCACCGACCCCGCCAGCGGACGGCAGGTATCGGTAAAAATCGGGCGTTTCGGCCCCATGGTGCAGATTGGCACCGCCGAAGACCCGGAAAAACCGCGCTTTGCCCAGCTGCGTAAGGACATGTCAATGGAAACCGTAACCTTAGAGGAGGCATTGGAACTGTTCAAACTGCCCCGCACCCTGGGTGAATACGAAGGCAAGACCGTCACCGTAGGCGCCGGACGCTTTGGCCCCTACATCCACACGGGCAGCACCTACGTATCCCTGAAGGGGCAAGACCCGCTGACCGTCACCTTGGACGAAGCCATCGGCCTGTTGCAGGAGAAACAGGCCGCCGAGGCCAAACGCCACATCAAGAAGTTTGAGGAAGAACCGGAACTGGAAATCCTGAACGGCCGCTACGGGCCTTACATCGCCTACAAGGGCAATAACTACAAAATCCCCAAGGACATCGAGCCTGCCGACCTGAGCCTGCAGTCGTGCCTGCAACTGGTGAAACTGCAAGAGGAAAAGAATGCGGGTAAAAAGACACCGGGCCGCAGGTCGAAAAATGGAAAAGCCACGCGACTTTGACCCTTTTGGCCAAACAGGAATGTCCCCTTTGGCTACAATATGATTGACCCTTTTGGCCAAAATAGTATTGACCACTTAGCCCACCTGTTGTTATAGATTTTTTGT
>CALULP010000025.1 GCA_944321495.1 uncultured Bacteroides sp. | reverse complement strand
TGCACTCAATTAGAGCATAACGGCCATCTTCCAGATGTAGAACCAAATCAGCTTCCAAACCATATCTATCTCTATAATAGGAAAGACGGCTATTGAAATCAGCTGTATATGCCTTCAAGTCTCTGATTCACACCTGTTCAAATATAAAGCCAAAGGTCTTGAGTTGAGTCTCTAATGCTTCTGCATTGATATTCATGGCAGCTACTGCAATAGACGGGTCAACGAAACAACGCTTGGGAGAGCTACGGATGGCTGTCTTACTACGGATAGCGGGACACCACGCATCAATATCTTGGATAACGAACAACTTTTCCAAGGCAGCGATATAATCATCAAAGGTATTCATGGACAAACTGATGTCTTCTGATGCAGTGACATCTGCAAGGATATTACTTTTTTTGGCCAGTGTACTGATATTTCGGGCATACGACTTCATGATTTGTCGGGCAATTTTTGGATTTCGTTGTTTGTTATCCACAACCGAAATATCATTCTCGCAAACACTATTTACATAATCTTTAGCGATGAGCATGCTTGCTTTTGCGGAAATGTTTCCAAGCGTTCTTGAAGCATTTTATCAGCGACTCTTGATAAATATTTCATGACGATTATTTTATCTTTAGTGCAAATGTACTGATTTTATTTGAAATACGACTGTTTACTTGGTGTTTTTGTGGCATTTTACTTAGTATTTTTGTGGTTGTTTACTCCGCATTTTTGCGGCATTTTGCTTGGTATTCTTGCGATAAACGATTGCATAAGCTTCACCCTGTCCACCTATTACTTCCAATTATTACCGAAACAATCAGCTTCCGCCATGACATAAACCAACAATAATCTCTATCTTTGTTCCGGAAAAGGGTTGCGCAAAACCTGCTGTATAACTTCAACTGAAAGAACAATGAAAAAGTATCTGATGGGCCTGTTGCTGGTATTATCAGCAGTCGTATTCCAGGCATGCCAAGAGAAAAACCGTGTGGACGAACTGAAAGACTTCGTAGAGCAAATCTGCGAAGAAGGTGGTACGTACACAGAAGAACAATGGGAAAAAGTAAACAACAAATTCAGCGAACTGCTGGAAAAACTGGAGTCATACGACGACTTGACGCCGGAAGAACTGAACGAAATAGCCCGGCTGCAAGGAAAGTATGCCGCCGAAGCCTTCAAAAGACACGGGCAACAGTTTCAGCAAGAACTTGAAAAAGCCGGAAAAATGCTCGAAGGCTTTATGGAGGGCATGGACGAAGGCAACGATAACTAACCTTACCCAATAATATCCTAACTTTAAAAGAAAAAGCAATGAAAAGTCTGAAGAAAATGATGGGCGGACTGTGCCTGATGTGCGCAGTCGCCGGATGCAGCGCACCGGCTGCAAAGGATGCCACCACAAGTGAGACAAACACCAAGGATGGAACGAACGCCGTGATTGAAAACATCCTGTCGCGCCGTAGCATCCGCAAGTATCTGCCGCAGGCGGTAAACCGCGACACGATGCAAATCATCCTGAACTGCGGCATCAACGCGCCCAACGGACAGAACAAGCAGTCGTGGGAAGTGCGCGTAGTAGACAACCCGGACTTCATCAACGGGTTGACGGAAGTCTACAAGAAAGAGAACCCGCAGGCTGCCAACGAACCGGGCTTCAAAAACATGTTCCGCAACGCGCCGACGGTGGTATTCGTAGCCAACGACGGGGCTTACGACTTCTCACAAGTGGATTGCGGATTGCTGGGCGGCAACATGATGCTGTCGGCATGGTCCATGGGCATAGGCTCGTGCTGCCTGGGCGGACCGGCACGCTTCATGACAGACTCGCCCGCCGCTGCGGAGTACCTGAAGAAACTGGACTTCCCCGAGGGTTACAAACTGCTGTTCTGCATTGCCTTCGGTTATCCCGACGAAACGCCTGCCGCCAAGCCGCGCAATGCTGCCAAGGTAAGGTTCATAGAGTGACACACAGATATCCCTAAAAACAGCGCGGATTGCGCGGAAAAGACACGGGGGCAAAACCGTCCGTGAATTCCGCGCAGTCCGCGCTGTTTTTTTTCATTGCCGGCTCCCTGCCCTTCAGGCAGGAAGGCAATAGTACACCACTTGCTTTTCGCTGACCTGTTCAATCTTGTTTTCCCTCATGAGCTGCGCCAGGGCCAGACAGAGGTCGGTGCTTGCCAGGTTGCAGAGTTTCTGCAACTGGTTGAACGTGCAACGGGTGTAATGCAGCAAGATGTTGTACACTTGCCGGCTATTGGTTTTAATCAGGTTTAGGTTCATAACGTTTCCTCCTTTTAAGTTAAGTACTGGGGACAAAGGAACGCAAAACTTCCGGCATTACGATGTCCCTTTATGACTTAAAAGTATTCTTTTGGTGAGTTTTTCTTAAAAGGAGGAAACCGGCTTACGCGTTTTTGTTGGCGCGCTTGCGCTCTATCTCGTCGAGGATGACTTTGCGCATGCGCATGGACTTGGGCGTCACCTCCACATATTCGTCCGCCTTGATGTACTCCAGCGCCTCTTCCAGCGAGAACTGCACGGGCGGAATGAGCCGCGCCTTTTCATCGGAGCCGCTGGCGCGCATGTTGGTCAGCTTCTTCGACTTGGTGACGTTCACCACGAGGTCGTTCTCGTGCGAGTGCTCGCCCACCACTTGTCCGGCATAGACCTCCTCCTGCGGGAAGATGAAGAAGCGGCCGCGGTCTTGCAGCTTGTCGATGGCGTAGGCAAAGGCGGTTCCGCTCTCCATGGCTATCATGGAGCCGTTGGTGCGGCGTTCTATCTCACCCTTGTAGGGCTGGTATTCCTTGAAGCGGTGGGCCATGATGGCTTCGCCTGCCGAGGCGGTAAGCACGTTGGTGCGCAGCCCGATGATGCCGCGCGAGGGCATGTCGAACTCCAGGTTGACGCGGTCGCCGGCGGTTTCCATCTTCACCATGTCGCCCTTGCGCCGGGTCACCATGTCGATAATCTTGCTGGCATACTCTTCGGGCACGTTGACGGTGAGTTCCTCCACGGGTTCGCAGCGCACGCCGTCGATGTCTTTGTAGATGACCTGCGGCTGGCCTACCTGCAGCTCGTAGCCCTCGCGGCGCATGGTCTCGATGAGCACGGAGAGGTGGAGCACGCCGCGGCCGGAAACAATCCACTTGCCGTCTTCCTCACTCTTGGCGACGCGCAGGGCCAGGTTCTTGTCCAACTCCTTCATCAGGCGGTCGTGGATGTGGCGCGAAGTAACGTACTTGCCCTCACGGCCAAAGAAGGGGGAGTCGTTGATGGTGAACAACATGCTCATCGTAGGCTCGTCGATGGCGATGGGCGGCAGGGGTTCGGGATTGTCGTAGTCGCAGATGGTGTCGCCTATCTCGAAGCCCTCGATGCCTACCAGGGCGCAGATGTCGCCGGAGGAGATTTCGGGCACACGCACACGCCCCATGCCCTCGAAGGTGTGGAGTTCCTTGATTTTGGTCTTCAGTATCGTGCCGTCGCGCTTGGCCAGGGAAACGTTCATGCCCTCCCTAAGCGTGCCGCGGTGCACGCGGCCCACGGCGATGCGGCCCGTGTATGAGGAATAGTCGAGCGAGGTGATGAGCATCTGCGGCGTGCCCTCCAGCTGTTCGGGGGCGGGGATGTGCTCCAGGATGCAGTCCAGCAGCGGGGTGATGCTGTCGGTAGGCTGCTGCCAGTCGGTGCTCATCCAGCCGTTCTTGGCGGAGCCGTAGATGACGGGGAAGTCCAGCTGTTCTTCTGTTGCATTGAGGCTGAACATGAGGTCGAACACCATCTCGTAGACCTCCTCGGGGCGGCAGTTGGGTTTGTCCACCTTATTGACCACCACGATGGGTTTCAGCCCTATCTGCAAGGCTTTCTGCAGCACGAAGCGTGTCTGCGGCATGGGACCCTCGAAGGCGTCGACCAGCAGCAGGCAACCGTCCGCCATGTTGAGCACGCGCTCCACCTCGCCGCCGAAGTCGCTGTGTCCCGGGGTGTCTATAATGTTGATTTTAGTCCCTTTATAGTTGATGGAAACGTTTTTGGAAAGGATGGTGATGCCGCGTTCACGCTCCAGGTCGTTGTTGTCCAGCATCAATTCACCTGTGCTCTGGTTGCTGCGGAAAAGGTTTCCAGCCAGCAGCATCTTGTCTACAAGCGTCGTTTTGCCATGGTCCACGTGGGCGATGATGGCAATGTTTCTAATGTTCTGCATACAAATACCTATTGTTTTCAGGGTGCAAAGATAGTGCATTTCAGCGAAGAATGAAGCCTATGGCGCTATAAAACAATTGAAAGTTGTACCGGGCAAGGCCTCCGGAAAGTGAAGGACTGCCCGGACAAGCCCCGTGCCAACCATGCACAGGCACCGTCCTGCCGGGCATCAGGTACCCGCCCGGTAGCGTCCCAATGCCAGGCTGCTAACGTCCCAACGCTACCGCGGTAGTGTCCCAACGCTACCAAGCCGGTACCATAACGCTACCGCCGTGCTTTTTTTGGCAGAAAATCATTGCCATATAAAAGATAATCCCTATCTTTGCGCCCTGAAAAGCATTTATCATTTTCACTAATAACATTTTAATTCAACATTTATGTATTTAGACGCTGCTAAAAAGCAAGAAATCTTCGGCAAGTACGGAAAGTCCAACACGGATACCGGCTCTGTAGAGTCCCAAGTAGCTCTGTTCTCCTACCGTATTGCCCGTCTGACTGAGCACATGAAGCTCAACAGAAAAGATTATAGCACTGAAAGAGCCTTGACCATGTTGGTAGGCAAGCGCCGCGCCCTGCTGGACTACCTGAAGGACCGCGACATCGAACGCTACCGTAACCTGATCAAAGCACTCGGCTTGCGTAAGTAATCATCCTTACGGCACAGACATCAAAAAAGCGCGGGGATATCCTTTCGGATACTCCCCGCGCTTTTTTTGTACGGATAAGTTATAGTTACTTGAACAGCTTCTGCGAAAACTCGGTGAGGTACACGCGCCAGTTGCGCCAGATGTGCCCGCCTTCGGTTTCCACATATTCGTAAGGATAGCCCTTGCTGTCCAAGTACTTGCGATAGTCGGCATTCGACTGGTACAGGAAGTCGGTCTTACCGATGGCAATCCAGTACAGCTTGGGACGGGCACCAAACAGGTCGGCCATCTGCTTGTTGAACTCGGCATCGTTGTTCATGCGGTCCAGCGCCGACTGCGAGTTGTCGCGCCCGCCGCCCATGAAGATGGCAGCCGAGAACAGCCCTACATAGTCGAACATGTCGGGATACAGTTTGGATATGCTGAACGAATGGCCGCCACCCATCGACAGGCCGCAGATGGCACGGTTCTTCTTGCCTTTCTGCACGCGGTAGTTCTTTTCCACATACTTCACGATGTCGGGGAAACTCTCTTCCATCGAAGCTGCCGGTTTCGAAGTCATGTGCCCCATGAACGAAGGCTTGTACATGCCTTTCGACCACTCACCCGGAGCGGCTTCGCAGTTGGGATTGCCGTTGGGCATGACCACAATCATAGGCTTCACCTTGCCTGCGGCAATCAGGTTGTCCATAATCTGCGCGGCACGTCCCAGCGTGGTCCAGGCATCCTCGTCACCACCGGCACCGTGCAGCAGGTAAAGCACCGGATAGCGTCCGCCCTTGTCATAACCGGCGGGCGTGTAAACCGTCATGCGGCGTTTCATCTTCAGCGTGGGGCTGTCATACCATACTTTCGACACGTTGCCGTGGGGCACGTCGTTCACGCTATACAGGTCACCGGTGTCGCCTTCACTCTTCTCAACAATAAAGATGTTGGTGTACGTGGCAATGTCACGGCACATGTACACGTTGGACGGGTCCAGGTAAGTCATGCCGTCCACCTTGAACGTGTAATAATACAATTCGGGAGCCAACGGGGCGGAAGTATAGGTCCACACGCCGTCCTTGTCCTCTTTCAACTGGGCCACGCCGGGTTGCTCGGCTTCGCCCATCGGGGTTTTCACTTTCACCTGCGGCAAGAAGTCGCCGGTTACTTCCACTTTCACTGCCTTGGGTGCATAGAGCCGGAAAGTCACGGTTCCATCGGCATTTACTTCAGGAGAAACAATCTCGCTTCCCCCGAACAAGGCTTGCTGTGCCCACAGGCTCGTAGCACACAGGGCGCAAGCCAGCATCGTTACTAACTTTTTCATGTCTGTAATTTAAAGCCCCCTCCCGTCCTCCCCCCGTGGGGGAGGGGAGCTGTTCTGAGTTTATTTCTTTTTATGAATACGCCTATGAATACATCGCAAGCCCCTCCCCACGGGGGAGGGGTTGGGGAATGGCTGCTTTTACTTCACATCCAACGTCTGGATATGATTATCGCTTCCCGTGCAAGGTTTCCATTCGGGCAGTCCCTCACCGTTGGGGTTACCGGTCTTGGCGAAGTTCGTCCAGTAGCTTACCATGCGCTCGCTCAGTTCGTAATCTCCCTTCTCCATCGGACGCCAGCACTTATCCAACGTGCCAAACACGTACCACAGCTCGGAAGAATGGAACGCACCCGGCATGATGGGACTTCCGTTGGGAGCTTTCAAGTCTTCCCCGGGGAGGTCACGGCTGAAACAATAGACATAAGCGGGCTTCCTGCCTTGCTTCTCCAACAGCAGGCTCCAGTCCACAGCCGACTTCTTCATCCTGTCGGGACCCAAATCGCCCGAAGTGTACCCTATCATGTAAGGGATATCCAGTTCTTGGCCGGAAATGGCCGCTTCATACACCGATGCCGTCAACAGTTCCCCGTCCACGCAAGGCGAATAAGGCATGCCGTTGAACGTCTTCTGCTGCTTCATATAGTTCATCATGATTTCCTGGAAACGGTCGGCAGGACAGGCACGCATCTGTTCCAGCGTGGTCATGCCCGAAGCGTCCCACATGGCCTTTCCGGTTGCGGCGACATCAGCCAGCGATTTGGTGGAGATGATACCGCCCAGTCCGCCGCCGCTCTGGATGATGGCACGCTGTATATACCCCTTCGTCAACGGGGAAGATATCAACGACTGCACGCTTCCGGCGCCGGCGCTCTGTCCGAACACCGTGACGTTGTCCGGGTCCCCGCCAAAGGCGGCAATGTTCTTCTTCACCCACTTCAAGGCTGCCAGCTGGTCGAACAGCCCGTAGTTGCCGGAACCTTTTCCACCATTCTCGGCAGTCAGCAGCGGATGGGCCAGGAAACCGCACATGCCCAAGCGATAGTTAATGGTAACCAGCACCACCCCTTTCTTGGCAAAAGCGTCCCCGTCAAACTCTATCTCATGGCCGAAACCGTTCTGGAAAGCCCCGCCGTGAATCCAGAACATCACCGGCAAGCGGCTGTCTTTCCCGGCAGCAGGCGTCCAGACATTCAGGTAAAGGCAATCTTCACTCATTTCCGGATTGCCGTCCTGGTAAAACTCTTTCCAATAGAACGAACCTTCCTCCTGTCCGCCCTGCAAGGAGGCGGCGCCAAACTTGTCGCACTTCCGCACACCCTGCCACGGTTGCACAGGTTGCGGCTGTTTCCAGCGCAGGTCGCCCACCGGAGGCGCCGCATACGGAATGCCCTTGTACACAGCCACGCCTTCCGCGTCGACCACCCCTTCTATCTGTCCGCCTTCAACGGTCAGAACAGGAGCCTGTGCCCAGAGAGTCGTAGCAAACAGGGCGCAAGCCAACATCATTACTGTCTTTTTCATTGTCTACAAATTTTTGTTATTGTCTACAAAGTTAGAAAATTATATGTACTTTTCTTTTTGCCTTGATACAAAAAGAAAAGATACCAAAAGAAAAAAATCAAGCGCTGAATCTCCGGGGCTACTTCTTTGCAGCGTAGCTGCCAGGGAAGCATTTTTGCTAAACGGCAAAAAACTCGCTTCGCTCAGACAGCCTGCCGTTCTTCACGCAAAAATCCCCTCTCCGCTTTACGCCCCTCCGCTTAGGCGCGGGCCATGCGGCGTGTAACCCACACCGGAGAGTGTGGCATGAATCCCGATATGTCTGCGTCCAACGCCGCATGGCTCTCCGGCATTGACCGGCGGGCGTAAAGCAAAGGGCGGCGGGCAGGCGTTAAAAACGGCAGGCTGTCTGAGCGAAGCGAGTTTTCTGCCGTTTAGCCTGAACAACGACCGGAGTAGCCCGCCGGGCACAGCCGGGGTCCTTTCTTTTTGGTACTTTTTCTTTCGGACAAGCGAAAGAAAAAGTACAGTAATAATAAAAGATTTTCTTTTTGTGTCAAGACAAAAAGAGGATTGTAGAGAATGTAAAGAGGATTTTCACCTCTTTACATTCTCTACTATTCTCTTCTCCGGTGCCATGGCATTGCTCACTTTCACCTTCTGTGCCTTGCTTACCTTCTGGTCCACCGTGCAACGGATGTCTGCCGACGAAGCGGCCACCAGCCACTGGTAGTTACCCTTGGCAAGTACCCAAGAGCTGCTCTTTTCGTTGAACGAAGCCATATCCATCACGTTCCACTCCAAGGTAACCACTTCGCTCTCGCCCGGTTGCAGCAGTTTGGTCTTGGCAAAGGCCTTCAACTCTTTCTCCGGTTTCTCCAAGCCACCCTTGGGAGCCTTTACATAAACCTGCACGGACTCCTTGCCGGCGCAGTTGCCGGTGTTCTTTACAGACACCTGCAACTGGCACGTCTGACCGTCCATCGACGAGCCTACCACCTCAAAGCTGAACGTGGTGTACGACAGGCCGTAACCGAAGGGATAAGAAACCTCCTTGTCGAACGTGTCAAAGTAACGGTAACCCACGTAGATGCCCTCCTCGTAGTTGGTGTAGTCCACGTTGCGTTCCGGTTCTTTCGGTTGTTTCTCTTTCTTCTCTTTCGACTGGAAGTTCATGCCGCTGCCCATGGCGAAGGATGGCATCTTGAACTCGTAGTCGTAGGGGAAGTTGGCATCCGACGGAGCGTCGCCATACTTCACGGCAAACGTCATCGGCAACCGTCCCGAGGGGTTCACCTTGCCGGTCAGCACGTCGGCAATGCAGTTGCCCACTTCGGCACCCGGCTGGAAGGCGCAGATCACGGCATCCACCTTGTCTTTCCAGGAAGCCGTTTCCATCGCGCTGCAGATGTTCATGATGACAATCACCTTCTTGCCGGCGGCATGGTAAGCTTCGGCAACGGCGTCAATCAGGGCGCCTTCGTTGTTCTTCAGGTAGAACTCTTCCACACGGCGGTCGGCAGCCTCACCGCTGGTACGTCCCAGGGTCAGGATGGCCACGTCGTTGGCTTTCACCTGTTTGGCCAGTTCCTCGGCGGTGGGCACGAATTCGGCGGCGCGTTCGGGCGGCGTCAGCGAGAAAGGAGGACGTCCGTTGGGGAAAATCCGCTTTTCCTCGTCGGCCAGGTGCTTCTTGTACTGTTTGATCAGGTCGGCATCCACCGTGTAGCCGGCGTTGCGCATGCCCTCTACCAACGAAACCGTGTAGTAACCCCTGCCCGTGGCGCCGAAGCCCATGCCGGCGGGTACCATGTCGTAGGAAGTAGTGCCATACAGCGCCACGTTCTTCACGCCCGCAGCCAGCGGCAGCGTGGCGCGGTTGTCCAGCAGCACGATGCCCTCGGCACCCACCTCGCGATCCACCTTCGAGTGGGCTTTCAGGTCGGTCTCATTGGCATATTTGTAACCTGCAAAAGTGTGGCTTTTTACCACCAGGCCCAGGATGCGCTTCACGTTGCGGTCGATGATGGCCTCATCCAGCGTACCGTTCTGCACGGCCTCCAGGATGGCCTTGTACTGGCGGTCCTGTCCCGGTTGCAGCATGTCGTTGCCCGCAATCATCGAGGTCACGGCATCCTTGCCCGCATTCCAGTCGGACATTACCACGCCCTCATAGCCCCAGTCGCCGCGCAGGATGTCGTCCGTCAGGCCCTTGTCCTCGCAGGTGTACTTGCCGTTCACCTTGTTGTAGGCGGTCATGACAGCCCACGGTTTCGACTCCTTGATGGCGATTTCAAAGCCCTTCAGGTAGATTTCACGCAAGGGGCGCTGGTTCAGGCGGGAGTCGTTGTTGTTGCGGTTCGTTTCCTGGTTGTTCACGGCAAAGTGCTTGATGCACGTGCCCGTGCCCTGGCTCTGCACGCCGTTGATGTAGCCCGCAGCCATCTTGCCCGTCACCACCGGGTCTTCCGAATAATACTCGTGGTTACGGCCGCACAGGGCGTTGCGCACGATGTTGACACCCGGAGCCAGCAACACGTCCAGCCCGTAGTCCTTCAGCTCCTCGCCCAAGGCGGCGCCTACCTTGAAGGCGGCTTCCGGGTTGAACGTGGCGGCCACCGTCATGCTCGACGGGAACTCCGTGGTGTAGTAAAAGTGGCTGTCAAAGTCGCGCTGCGTAGCCATCGCCAGGCGGTGCGGACCGTCGGCCAGGTAGGCGGACGGGATGCCCAGGCGGGGAATGTCATACGTGCGTCCGGCCGTTCCGGGGAACTTCACGCCGTCGCCCATGGCCATGCCGCAACCGATACACATGCGGACCTTCTCTTCCAAAGTCATCGCCTGGATGACCTCGTCAATGTTGTCGGCAGTCAGCTTCACCTGCGCCTGTACCGTCGAAACCGACAAGCAACACGCGGCGAGGCCGATGCCCATCATTCTGATTACACTTTTCATTTGTCGTTCAATTTAAATTAAGTATATGTTTAACAATTCAATAAGTTCCTCCCCATCCCTCCCCCGTGAGGAGGGAGTTCAGAGCGTCTACATCATCATAGAAGTTTCAACGGAACAGGCGTTGCGCCAGCTCATACAAATCCTTGCGCCAAGTGATGTACGTATGCCCGCCGTAGGGGGTCTGCATCCGTTCATAGCGTATGCCCACCTCGTCAAACAGCCTGCAGGTCGCTTCCGAGTTGACGGCAGCCATGTCGTTTTCCCCGCCGTCGGTCATCACCAGCCAACGGAATTGCTTGTTCCACAACGGGGCCAGCCGTGCCAGCGTACCGTCGTTTTTCAGCCGTTCCCGGTCCGGTTCAAACCAGCCGGAACTGAGGACTGCCGCATAGCGGAACAGTTCATGATGCTTCAGCAAGATATCCATGGTTTCCATCCCGCCCATCGAAAGGCCGGCAATGGCACGGTTCTCCGCATCGGTTTTCACCCGGTAGTTCTGTTCGATGAAGGGGATAATGTCCGTCACAAACTCGCGGGTAAACACCGGCACCTCCGCCGCCAGGAACGCGGGCGAATTGATTTGTGCCTTCTGCTCCGGGGTCAACAGAGCCATGATGCGGTCCATGGGGATAGAACCGTTGGGCATCACCACCACCATCGGCTTCATCTTGCCCTCCGCCATCAGGTTGTCCAGTATTTCGCCCACCCTGCCGATGGTCGGCCAAAAAGCATCGCTTTCCATCCCGCCATGAATCAGGTAAAACACCGGCAAGGCTTCCGACGACTTTTCATAGCCTGCCGGAGTCCACACATGCAGGCGGCGTGTCTCGCCCAACACTTCCGACCAATAGTAACGCGTCGCCATGGCGCCATGCGGCACATTCCGCTGCACAAAGAATTCATCCCCTTCCGGGGCCACCACTGCCAGCGACGAACGCTCGTAGTCTTCCGCATCCTTGGGGTCGAGCACCTTCTGCCCGTCCACTAAGAAATGGTAACGGTACGTGCCCGGCACCAGTCCCGGCACGGAGATACTCCACACCCCCACTTCATTGCGGACAGGGGCAGCCGGCTGGTTTTCCGTTGCCACATAGCCGCCCAAAGTCACCTGCCTGGCTTGCGGGGCATAAATGCTGAACGTCACCGTCCCATCCTTGCCTACCCTTACGGATTGCAAAGTGTCGGCAGGCGTCTGCCGCCCCCATTGTGCCTGCGTGGGCACGGTAGCCAATCCTGCCAGCAGGCTTACCAATAAAAGAGCTTTCATCATCATTTGTTTTTATTCTCCCGTAAGATGTCGCCGAAACTAATCAGCTCGATGCCGTTGTCGCGGATGTATTGCAGGATGGCAGGGTCGGTAAACGTGTTGGTCACGTCCTGGCGGTCTTCGCCCACGTCCTCGCCCGCGCGGGTGAACATGCCTTCCATCTCGGGCACGTCAAAGCCCGGATGCTCGATGGTCCAGTAGGTCTTGCCCTTCTCCGCCTTCTTGAGCAGTTCCAGGAACTCCCCGGCACGGCTGGTGCCCGGCTTGCGGAACACGAAGCCCAGCATGTCCACGTTCAGTTCCGGTCCCGGCTGTTCGGGCAGGCCGTACTCGGCGGACAGCTTGGCCAGGATTTCCTGTACCAGCGGGGTAGCCCCCATGTGGATGCTGATGTGCGTCAGGTTCTTCACGTATTTCTTCGCCAGTTCTATCTGGGCGCGGATTTCCGCCTCCACCTCCTGCGGGTCGTACTCGCGACGGGGGTCAAAGTTGGGGAAGAAATAGCCGTCCTCGTCACACAGCGACGGGCAATGGGTCAGCGGCCGCCACTTGTACTCCTTCCACTCGCTGAACAGCGTGACGTGCAGCCCCACGTCCAGCCCCGGATTCTCGTTCGCCATCCGTGCCCCTTCCAGGAACCACGGGGTAGGCACCATGATTTCGGTGGAACGGCCGATGCCTTCCTGATAACACTTGATGATGGCCTCGTTGATGGCATGGCTGCCACCCAGGTCGTCCATGCGGACTACCAGCCGTTGCGCGCTCATCTGCAAAGCGAAAGCGCCTGCGACAGTCAATAAAAGTAGTTTCTTTTTCATGGCAATATGCTTAAATAGTGATTAACGATGAGTGATTAGTGGTTAGTGAGGAATGGCGAAAGTTCCTCCCGCTGGGATTCAGCCGTTTAACGGCCGATTGGTAGCGATACTACACTAAGGCGGTAGCGTCCCAACACCAGCGCGGTAGCGATACTACGCCAAAAGATTAGCGATACTACACTAAGATACGCGCAATAACCCCCTCAACACCAACCACTAACGGTCCCTTCCTTTTTTGTTGAAAAAGAAGAAGCTGTTTTGAACCTTTTAACTCTTCAAATATACAGCAAAAAATCCAAAACAGCTTCTTACTTCTTCAACAATTATCAACTTTTATTAGTTCCAGCCTTCATTATTTTCCCACTTCACTCCAGTATTCAAATCTATGTAAGTCTGCGGGATAGGCCAATTCTTAAACTTGATGGTAGACTCATCGTATTCTGCCCACCGACGAACTTCGGGGAATACTGCATCGCCCGGCTGGGCAGTGTACATACCGTAATCCAACAAACGCGGTTGCCATTCTTCCGGCTTCATGCGGAGCAGGGTACCCCAACGGTTCTCTTCATAGAACAGCTCGCGGGCACGTTCGTCCAAAATGACTTGTATATCGATGTGGTCTGCATCGTTTGCATTGGCACGTCTACGCAAGGTGTTCAAGGTGCTCAGCGCGCTGCCCGGGTCACCTCCACGGTATTGGGCTTCGGCCAGCAACAGATAAGCTTCACCGGAACGGGCTATATATTTGTTACGATACAATGACGCACGGGCAATCGGCCAATAGAATTGGTAAGTAGAATTCTGCGTATCCCAGTCCCAAGCATCCATCGGGGTTTCTTTATAGAAGATAGGAACAAACATCGAACCCGTATCATCAACCTCCTTAACCAAATCATCCCAACCGGCATATTGTCCGTACATAGGGTGTTTTGTATTGATAACCAAATATTTGGTGCGAACCGTAATACCTTCTTCGTAACGGTCATCCTGTGCAGATCCGAAGTTGTGAGCATCATCCCAAGCAGTCACAGAGATATACCAAGTAGGAGGCGTCTGTCCCCAACCTGTACCACCATGAATATACGGATTGGTTTCACCATTGTATTCAGGACCGATATTTTCACTCCAACCCTTACCGGCATCTCCATCCGACGTCAGGCTCATGTCCTGCAAAGAAGGGGACAGGTTCAAGGTAATGGAACGGTTACCCTTGCTGCCGTTGGCTGCATAGGTGGCATAATCGGGTACGGACATTGCAATCCAGATGGCTTCCGTATTAGCCGAGGTAGTCATGTTTTGGGAAACATACAAGTCGGAAACAGCACTACCTTCCGGCAAGGCATTATTAACGCCATTGCGTGTACCACTGGCACCGGGAGCACGCACACCAAAACGGCTGGTCATAAGCGGATGGTGGTCTATCACGTCCTGTGCATAAGTAGCTGCCATGCGGAAATCTTCAACATTGTCCCCATTTTCTACACCGCGGGCCAGGTAAGCTTCTGCCAAGAACAAGGCAGCGGCATATTTGCTGACACGTCCCGGTTCGCCTATGGCAATTGTACTTTCAGGCAACACTTTGTATCCGTCTTCCATATCGGTAATAGCAGCAGAGTAAACATCTGCACGGGGAGTGCGTTCGTAATCAAAGCGTGCGGTTTCCGTAAATTCCTGTACCAAAGGCACTGCGCCATAATACTCAGCCAGACGCAAATAAGAGAATCCGCGCAAGAACTTGCATTCTGCGGCTATACGGTTTTTCTCGGCCTCGTCAGTCCAAGTTACAACTTCCATTTGCTTCAGCGCCAAATTACAGTAAGAGATAATCTTATAATAATTGTCCCATACATTCTGTACCATAGTAAGAGTAGAAGACCAAGTACCGATAAAATTACTGTATTTTACATTCGTAAATTTACCGTCCATAATGTCGGTTCCAGCCTGTTTATATAGGAAGTTATCACTTTCACCGAATCCCATGGGGAAATAGCTGGTTTCAATGATATTATAAGCAGAAAGCAGGGTGGAAAGCACTTGGTCGCCGGAACTGTAACCATTTTCCACGGTAATTAAGTCCTTTGGCTGTTCTTCCAGGAACTCATTGTCTGGAGTGCATGCTCCCAACAGACCGATTGCACCTAAGAATAATATTTTGTTTAGTTTCATATACTTTACTATTAAATTGTGTTAGACATAAATTAGAAGGACAGATTCAAAGCCACCGTAAAGGCACGCGGCATAGAGATAATGGAAGCGGAACGGACTTCCGGGTCACCCATCTTCCAATGCGGTGCGATGTAGAACAAATTACGTCCGGAAACAGATACCTTGGCATTGCTGATACCCCACTTGGACACTAACGGCGTAATGTTGTAAGAAAGGCTCAGGTCTTGCAAACGTACATGGCCGTAGTTGTTGTATATCTGATAGTATCCATTGGTATTGTTGAATGCCGGGCTGGGATACTCAGTACTCTTGTTCTCCGGAGTCCAGAACGGAATGTCATACGCGCTTGCGCTTCTACCGAAAGCATAAGTAGTGTATGCAAATGTGTTGTTTGCCTTGCCATAGCCACCGCCGCCGAAGATACCGGTCAGCATGACGTACAACTGCCAATTCTTATATTTGAACGTATTGGCAAAATACAAACGGAAGTTTTCTTTCTGGTAACCCAAGATCTTACGATCAGTTGCCGGATTGGGGTTTTCTGTTTCAGATCCATCACCTGCAATGTAAATAGGCATACCGGTTTCAGGATTGATACGGGCAACTTCATAGCCATAAATGGCACCCAAGGACTTGCCGATGAAGTAACCCTTCGTCAAGTCATCCTGTCCGTCACCGTACAGTTCAACCAGTTTGTTGCGGTTCAGCGTGAAAGTCAAGTCGGAAGTCCAGCTGAAATCGTTGTTCTTGATGTTGACGGAAGAAGC
The DNA here is from genome assembly GCA_944321495.1 of uncultured Bacteroides sp. GTDB lineage: Bacteria > Bacteroidota > Bacteroidia > Bacteroidales > Bacteroidaceae > Bacteroides. Next base: position 44,666 of record CALULP010000025.1, on the reverse strand, counting down.
GTTGATTTCAATACCCCAGTTGTTCACCTGACCCATGGTAGCCTTCTGCGTGGTCACGCCGGCACCCATTACCGGGATGTTGCGTTCAAAAATCTGGTCGGTAGTCTTCGATTTGTAGAAGTTCAGCTCGAAGTGGAGGCGACGGTTCAACCAATCGCTTTCGAAACCGGCGTTCCACGAAGTAGTGGTCTGCCAGCCCAATTCTGCGTTACCCAACGTAGAAATAGTCTGCCCCCAGTGGATGGTACCGTCGTAGTAGTTGGCAATGCCTCCGCCTTGTGCCAAGGTAACGGTAGACAGCGTGCCGTAAGGAGCCAGCGTCTGGGCACCGTTCTTACCCCAAGAGAGCTTCAGTTTCAGGTTGTCCAGCCATTTCTTCGCCGGTTCCATGAAACTTTCGTTCGTGATGGTCCAGGCTGCGCCAAAGGCGGGGAAGTAGCCCCATTTGTTGTCAGCACCGAATACCGAGGAACCGTCGCGGCGGAGCGAACCGTTCAAGTGGTAGGTGTCTTTGTACGACCACATCACACGACCTAAGTAACCTACGTCGTTGTGCAACGTGTAAGTGGGATTAGTAATGGTCTGTGCATTGGCATCACCGATACCATACCAGCCTTTCAAGGTATTGCCGGCATTCGTAAAGTTTTTGCCCTCATATTTCTGGCCAACCACTTCATTGCTGTCGCGCGTGTACACCAACGACGCGCTGACGTAGTGGTTACCGAAGGCACGCGAATAAGAAAGAATGTAGTCCATCAACCAACTAATGGTCTGTGAAGAAGAAATTGTACCATTGGCATCTGCCAAGCTAAGGTAAGCAGGTTCATAACCTACTGCATCCCAGTCATCTGCCATGCTTGTAGGATAATAACTCTCGTGATAAAAACTCTTATTGTTCACGTCAATACGCGAATAAGAACCATTAACACGGAAGTTCAGGCCTTCTACCCAAGGAATATCGATGCTGATGAAACCACCGAGATTCAGGTTGGTACGACGGTTATTACGCTCGGCACCTGTTGTCCACAACGGATTTAACTGCGTAGCATCATTACCATCCACAAACTTACGGAAGCTACCATCCGGCAGATAGGGTTCACCGTATGGGGTCATAGTGCTGCCACCGATATTTACCGGAACCTCGTCATTAATGGTATTGGTGAAGTTGATGTTCGCACCGATTTCCAACCACGAAGCTATCTTGCTACTGGTGTTCATGCTCATGGTGTTGCGGGCGAAGTGGTTGCCCAACGTCATACCCTTCATGTCGGAGTGACCTACGCTGACGTAGTAGTTGAAACGTTCGCCTGCACCCGAGATGCTGGCGTTGTAGTTCTGCGTATAACCTACGCGGGTAGCCAGGTCGTACCAATTGGTTTCCTGTCCTCTTTCGTAGTTTCTCAATTCAAAGGGATTCATCCACGTAGAAGGATCTTCCAAAGAATAACCATCCTTGACATGTCTGAACATAATGTAATCCTCACCGCTCAAGAATTTAGGTTTGTAAGACGGCGTAGAGAACTGGTGAGAAGTAGAGAAGCTAACGCGGGGTTTGCCTTCCTGTCCTTTCTTTGTCGTCACCATGATGACACCCTGCGCAGCTTTCGAACCGTATGCGGCCAAGGAAGTGGCATCCTTCAATACGCTGATGTTCTCGATGGTGGTGGGGTCAATGTCGTTCAGCTCACCGGAGAAAATCACGCCGTTCAAGATGATCAACGGTTCCTCGCTGGTGCTGTTGATGCTCTTCTGGCCACGAATCAGGATGCTGGAAGAACCTCCCACTTCACCGGATTCAGCGCCCAAAACCACACCGCTCAAGCGGCCGCGCAGCAGGTCGGTAGCCGAAGTCAAATTCAGGTCGGCAACCGGGGAGTCGGACATCTTCACCATGTCCACCGAACCGGTAAAGTTCTTGGCTTTCACCGTACCGTAACCGATGACCACGACTTCGTCCAACAATTCGTTGTCTTCTTTCATCGTGATGTTCAGCGTACCCGACGTTACCGTCTGCTCCTGCGTCATGTAACCGATGTAAGAGAACACCAATGTAGCACCCTGGGGTACATTCAGCGAGTAATTGCCGTCGAGGTCGGTCACCATACCGTTGGTGGTGCCTTTCTCGAGGACGCTGACGCCAATCATCGGCTCGCCCAGATTGTCAATAACCTTACCTGTCACCTGGATGGATTGCGCCCATGTGTAGGCCGATCCCAACAAGACGAAAAGAGCCAAGGTCAGAACTCTTCTCCAGTCATGAAAACTTTTGTTTTTCATACAAACTTGTTTAAAGTTAATAATACAACATTTATATACTTTGCAAACCCGCCGGCCTGCGGATAAGACGGAGGAACTGAAAAACAGCCCCATTACTTTATCCAGAAAATACCTATTGAACCCGATAGCTTTTCTTCAGTTCCGTCCGGTATATCCGCCTTCCGGCTAAAAAGAATTGCCATGCTAAGGTCGGGAAAGAAGCTCCCTAAGTGTTTTGTTCTTCATTGGAATTATTTTTAAGTCGATGACAAATCAGAAAAGTGTTATGTAAAATAAGGCGGCAGCTATTTGCAGGATAGCTGCTTCACCTTAGTATGTTTCGTTTGAGGTTACCTGGTGCCCGTTGCTTCAATCCCTATTGGGCAAGCGTCTGCCGGGCTTCGCGGTCGGGGTCGTAAACCACTTCACACGCATCGTTCAGCATCATAGTCGCACCCTTTTCCGGCGTATATTCAGGCCATTCCGGCAAGCTGGAACAATTGGGGTTGCCTGTCCGCATGAAACTCAGCAACGCGTCTGTCATCTTTGTGGAAAGGTCGCGCGGACGCTTGCCGCCACCTGTGTGGGTAATCATCAGGTCGGTATTCTTCAGCCAGAAACAGATGTCCAGACAGTGGAAAGCACGCATGCGGCCGTCGAACAAAGGCGGGTTCCAACCGAACCATGCCAAGTACACCGGAGCCTTCTGGACCGCCTTGGCATTGGCGGTGGCTATCACCTTCTCGCGCGAACTCAGAATCAGCCCCAACAGTTCAACCGGTTTCTTGTCCGGGAAAGCCTTGGCGTATGCCTCCACAACCGGCGTGCCGTCTTTCCCCTTCATCCGGGTTACGGTTTCTATCAGTTGCGCCTTGTCCATTTTTTCCATGGCGGCGTTGTCGCGGCTCAAGGAGAATTCACAGGTCGTGGTGCAGAACAGCATCGGCACATCGGTAGACAGGCCTTCGGGGTCGGAATAGAAGGTTTCCGCCGGGACGTGGAAACCATCGCCTACCGGTCCGAAAGCGCCCCGCATCATGCCGCTTCCGCCTTTTTGCTTGTCGAGTTTCGCGGCAGCACGATTCGCCAAGGCAATGTAGTCCAACCACGGCATCTGTTGCAACTTGCTCATCTGCGAAGGCTGCAGGCCGGCTTCTTTCAAGATAGCCTTGCCCAACTCTGCGCTATAACTGCTGCTGATGGCGCCCGTGATGTTGCCACTCAGAGCCACCGCCTTGTGCAACAGCCCTTTCGTCTCGGGCATCGCTACGAGCGTGCAGACCTTGGCACCGCCGCCCGACTGTCCCATAATGGTCACATTGCCGGGGTCGCCGCCAAACTGTTCGATGTTGTTGTGTACCCACTTCAAGCCTGCCACCAAGTCGAGGATGCCCACATTGCCCGACTCGGCGAAAGCCTTGCCGTCCACGCCCGAGAAATCACTGAAACCGATGGGTCCCAAGCGGTGGTTCATGGACACGAACACCACATCGCCATAGCGGCTGATGTTCTCGCCCTTATACCCGTCCTGCTCGATGGCATTGCCGTTGGTGAAGCCACCGCCGTGCAGCCACACCAGCACCGGACGCTTCTTGCCGTCTGCCAGACCCGGGGTCCAGACATTCAGCATCAGGCAGTCTTCGCTCACGTCGTAATAATTCCAATGGTCGGTGAAAGTGCTGTAGTTGTTGCGGTATTTCCCTGCCGTAACCTGGGGAGCCGTATCGCCCCAAAAGACAGCCGGACGGATGCCTTCCCAAGGTTCGGGCTCGCGGGGAGGCATGAAGCGGTTCTCGCCTGCCGTACTGGCGCCGTAAGGAATGCCGCAGAACGTATATATACCTCTTAATATATAGCCGCGCACTTTCCCGTATTGGGTTTGTGCCACGGCAATGGAATCGCCGATGAACAACTGCTGCTCATCGCCACCGGAAATCGAAGCTGAAGATTGTTGAACTTTGCCGGAACATGCCGACATGCAAAGAGCAACGCCTGCAAAAAGCAAGGGAATTTTCTTTATGTCCATGATGATAGATTTAACGGTTCGCATCATATCTGTTTTTTCTTGTCACAAAGATGGGAAATTTCTCCATTCCACGCTTTACATAATCTTCTAACTATTTATCACAGTCTTCAAAAATGCACCTTTGGACACCCGTTTCAGAGTCCTTCGCGCCCGGATTCGCCTGTATAAATGTTCAAAAGCTGTTCCCTGTGTTCAAATCCTGCTATACAACACAAAGGGTATCTTTGCCCATAAAAAAGGGGACATTCAAGGCACAACCCTGAACGTCCCCACGCACATTCTGCAATTCTTTTTAATTCATGTTGTATTCCGAAAAAATGTGCTTGCCTTTATTTATTACCCAAAACAAAAGAAGAACCCGCACACAACGCCAAAGGCCGGCCGCATGCGGATTCTTCATTATCCGCCACGCTCTCTTTACCTAATATACCTAAACCCTAATAATAACTATAACTGTTTTTACAAATTAACCTCCCCTTCCAGACGGATGTCTGCCGAAGATGCGCCAATCAGCAGTTTCACCTTCCCAGGCTCTACCACAAACTTATCTTGGGCTTCGTCCCAATAAGCGAAATCTTCTTTGGGGATGTCGAGAACTACTTCTTTCGTTTCACCGGCGGCAATAGGCACTTTGCTGAACGCCCGCAGTTGTTTCATGGGACGCTCTACCTTCGACTCCGGATAGCTGGCATACAATTGCACCACTTCCTCGCCGTCGCGGCTGCCCGAGTTCTTCACCAGCACCGTCACCGTCACCTTGTCTTTACTTTGCTTGACGGACTTGATTTGCCGGTAGTCGAACGTCGTATAGCTCAGGCCATAGCCGAACGGATAAAGCACATCGCCCTTGTAGTACATGTAAGTACGTCCGTGGCGGATGTCATAATCCATCATGTCGGGCAGGTCGGTGATGTCCTTCACCCAGGTCTGGGTGGTATGCCCGGAGGGGTTCACCTTGCCGAACAAGACATCGGCCAGGCCATTGCCCTGCTCCTGGCTGCAATGCGTGATGTGCAGGATGGCAGGCAGGTTCTCCTGGCTCCAGTTGATGGTGTACGGGAAACTGCTCACCAGCACCAGGATGGTGTTGGGATTGGCCTTGTACACCTGCTTCAGCAAGTCTTCATCGGGCAACATCAGCGACTTCCGGTCCACAGCCTCGCGACCGTCGCTCGGCACGGGGCAGAAGAACCAGTCGGGACGTGTGCCATAGGGGTGGTTGCCCACACAAACGAGAGCCACATCGGCCTCGCGGGCGGCATTCACAGCCTCGTCTATCGCGTTGTTGGCAGCATAGAGCACTTCCGTCTGCCCGCCTTTCACGGCGTTGCGGACACCGTCCAGGATAGTCACTTCGTAAGCCGGGGTACCGCTATACCAGTCTTGCACAATCTTGTCGGCATAAGGCCCTATCACGGCTATCTTCTTCAGCTTGGAAGCATCGAGAGGCAACAGGTTCTTGCTGTTCTTCAGCAAGACAACCGACTTTGCCGTCACCTCGCGCGCCAGGTTCTTCGCTTCCTCGCGTTCGTAAGGCGGCACTTCATTGGGGTCTGTACCGATGTGGCGGTAAGGGTCGGCAGAGTCCTTGCCGTCCAGCAGGCCGAGCTTCAATGCCACAAACAGGTTGCCCCGGATAGCCTCATCGATGTCAGCCTCGGTCAGGTAACCTTTCTCCAACGCTTCCTTGATGTGGGGCAGGTATTCATCCAGGAACTGCCCGGTAGTGGCCTTCACCACCGCAGCCGCACCCTCCGCCATAGTGGGATAAGCCTGGTGCGCGCTGACCAGCAAGCGCAAGGCGCCGCCATCCGTACAGATGATGCCGTTGTTGCCCCACTTGTCGCGGGTAATCTCTTTCAGGCAGGGATGCACACACATGGCGGGACCGTTCCAACCGTTGTAGGCTGCCATGAAAGCACGGCTGCCGCCCTCGGTAATGCCCTTGTAGAACGGATAAGCATAGTATTCGTAGAACAGGCGCATGTCGAAGTTGCTCGACGTGCTGTCACGCCGGTCTTCGTTGCTGTTGGCCAGGAAGTGTTTCATCAAGGCCGCTGTACGCCAGTAGCGCGGGTCGTCGCCTTGCAGGCCCTCGATATTGGCTACCGTCAGCCGTGCCGTCAGGAAAGCATCTTCCCCGAAACTTTCTTCCGTGCGCCCCCAGCGCGGGTCGCGTGCCAGGTCGGCATTCGGGGCACGCATCACCAAGGCAGTACGCTTGTCGTCGGGACGCTGCATGTAATAGCGGGCTTCAATGGAAGCCTGCTCGCCTACCTTGCGCAACAGGTCGGTGTCCCACGTGGCACCCAGTCCGTACGATTGCGGGAAAATGGTTGTCGGGAGGTCGGTTGCCACCCGCTTACCATCTACCATCTTATGGCCGCCCCAACCGGAGGGACCGCCCAAAGCCAACCCGTGCAGGCCTTCGTGGTGGCGGCACGGCAGGATGCCCAGGCGGGGTACAGCCAGGTCACTGCCCAAAAGGGTGATTTTTTCATCCAGCGTAAGCTCCTCCATCAAGGCGTCGATACGCTTTTCATCCGACAGCTTCGTGTTCTGAAACTCATAGGTTTCCTGCGCGCCGGCCGACAGGCAAGCCATCGCAAGACACGATACGGTAAATAAAGATTTCATTTTCATGGTTACACAATTTTAATTCGCAACTCCTGCAAAGATAACCTTTTTCACCCCAAAAGGATATACGGGAAACGATTAGTTTTAAGGAGGGTGCCCACATGGGAATCACCGCAAAAGGCACTCCGCATATCGACACCCTCACAAAACTTCATACTATAAGCACAGCATCCTTAATTCCTCCAACCTTCGTTCTGAACCAAAACACCGTTGGACAGACGAATCTGGTTTTCGTCGATCATCATCAGGCCTTTCTTGGCGATGAAATTCTGCGGGTTGAACTCCATAGGAATGTCATTGCCACCTGTTTTCACCACCACACCGTCTTGCTTGGCTAACTGAGTTGCGGCATATTCCACACCCTGGCGGAGCAAGTCGTAATAGTTGATGCCCTCGAAAGCAAACTCAAACTGACGCTCGCGCATGATGTTCTCTTTGGTAGCCGTCTTTTCGGTGTACTTCGGAGAGAGGTTGCCGTCTTTGTCCGTGAAAGCACGTTCGCGAACCTTGTTGAAATACTCCTGCGCATTGGGGCTGCCCAGCTCGGCTGCCATCAGCAGCACGTCGGCATAGCGCACCTGCACGTAGTCTTGGTGGTTCGAAATCATAAAGTTACCCGTACCGTTCTCTATACCGGCATGTGTACCGTCGGCAAAAGCCAATGGGGCATACTTCTTGATGTAGTAACCGGTGTACTCTTGCGAACCGGTAATGCAGTTTGGCATGTATATACTGTTAATCAATCCCTCACCATTAATGTCGATAATGGAGGCTTCGCGACGGGTATCACCTTCCTCGTACTCCTCAACAAATTTCGGATTCACCGTGGCATAGCCCCAGCCTTGTGCATAGGGAGCCACACCCGTTGCTGTACGCATGGCAATATTCACCTGCCAGCGGTTACCGTCGGCAGTCGCCCAGTTATTCGTCGCCGTACATTTCACGGTCAGCACTGTTTCGCAGTTACCGTCACCGGCATAATCACCGTACAGGGTTGTCACATCCCCCACTTCTGCCTTCTGCGCACAAGCGGCAGGCCACAAGCGGCGATATTCGGGAACCAAGTCGTATTCATCCGAAGTAATGATGTCTTCCACAGCAGCCAGTGCCTCGGCCTTGGTCACGTTCTCGGGTTCTGTGCCGTAGTAACCGGTGTAATACAGGTAAGCGCGTGCCAGAATGGCTTCGCAGGCATACTTCGTAATCTTACCGTCATTGGATTCCGATTCAGCTTTGGGATAAGCGTTTGCCGGGATGTTTTCGATGGCAAACTTCAAGTCCTCGAAAATCAGCTTGTACACGTCAGCCGGGGCGGCCTGCGGCACATTGTCCGACGTAGGCGCGGTAAGCAAGGGAATGTTACCAAACTGGCGCACTAGGTCAAAATAAAGGAAAGCACGGATGGCGCGGCACTCAGCCATATACTGGTTGCGCATACTGCCGGTTTCGTTCCACTGGATGCCGTCCTCGCGCGTAAGCAATTCGTTGCATCTGTAGATACCTGAATAATAATCCGACCAACCGGTACCTGTTGAAGAAGGATTTTCCGACAGGTCGAAGCGGTCAAGAAGCCGCATACTATTACCGTCACCGGAGCCGGAACCACCGAAGCATTCATAACCCATGATTTCAGCATAGACCAAAAAATTCATGCCGGTTGTGCCGGTTGTGGCACGGCGGTAACCATCGTAACAGCCCAGCAAGGCACGATAGGCGTCCTGTTCTGTCTTATAAAAGTTTCCGGTCGTAGATTCGGTCTTCGACTCCACGTCCAAGAATTCCTGGGTACAAGAGGCCGTACCCAGACCCAGGCAAAGAGCGCCTGCGATAATGATATTGAATTTACTATTTTTCATGTCCATTCGTATTTTACAAAATTAGAATTTAAGATTTACACCCACGAGAACGGTACGGGGACGCGGATAGTAACCGTAGTCTACGCCCGAAACCCATGTGTTGGAAGAAGAACCGAAACCGATTTCCGGGTCCATGCCGTTGTAACCGGTAATGGTAAAGAGGTTCTGCACCTGGAAGTACAGGCGTGCCTGACTGACGGCGCTGCTCTTAATCAGCTTGGCGAAGTCGTAGCCCAGCGTCAGGGTGCTCAGGCGGAAGTAGTTGCCGTTGTGGATGTACAGGTCGGAGAATTCCCAGTTGATGTTGCCATCCGTCACACGCGGCATGCGGTTGCTGGTGCCTTCGCCGTGCCATCTGTCCAAGAACTCCGTCGTATAGTTTGCCAACGGGCTGGCGTGGTTGCGGTAAGACTGTACAATCTGCTGGCCAAAGGCGCCGTTGCCCACGATGGAGAAGTCGAAGCCCTTGTAGTTGAAGCCGAGGTTCAAGCCGAGGGTAAAATCGGGAATACCGTTACCCAAGTTCACCTTGTCGTCATCGTTGATTACACCGTCGGGGTTAACGTCTACATAGCGTACATCGCCCGGCTGCGGATCAGACTGCAAGAAGCCTTTGCCTGCCGCACGCCATTCATCGATTTCCTGTTGGTTCTGGAAGATGCCGTCCGTCTTATAACCCCAGAAGTAACCGATGGGCTGGCCGTTCTGCGCACGATAGAACTCGGGACCGTTGTTGTACAACTCATTCGTAGCGCCGTGGATGATACCGTCTTCCGTGGGGATGCTGCCTACCTTGTTCTTGTTGAAAGAACCGTTCAGCGTCACATTGTAGTTGAAGTCCTTGCCAATCTGGTCGTTCCAGGTCAAGGCCAGTTCCACACCCGTGTTCTTCACGTTACCACCGTTGATGTAGGGAGCGCCCGTACCGGTAGTAGTCAAAATAGGCGCGGAAAGCAGCCAGTCTTTGGTGCTCTTCACATAGAAATCGAAATTTACGCCCAAACGGCTGTCCAAGAAGCGGGCATCAAAACCGATGTTGGTCTGTTCGGAAGTTTCCCACGTCAATTCTTCGTTGGACAAACGGCTGGGATAAGCGCCCCAGTTGGTACCCAAGGCTGCAGCCTCGGTAGATGAGTTCTGGTGTGAGTTACCAAAATAGTAATGCACATTGCTTGACGTGATGGGTGCCAGGTATTGATAGTTAGGTATATTCTGGTTACCAACCTGTCCCCAGCTGGCACGCAGCTTAAAGTAGTCGAGCCAGTTGCGGGTGTTTTCCATGAATTTCTCATTCGTCATGATCCAGCCGGCAGAGATGGAGGGGAATACACCGTAGCGGTGGCCGCGGGCAAAACGGGACGAACCATCGGCACGCACTGTGGCGTTCAACATATAGGTCTCTTTCCAGTTCCAGCCGAAGCGGGCGAAGTAAGAAACCGTGCGGGTTTCGTCCAGCGGATAACCACTGACACTCAAGCCATCAGCCGTAGAAGAAGCCGTGCCGTTCGCGATGTAGGCGTGGTCCCAATCGTCGAACCCTTCTTTCAAGGAGGCACTACCGCCACTCAGATACGTCCCGCTGTATTGGTAAGACTCCATACCAATCAAAGCATTGAAAGCATGGTCGTCAACCTTCCAGTCGTAAGTGGCCGTATTGGTCCAGGTCAGTTCCAGCACATGCTGCATGTTTTGGGAAACGCTGGTACGGGTATTACGAGCCATCGTGCTGAACTGGTACAAAGGGCTGAAGTTGCGCGATTCGCTGGTACCGTAATTGGCACCAAACACAGTGCGGATCTTCAGGTTCTTGATGGGCTGTAATTCAGCGTAGACGTTGCCGGAGAAGTACACGTTCTTGTTCTTGTTGTGGCGTACCATCATCTGGCCGTAAGGGTTACCGCCATCCGGATCCCAATCGGAATTGGAGGTATCGTTGTAAGGCATGTCGTAGATGTTGTTGTCGCTGTAGATGGGCACGAACGGAGCCATCGAGAAAGCGCTCATCAACGTGTTGTCATACTGGCCGCCTACCCCAATGCCGGTCTTGTCGCGGTAAACGAAACTGATTTGCTCGCCCACCTTCAGCAGGTCCTTGAACAGCTTGTGCTCAGAGTTCACGCGGAAGTTGTAGCGGGAGAAGTTGGACACGTCCTTGCCGCCAACAATACCTTCCTGCGACATGTAACCCAGCGAAATGGCATAGGTGGAAGTGGCCGAACCGCCCGTCACGCCGAGGGTGTAGCTCTGCAACTGGGCGTTGTCCTTGAACATGGCACCCATCCAGTCCGTATCATACAAGTTGCCGCTGGCATCGCGGATGGACTTGTAGCTGTCCCAATCGTAATGAAGCCCGGTAGAATTGTAGTGTGCCTCGTCCATAATCATCATGTACTGCTCGGTGTTCAGCACGTCTGCTGTCTTTGCCACGTTCTGCACGCCGAAGTAGCCGTCAAACGAAACCACTGCCTTGCCTTCCTTGCCCTGCTTGGTGGTCACCAATACTACACCATTGGCAGCCTGCGCACCGTAGATGGCAGCAGACGCGGCATCCTTCAAGATATCGATGCTCTCGATATCGGCAGGGTTCAGGTTGGAGATATCGCCGCGCACACCATCGATAAGGTACAGTGGTTCTGCATTACCTACGGTACCCAAACCACGGATGCTCACCTTGAGTCCCTCACCCGGTTGGCCGGAAGTAGAGGTGATGTTTACACCCGGTGTCTGTCCTTGCATGGCCTGCAAGGGGTTGGTGGTGTTCAGTTCGGCAATCTGGTCACCTTTCACCTGGACGGTAGCGCCCGTCACCAGTTTTTTCTTCTGCACGCCGTAACCTACAACCACTACTTCGTCCAACATCTCGTTGTCTTCCGCCAGCACCACGTCGATGGTAGAAGCGCTGCCCACCTTGATGGTCTGCGATACAAAGCCAATGTAAGAGAAGATTAAAGTCTGGCCTTCTTCGGCCTGCACAGAATACCGACCGTCGAGGTCAGTGATACCACCGGTAGACGTTTCCTGCACCTGGACACTTACTCCAATCAGAGGGAAACCATCTGTACCGGATGTTACTACTCCCGTAATCGTTTTCGCCTGTTGGGGAGCTGCTTGTACCGGAATTGCATGCATGCATGCAAGTGCCAGTACGAATGACAAAACTACGTTACAAAAACGTAAAACCACATTTTTTTTCATACGTGTTTCTCGCATTTTTAATTAATAGAAGGTTAATAATAAGGATTACAAACTCTCTTTTGCGCCACAAAGCCCAAGGGCACCCCATGCAGTGGGTACCCCCGCGCCTTGCTTCGCACAATATTTAAATAAATAATGAAGAGCCATACATTATATATACATGGTAATAGATTCGCGGCACGAACAGTCGCACCGATTTTCTTCTTTTCCTTTGCAAAGGTGAGAAAAGTTACTATTTTATATTTTACAATATCTTCAAAATACTTATCATAATCTTCAAACATGTCCTCCAGAACGCTTTCTGAAAGGTCTTGTACTTTGCCCGGACTTGTTTAAATGTTCAAAAGTTGTTCCCTATGTTCAAATCCTGCTATATAACATGAAAAAAGGGAAAGTGAGCCATATTCCCTTGGTAAGGCAGGGGGAAAAGCCAGAAATCCGGATAAAAAAGGAGAGGTAGGAGATAAAAAACAGGGGAAGGGCAAAGCGCATGAAATAGTTCAGTATGTCCTAATATTAGGCGCGGATTACGCGGAATTAAGGGCGTATCAAAATGCGATGGTAACTGAATGAGGGTATGCCGAAATACATCAGTAACTGAATTCTCCTCCTCCTGGGAGGAGGAGTACCCGAAGGGGGAGGTGGTAGGAATATTTATATTCTGCTGAACAATAATAAGTTATTACACCTACCACCCCGTCACTTCGTGCCACCCCTCCTCCCGGGAGGAGGGGAATCCGTACCATTTTTATTTCGTCACATTCTCATCCGCACTATATTTTATTTGATACGCCCTTAATTCTGCGTAATCCGCGCCCAAAAGATGCAGAGGGTTTTGGTTTTGACTTTATTCCCTCTGAGTGTTATTACTTATTTGCCGAAACTGCGGCTTACAAAAGGCAGGCAAGTGAACAAGGCCGTATGCCAGTATTCATTGGTATGCCCGCCGTCACGCACGCGGAACTGATGCGGGATGCCCGCCTTGCGCATGGCCGTCACAAACTCCATGTTGCGCTCCAGCAGGAAATCATCGTCGCCACAGTCCACATACCATTGTACCGTGCGCAACTGTGCCTTCGTGGCCTCGTCGGCGTTCTCCACATACTTGATGCAGCTGTGCTCTTTCACCGACCGGTTCAGGATGGCCATCTTGTCATCCGGATTCTGCGAAGGCATTGCCCCTACTTCGGGAATGTCCATCAGCGCGCTCATGGCATAAGCGGCGCAATACATGTCCGCATGGCGTTGCGCGTAGCTCGTAGTGCCTCCGCCGCCCATCGACAGGCCGGCAATGGCACGGTGCTCCTTGTCGGCAATGACGCGGTAGGTCTTCTCGATGTACGGCAGGAACTCCTGGTAGAAGAAATCCTCATACGGCCATCCCGGCATGTTGAAATAGCCGTTCCAGTCGCCTTCATAAGGGTTGCCACCCGCATTGGGGCTGACGATAATCATCTCGCACGCCTCGCCCGAAGCCATCAGCTGGTCGGCCACATCCTTGGCGCGCTGGTCGCGGAACCACCCCACGTTGGTACCCATCACCCCGTGCAGCAGGTACAGGATGGGGTACTTGCGGTCTTTGTCCACTTCATAACTTTTGGGCAGGTAAATGCTGTAAGCCCTGTCCGCTTTCAGAATCTCACTGTAAATGGTGTCGGTCACCACCCGGCTTTGCGGTCCGCCCCACTGTGCACGGGCAACCCAAGCAAAGGAGGCCACAAGGGCCAAAAGAACAATTCTTTTCATTGTCGCGAATGTATTTTCAAATTAAACTTCAAGCATTCAGAACCCTTGTCCCGGGAACTCCGACACAAACTCCAACAAGGCCTTGTCGGGATTGTACTTCACCTCGCAGGCACTGTCAAACACCATCGTGGCGCCCTTGTCCGCCGTAAAGGCAGGCCATTGGGGCAGGCCGTCGGCATTGGGGTTGCCCGTCCTGGCGAAGTTCACCCAGGCACGGCTCATCTTGTCGGCCAGCACCTGCGCATCTTCGCCACCCCCGGTCATGGAGGCGTGGCGCAAAGCGTTGTCAAACACAAAAGGAATCTCCATGCAGTGGGTGCTGCGCAGGATGCCGTCCATCACGGGCGATTCCCAGGCAAAAAGGTACATGTAGACCGGCGCGCCGCCTTGTGCCGCCTTCAGCGTAGCCTGCTTCACGGCATTGGGGCGGAACAGGAAATCCACGTCGAGCAAATCCTTAGGCTGGTAGTCGGGATATACCTTGGCAAAGGCCTGCACAAACTCGTCTGTACGGTCGCCATACTTCTGGCGCGCCATCTCCACCGCCTGTTCCTGCCCGATGGTACGCAAGGCAGGCACATACGTGCTGGCGGTAAACTCGTGGAGCGTGGTGCCTATCATTACAGGGATATCCTTGCTCTGTGCAGGCGCCTGCGGGTCAAAGGGGTGCGCGGGCATCACGCTGCCGTCCACTGTGGGCGCCCAGCCAAAAAGCAGCATGGAGGGCATGCCGTCGGCCTCGGCATCCTTCTTGACGCGGGCAATGGCACGCTCACCGGCAGCCAGCAATTCTTCGTAAGGCACGGTGGCCAGCTTGTCTACCTCGTCCGGCTTCAAGCCCAGTTCTTCCACCGTCAGCTGCCCGATGCGGCGCGAGTACTTCGCCTCCATGTCGTGCAGCAGCGAGCCGCTCTGTACAATGGCTTTGTGGAACAACCCCTTGGCTGCCGGAGTGGCAAGCAGGTTGGTCACCTTGCCACCCCCACCCGACTGTCCAAAGATGGTCACGTTGGAGGGATCGCCCCCAAAAGCTTCGATATTCTTGTTTACCCATTGCAATGCGGCCACAAGGTCCAGCAGACCGGCATTGCCCGACTGGGCATATTTCTCGCCGAAAGCGGAAAGGTCAAGGAAACCCAGCACGTTCAGGCGATGATTCAGCGTCACCACTACCACGTCGCCCTCCTTGGCCAGGTTGGTACCGTCGTAAGAAGGCAACTCCTGCCCCGAGCCGGCAGCATAACCGCCGCCATGCAGCCATACCATGACGGGGCGTTTCTTCCCGTCGCCCACGCCCGGCGTCCAGATGTTGACGCGCAGGCAGTCCTCATCGGGAAAACCGTCGTCCCAGTTGAACGAGAAGGCCGACTCATCGCTGTACCAGCCCGTGCGCTTGGCTTGCGGGCAGGTAGGCCCGTAGGCACGGCTGCTGCGTATGCCCTCCCAGCTGTCGGGAGCCGTAGGAGGCATGAAGCGTTCGGCCTTGGCATAAGGAATGCCCTTGTAGATGTACACGCCGTTTTCAATGTATCCGGCCACCTGGCCCGATTGAGTCTGCGCAATGGCTTTCGAATTGGAGGCAATGATTTCGCCCGGTGTCTCGGGCGTATTCTGCTTGGACGATGCCGACAAGGGCATGCTTGCAGAGAGCAGCAAAAATGCCGCCGAGAAGAAGAACAAAGAATACTTTTTCATGCTATTGTTGTTTTATGGTTTATTCCGTGCAATGTTAGCAAGAATATGCCTCTTCCATTGTTCTGTATGTTCAAAACGCTTGCCTATTTGTTTAATTACTTCCCTTCCCCCCACATCCGGACACCGGCCTGCACGCTTAAAAGAGTGATTAGCGGTTAGTGATGAGTGATTAATGCCCATGCTCCCGACAGCTATTTTGCTTGCTTATTCTTTAATCTATAATTTTTTGATTAACACAATATTACAGCACCTATTCGGTCATTTGGCGCATTTCCGTTCGGTCATTTGGCGGAATTTCATTCGGTCGTTTGGCGGAAATGCCTTTGGAATGCTTTTGCCTGAGCTTCCCGATACGGCAAAGACAGGGGGCACCCAAGGTCGCCCTTGAATGCCCCCACACACAGTAAGCAATTCTTTTTTTAAATGTTGTATTCGAAAAAAAATGTGGTTTTTTAGCCCAAAACAATGCTTAATGTATGATTACCAGTCTGTATTCTGATCCATGTTAGAATTCACTTCCAACTCTTTCAACGGAATAGGCAAGTACTTGTTGCGAGCCTTGAAACCGTATTCTTTGTTGCTATAAGGCCATGTTACAGAAACCTCATACGTTTCCCCATCAGGCTGGAGAATAGAATTGAAAGAAGGGATTTCCTTGCCTTGTTCGCCCATTACCTCTTCAGCCAAGCCCCAACGTACCAAGTCTTGGTAGCGCACGCACTCCAAGCAAAGCTCCAGGCGTTTTTCTTTCTGGATGTCTTCCAGCGTTACGGCAGGCAGCGGCTCCAACTGGGCACGCTGGCGCACCTCGTTGATGTATTTCAACGCCCTGCCTTCGGGGTCTGTGCTCATCACGTGGGCTTCGGCAGCCATCAAGAGCACTTCGGCATAACGCATAATGCGCAAGTTGTAATGCTGAGCGATTTGGAAGCCCGGATTCGGGTAAACGAGGTCACTGTTCAGTGAACGGTTTTTCCACATAAAGTAGCTCTCATGACCCGGCAACTGGGCACCGTTCATCACGCTGACACCTTCAGCCTGAATCTGTTCATAGGTGCGCACAGAACTGTTCAGGCGGTAGCCGTCCGGTCCCTCCCATTCCACAAAAGCATCATACAAGTCTTTGCGGGGATTAAAGAAACCATAAGTACCAGTAGCAAAAGTGGCATAGGCCTGAGGCTGTAAAGTCAACAAACCAAAGCGCCAACCCTGCATGATACCCACCATGCTCATTTGGTTCCACACCTGATTGGGGTCATTGGCCATCTGGAGCTCAAAGATCGATTCCTCGCAATTGTCTGCCGGAACATGGAGCAAGTTCTCAAAATCAGGATACAGGCCATACAAATGCGTATCAATTACCTCATCCAAAGTCTCTGCTGCTTCCGGATATTTCCCTTGGAACAGATAAGCCTTGCCCAAGAAAGCCTTGGCAGCCTCCAATGTGATACGAATGCCGGTTTCCTGATCATTCAGGCTCGTTTTCGAAGGAAGTGCTCCGGATTCAATGGCCTCCGTCAAATCTTTTTCGATAGCGGCATACGTGCCTTCCGGCGTTCCATTAGGCTGGTGGTATTCGCTATCGTCCAACAGATGGTCGATAACAGGAGCCGTGCCCCACAACGATACCAGGTAGAAATGGCTCCATGCACGTACTACCTTGGCTTCTGCAATGGCTTGTTTCATCACGTCCGTAGTGCCCGGCACATATTCAAGCAGTAGGTTAGCCTTATAAATCAGGCTGTACAAGCCAGAATACAGGCCTGAAATCATGCCGTTGCTGGAGTCGAAAGTATACTCATTCAGTTTCTCCATGTCGGAGTTGTCACCGCGTGAACCTCCACCCGTCCACGTATCATCGGCCAGGGAGTTCAAGGTCATATACCAATTGTAATACTGGCTGCGCCATGTGGTGTACATGGAGGAAACACCCGCCATCGTTTCAGCATCCGTTTTGTAATATTCATCGGGAAGACCGAAACTGCCGTGTTTCGGAATATCCAAGCGGTCTACGCAACCACTGGTAGTACCCAGGGTGGCTGCTGCGACAAGTAAAGTGTAGATATATTTTTTTGCTTTCATTGTAATGATTCTTTTTAAGGGTTAAAACTCAACGTTAAGACCGAATACCACCTTCTTCATGGAAGGATAGCCGCCCTTGTCTATACCCATACCGGTAGTGGCATTGGCAGAAGCCTCGGGGTCGAAGCCGGGATAGCTGGATATGGTAATAAAGTCTTCCAACGAGCAGAACAGGCGCAGGTTGTTGATGTAGACTTTCTTCAGCAGGTTCTTCGGCAACGTATATCCCAACTGAATTTGCTTGATCTTGAAGTAAGAACCGTCGTAAATCATGGCATCCGAAGTGATGTACTTGTCCATGTTGTTGGCACCTGCGCGGGGTACGGTACCGGCATGGTTGTCGGCCGTCCAACGGTTGTCATAGAAGATTTCCTTATACATGTTGGCGCTGGTGAAGTCCGGACGGTAAGAGCAGTGGAAAATGTCGTTTCCTACTGAACCCGTGCCGAAGACAGTCAAGTCGAGGCCCTTGTAAGCAGCCGTCAGCGTGATACCATACGTAAAATCGGGAATAGCATCGCCAATGTAGGTACGGTCGCCATCGGCAATCTGTCCGTCACCGTCTAGGTCGGCAAACGTCGGGTCGCCGGTTTCCGGGTCTACGCCGGTAAACTTATAGCCACGGAAGTAGTACACCGGATAGCCCTCTTCGAAGTAGCTGATGGTGTACGTATGATAATTGGAGCCGGCAATACGCTCTACCGAGGGATCCAGGTAAGTCACCTCATTCTTCAGCGTAGCCAGGTTGGCGCGTACGCTATAGCTGAAATCCTTAATATTGTCTCGCCAGCCCAGTTCAAACTCAAAGCCCTTGTTGGTTACATTACCGGCGTTGATAGGAGACATGGTTCCACCGGAAGCCAAGGACGGAGTGGTACCCCAAATCAGCAAGTCTTTAGTCTTCTTGTTATAGTAATCCATGCTGAACGTCAGGCGGTCACGCAGGAAGCGGGCATCAAAACCAATGTTGAACTGCTCGGAAGTTTCCCATTTCAACTTATCATTACCCATATAAGAAGGTCCTGCTCCAGCAGTATAAGAAGGAGAACCCCAAGGATAGGTGAACGGATAAAATCCGCTATTCACAATTTCATACGCATAAGAGTAGCCACTCAAAGCAGACAAACTACCGTTTTGCCCCCAGCTACCACGAATCTTCAAGCTGGGCACATAGTCCTTGATAGGTTCAAAGAAGCTTTCTTCCGAAACCGTCCAGCCGGCAGATACGGCAGGGAAGTAGCCCCAACGGTTAGTCAACGGCAATTGCGACAGGTCGGCAGCATCGGCACGCAGCGAAGCCTGCACCATGTAGCGGCCCATGTAGTCATAGCCCACACGACCGAAATAGGACATCTTGGCGGTGCGTGTCTTTTCACCCTGCACCCCTTTGGTAGAGGATGCCGTAGCATAGTTCAGGTAGTAGAATAACGGGCTGTTCATCGTCACGGCATCTTCACCGTTAGCCGTCAGACTACCGTTTACATAGTCGTAAGTAGATTCCTGGAATGACATACCGAGCATAGCGGTCAACGTGTGGGCGTCCTTGAAAGTCTTCACATAGTTGGCGAAGTTTTCCCACTGGTAGTAAATGCTGGTCGATGAGTTGCTGCTCAAGTCCACATATTCCTTATGTTGAGTGGCATTGCCGTAGAAAGGCAGGTTGGTCGTTGCCGAACGGGTACCCGACAAACGGTAACCGAAACGGGAAGTAAACGTAAACCCGTCGAAAGGCTTAAGGTCGGCATAGATAGAACCGTTGACATTGAAACCGCTGTTCTTGGCAATCGTTCTGTCGCGCATAATCAACGGGTTCACATTCTCACCAGCATACCACTGGGAGGCACCGTAATAATTGCCGTTCTCATCCTGCATCAAATGATAGCCTTGGTTCATGGCATTCTGCATATGCTCAGGCAATTCATCCGGGCTGTACGTTACAGCCGTGATAGGATCCATCATCATCACACCGGAAATCAAACTGCCGTATTCGTTCTGTGCAGATACGCTGCGCGTGTTGTATTTCTCTATCTGGTTGGTCGTACCCACTTTCAGCCAGGGCTTGATGTTGTACTCGGAGTTGATGGTAGCCGTCATACGCTGGTAGCTATCCGCATCGCCGCGTACGATACCGTCGTTATCCAAGTAAGTCAAAGACAAATAGTAATTGCCCTGCTCGCTACCGCCGGAGAAAGAGAAGTTGTGCTTCTGCATGGAGCTATGCCCGAATGCAGCGTCCAGCCAGTCTGTGCTGACACCATTCCAGGAGGCTTCCAAACCGGCACGGTCCACGCCTAATTCCGACTGGTAATTGATGTATTCCTCACCGTTCAGCAACTTCGGTGTGCGGGCCAACGACTGGGCCACATACTGGAAGTCGTAGGTAATCTTGCCCGTACCTACCTGGCCTTTCTTCGTAGTAATCAGGATAACACCGTTACCTGCTTCGGCACCGTAGATGGCAGCCGATGCGGCGTCCTTCAACACTTCCATGGAGGCAATGTCGTTGGGGTCGATACCGCTGATGTCTTCCAAGCGGACACCATCCACTACATACAACGGGTCGGATGCCTGGTTGGAGGAGAAACCACGCACGCGCACGGTCGGCGCACTGCCCGGGGCAGACGAACCGGCAATCAGCTGCACGCCTGCCGTCTTACCCTGCAACGCCTGCGGGGCATTGGTAATGGTACGGTTTTCCATGTCTTCGGCTTTCACCTGCGAAATGGCGCCCGTCACCGAACTTTTCTTCTGCACACCGTAACCGATAACCACCAGTTCGTCCAACGTTTCCGTGTCTTCGGCCATGGTGACGTTCAGCGTGCCTTCAGCCACCGGATGTTCCTGCGTAACGTAGCCCACGTAGGAGAATACCAGCGTGCCGCCCTCCGTGGCATTGAGGGAGTAGTTGCCATCGATGTCGGTCACCACGCCGTTGCTGGTACCTTTCTCCAAGATAGAGACGCCAATCATCGGCATACCGAGATTGTCGATTACCTGACCTGTCACCCTCACCTGGCTCTGCGCAAAGATGGGGGCACACAACAATAGGAAGACTGCCAGCCCTGCCAGCCGTTTCCATCCTGTGTCTCTCATGATTCTTTTCATGCTGTGATACATAGTTTTTAGTTTGTTATTAGGGTTTATTAATGCCTTTCCGTCCCGTCGGAACAGAAAGAGTTGATTGTCCATCAAATAACATGACTATTGCTTATTTAAAGTATTTTTTATCATATCCATACCCTTCTCTTTGGTATTGCACGCTATAGCACAGTTTCTTCCACCTTTCTGTCTCAAGGACTTCTTCGGGTATTTCCCCAGACAAACAATTGTCATCCAAAATAGGCACATTGCCTATATCTTCTGTGAAATACCGCCAATCCATTTCGGTAAAGTCATTGCTGACAAGATATATCCCCACCGGTAATTCCCTGAATACCAAAGGAACCTTGCCAGTAAATTCATTATCTTGCAAATACAAGGTTGTCCGCAGCCCTTTCAGCAGACCAATTTCATCCGGAATTTTCCCGCCAATGTTGGTATTTGCAATCTGCAACCATTTCAACGTTCCTGCCACTTTCCCGATTTCTTTGGGAATGCTTCCGGAAAGTCCCTTGCGTTCTTCGTTATTCCCTTTGGCCGAAATATATAAGCATTCCAAAGGGCAATTAAAGATTTCCTTGGGAATTTCTCCTGTCATCCGGCTGTCTCCCCACACAATAAAGTCGCGCAATCTTGTCAAATCTCCTAATTCAGGAGGCAGGGAATAGCCATCCGGCAAATAGTCTTCAGCCGTAGGTACTTCTATTCTTACCACCCGATACTCATTCTTTTCCGCATCATATTCTACGGTCACTCCTCCCCACGTATCGGTATCTTTCAGATCCCAGTGGAATCCCCCTTTCCACTCCGCACACTTCATCGAATGATAAAAAGCCACGATAGCTAAGCTGTCCTGCTTGTTCATGAGGGGTTCTGCCGGTCCTGCCGGCCCATTGTCGTTATTGCAAGCCGCCAAAAGCAGGCCTACTGATAATAGGGTGAGTAGCTTTCTCATGGCATTACTAATATTAATGGCATTATTCACGTCATTTTTCGAGTGCAATATTAGAAAGATAACAAATTTTTAGTTGTCTTATATGTTCAAAACAGTTGTTTGTGTGTTTAAATTTCCTGTCCTGTGTGTTCAAAAGCTGTTCTGTGTGTTCAAAAAATGCTTTAAGGCAGGTTTTCTTCTTACTTTCCGGATAAAAAAAGAAGGGAAACCGCTTCAACTGTCAAATCCGCGCCTGAAGAAAAATTCCCAAAAATTAGCATTTCCCGGTTAACAAAACTTCAGGCACGACCCGGCGCCTGTCCTCCCGGAAGAATGAAAGCACGGCATGACCGGGCAAACGGGAAGAACCGGACAGTCTCTTTGTAAAGAAACCGTACTTGCCGGAAACGGTCGTTCTTCGGTCCATACGGACAAAGGATGACCGAACCGGTACCGAAGGGGGTACGACCCGGGTAGGCAGCAGAAAAGGATTTGCGAAGAGCACAGCACGTAACGTGCTTATATCGAGGGAATAAAAGGAAGAATAGGATGACTTTGCGGGAAAATCCGCGAAGGCGACATGTCAGGATAAATGGAAAGGGGGAAAGAAAGGCGCGGATTACACCCTAACCTTGTAATCCGCGCCCGTGAAAAGCTACAGGGAATACCTGCTACTTGCCGTGATAGATGAGTTTCTTACTTTGCGGGTCGCGCGAGAACTGCATGAAGTAGTCCCACATCATCTTGGCGGCGGGCTTGAAGTTCCAGTGGCCGTAGTCGTTGACGGCAACTATCTTGATGAGGGGCACGCCGTCCTTGCGCAGCACACCGGTTTCCATGGAGATGCCTTTATTGGTCTGGATGGTCTGGCGGTCCTCCAACTCGATGCCGAAGGTGGCGTCCTTCGTGAAGTCGGGCTGCACGGTTACCTCCATGCCGTTCATGGTCTGGTAGGTGCGCCAGGCGTTGAAGAAGGAGTTTTCCTTCCAGTTGTCCTTATTGATATAAGGCACAACGGTGTCGGCGGTGCCCGATGCCGAGAAGTAAGGCATCTCTACCGCGCCGCGCTTCTGGAGGGCTTCGTTCATCAGCGATTCGCCGTTGCAGTCGAAGCGGAAGCTACCCGGCAGCACGCCTGCCGAGAAACCGCCCACGGCGGCAAAGAGGTAGGACTTGCGGATGCCCAGCCCCGTGGAGGTTGCCGAACCTGCCGACAGGCCTTCCGTATAGATGCGCGAGGGGTCGAGCTGCGGATAGGTCTTCAGCAGGTGGTACACCACTTGCTCGATGCCGTCCATGCCCATGGCGGCGTAGTCCTTGCTGCCCTGCCACTCCATTTCGACCACCACGAAGTTCTCTTCGGCGCAAAGCTCGATGAAGCCCGAGGTCTCGGCCTGGGTGCGCGGGTCATTCTGATTGCCGTGCAGCAGCAGGAGCAGGGGCACGGTGTGTTCCTTGGCCTTCAGCGTGGCCTCGGGGTGGAACTCATACCACAGCAGGGTGCCTGTGCCCAGCAGGTCGTTTTCCACCACCTTGCGGGTAACGCCCCATTCCTCGGGCATGATGTAAGGCTCCAGCTCGTAGGGGCCGTACTGCTCGGGCGTGCCGCCCATGTACCACGTGTGCTTGTAGTTGTTGAAGCGGTAGTTCTTGCTCAGCAGGTGGGTCCACGCCTTCAGGAAGGTTTCTTTCAGCGGTGCCTTGCTGTCTTCGCATACCACCACGCGGAGCAGTTCTTCCTCGGGGTTGGCGTAGACGGTCAGGCCGTCCTCTGCGCCAGTCTTTTCCGCGCGGTTCAACTTGATGTAGGCTTTGGCGACCTGCTTGCTGCCCTTCCCGGCGATGAAAGCAGGCACGGGACAGTCATCGGCAGCCACCTTGCCAGCCTTGCCGCCAATGGACAGGATGCCTGCCACGGCTTCGGCCCGGGTGGCGATGGCCTTGTTGACAAAGGTTGCCCCCTGCCCGATGCCTATCACCTTGAGGTTGTTGGCCACGCGCATGCGCTTGACGAAGTTGGCGAAGGCCGCCCCGTCGATCTTCGCATCATAGGCCTTGCCGAGCGGATTCATAACGCACACCGAGGCGGAGAACTTGTGCAGGATGCTGTCCATGCCCATCTCCTTGACCAGGGCTTCGGCGCCCTTCGCATCGCACGGTTGGTCGGGATAGACCACAAACATGGGCGAGAAGCCCGTGAAACGGCCGTCCACCTGCGTGCAGGTGTCGCGATACATGTAGGCCTCCTGGTCGATGCCGGGGAAGCGTACCAACGAAATGGGGTGATGGGGGTCGCGCACCTCGTGCTTGATGGTGATGTTGTTGGCATCGTACACAATCTTGCACATGCCCTCGGAGAGGCTGCGCGTGGTGGGCGGCTGGGGAATGGCGGGGTTGTCGTAAGGCTGGTAGCCCTTCTGGTCGCCCACGGCCAGGCGCCCGGACAGCTTAATCATGGTCTGGATGTAGCTCAAGGGCAGGTAGGTCTTGAGGTACGGATAGTGGCCGCACCATATCTTACTGATGCCGTCCTCTTTCATGAGCTTCTCCATGCGGCGGCACGACTGGTTGAACACCTCGATGGGCAGCATGGGCACGCATTGCAGCCACACTTCGCCCGAGCCGAAAGCGTCGCCCGAGTAGCAGTCGCCTTGGGCGCGGTCCAACAGCACCACGGAGCCAGGCGTATGGCCGGGCATCAGCACGACTTCCAGCTGGCGGCCGCCGAGGTCGAACACCTGGCCTTCCTCCATGTAGCGCACGGTGCCCCGGTAGTCCTTGGTGCGCTCCTTGATGAGCACGCTGTCGTTGCGGTGCATCCACACTTCATCGAAGTAGCCGATGCAGCCGGCATGGTCGGGGTGGGCGTGGGTGATGATGACATCGTAGGGCTTGGAGGTGATGCCCTCCACAATCTTGTCCAGGTCTGCGCAGCGGGTACCGGCGTCGATGAGCGCGGCACGGTCGTTGCCCTCCAAGAGGTACATGGTGGTGTAGTCCCAGGTTTCGAAGACCCAGGTACGGTCCTTCAGCTTGGACACGGTAACGTCTTCGTTCTTAAAAACGACTTGAGCCCCCGTCCCTATGAAAGGAAGGAGGGCAAGCAGAAGTAATACAATTTTTTTCATAATCCACAGATTTGTTGTTTGATTTTGCCCTAAAGGTACAAAAACATTGAAAAACGAAGCATGAAGAAGAAGTTTTTTTGAAAACTGAACCGGGAGGTTTAGGAATCCTGCTATATTACCTTATAAAATAGACCTTACTTCTTTCTTCATGCTTAGTTCTCCATTGCATCACTATTCGACTGAGCTGGCGTAGCCCGGATTCTGGTCGATGTTCGGGTTCACTTCGATTTCGTTTTCCGGATAAGGCAGCAGTTCGTCGCGGTTGGGCGTCCAGCCGGCCAGCTCATATTCGTTGTCCGTATAGCTTACGGAAGTGGTGTACTTGGCGTTGTAGATGCCCTCGGCGGTGGTCAGGTCGTTGTCCGGGTCGGGCACAATCTGGAAGGTAGGCAATTTCTTGCCCTTGTCCTTCAGTACGGTAGCCGCATCTCCCCAACGGATGAGGTCCTGGAAGCGGACAGCCTCCATGGCAAGTTCCAGACGGCGTTCCAGCTTCAGGTCGTCCATGTCAATGCCCGACTTGGAAGGCAACTTGGCACGCGTGCGCACGCGGTTGAAATAGTTGTCGGCATCGGCATCGCCGGTCTGGATGCAGCACTCGGCCATCATCAGCAGCACGTCGGCATAGCGGATGACCGGGGTACAGCTCTGGTTGCCGCACCAGAACGATACATTCTCATCGTCCGTGCTGGTCAGCCATTTCAGGCGGAAGTAGCCTTCGTTGCCATAACGGTTGTTCGTGGCGTTGACCCCGATGTTCATGCTCGGCACGCGGTCGAACGGGCAAATCCAGCTGGTGACGCGGTAGCCGTCCTCGCCTTCCTCGGCCACAAAGGCATCGTAGAGGGACTTGGTGGGATTGTAGTAGCTATAGCCGCTGGTAGAGTTGAAGTTGAAGTGCGAGGAAGCCTCCGGCCCGGCGATGAAGCCGTAACCAAATCCCCAGTTGGCCAGGATGCCGTACCAGCCGCCCTGCGAATACATGTTGGACATGTCGAAATGGCGGGTGCACTCCAGCACATACTCCTTGCTGCCGTTGCCGGCGGTGTGGTAGAGGACGTCTATGTCATCCTCCAGGTCATAGAGGCCGGTATTGATGACTTCCTTGAACAGGGTCTTGGCATCGCCATATTTGCCCTGGTACAGGTAGGCTTTTCCCAAGATGGTCTTGGCGGCCTCCAGCGTGGCGCGCGTGCAGCCGTCCTTGTCGTTCAGACTGGTTTTCGAGGTCAGCGCACCGGAATCGATGGCATCCTTGAGGTCGGTCTCGATAAAGCTCCACAATTCTTCTTTCGTGGAATTGTACACCTTGTATTCATCCGAATTCTGCAGCACGCGGTCCACCTTGGGCGGATTGCCCCACAGGGTGGTCAACTCAAAATAGCACAGGGCGCGGTAGACCTTGGCCTCGGCCACGTTGCGCGCCTTGATGGCACTCTCCGAGGGGTCGAACTTGCCAATGACCAGGTTGCACAGGTAGACCGTAGAGTAAAGGTCCTTGTAATAGGCTTCCACCCACAGGTTGGTAGGCATGATGCGGCTTTCGTAAATCTCTTGCGCATAGGTCTGGTCGGAACGCGAGCCGCCGGAGTTGAAGTCGTCTGCCAGGAAGTTTTTCAGGAAGAAGCCGTTGGCATACTGCGCGGCACCCATGTGACCGCCGGAGTAAGCCGTGCGCCAGGCGCTGTAGACGGCAGCGATGGCTTCCTCGCAGTCCTCATCGGTTTTATAGAAGGTTTCTTCACTCGTAACGCCTTGCTGGGGGATGTCCAGCAGGTCTACGTTGCAGGACGAAAATGAAACCAATCCTGCCAATAGTCCCAAATAAATATGTCTTTTCATAAATTGTGTCTTGTTTATAAATAAGGTTACGTTAGAAAGTTACAGATAAGCCGAATACCACTTTTTTGGTTGTCGGGTAGTTGCCGTAGTCCACACCCATACCGCTGGTGGTGGTGGAGGACACTTCAGGATCGAGTCCCGGATACTTGGTGAACAGGAAGAAGTTGTCCAACGAAGCATACACGCGCAGATTCTCTACCAGGATTTTCTTGAGCCACTGCTTGGGGAAGGTGTAGCCAAGCTGTATCTGCTTGATGCGGAAGTAAGAGCCGTCGAACACGTAGGCGTCGGACAGGCCGTACTTGTCGGCATTGGTGAGCTGCGGACGGGCGTACTTCGCATCGGTGTTGGAGGGTGTCCAGCGTTGGTCGTACATCTCCTTCAAAGCGTAGCGGATGCTGTTGTAGCTGTAGGACATGAAGACGTCGTTGCCCACAGAACCGTTGCCGAATACCAGCAGGTCGAAGTTCTTGTAGTTGGCGGTCAAAGTGATACCGTAGGTGAAGTCGGGCATCGGCTTGCCAATCATGGCCTTGTCGTTGGCATCGATGGAGCCGCTATTGTCGTTGTCGCGGAAGACGGGGTCGCCGTTCTCATCCAGATGGTCTACCTGGTAGCCGCGGAAGTACCATACGGGATAGCCTTCCTCGAAAGCGGAGAAAGCGCCGTTGGATGCCATAGTGGTGGAACCTTCGATGCGGCCGCCGCTGACGTTCGGGTCGAGGTAAGTAACCTTGTTCTTCAACGTGGCGATGTTGCCGGTGACGGAGTAGCCGAAGTCGCCGATGTTGTCGCGCCAGGAGGCTTCCAGCTCGAAACCTTTGTTTTCCACGTTACCGGCGTTCATCGGGGCTGCGGAATTTCCGGCCTCATAAGGGATGATGATGTTGGATACAATCAGGTCTTTCGTTTTCTTCTTGTACCAATCCATGCTCAACGTGAAGCGGTCCCTGAAAGCACGCAGGTCGACACCGATGTTCAGCTGCTCGGAAGTTTCCCACTTCAGGTCGGGATTGTACAGCTGTGAAGGCTTCGCAGTGGTGGTATAGATGTAATTGGGAGCACTGGAATGGTTGAACGAATAACCGGCGGCATTGGTGGTCAATGCGTTGGAATATTTGTACCCGCTCAGGTTGCTGGTACTACCATTCTGTCCCCAGCTGCCGCGCAGTTTCAGGAAAGTGATGGGGGTATTGTTGTTCTCGGCGAAGAAATCTTCGTTGGAGATAGTCCAGCCCACAGATGCCGAGGGGAAGTAGCCCCAACGGTTGGTGGAAGGCAATACGGAAGAATCGGCGGCATCGGCACGCATGGCGAACTGGGCCATGTAGCGGTTCTTGTAGTCGTAGCCCAGACGGCCGAAGTAAGACAGCTTGCGGTAGATGTAGTTGTGGCCGCTGACACTCTTCGTGGCATCGCCTGCAGGCCAGTCGAGGTCGGAGTACAAGGGATCATCCTTGGCAATCTTGTCGACAGCCGCATAGACATACTTCTGGTCGGTCTGGCTGTAAGACATACCCAACATGGCAGAAAGGTTATGGTCCTCGGCTATCGTGGTGTTGTAGTTGGCGAAGTTCTCCCACTGGTAGTAAGTGGTAGAAGTCGACGTGCGGGTCACACCGTTGTTTTCCTTATTGTTGGCAGAGGCAGAACCGTAGTACAGGTTGCTCTTGTTGTACGTCTGGTCGCCGGCAATGCGGTAACCCATACGGGTAGTGAACACGAAGTCCTTGAACGGGGTGAAGTTGGCATAGAGCGTACCCATGAGGCTGTTTCCGGTGTTCTTCTTGTTGCTCATGCGGATAGCCACCATCGGGTGAACCTGCTCCATGGAGCCCAAGCAGCTGTAATAGTTGCCGTTGGCGTCCTGCAACAGGGTGAAGCCGTTGGCAATGTTGGCCTGCATGGGGGTAGGCAAGGCATCGGGGGCATAAGTGTCGGCAATGTAAGGAGCCAGCGTCATCACGGTGGCAATCATGCTGACGTAAGAGGTACCGCCACTACCGTCGCTGATGGTCTTGCTGGTATAGTTGGCAAAGTTGGCTGTGGTACCAACTTTCAACCAAGGCTTGATTTGGTAGTCGGCATTCAACATCACGGACAGACGCTTGTACGTATCGCGGTCTTCACGGATGATACCGTTGTCATACAGGTGGTTGAACGACAGGAAGTAGGAGCCTTTGTCGTTGGCGCCCTGCATGGTCACCGTGTGGTGGGATGAGGGCGAGGCGTTGAAAGCCACGTCGTACCAGTCGGTAGAGGAAACGCCGTCCCACGTGCCGTTATCAATAAGTTCCTGGATGTTGGCATCGGTAAAGGTGGGGTCGGCCTCCTTCTGCTGGGTGAAGTACTCGGCAGAGTTCAGCAGTTTGGGACGACGCGCCAGGCTGCTGATGGAGTACTGGAAGTCGTAAGTGATGCTGCTGGTGCCTTGGCTGCCGCTCTTGGTGGTGATGAGCACCACGCCGTTACCGGCTTGCGCACCGTAGATGGCGGCAGAAGCGGCATCTTTCAACACTTCCATGCTCTGGATGTTGTTGGGGTCGATGGAGCTTAAGTCGGAAACAATCAGACCGTCCACTACATACAAGGGGTCGGACGTACCGTTGGAGGAGAAACCGCGGATACGGATGGTAGGCGAAGAGCCCGGCTGGGAGGTGGTGGACACCAGTTGCACACCGGCCGTCTTACCCTGAAGGGCTTCTTCCACACGCGTAATAGAGCGGTTCTCGATGTCCTCGGTCTTTACGGAAGAAATGGCGCCCGTCACCGAGCTTTTCTTCTGCACACCGTAACCTACTACCACTACCTCGTCGAGGGTTTCCGTGTCTTCCTGCAAGGTTACATTCAAGGTACCTCCGTTGGCCACGAGCTCTTGCGTCACATAGCCCACGTAAGAAAAGACAAGGGTTGCCCCTTGGTTGACCGTCAGGGTGTAATTCCCGTCGATGTCAGTCACCACGCCATTGGTGGTACCTTTCTCCAGAATGCTGACGCCAATCATGGACTCACCAAGGTTGTCGATTACTTTACCTGTCACCTTCACCTGGTTTTGGGCCAGCGCAAAGGGAACGCACATCAATAAGAAAAGCGCTGTTCCCAACAGCCTTTTCAAACTTGTGTTTCTCAAGTTGCTTTTCATGTTTGTAATACAGTTTGTTTTGGGTTAAATGAATAATGAATAAATGTTGCGATAACACTATTTCCGAATGCAAATTTCGCTTAATAACAAATGTATGGCTATCCTGTATGTACAAAGTGATTGTCTATTTGTTCAACAAGGGCTGTTCTGTGTGTTCAAAAACTGTTCTGTGTGTTCAAAAAATGTTCTTCAGCAGATTAACGGCACACTTTTATTATTATTTTCGCATCACCAATTACAAGAATGATTCAAATTCTTTAAGACAGCACACAAGTATGAAAGCATTGGCTTCTTTTTGGGCTTTTTTCCTGCTCTTTGCAGGACATGGACAGATTTGTTATCCTACCGAAAATCTAACGCAGGAAAACAACCGGGACAACCCGCTTATAGCTACAGGACTTTCCAACCAGCAGGTGAACGCCTTCGCAGAAGACGGGCAAGGCCATGTATGGATAGGGACATTCCGGGGACTGAACAAATTCAACGTATATGAATTCCACCAATACTTCTGCACGGATGACTCGACATCGTTGCCCGACAACCAGGTCAAGGACATGCTGCGCGACTCGAAAGGCAGGCTGTGGATTTCGACGGTGAACGGCGTATGCCTTTATACGGACCGCGACAACTTCCGCCACATCCCTACCGACCGCAGCAACCGCAACGGGGTGCAACTGCTGGAAAGCCATGACGGACGCATATTCCTGAACTACGTGACCCACCTGGCGGTTTACAACCCGGAAACGGACCGGATGGAGTGCGTGCTCCCGCAACTGGCGGAACGGGGACAAATGAACGTGAAGTGCTTCATAGGCTCCGATAACGATTTGTGGGTGGTGTCGCCTACCGAATTAAGCTGCTACGACCTGACCACTTTCCAGTTAAAAGATTCCGTCCCGCTGGAACACTACCCCTGGTATTATCATCTGCACAAAGACGGCATGCTGTGGATAACGGGGGCGCGTACCCTCATGCTGTATGACACCGGCACACACCGTTTCGCCGAAGTGCCGCAAGCCTTGAAACGCCACCCCATATTGTCGCAAAGCGAAATCACCTTGATTCACCCCTACGGCGACAACTGCCTGCTGCTGAACACATCGGGACATGGGATATTCTGCTACAACTACGAGGAAGGCAAAGTGATTCACCAGAGCGAGGAAGAATTCCCGTTTGAAGCCCCCGGCTTCCGCATCAGCCGGATGTTTACCGACTCGAGGCAGAACCTGTGGATTGGCTCTGCCGACCAGGGATTCAGCGTGTGCTACCACTACAAGGAGCGTTTCAACAACGACAATTACCTGCGCACGTTTTTCCACAACAAATCGGTAATGTCCCTTGCACCCGGGGCAAACGGCATCCTGTGGATTACCACACTGAACGACGGAGTGTTCCGCTACGACCTGGCAGAACGCGAAATCGTGAAAATAGACATGGAACGCCTGTTCCCGGACAGTCGGCAAACGGCCGTGCAGGTCAACCAACTGCTGGTGGATGCAGAGGACAACCTCTGGATGACCGCCTCCAACAACAAAGTCCTGAAATGCAGATGGGAAAACGGCAGGCTGCAGGTGAAAGCACGCTACGACGTCTACCTGCCCATGTCGATAGCCGCAGATTCCATCGGAGGCATCTGGATAGGGACGGCAACGACTTACATCTACCACCTGCGGCCGGGCGACCCGGACTTCCGGCGGATAGAAGCCTTTGAACCTGCATTCACATTCATCCCCGGCCTGCTTCCCTTGAAAAACGGGGAGATGCTTGCCGCCGCCTTCTACCAACCCTTGCGGCTGATTGACACCCGCACGGAAGAACTGCGGACACTGGAAGTGACAGAAAGCGACTTGAAAGCAAGCATCAAGCGGTCGGTACTGATTCCCACCGTCCTTTACGAAGATTCGGAGGGCGAGGTATGGATAGGGACGGTGACCAACGGGCTGCTGCGCTATTCGCCCTCCACAGGACGCCTGCAACCTGTGCCCGGAGTAGCCTGCACCGACATTTCGAGCATCGAGGAAGACGCCCAGGGAAACTTGTGGGTGAGCACGTTGTACGGCCTGAGCAAGTATGACCGTGCCACCGAGAGGTTCACCAACTACTACGATACGGACGGTATCGGCGGAAACCAGTTCTCCGACCGGGCTTCGTGCCATCTGGCAGACGGCACGCTGGTCTTTGGCGGCACGCACGGACTGACGTTCTTCCAGCCCGTCAACGTACAGGCCAAACGGGACATCCCGGTGCTGTTCGAGAACCTGAAAGTACACAACCAACTGGTGCATCCAGGCGACGGGCAATGCATCGACCGCCACCTGTCGTACAACCCGGACATCCACCTGCAACACGACCAGAACGGATTCAGCATCTCCTTTGCCGCCCTTGACTACAGCGAGCACGAACGGGTGCATTATTTCTACAAACTGGAGGGCTTCGACCGCTATTGGATTGATGCCCACAACAACCGGGAGGCCTACTACGCCAACCTGCCGGCAGGGAAATACAACTTCAAGGTGCGCATCATGGACAACGACCGGAGGGTAGTGGAAGCCGAAAACTCCATCCGCCTGTTCATCGCGCCGGCGCCATGGGCCACGTGGTGGGCATACCTGATTTATATCCTCACAGGCGCAACAGTCGCAGCCCTCTTTGTACGGGCATGGATGCGCATCCGTGCCGAGAAAGCCGCAGCCTTGCAGGCTGAACGGGAGAAGCAGCAGGAACAACGGATGAACAAGATGAACATGAGCTTCTTTGCCAACGTGTCGCATGAATTCCGCACGCCGCTGACCATGATTTCAGGACCGGTGGCACAGCTTTGCAACAGCCCGCACATCGGCGGTGAAGACAAAAACCTACTTTGCATCGTGCAACGCAGCGTGAACCGCATGCTGCAACTGGTGAACCAGATGTTGGACTTCAACAAGCTGGAAAACGACACGCTGAAACTGCAAGTGAAGCACAGCGACCTGATTGTCCTGCTCAGACGGCAGACAGACATCTTCCGCGTCAACGCGCAGAACAAACAGATTACACTGACCACCTACGGGCTGGAAGACGCGTTCACCATGTGGTTGGACGAAGACAAAATAGACAAGATATTTACCAACCTGATGTCGAACGCCATGAAGTACACCCCGGCAGGCGGAAAAATCAAGGTGTCGTTCGACGTGCTGACGCGCGAAGAAGCCGCACGCCAGTTCCGTCTGAGGGACGGGGACACCGGCACGCAATACGCCCAAGTGTCGGTGGCCAACACGGGCGAACCCATCCCTGCCGACCAGCTGGAAAAGATATTCGAGCGTTACTACCAAGTGGACAACGACGCGAAAGGCATCTACAACTGGGGCACAGGCATCGGACTGTACTACGCCCGCAGCCTGGCAGTGCTGCACCACGGCTACCTGAAGGCAGAACAGCTCACAGAAGAAAAAGGGTCGGTGTTCACTTTCATCCTGCCCACGGACGACAAGCTATATACCGCCGAAGAACGGGCTGCCGAAAGCAACCAGCAACCGGAAGTATTCCCCTTGCCCGAACAGCCGCAACCCGGCACCCGGACACCCGGCGAAGAAGCGGAAGATACCGACAAGCCCTACACCCTGATGGTGGTGGACGATGACGTAGAGGTGGCCAACTACCTGCGCGCCTTGCTGTCGGCCGACTACCGGGTGACGTGCCACTTCAGCGCCGAAAGTGCCCTGAAAGCTATGGGCGAAGAGGCGCCCGACCTCGTGATAAGCGACGTGGTGATGCCGGGCAAAGACGGCTACTGGCTGTGCCGGTCCATCAAGGACGACCTGCAACTGTGCCACATCCCGGTCCTCCTGGTAACGGCAAAGAATGCCATCAACGACCAGGTGGAAGGCCTCAACACCGGTGCCGACGCCTACGTGACCAAACCCTTCGACCCGGCTTACCTGCAGGCACTGATAAAATCGCAACTCAAAAACCGCGAGAAAGTGCGCAGCCTGCTGGCCAAAGCCACCCAGACGGACAACATCGGGAAAGACATGCTGGCGCCACAGGACAAGATATTCATGACCGAACTGTACCAGCTGATGGAAAAAGAACTGTCGAACCCCGAACTGGACATCGTGCACATGACGGAAATCCTGCACATCTCGCGCACCAAGTTCTACTACAAAGTGAAAGGGCTGACGGGCGAGAACCCCAGTTCGTTCTTCAAGACCTACAAACTGAACCGCGCCGCCGAACTGATTGCCAGCGGAAAGTACAACGTGTCCGAGATAGCCGACCTCACAGGCTTCAGCACACACTCCTACTTCTCCAAGGCATTCAAGAAACAGTTCGGCATAGCGCCCAGCGAATACGCGGCCAAGCACACCTCCGGCAAACGGGGGGACACGCCCGCAAAGGACGAGAAGCCGGAAACGGACAACCCCGCTGTCCGGGAGGAAGATAAGTGACGCGCCGCTTGCGTTTTTCCTATTTATTATCGTACCTTTGCAACGTTCCGTTCAGATTTAACAGTTACAGATTATGACACACCGTTTGAATACCAACAAGCAGTTTATGATAGGCAACGGCATCTTGGGCTTTGCCGTGATAGCCGTGGTCGTCATCTTTTCCTACATGTCGATGAAGCTCCAGCAGGACAAGCAGAAAGAACGTCACTACTCCGAAACCTACACCATCACCCTGGAGCGGGGTTTTGCCGGCATGTCGGTCTCGGTGTTCATTAACGACAGCCTGTTGCTGGACAGCGTGGTGAATCAAGAACCCGTGACCTTGGGCGTGACCCGCTTCGCCGACCAGAATGCCCTGATAATTGTGGACAACCTCACCGAGAAAATGGCACTGTTCGAACTGAGCGAACAAGGCGGCAACTACCGCTTTGAGCAAGAGGACGGCGAAGTCAAACAGCTGGCACAGCAATAACCACCTGCCCCCGAAGTCCGGAGAAACAGCGTGCCCCTGCGCTCTTGACATCCTCTCACCGCCGCTCCGATACGCCGCCACCGGAGCACCGCCTCAAGGCTGCCCGGAAGAGGCGGCGGGCAGAGCCGTGCGGTATTGCTTCATTTCGTGGCGCAGGAGCTGCGCTTTCCCGCCGGTCAACTCATCCAATAAATGCCAGAAACGCTCGCCGTGGTTCATCTCACGGGTGTGTGCCAGCTCATGCAGCAGTACATAGTCCACCAACCTGCCGGGCAGCAACAGCAGGTAACAACTCAGGTTGATGTTCCGCCCCGCCGAGCAACTGCCCCAACGGGTATGCCCGGTGTTGATTCTTACCTGCCGGTAAGCCAGGCCGTGGCGACGCGCCATGCCGTCGAGACGGGCAGGCAGGATTTCCTTGGCACGACGCCTCAAAGCCTCCACCACCACCTTGTGCAACCAGTCCTGCAGCGCAGGGTCGCGGAAATCGGTGCCCGGGGGACAGACTATCTGCAAGGCATTTGCCGACGAACGCGACAGGAACCGGCCGACGTTGCCCTCCGCCAGCGAAAGCCGGAAGAAATCCGTCTCAATGCAATAGCCCAAATCAATGAAAGCACGCCGGTTGGCCAGGCAGGCGGCACGCAGCCGCGGGCGCAACTGCTCCACGGCACGCCGTACCTCAGCCAAAGCCGTACCGGGCGGCAGGCTGGCCCACAGGCTTCCGTCTTTCACACGGAAAGTAAGCCGCCGGGCACGGGCATTGGTGCGGAGCCGTATCTCGCCCAATTCAGGGTCAGTAAGCATACATTCATTCATGGGAACAATAGGGCAATGTTTTCAATTGCCCAAAAGAACGGATTTTCTTCGAGAAAAGCAAAGAGAAACCGTTTTTCCGGACAGCAAAAACGGACAAAGTGTACGGATACGGACACCGGACAAAAGCACAACACGCTTGTTATCAAAAACTTATTCCCTTGGCACGGATTTTGGACACTGCAATGACGCACACCTTGCTGGAAAAAAACAACCAAGGCATGCAACTTTTAAAAGACTTGCCCCGTCTAATTCATAAAACAACCACTCATAAAAACTAAGAATAATGAAAAAATCAGTCCTTTTCTTCGCCGCCTGCATGACGGTGCTCGGCCTGTCCTCCTGCGACCAAGGCACGTATAACTCCAGCGGCCTGTTCGGCCAGAAGACCGTCAAGGCCAGCAAAACCTATGTGACCAAAGACATCCGCGTGGACAACTTCACCAAAGTGGACATGGCAGGCTCATTCGACGTAACCTACACCCAAAAGCCCGGCCGCCCCACAGTGGAGGTCTATACCTCGGACAACATCGTAAACCTGCTCGACATCTACGTGAAAGGCGGGACGCTGCACCTGGGATTCAAGAAGAACGTCCGCGTGTCGTTCAACAAGCTGCAAGTGCGCATCTCCTCGGAACAACTCAACAACGTTTCCCTGGCCGGTTCCGGCTCCTTCCTGCTGCCCGGCGAACTGAAGACGGGCGACCTGAAACTGTCCGTCACAGGCTCGGGCGACATAAAGGTGAACCGCGCGGTTTGTGCCGCCCTGCAGACCACGGTCACCGGCTCGGGAGACATCGACTGCAAGGACATGGTGTGCGCCTCCATGCAGGGCAACATCACCGGCTCGGGCGACGTGACATTGGAACACCTCCTGGCAAGCTCTTCGGCAGAAGCAGAGGTGACAGGTTCGGGAACGTTCAAAATCAACGGGGGAAAGGCCCGGGAAGCCGCTTACGACATCACAGGCTCGGGTGACATCCACGCCGCAGGCCTGGAAGCCTCGCGGGTCAACACCCACATCTCCGGGTCGGGCGACATCGAATGCCACGCCGTGGACTTCCTGAAAGTGCGCGTCAGCGGCAGCGGCAATGTGGGCTACAAAGGCGACCCCGAACTGGATGTACCCAAACGCCACCACCACAGACTCTGAAAAATCTCTCTTAATCAACTACAGTTGCCATTTCCCGCACAGCGGGAAAAATAAAAGGGACGCTGCGTCACGCAGAGTCCCTTTTATCTTAGTTAGTTTTTCACAAGTGTTGAGAGATATTGAAACTTCACAGCCTCAGGTTTCTTAAATAAAGCACACTAACTATAATCTTATGTTTAAAGCAAATGAAAATGTCTGTTCACTTGGTGGTCACCTTCTCCGTGGGCAGCAACTTGGCAGGCGGTATGCTGTCGGACAGTTGCTTGTCGGAGGTACCCGCCGCCTCCTGCGACAGGGCTACCGACGGAGCGGTTATCTGCTTGCCTATGGTGTCGGTCACGGTGTCCTGCGCGTCACCCGCGTAGAATGAACGCTGCATCAGGTTTCCCAACCCCACGACAACAGCTATGACGGCTGCCGCTTTCAGCAAGGGCATCAGGCGGATGGCTGGCGACACGCGCTTTGCCTTTACCACCGACGGCCGGGAAGCATTGATTTTCGCCCACAAGCGGGCATCAAAATCATCGCTTACCTGCACTTGCCGCTGCTCCTGCTGGTATCCGAACAGGCTTTTGTAGCGCATCAGGCGGGCAGGCACTTCTTCCTGGGTGAAAAAATCGCGCAGCCTTGCTTCTTCCTCCACAGAGGTTTCGCATCGCCAATAGCGTTCCAGCAGTCGTTCGATATCGTTATAATCCATAGTTTTCTATCTCCAGTATTTTCTGCCGCACCTTTTGCCTGCCCCGGAAGAGGTTCACTTTGACCTGTTCCTCCGTCTGGCCCAAGGCCGCGGCTATTTCTTTATAGTTTTTTCCTTCGATATCCCTAAGCTGCATGGCAAGCCGTTGCTTTTCGGGCAGACGGTTTATCAGGCGGTGTATCCACGCTATCCGTTCCTCATTGACCAACTGCTCATGCGGCCCCGCCGATGAGTCCGGTTGCTCCATGTTGTCTGCCAGTTCCACAGTCTGCGCATTTTTCTGCTCGCTGCGGTCGATGGCAAGGTTGCGTGTGACAGCCAGACAATAAGCCTCCACCGATTCGAGTTGCTTCCACTCACTGCGCTTGTCCCATACCCTTATCAGGACTTCCTGCACCACGTCTTCCGCTTCTGCCCTGTCAAGGGTTATCCGCAACGCCAACCGGAAAAGCCGGTTTTTCAGCGGGAGGATGTCGTTGAGAAAGCTGAGTTCCTGCATCTCTAATTAAGTTGACGGTTGAGTGGATGAAAAGTTACAATAGCAAGTGTGCTTTTTGCGTTTTTTTAGAATTGCAGCCTTATGCGGGTCCCCTCTCCCTTGCCGATAGCCGATGCCTGCGTGATGACCACTTCGGATACGCCTGCCCTGAGTGCGTCGAAAGAGTTTTCCAGTTTGGGAATCATGCCGCCCTGCACTGTGCCGTCGGCCACCAGCCGTCCGAACAGTTCAGGGGTGATTTCGGGTATCAGGCTGTGGTCGTCGTTCTCGTCGCGCAGCACGCCCGGTTTCTCGAAGCAGTACACCAGGGTCACGTCGAAGCGCCGGGCCAGGGCTTTGGCCGTCTCACCCGCGATGGTGTCCGCGTTGGTGTTCAGCAGGCTGCCCTGCCCGTCGTGGGTAAGGGGTGCCATGACGGGCACCACGCCCTTATAGATGAGGTCGGCCAGCAAGTCCACGTTGACCTGCCGCACGTCGCCCACAAAGCCATAGTCCACCTCCTGCACGGGGCGTTTCACCGAGCGGATGACATCCATGTCGGCGCCCGTCAGTCCCAAGGCATTCACGCCCCGTGCCTGCAGCCCGGCCACGATGTTCTTGTTCACCAACCCGCCATATACCATGGTCACCACCTGCAGGGTTTCGGCGTCGGTGATGCGCCGCCCGTTCACCATGCGGCTCTCTATGCCCAGGCGGGTAGCCAGCCGCGTGGCCGAGCGTCCCCCGCCGTGTGTCAATACCTTGTATCCGTCAATCCCGGCAAAATCGTCCAGCAACCGCTGCAAGGTATCCTTTTCCTCCACGATTTTCCCACCTACTTTGATGACCGTCAGTTTATCCATGTCTTGATGTGATTACGTAATTCATTCATCATAACCTGTTCATACCCTAATGATGGGGCGTATGCAGTTACTTACTCCAGATAAGTATAGCCGTACAAGCCTGAACGATAGTTAGCCAGGAACTCCTTGCCTTCTTCCAGCGAAATCCTGCCCTCCTTGACCGACTGGCTGACCCACGTTTCCAGCGTGCGCACCAGCTTCTTGGGGTTGTACTGCACGTAGTCCAGCACCTCGGCCACCGTCTCGCCGTCTATCTGCTGGTCTATGGTGTAGCCCTTGCTGTTCACCGAGATGTGCACGGCGTTGGTGTCGCCGAAGAGGTTGTGCATGTCGCCCAATATCTCCTGGTAAGCGCCCACCAGGAACACGGCCAGGTAGTAAGGCTCCTTGTCGCGCAAAGAGTGCAGGGGCAAGGTCGTGGCATCGGCGCGCGAGCTGACGAAATTGGCTATCTTGCCGTCCGAGTCACACGTCATGTCCTGCAGCGTGGCTTCGCGGTCGGGCTTCTCGTCCAGCCGCTGGATGGGCATGATGGGGAACATCTGGTCGATGGCCCAGGAGTCGGGCAACGACTGAAACAGCGAGAAGTTGCAGAAATACTTGTCGGCAAGCAGCTTGCTCAGCTTGCGGAACTCCTCCGGACAGTGCTTCATGCCGGCGGCAATGGAGCTGATTTCACGGCAGATGCTCCAATACAGCTTCTCTATCTGCGCCCGCGTGTTGAGGTCCACGATGCCGTGGCTGAAGAGGTCGAGCGCCTCCTCGCGTATCTGCTGGGCGTCGTGCCAAGGCTCGAGCATGCTGCGCTGGTTCAGGTTGTCCCATATCTGGTACAGCTCCTTCACCAGCTCGTGGGCATCTTCACCGGGCTCCCAATCGTCGTCCATTTCGGGCAGGGAAGCCGTTTCCAGCACCTCGATGATGAGCACGGAGTGGTGGGCTGTCAGGCTGCGCCCCGTCTCGGTGATGATGTTGGGATGAGGGAACCCGTGCTTGTCGGCGGCGTCGACGAAGGTCGACACCACGTCGTTCACGTACTCCTGTATGGAGTAGTTCACCGAGCTTTCGCTGTTGCTCGAGCGGGTGCCGTCATAGTCCACGCCCATGCCTCCGCCGGTGTCCACAAACTCCAGGTCAAAGCCCATCTTCTTAAGCTGCACGTAGAACTGCGATGCCTCGCGCAGGGCGTTCTTGATGCGGCGTATCTTGGTAATCTGGCTGCCGATGTGGAAGTGTATCAGCTTCAGGCAGTCCTTCATGTCTTTCTTCTCCAGGAAGTCCAGCGCCTCGAGCAGTTCGCTGGAGGTCAGGCCGAACTTGCTGGCGTCGCCCCCGCTTTCCTCCCACTTGCCGCTGCCGCTGCTGGCCAGCTTGATGCGTATGCCTATGTTGGGGCGCACCTTCAGGCGGCGGGCTATCTTGGCGATGAGGTTCAGCTCGTTCAGCTTTTCCACCACGAGGAAAATGCGTTTGCCCATCTTCTGCGTCAGCAAGGCCAGTTCGATGAAGCTCTCGTCCTTGTAGCCGTTGCACACCACCAGCGAGTCCGGGTCGGTGTTGATGCCGATGACGGCGTGCAGTTCGGGCTTAGAGCCGGCCTCCAGCCCCAGGTTGAACTTCTTGCCGTGGGTAATCATCTCCTCCACCACGGGGCGCATCTGGTTGGCCTTGATGGGGTAAATGATGAAGTTCTCGCCCCGGTAACCGTACTCCTCGGCCGCCTTCTTGAAGCAGCAGGAGATTTTCTCAATGCGGTTGTCCAGGATGTCGGGGAAGCGCAACAGCATGGGTGTCGTCACGTCGCGCAACTGCAGCTCGTCCACCAGTTCTTTCAGGTCGACTGCCACGCCGTCTTTGCGCGGGGTCACAATAGCATGTCCTTTTTCGTTGATGCCGAAGTACGAGGTACCCCAGCCGGTGATGTTGTACAGCTCCTCGGAGTCTTCAATACGCCATTTTCTCATCGATTGTCGTCTTTTACAGGTTAGTGTTCCAAAAATCCATATTCTGATTGAAAGGACAAAAGTACGCATAAATCCGCAATCTGCCGCGATACCGGCTGAAAAATACAGGTTTATCCGCCGTTCCGGCAGCCGCTTGCCGGTTTTGTCATACGTTTGTCAAAGCGGAGAGCTGCGCCGACGCGCGCCCGGCGTCGTCAAACACGATGCCCCGGAAACCCAACTGCCGGGCCGCCTCCACGTTGGCCGGGCTGTCGTCAATGAACACCGACTCCTCCGCCTTCAGCCCGTACCGGTCGAGCAGGATGCGGTAAATCCGCGGGTCGGGCTTGATAACCTTTTCTTCGCCGGACACCACCACGCCGTCCAGCAGCCGGAGGAAACCGTAACGCTCATAGGCTATCGGCATCGTCTCTGCCGACCAGTTGGTCAGTCCGTACACCCGGTAGCCCGCGGCCTTCACCCGCCTCAGCAGCGCCACGCCCTCCGGTATCTCGCCTTTCAGCATCTCGCCCCACCGCTGCCCATACAGGCGTATGGCCTCCTCGTAGCGGGGATACTGCTCCACCCGCAGCCGGATGCCCTCGGCGAAGGGCCGCCCGCGGTCTTGCTCGCGGTTCCAGACGTTGTCGCAGACGTGGGTCAGGAAGTACTCCATCTCCTCCTCGTCCTTGAAGTAACTGCGGTACAGGTAGCGGGGATTCCAGTCCATCAGCACTCCCCCGAAGTCGAATACAATGTTCTTGATTGTTTCCATCGTTTATATCGGTTTCAGATTTCCAGCAAATTCCGCAGCTGCTCCACCGATTCGGCTATCTGCGAGCGGCTCTCCAGCCGGCTGCCGTCGAAGCGGTAGCGCGCCCGGCTGTAGAAGGGCAGCCGCCCCGCCAGCGCCTCGCCGATGAAGGCGCGCAGCTCGTCGTCCGTCTTGCCCCTCAGGATGGGACGCTGCCGGGTAGCCCCCTGCAAGCGGCGGAACAGCACATCCACAGGCACGTCCAGAAATACGGTAAGCCCCTGCGCGTTCATGTAGTCCATGTTGTCGAAAAAGCAGGGTGTCCCCCCGCCGGTAGAGATGACCACGTCCTCAAACTCGCCCGCCTCGTGCAGCATGTTGCGCTCCAATTCCCGGAAGCCGCTTTCGCCCCGTTCGGCAAACAGCTCGGGAATGGACTTATGGAAACGCTCCTCGACATACCAGTCGAGGTCGATGAAAGGCACCCCCAGCGCGCGTGCCAGCGCCTTGCCCAGGGTGGTTTTTCCGGCACCCATGTAGCCGGTCAGGAAAACTCGTATCATGTCCGTGCAGCGTGTTTCGTGTACGTCCGCAAAGGTAAGCAAATTTGGGCAAAGTTCCCCGAAAAGCCCTCCCCAATTTCCCCTCCCGGCAAAGTGCGCCGCCCCGCCCCGGCAGTTTGTCAAGACTTCATACCCGCCCTGTATGGATTTCCTACGTTCCTTCTCCTTTCCATAGCGCCGAAGAAAACAAGGAGGAGAAAAGGAGTTGGTAAGGAGCAGGTAGGGAGAAGGTAAGAAAAAGGTGTAGTTTTGGCATGTAACAGATTGGTTATTAGTGTGATATGTGAGATTATTATGTAAATATATTTCTTTTCTCGGGGATTTTGATGTAAGAATTGTTCTTGTACTTTGTACGGATGTTTCAAAAATCGACCATAGATTTTGAAATCCGGGTAAGGATTCCTATCTTTACCCCCAGGTGCCGGTCATGAAGACACAAAACCATAAACAAAAATCTCAGCCACTTTCTTTAAAAACAGGACACATGAAATACCGTAAACATCACTTATTTTATCCTCTACTTTTTTGCCTGTTCTATGCCTGTACCTTCCACACAAAGACAACGGAAGCCGACAAGACCCTTCACATCTGTTCTACGGACTTTACCGATTGGGCATCGTTGCTGCACATCGAAGAAATCACGCCGCTGGGGGAAAACAGCGATTCCCTTCTTTCCGTCGCGCAGAAATGCCTCATCAATGACGAGCGGTTCCTGTTTTGGGACTTCAAGATGAAATGCGTCTATGCCTACGACCGGCAAGGACAGTTTCTATTCACCATAGGCCGCCAAGGAGGCGCAGAATTTGAGTGCGCGGATTTGCAGGACATCTATTTGGGGAAAAATAAGATTGAGCTGCTCGATGCCACAGGCATTCTTGTTTTTGATGCCAAGGACGGGCATTTTATGGAGAAAAAGCAATTAGCCGCAACGAATATGGCTGAGTACTTTAAGTTCCAACCCTTAGGGGACAACCAATACTTACTCTTTTCACCGGATAAGGAATTTACCGTCTATCGCTGGGCAGACGGGAAATTGACCGGACTGCGGGAACGGAAAGGCCACCAGCTCATCACCAACCATTTCCAGCCTTATGGAAACGAATGCCTGATTTATCCCGATTACGGGCACTTCGTAGTGCAGGCTTACGCCAACGGCACGTTGAGGGCCAAGTATTTCCTTGATTTCGGCAGCAAGGCATTCCCCTTAAGACAATTGCCCCAAAACGGTGCCCAATTTGAACAGACGGACAGTTGGCCGGAATATTTCAAGTCGGTTACCGAACTGAGGGAAAGCGACAAATGGCTTTATGCGAAAGTAGTAGGCCCCGAGCAGACGTATTACGACATCCTGTACGACAAGTCATCCGAC
Source organism: uncultured Bacteroides sp. (assembly GCA_944321495.1). Lineage (GTDB taxonomy): Bacteria > Bacteroidota > Bacteroidia > Bacteroidales > Bacteroidaceae > Bacteroides. Next base: position 1,487 of record CALULP010000025.1, on the reverse strand, counting down.
CGCCTGTGGGCAGGGCCTACGGACTTGGATTTGGGGCTCATCCTCATAGACGTTGAGGGGGACTGTTTTTATGGTCTGATTTATCCCGAGTACTTAGCCGAAGATTGTATCTGGTATGATACCTTGAAAGGGTCTATGCCCGAGGGGCGGGAATCGAATCCTGTTCTTGTAAAACTTACGGTAAATGAATGTGACTTTCTTTTTCCGTAGGTGAAAAAACGTTTATTCCGCCTGCGGCAGCTTGCTTTTGTCGGAGGAAAGCGGTAATTTTAGGCAATTTTCAACCTTTATTCATTTAATACCTATCAGGGCTATGGAACAGATTCTTTTCTGGTTGGTGCCGGTGTCTTCGGTGCTGGCATTGGGCTTTGCCTGGTACTTCTACCGGCAGATGATGAAAGAGAGTGAGGGCACCCCTCAAATGATAAAAATCGCCGCGGCGGTGCGCAAAGGGGCGATGTCTTACTTAAAGCAGCAGTACAAAATCGTGGGACTGGTATTCCTGGGGCTGGTGGCGATGTTCTCCATCATGGCCTACGGCTTCGGGGTACAGAACTCGTGGGTGCCGGTGGCTTTCCTCACGGGCGGTTTCTTCTCGGGACTGGCGGGTTATCTTGGCATGAAGACGGCTACCTACGCGTCGGCGCGCACGGCCAATGCGGCGAAGAACTCGCTGAACGCCGGCCTGCGCATTGCCTTCCGCAGCGGCGCGGTGATGGGGCTGGTGGTGGTAGGCCTGGGGCTGCTGGACATTTCCTTCTGGTACCTGCTGCTGAACGCGGTGATTCCCGAAGACGTTCTGATGCCTACGCATAAGCTGTGTATCATCACCACGACAATGCTGACCTTCGGCATGGGTGCCTCCACGCAGGCGCTCTTTGCCCGTGTGGGCGGCGGCATCTACACCAAGGCTGCCGACGTGGGCGCCGACTTAGTGGGCAAGGTGGAGGCCGGCATTCCGGAAGACGACCCGCGCAACCCCGCCACCATTGCCGACAACGTGGGCGACAACGTGGGCGACGTGGCCGGCATGGGCGCCGATCTGTACGAGTCCTATGTGGGCTCCATCCTGGCCACCTTTGCCCTGGGCGCCACCGCCTATGCCTCTGAGGGCCTGGAGTGGAACGCCATCCTGCTGCCCCTGGTGATCTCCGTGGTGGGCGTGGTGTGCTCCGTGTTCGGCACCTTCCTGATCCGCACCCGGGAGGAGGCCACCCAGAAGTCCCTGCTGGCCACCCTGCGCAAGGGCACCTACACCGCCGCCGTGCTGGCCGCCGTCATCGGCGCCCCGGTGACCTACTTCCTGATGGGCTCCTGGGGCCCCTACATCGCCATTCTGGCGGGCCTGGTGGCCGGCTGCGCCATCGGCTACTTCACCGAGTACTACACCTCCGATACCTATAAGCCCACCCAGGCCCTGGCCGACTCCACCGAGACCGGCGCCGCCACCACCATCATCGGCGGCATCTCCCTGGGCATGAAGTCCA
>CALULP010000024.1 GCA_944321495.1 uncultured Bacteroides sp. | reverse complement strand
CGGAACTTTTGCTTCCAAGGGAATGGGACAGGATTGTTTCTAAAATGAAATTCATATAAATGTTTTTCCTTGACGCCTGTGTCCGCTCAGGTATGTGAGGACTCCATGCCGCGGCAAGCGTTCCGGTTCCGTTTAACGGGGTTGAAGAAAGGAACGCTGAAGGAGGGAATATAAAGAATATAAAGGTCATCTAATAAGGGCCTGTTTAATTTGCCCAGTTTCATTTTAGGGCTTGTTTCCGAGGTATTTTCTGGTTGTTATGGAGTGTAGCGGGGTATGTGGCGAAAAGAATAGACTGGAAAGAGACTCAAAAGGGGCTGAATAAAAATCATGAAAAGGAAAATTTAAATAGGCTCTGAATATTTAGCACCTAAAAGCTACATTATGAGGAGAATTATTTGTATCTTTGTCGCCCGAATAAAATGGCGAAGCATTGGGTAATTTAGAAGGATATAGGATAGACCTGAAAGGCATGCAGACGGATTCATGTACTTATGAATTTGTACTGGATGATTCCTTTTTTGCTGGTCTTGAAGGTTCTGAAATTCAGCGTGGCGATGTTCATGTGTCTTTGTCTGTAAAGAAAACTTCCCGTGCTTTTGAGTTGGATTTTCAAACTGATGGAATTGTAAGAATTCCGTGTGACCGTTGTTTGGATGAAATGGAACAGGCGGTTAAATCGACGGATTCTTTAGTCGTGAAGTTTGGTGCGGAGTATGCTGAAGAGGCTGATAACCTGGTGATTGTTCCGGAAGATGAAGGCCTCATCAATGTCGCATGGTTCATGTATGAGTTTGTCGCATTGGCTATTCCTATGAAACATGTGCATGCTCCCGGCGAATGTAACGAGCAGATGAGTCAAGCCTTGAGGAAGCATTTGAGGGTGACACCTGATGATGTTGATGATGAACCAGTTCTGTTGGATGAGGATATGGCTGAGAGTGGCAATGGTGAGGCATCCGGGTTTGACCCGCGTTGGAATGAATTGAAGAAAATATTAGATAACAATTAAAGTTTAAGTAAAATGGCACATCCTAAAAGAAGACAGTCAAAAACAAGAACTGCAAAGAGAAGAACCCATGATAAGGCAGTTGCTCCTACATTGGCTATTTGCCCGAATTGTGGGGAATGGCATGTATATCATACGGTATGTAGTGCATGCGGTTATTATAGAGGTAAACTTGCTGTTGAAAAAGAAGCTGCTGTTTAATATAGGCTTGCAGCGATTTTAATTTTGTACTTAAATTGTCGGCGTCTAAAAAGATTTGTATTTTGAAATAAGCACAGACCTTTTTGGACTGCCGTTGTTTAGGTATCTTTATTTGTCATAAGAATTTTGATGGAAAAAATAAATGCAGTAATTACAGGCGTCGGTGGGTATGTTCCTGACTATGTCTTGACGAACGATGAAATTGCCAAGATGGTGGATACCAACGATGAATGGATTATGACCCGTATTGGGGTAAAGGAAAGGCGAATACTGAACGAAGAAGGATTGGGTAGCTCCTACATGGCGCGTAAAGCTGCCAAGCAGTTGATGCAGCGCACAGGCTCCAATCCGGATGACATTGATTTGGTGATTGTTGCCACGACTACTCCTGATTACCACTTCCCTTCTACTGCTTCTATTTTGTGTGACAAGTTGCATTTGAAGAATGCTTTTGCATTTGATTTGCAAGCTGCATGTAGTGGCTTTCTGTATGCGATGGAAACTGCTGCCAATTTTGTCCGTTCTGGAAGGTATAAGAAAGTGATTATTGTGGGTGCCGATAAGATGTCGTCCATGGTAGATTATACCGACCGCGCCACATGCCCTATTTTCGGTGATGGTGCTGCTGCCTTTATGGTGGAACCTACCACGGAAGATTATGGCATTATGGATGCAATTTTGAGAACCGACGGAAAAGGCTTGCCTTTCCTGCACATGAAAGCCGGTGGTTCGGTATGCCCCCCTTCTTATTTCACGATTGATAACCACATGCATTACATCTACCAGGAAGGACGTACGGTATTTAAATATGCAGTGTCCAACATGTCGGATGTCAGTGCGGAAATAGCAGCCAGGAACGGGCTGACCAAGGATACAATCGACTGGGTTGTGCCTCATCAGGCCAATCTTCGCATTATTGATGCAGTAGCCCACCGCTTGGAGCTTCCTCACGAAAAGATGATGATTGACATTGAGCATTATGGCAACACCAGTGCCGGCACGCTTCCGCTTTGTATTTGGGATTTTGAAGACAAACTGAAGAAAGGCGACAATATTATCTTCACTGCATTTGGCGCCGGTTTCACTTGGGGTGCCGTATATGTGAAGTGGGGATATGACGGGAAGAAACAGTGATTTCTGTTGAGAATAACTCGTACTAATCCAGATAAAACGCATCCTATTTCAATTCGATGCGTTTTTTTGTCATAACACAGTAACAACTTTGTATATTATGCATAAGGCTGGTTTTGTAAATATCGTGGGAAACCCCAATGTAGGCAAATCTACGCTGATGAATGCCTTGGTAGGCGAGCGCATTTCTATTGCGACGTTTAAAGCGCAGACCACCCGCCACCGCATCATGGGCATTTATAATACGGATGACATGCAAATCGTGTTTTCCGATACCCCCGGCGTGTTGAAGCCCAATTATAAATTGCAGGAATCCATGCTGAACTTCTCCACCTCTGCTTTGGCGGATGCTGATGTGTTGTTGTATGTGACCGATGTGGTGGAAACTCCCGACAAGCATGGCGATTTTATGGAAAAAGTGGAGCAGTTGAATGTTCCGGTGCTTGTGCTGATTAACAAGATAGATTTGACTGAGCAGGAGAAACTGGCGTCTTTGGTTGAGACTTGGAGTAAATTGTTGCCTAAAGCAGAAATCATTCCTATTTCGGCTTCCAACAAATTCAATATAGACTATGTGATGAAACGCGTGAAAGCCTTGCTGCCCGATTCGCCTCCTTATTTCGATAAGGACCAATGGACGGACAAGCCTGCGCGCTTTTTTGTAACGGAAATCATCCGCGAAAAAATCCTCTTATATTACGATAAGGAAATCCCTTATTCGGTGGAAGTGGTGGTAGACCAGTTTAAGGAAACGGCGAAAAGCATCCATATCAACGCGGTGATTTATGTGGAGCGCGAGTCCCAAAAAGGCATTATTATTGGTAAGCAGGGAAGGGCTTTGAAGAAAGTCGCTACTGAGGCCCGTCATGATTTGGAACGGTTCTTCGGGAAGGCCATTTTCCTGGAAACTTTTGTCAAGGTGGATAAGGACTGGCGTAACTCAGACAAGGAGTTGAAGAATTTCGGTTATCAGTTGGATTGATAAGCGGAGTCGGATTTAGACATTTTCATTCAGATAAACAAAGAAATATGGGAAACTTAGTTGCCATTGTAGGGCGCCCCAATGTGGGAAAATCTACGTTGTTTAACCGCTTGACAAAGACGCGTCAGGCGATTGTGAACGAAGAAGCCGGAACTACCCGCGACCGCCAGTATGGCAAGAGCGAGTGGTTGGGACGTGAATTCTCGGTGGTAGATACCGGCGGATGGGTTGTGAACTCGGATGATATTTTTGAGGAGGAGATACGCAAACAGGTGCTGATGGCGGTAGAGGAAGCCGATGTCATCTTGTTTGTAGTCGATGTGCAGAACGGCGTGACCGACCTTGACCAAGAAGTGGCCGCCATTTTGCGCCGTAACAATAAACCTGTGTTGCTGATAGCCAATAAGGCCGATTCTTACGATTGGCAGTACAATGCCGCCGAGTTTTACAGCCTGGGATTGGGCGACCCGTATTGCATCTCTGCCATGAGTGGCAGCGGCACCGGTGATATGATGGACTTGATTGTAAGCAAGTTCAAAAAGGAGTTTGCCGAGGTGGTGGAGGAAGATTTCCCCCGCTTCGCCGTAGTAGGCCGTCCCAATGCCGGCAAGTCTTCCCTGGTCAACGCTTTTATCGGGGAGGAACGGAACATCGTGACGGAAATTGCCGGCACAACCCGCGACTCCATTTACACCCGTTACAACAAGTTCGGCTTTGATTTCTACTTGGTGGATACCGCCGGTATCCGCAAGAAAAAGAAAGTGAACGAAGATTTGGAGTATTACTCCGTTATCCGTTCCATCCGTTCCATCGAAAATTCCGATGTCTGCATTCTGATGCTCGATGCTACGCGCGGCATCGAAAGCCAGGACCTGAATATCTTTTCGCTGATTCAGAAGAACTCCAAGGGGCTGGTGGTCGTGGTAAACAAATGGGACTTGGTGGAAGACAAGAGCAACCAGGTCATCAAGACGTTCGAGAATGCCATCCGCGAAAGGCTGGCGCCGTTCACCGATTTCCCGGTTATCTTTGCCTCCGCATTGACCAAGCAGCGCATCTTTAAGGTGCTCGAAGCTGCCCGCATGGTGTATGAGAACCGTCATACACGTATTCCTACCGCACGCCTGAACGAAGAAATGCTGCCGCTTATCGAGGCATATCCCCCTCCTTCGGTGAAAGGTAAATACATCAAGATTAAATACATCACGCAGTTGCCCAACACGCAGGTTCCCTCGTTCGTGTTCTTTGCCAACCTTCCGCAATATGTCAAGGAGCCTTACCGTCGTTTCCTGGAGAACAAGATGCGCGAGCGTTGGAACCTCTCGGGTACTCCCATCAACATTTTTGTCCGTCAGAAATAAGTGTACTGTGTATGGTACAAAAAAGAATCCCGCTTCAAGGTAGCTTGGAGCGGGATTCTTTTTATGGCTATTGCCGATGCGGCGGTTATGCGTTGCTGGCGACAGTTCTTTTTTCTTTGATTCTGGCCTTCTTGCCCGTAAGGTTGCGCAGGTAGTACAGCTTGGCGCGGCGTACTTTACCAATCTTGTTTACTTCGATGCTGTCGATAGCCGGCGATTCCAGCGGGAAGATACGTTCTACGCCAACGGTTCCCGACATTTTGCGTACGGTGAAACGCTTTTTTTCACCATGGCCGGAAATTTTGATGACAACACCGCGGTACATCTGTACGCGTTCCTTGTTGCCTTCAATGATACGATATGCTACGGTTACCGTGTCGCCTGCCTTGAAGCTGGGATGTTGTTTGCCGGTAGCAAATGCTTCTTCTGCAATTTTAATCAAATCCATGTGTCTTTTACTTTAAATTGTTATCGTTACAACGCAACATACCAGGCTTCTCTCTGTTTTTCCTGACAGCGATTGCGCGAAAGCGGTTGCAAAGGAACGAATTATTTGCCGGATACACAAGCGAATGGGGTGTTTTTTTCGTTTATGCCGGAAAAAAGGTGCGGGCTTCCCGGAAAAGTTCCTTTCGCGGGGCGGAAAAATCCGGAAGCTATGGCGGAAAGTTTATCTTAGGCTTGCAGATAATTATCTTCAAGCTTCGGATAATTATCTTCAGGCTTCAGATAATTATCTTTAGGCTTAAGATAATCTTTTTGCGGTAGCGCGCGGAAGTTTTTCCGCCTGCCGGATGTTTTTTTACCGTGGCGTTGGAATTTTCTGTCCGGATTATTTTGGGATTGCTGTTGCTTGAAGGCGAAAGAAGGACTATCTTTGCATCTGTTAATAGCACTGAATGGAGATGAAAAGACGTTTTATGTTGCCGGCTTTCGGGCTGGCTTTTTGTGTGGCGTTGGCCGTGTCGTCGTGCCGGACGGGCAGCGAGGTGGTTTATGCCGGAGGCGGGCGCGTGGCCATGGACAGCCTTTGGGATGTGGCGCCCGATGCGGATGCCGCGGCGTTGCTGGCTGCTTATAAGGTGAAGAAAGACAGTGTGATGGGTGCCGTGGTGGGCAAGTCGGCCCGGGCGATGGAGAGCGGAAGGCCGGAAAGCCTGTTGTCCAACCTCATTGCCGACGTGTTGCGGGAGTCTGCCGCGCAAGTCCTGGGGCATCCGGCGGACGTGTCGGTGATGAACATGGGCGGCATCCGCAGCTCGCTGGCGCAAGGCGACATCACGGTGGAAGACGTGTTTGAGATACTGCCTTTCGAGAACGCCCTGTGCGTGCTTACCGTGAAGGGCGACGTGTTGATGCAACTGTTTGCCGACATGGCCCGCCGCGGCGGCGAGGGGCTGGGCGGCGCCCGCCTGGAAATCAGCGCGGACGGGAAACTGCTGGGCGCTACCGTGGGCGGCAAGCCTGTGGAAAGCGGCAGGACGTACACCGTGGCCACCATCGACTACCTGGCAGAGGGCAACGACGGCATGACGGCCATGAAGCTGGCGGAGGAGAAGACTTTCCCGGCCGGCATGGTGCTGCGCGACGTCTTCATGCGCTATGTCAAAGAGCAGGCCGCTGCCGGCCGGGCGCTCACTTCGCGCCTGGAGGGAAGGATTACGGTGAAAAACTGATGTTTAACAGTAACGGAGAAAAAAAGCTTTTTCAATGAAACGCATAAGTATATTCCTGTTGTCGGCATGGCTGTTCGCCCTGCCGGCAGTGTGCCAAGAGCAAAAGCTGGTGATTTTGCAGACCAGCGATACCCACAGCCGCCTGGAACCTGTCGACGCCTCGGCTGCCGGCGGGGACGCCGGGCTGGGCGGCGCGGTGCGCCGGGCCACGTTTGTCAAGCAGTTCCGTCGGGAGCATCCCGCCGTTTTGCTGTTCGACTGCGGCGACATCTCGCAGGGCACCCCTTACTACAACCTGTTCCGCGGCGAGGCGGAGGTGAAAATGATGAACCTGATGGAGTACGATGCCATGACGATAGGCAACCATGAGTTCGACTTCGGGATGGACAACCTGGCGCGCCTTTTCCGCCTGGCGGACTTCCCGGTGGTATGTGCCAACTACGATTTCACCGGGACGGTGCTCGAAGGCTTGGTCCGGCCCTACGTCGTGCTGGAGCGTTACGGGCTGAAGATAGGTGTCTTCGGGCTCGGCCCGCGGCTGAAGGGGCTGGTGACGGCAGCCAACTGCGAGGGCGTGGTCTACAGCGACCCCGTGGAAGCAGCCCGGAGGGTGTCCGCGTTGTTGAAGGACGAGGAGGGCTGCGACCTGGTGGTCTGCCTTTCCCACCTTGGCACGCACCTCGATGACCCGTCGGAGGTGGACGACGAGCAGCTTATCGCCGGCACCGAGGACATCGACGTGGTGCTGGGCGGGCATACGCACACGTTTATGGAAAAGCCCTTGCTTTACCGCAATGCCGCGGGCAAGGAGGTGCCGTTGATGCACAGCGGCAGGAACGGCGCGTATGTAGGCATGCTGGAGTTTGACATTGTGAACAAGTAACGATAATAAGATAGGAAGAACATGAAAAACAGATTTCAAACCATGATAAAACGTATTGCCCTTTTGGGTATGAGTGTGTTCCTGCTGGCCGGTGCATGGGCGCAGGAACCGGTCCGGGCGCCTTTCCTGTCCTCGGCGGACGACCGGCAGTGCCGGCAGTGGGTGGACTCGGTCATGTCTCGCATGAACCTGCACGAGAGAATCGGCCAGCTGCTGGTGCCGAAAGTCATGGCGGTGGAAACCAAGGAAACCAAGAAGCAGGTGAAAGAGTGGGTCAAGAAGTATAAAGTAGGCGGGTTGCTGTTCGGGAAAGGCACGCCCGAGGAGCAGGCCATACTGACCAACCTTGCCCAAAAGACCGCCCGCGTGCCCTTGATGATGACCTTCGATGGCGAATGGGGACTCTCCATGCGCCTGGGCGATGTGCCCGTTTATCCGCGCAACGCAGCCCTGGGTTGCATTACGGACAACAGCCTGATTGAGGACTACGGGCGCGAGGTGGCACGCCAGTTGCGTGAGTTGGGCGTCCGGGTGAACTTCGCCCCGGTGGCGGACGTCAATACCAACCCGTTGAACCCCGTGATAAACGAACGCTCCTTTGGCGAGAACCCGGCATTGGTTGCCGGCAAGGTGGTGGCCTACGGCAAGGGGCTGGAAAGCGGCGGCGTGCTGTCGGTTTCCAAACACTTCCCCGGGCACGGCGACACGGACAGCGATTCACATAAAGAGCTTCCCCTGGTGTGGGGCGACCGCGCCAGGCTGGACAGCGTGGAGCTTTATCCCTTCAAGGCCGCGGTGCAAGCCGGGTTGGGCGGCGTGATGGTTGCCCACCTGCAGGTGCCTGCCGTCGAGCCGGACAGCCTGTTGCCGTCTTCATTGTCGCCGAAGGTGGTGACCTCCCTGCTGAAAGACGAGCTGGGTTTCCGGGGACTGGTGTTTACCGATGCGCTCGACATGAAGGGTGTGACCGCCACTCCCGGCCGCTATACCGCCGCCGTGCTGGCGGGAAACGACGTGCTGCTGGTACAGTTTTCGCCCAAGGAGGCGTCGGACGAACTGGTGGCGGCGGTGCGTTCCGGCAAGCTTCCGGAATCGGTTGTCGACGAACGGTGCCGCAAGGTGCTGGCCTATAAATATCTGTTGGGTCTGCGCGGCAAGCAACCCAAGCTGCAAATCAGCGGGCTGGGCTACCGCATCCGCACGGAGGAAGCCCAGGATCTGGCGTCCAGGCTGCGCAAGGCTTCGGTGACCGTGCTGGACAATTACTTCGACGTGCTGCCCCTGGCTGCCGACCGCTCGAAGATTGCCGTCCTTAGCATGGGCGAACCGGCCGAAGATTCGGCTTTCGTGGCGGCCATGCGGCAGCAGGGCGTGACGGATGTCTACCGCCTGTCGTGGCAGGCGGGCAGGGACGAGCGTGCCAAGGCGCGCGAAGCCCTTTCGGCCTACAGCCGGGTGGTTGTCAGCCTGGCGGGCATTTCGTATGTGGGCGATGATAATGTGGCGTTCCTTGCCGGGTTGGACCTGCCCGGGGCGGTGGTCTATGCCTGCTTCACGTCCTACCGACCGCTGGCGTTGCTGACGCCGGCGCTGGAGAAGGCCAGCGCGGTGGTGCTGGCACACTCTGCCGAACCGGACTTGCAGGCGCATGTGGCGCAGGTGCTGTTCGGCAAGGCGGAGGCAAACGGGCGGCTGTCGATGAGCATCGGGCGGCTGTTTCCGGCGGGGACGGGCTGCGACATCGTGCCGGGCACGAAAGGCGGCGCCCTGGTGCCCGACGATTACGGCATGAAGTCCTACGTGCTGCAACGCATCGACCAGATTGCCCGGAAGGGGCTGGAGGCAGGCGCCTATCCGGGTTGCCGCGTGTTGGTGATGAAGGACGGGCACACGGTGTACGACAAAGGCTTCGGCGTGCATTCGCCTGTGGACAGCACGGCGGTGCGACCCACCGACCTGTTCGACCTGGCCTCGCTGACCAAGACCACCGCCACGCTGCTTGCCGTGATGAAACTCTACGATGAAGGCCGGCTGAAGCTGGAAGACAAGGCCTCGCAATACCTCCCCTTCCTGCGGGGCACCAACAAACGCAACATCACCCTCCGCGAACTGCTGCTGCACGAGTCCGGCCTGCCGCCCTACATCCGCTTCTACGTGGAGGCCATCGACCCCAATTCGGTGCACGGACCCTACGCCCAGAGCTGGGTGGACGAGTGGCACCGCACGCAGGTGAGCGAGCACAGTTATTACTGCTCGGACTTCAAGTTCAAGAAAGGCATGGTGTCCGCCGTGCAGACCAAGACCCACACGTTGCACGTGGCCGACAGCCTGTGGCTGAACAAGGGCTTCAAGGACCGCATCCTGCGCACCATTGCCGCCTGTCCGCTGGAGGGCAAGCGCTACGTGTACAGCGACCTGGGCTTCATCCTGCTGCAACAGGTGGTAGAGCACATCACCGGCCTGCCCATGGACCTCTACCTCGACAAGGAGTTTTACGCCCCGATGGGCCTGCAACGCACCCTCTTCCTGCCCCTGCAACGCTTCACCAAGGCTGAAATCATGCCCACGGCGTTCAACGACTTCCTCCGCCGGCAAGACCTGTGCGGCTACGTCCACGACGAGACGGCGGCCTGCCTGGGCGGCGTGGCCGGCAATGCCGGGCTGTTCTCCACGGCAGCCGAGGTGGCACGCATCTACCAGATGCTGCTCAACGGCGGCGAGCTGGACGGCAAACGCTACCTCAGCGAGGCTACCTGCCGCCTGTTCACCACCGCGAAGTCGGTCATCAGCCGCCGCGGCCTGGGCTTCGACCGCCCGGATGTGGCCATCGTGAAGCGCAGCCCCTGCGCTCCTTCGGCGCCCGAGGCGGTGTTCGGCCACACCGGATTCACCGGCACCTGCGCCTGGGTCGACCCCGAAAGCCGGACGGTGTACGTCTTCCTGAGCAACCGCCTGTGCCCCGACGTCTGGAACACGAAGCTGGGCGACATGGACATCCGCACCGACATCCAGGAACTGATATTCGAGAGCCTGAAGACCCGCTGACGCCCTTTTCCCGGCGCCCGTCGGGGGGGGGGAGGAACATCCGCGCGGATTTCATCGGCTACCCGCGCGGGTTTTTCCCGGAAGATAGCATAAAATTAATAAAACATTGATTGTCAACAGAATAAAGTGTATCCGAAATGAGACGCCTGCTTCTCTTCCTTTTGCTCTTGCTGCCGGGCATCCGCCTGATGCCCGATGCCGGAGGCCTGAAACCCTCGTTTGACGGCCTGCCCGACTTGCAGCCCCGCCTGGTCAACGCCCTGCAGCACAACCGCCGGTGCGCGGAGTGGGTGGACTCGGTGATGCAGGGCATGACGCTGCGCGAGCGCATCGGGCAACTGTTCATCTACACCATCGCCCCGCAACAGACGGCGGCCAACCGCGAACTGCTCCGCCGCGTGGTGGAGGACTACCGGGTGGGCGGCCTGCTCTTTTCGGGTGGCCGGACGCCGGACCAGGTGGCGCTGACCAACGAGGCGCAGCAGCTGGCCCGCGTCCCCCTGCTGATGACCTTCGACGGCGAGTGGGGCTTGGGCATGCGCCTGAAGCAGACTCCTTCGTTCCCCCGCAACATGGTGCTGGGCTGCATCCGGAATGACAGTCTCATCTACGCCTACGGCCGCGAGGTGGCCCGCCAGCTGCGCGAGTTGGGCGTGCAGGTGAACTTCGCCCCGGTGGCCGATGTCAACATCAATCCCGACAACCCCGTCATCAACACCCGTTCCTTCGGCGAAGTGCCCGCGGCGGTGGCCGCCAAGGTAGTGGCCTACAGCCGGGGACTGGAGGACGGTGGCGTGCTCTCGGTGAGCAAACATTTCCCCGGGCACGGCGACACGGACGTCGACTCGCACAAGTCCCTGCCCGTGCTACCCTTCTCGCGCCAGCGGCTGGACAGTGTGGAGCTGTACCCCTTCCGCCAGGCTATCCGCGCCGGACTGGGCGGCATCATGGTGGGTCACCTGGAGGTGCCCGCCCTCGAATCCCGTAAAGGCCTGCCCGCCTCCCTTTCGCCCGCCATTGCGACCACCCTGCTGCAAGACGAACTGGGCTTCCGGGGACTGGTGTTTACCGACGCCCTCGCCATGAACGGGGTGGGAGGCCACGCCGAAATCTGCCTGAAAGCCTTGCAGGCCGGCAACGACCTGCTGCTGGTGCCGCGCCGCATCAAGGAAGAACTGGAGGCGGTGGTAGAGGCCGTCCGGCGGGGCGAGCTGTCCGACAGCCTGATAACGGCCAAGTGCCGCAAGGTGCTGACCTATAAATATGCCCTGGGCCTTACGCGGAAACCCCACGTCCGCCTGTCCGGTCTGGACGTCCGCATCAACACGCCCGCCATCCGCCAGCTGATGACCCGGCTGGAGTGCGCGGCCATCACCCTGCTCCGCAATCCGGGCGGCGTGTTCCCCTTGGACGTGTCCCGGCAGCCGGAGGTGGCGGTGCTGCATGTGGGCAGCGCTTCCTCGGTGGTTCCGTTCGTGCAGGCCCTCTCGCACCGCGTCCGCCCGAAGGTGTTCCAGGTGGACAAGGCCCTGACGCTCGACGGTTTCCGGCGCCTGAGCGCCGAGTTGAAGCCCTATAAGCGTATCCTGGTGTGCATTACCGACCGACGTCCCGAGGCCTACGGGACGTTCTTCCGCCACTTTGCCCCCGAGGTTCCGACGGGTTACCTTTGTTTTGTCGAGGGGCGCCGGCTGGAGGCTGTGGCAGGGCAGTTGCCGGACTCGGCCGCTGTGTTGCTGGCCCATTCCGCCGGACGGGAAGTGCAGCGGCAGGCGGCATGCATCGTCTGCGGGGAAGCCGGGGTGGACGGCCGGCTGTCCGCCTCCATCGGCAAGGCATTCCCGGTCGGCTGCGGGGTGACGTTGCAGGCGCAAGCCCCTCCCCGCATTATTCCCGGCGAGCATGGCATGAACGCCAGCGTCCTGGCGGAGATAGACGACATAGCCCAGGAAGGCATCCGCGCAGGAGCCTATCCGGGCTGTCAGATTGTGGTTCTGAAGGACGGGAGCCGGGTGTATGACAAGTGCTTTGGCACCCACACCGGGAGCAAGGGCGCGGGAAGCCTGCCCGTGAGGCCGACGGACGTGTACGACATAGCCTCCCTGACCAAGTCCGTCGCCACGGTGCTTGCCGTGATGAAGCTCTACGACAAAGGCCGCATCAGCCTGACCGACCGCGTGGCCGACTACCTGCCGTTCTTGCAGGATACGGATAAGCGGAACATCACCGTGCGCCAGTTGCTGTTGCATGAGTCGGGGCTGCCATCCACCATCTTGTTCTACCAGAAAGCGATTGACGAGGAGAGTTTCACGGGACCGTTGTTCAGGGGAGTGCGTGACGCCAGGCATACGGCGCGCATCGCCGCCCGCACCTGGGCCAATCCGGACTTCCGCTTCCGCAAGGGCGTGGCTTCGCCCGTGCGGACGGACAGCTGCACCTGGCAGATTGCCGACGAACTGTGGCTGAATCCCGCCTTTAAGCGCGACTACCTGCAGGCCATTGCCGAGGCGCCTTTGCTCAGCCGTCGCTACCGTTACAGTTGCGTGGGGTTCATCCTGCTCCAGCAATTGGTGGAGCAGCGTGCCGGGATGCCGATGGACGAGTTCCTTGCCCGGGAGTTCTACCGTCCGATGGGGCTGACCCGCACCGGCTACCTCCCGCTGCGTTTCCTGGAGCGGGATGAAATCATCCCCTCGTCCGTCGACCCTTTTGTCCGGAAAGACACGTTGCAGGGCTTTGTGCACGACGAGTCGGCAGCGTTCCTTGGCGGGGTGTCGGGCAATGCCGGGCTGTTTTCCACCGCCGAAGAGGTGGCGCGGCTTTGCCAGATGCTGCTCAACGGCGGGCAACTGGACGGGAAACGTTACTTGAGCGGGGAAACCTGCCGGTTGTTTACCACCACCGTGTCGCGCATCAGCCGGCGGGCGTTGGGCTTCGACAAGCCCGACAAGCGCAATCCCCGCCGCAGCCCTTGCGCCCTTGCCACCCCGGCTTCGGTGTACGGGCATACGGGCTTTACGGGAACCTGCGCCTGGATAGACCCCGACAACAACCTGGTGTATGTCTTCCTCAGCAACCGCACCTATCCGCAGGTGTGGAACAACAAGTTGGCCTCCCTCGACATCCGCACCCGCATTCAGGAAGTGATTTACCGGTCGCTGAAGAAGTAGCCGGCGCAGGGGCTTAGAAGGATATGCCCACGCGCAGCCCGATGTTGTTCAGGCCGCTGATGCCGCATTGCATGACCTCGCCCCGGTTGGTGGCATGGCTGTAGTAGGCGGCAATGTGCAGGCCAGGACCGTATGCCCACGGGAAGATGTTGATGCCCACCTCGGGCGAGACGTAGAATCCCCACGACTTGTCTTCCTGTTCAAAGATGTTGAACGTCGAGCTCAGCCGCGTGTATTGCGCGCCTGCCTTCAGTCCCACGTAGGGCTGGAAGGCGCTTCCCCGGTTCCAGGCGTAGCGCGTTTCCAAGCCGAAAGGCAGCTGGAAGGCGCTGTGCTGCTGGTCGGTAGTCAGGCTGGCACTGCCGGCGGTGATGGTCTGGCGGGGCACGTATTCGTGGTTGGTGTGGTAGGACAGGAAGGCGCCGATGCCCCAGTTTTCAGTCAGGAAGTAGCCCCCGTCGAAGTTCATGCCCCATCCGCTGGAGCGGTCGGTGAATGCGTTGCTTACGGGGAAGTTGTATTGCCAGTCGATGTTGGCGTAGCCGTTGTCCGTCATCTGCGCCTTTGCACTCAGGGTGCAAAGCATGGCCAAGGCAGCGAACACCAGGCTCTTGAAAGAAATATGTCCGATGGTTTTCATATCCGGTTTATTTTAAAGTGAGGTAGTAAGAATACGGTTAAAAGAAATGACGAAGGAGAATCAACGTGCCAGGTATGCCGACTGGGCGAACGACTGGTTTACCCCGTCGATGGCCTGCTGCACGTCGAAGGCCTGCATGCCGCTCAGCTGCCCGGCGAGGTAGCTGCTCCATACCACGGGCAGCTGCTCGTCTTCGCCTTGCGGGGCTTTCAGGTCGAGCATCTCGGCAATGAAGGCGCCCGTGCTGAAGCTGTAGTGCACGGCGTAGGGGTAGTACCAATGCCCCCAGTTGCCCCAGTAGCCCAGGTCCCAGTAGCCGGGATAGTTCCACCACCACTCGGGGCTTCCGGCCACAATGGCATGGTAGGTGCTCTCCACGTAGCTCACCTGCAGGCCCAGGTCGGCATCTTCACGCTTCTTGGCACGGACGTAGCCCAAGTCGTCCATGTTGCCGGCATAGGTGCCGATGATGCGTTGTGCGTAGTCGTCTTTCCAGTACTTTGGGGTAGGGTAGTTGCCTATCAGCAAGATGCTGTCCGGCAGGTAATACGTCCGGGCGGCGCTGAAGTCGTGTCCGGTGTCATGGTCCGTGTAGACCATGAACTTATAGTCGAGTTCGCCGCTGTCGGGCTCTTTCTCGCAGGCTGCCAGCGACAGTATGGCCAGCAGCATCAAAGGAATCATTTTTTTCATACGTTCTGGTGTTTAGGTTGATATGCTTGTATGAGTATAATGCAAGGGGCGTGCCAAGTTTGCATGCCGGTGGCATAAACTGTGTTAAAACGGGGGCGGGTTATTAGCACCGCAGTGCTACCGTGCTGGCACTGGGACGCTACCGTGCTGGCATTGGAACGCTACCGCGCTGGCGTTGGGACGCTACCACGACGGGGCTAAAGTGCTAAATGTCAATGCCCATGATGTAGTCGTTCATGTAATACCCGTTGCCGATGGGGAAGTCGCCCTCGCGCACTTTCCGCATGCCCATGTGCTCGTAGAAGTGCAGGGCCTTGTTGTGGCGGTTCACGTTCAGTTCCATGGTGCACGGGGCGGGGTGTACTGCTTTGATGTACTTGATGGCCTCGCGGAACAGGAAGCTGCCGCAATGTGCTCCCTGGTAGTAGGGCAGCACGTAGATTTTCTGGAGGTGGAACAGGCCTTCCCCTTCCGGCTGGACGGACACGTAGCCCGCCGCTTCGCATTCCTCATACGCCAGGAGGTAGACGTGCCCTTCTTCCTCCATCTGTTTCCGGATGTTTTCTTCCGAGTACATCCACTCCATCATGTAGTCTATCTGGGCGGGTGCCAGGATGTCTTTATACGTTTCCGGAAAGACCTGCCAGGCCAGTTTCCGGATAAGCGCGCAGTCTTCTGTAGTAGCTTTTCTGATTGTGAACATGGTGATATTCCTTTTTCTATTCTGGTGTAAACCTTATGGTGATTCAGCGGCCGTTGGTAAGCCGGTTTCAAATTTATGAACTTCTCCTTGAATACCGCGGATGGCGGGGCGTGATTTCAACACTTTTAGCAGCTTTGCAGTTGTTTTTCATTATTTATTCCTACATTTGTGGCGTTAACGTTTGTTCCGGGTGGTGCTGGGGTAGCCGGCATCTGTGTCCCGGGGCATGATAGCCGTGTGGAAGAAAAATGGGAAAACTGTATGTAGTGCCAACCCCGATAGGAAATTTGGAAGACATGACGTTCCGTGCCATCCGCGTGTTGAAGGAAGCCGACCTGGTGCTTGCCGAAGATACACGCACATCGGGCATCCTGCTGAAGCATTTCGAGATAAAGAATGCCATGCAATCGCACCATAAATTCAATGAGCATCAGACGGTGGAAAGCATTGTCCGGCGCATACAAGGGGGCGAAACGGTGGCGCTGGTATCCGATGCCGGCACGCCGGGCATTTCCGACCCGGGATTCCTGGTGGTGCGCGAATGCGTGCGCAAGGGCATCGAGGTGCAGTGCCTGCCGGGGGCAACGGCCTTTGTCCCTGCCCTGGTGGCTTCGGGATTGCCGTGCGACCGCTTTTGCTTCGAGGGTTTCCTGCCGCAAAAGAAGGGCAGGCAGTCGCGCCTGAAAGCCCTGGCTGCCGAGCAGCGCACCCTGGTGTTCTACGAGTCCCCTTACCGGTTGGTGAAAACGCTGGCCCAGTTTGCCGAGACCTTCGGAGGGGAGCGCAGGGCGGCGGTTTCGCGCGAGCTGTCCAAGGTGCACGAAGAAACGGTGCGCGGCACGTTGACCGAGTTGCAGGCACATTTTGCCGCCCATGAGCCGAAAGGCGAAATCGTAATCGTGGTGGCCGGTGCCGATGAGTGAGAATAAACTTCTTATCTAATTATTAATAATGTAAGGCTTATGAAAAAGTTAACAATTTTGATGATGGTTGCCGCTGCCTTTGGAATGGCTTCGTGCGACGGGCTTACCGGTGGCGGAAAGAAACAACTGCAAGCGCAAAACGACTCTTTGCGTATAGAACTGAACCAACGCGATGCGGAACTGGACGACATGATGGGGACTTTCAATGAGATATCGGAAGGCTTCCGGGAAATCAGCGAGGCCGAAAACCGCGTGGACCTGCAACGGGGGGCAGTGGCAGAAGGTTCGTTGAGCGCCAAGCAGCAGATTGCTTCCGACATAGAGTTCATCCGCAAGCAGATGGCAGAGAACAAGCAGCAGATAGCCAAATTGCAGGATATGCTGAAAAATAGCCGCAACAACTCAGCCCAGTTGAAAAAGGCAGTGGAATCCCTGACGAAAGAACTGGCCGAGAAAACCCGCCGTGTGGAAGAACTGCAGGCAGAACTGGCCTCCAAGAATATCCGTATCCAGGAACTGGATGCCGCCGTTACGGGCCTTTCCGCCGAAAAGGAAGAGCTGATAGCCGAGAATACAGCCAAAGCCGAGACCGTGGCCGAGCAAGACAAGGAGTTGAACACGGCATGGTTTGTGTTCGGAACCAAGAAAGAACTGAAAGACCAGCGCATCCTTTCCAAATCGGGACTCTTTAAAAAAGGCCAGGTGCTGAAGGCAGCCGATGTCAACCTGGACTACTTTACGCAGATAGACATACGTACTACCCGGGAGATTAAGCTGTATACCACCGATGCCGAAGTGCTGACTACCCATCCTGCCGGTTCGTATGCGCTGGAAGAAGACGGTAAAGGGCAGCTTACGCTGAAAATCAACAATCCGAAGGCATTCTGGAGCATTTCCAAGTACCTGGTCATCCAGGTGAAATGATAAGGAGCGGAATCCTGCGGGGGACAGTTGGCATTTGAAATCCGGTTTCTTCATGTACAAGAATCTGTTTTTCGACCTTGATGATACTTTGTGGGCTTTTACGGAAAATGCGCGCGGCACTTTTCGGGAAATGTACGACAAGCACGGCTACAGTCGTTATTTCCGGTCGTTTGAGCATTTCTACGAATTGTACCAATGCCGCAACCGCGAGTTGTGGGCGGAGTATGCCGATGGCAAGGTGACGAAAGACGGCTTGAACCGGCAACGTTTCCTCTATCCCCTGCAGGCGGTAGGCGTGGACGATGCCGCTTTGGCCGGGCGTTTTGCCGCAGACTTCTTTTCGGTGATTCCTACCAAATCCAAGCTGATGCCTCACGCGCGGGAAGTACTGGAGTATCTGTCCGGCAAGTACAACCTTTATATCCTGTCCAATGGCTTCCATGAGCTGCAGGGGCGGAAGATGCAGTCGGCGGGTATCAGGCATTACTTCAAGAAAGTGGTGCTTTCCGACGATATCGGCATTTTGAAGCCCGGACAGGCTATTTTCCATTTTGCCCTTTCGGCTACCCAGTCCCAGTTGCGCGAGTCGCTGATGATAGGCGACAGCTGGGACAGCGATGTCGTGGGGGCAAAAGGCGTGGGGATGCACCAGGTGTTTTATGACCTTGTGGGACGTGACGACCTGCCGTTCTGCCCGACCTATCATATTCATGATTTGAAGGAGTTGGAAAAGATACTTTAAATGGGGATGCATCTGCGCCCCGCACCTTTAAATGATTACTGTAAGTATGGATACATTATTGCCTTTCCTTTTGTTATGCCTGACGTCGTTCTTCACGTTGACCAATCCACTGGGAACCATGCCGGTGTTTCTTACCATGACGCAGGGCATGACCGAATCCGAACGGCGGCAGGTGGTGACCCGTGCCACGTTGACGGCGTTTATCATCATTATGGTCTTTACCTTTGCTGGGCAGTTCCTGTTCTGGTTTTTCGGCATATCTACCAACGGGTTCCGTATTGCAGGCGGTGTCATCATTTTCAAAATCGGTTATGATATGCTGCAAGCCCGTTATACTTCGATGAAACTTAAAAACGAGGAAATCAAGGAGTACGCCAAGGATATTTCCATAACCCCGTTGGGCATACCTATGCTTTGCGGACCCGGAGCTATTGCCAACGCCATTGTGCTGATGCAGGATGCCACGACCATTGAGATGAAAAGCGTGCTTATCGGTTCTATCGCTTTTATCTATTTGCTGACTTACTTTATTTTGCGTGCTTCTACCCGTTTGGTCAATGTATTGGGCGAGACCGGCAATAATGTCATGATGAGGCTTATGGGTCTTATCTTGATGGTGATTGCTGTGGAGTGCTTTGTGGGCGGCGCCAAGCCAATTCTGGTAGAGGTGCTGCACGAGGGGTTGGGTTAGGAAACTCTTAGGTACGCTTTTTCAATCCGTAAAACAGAAAATCCATCGTTATGACTTCTACCCAGAAATGCAGCGTCATCGCATTAGTCAAGGAGTTGATTGATACAGAAAAAGAATGCGGTATTAATTTCCTCTTTTCTGCGATGAATGCGCTTAATGTGACTTATACGGAGATAGATAAATTCCAGTCGGAATTGGAGCACAATACCAAAATCTTCGGGCAAATGTGGTTATGTTATATGATAAGGGGAATATCCCAACCGGAGAGAGAAAAAGTCTTGCACCTTTTCCGGACGGCGTATTCGGAGGGAGGAAAGTCGGGAAACCCGCAAACTGTTATGCGGCTGGAGGAAATCTTGTCAGGATGCGGTTAAGTCAAAGCCGGCTTTCCATCTTAGAAAAAAGAAAGAAGGCTATCGGAGCAAATACCGATAGCCTTCTTTGTCTTATTTCACCTTTTTGCCTTTACAGGCTTAGGGATATCAGGCTTCGAACATCTTATTGAAGTCTTCGATGGAAACGGTTTTGGGTTCCAACGTCACCTGCTGTTTCAATGCGGCAGAGAGTTTGGCTTCGATGACACGGTTTACCAGCCCTTCCACGCTTTCTTTCTTCTTCAGCATTTCTTTGGCGTAGTTTTCCAGCAATTCATCGGGCACCGTAAGCATGCCGTATTGGGCAAATTGCGCGCGGGTGGCTTCCTTTGCCATGGCGGTAATGTCGGCCTGTTCAACCTTGATGTCGTTGGCTTTTACCAGTTGTTCTTTGATGAGGTGCCAGGTCAGTTCTTCGATGCTCTTGTCATAATTGTCTTCTACGAACTTCTCATCCTTATCGGGGTTGTTCAGGCGCATGATGCGTTTCAGTAATGCGTCGGGGAATTCCAGCTTGCCTACCTTTTCAGTCAAGGCCTTGCGCATGTCTACCAAGAACTTGAAGTCGCTGTCGGCTGCAAATTGTGCGGCAATGCTTTCTTTTACTTTGGCACGGAACTCTTCTTCGGTCTTCACTACATCTTTGCCGAATACCTGGTCGAAAATCTCCTGGTCCAGTTCGCCCGGCACGAAGCGGGTGATTTCCTCTACCTGGAAGCTGAAGTTGGACTTCACGTTGGCAGCGGTTTCCTTGTCAATCTTCAGCAAGGTGGACACGCGGATGTCGTTGTTGTCCCATGCGGCCTGCGGGTTGAACACCAGCACGTCGTTTACCTTGGCGTTGGCGAATACGGCCTTTTGCTCGTCGTTCTTCATGTCGGAGGGCAGGAGAACGGCGCCTTCTACCTGGATGCCGCCTTCCTTGGTGTTGCCTTCCTCGTCCAGCTCGGCAAGCAGGCCTTTCAGCATGTCGTTGTCGGCATAGCTGTCTACTTGTTCATATTTGCCGTTGCGTTGGGTGTAAGCCTTCACCTGGTTGTCTACCATGGTGTCGGTCACTTCAATGGTATAGTAATTTACCTTGTCGGCTGCGCTTACTTCTACTTTGAACTCGGGTGCCAGGGCGATGTCGAACAGGAATTCAAAGTCTTCCATCGTGTCGAAGTCAATCTCCGGCTGCTTGTCTTCGTTAGGCAGCGGTTCGCCAAGTATGTTCACCTTGTTGTCTTGGATATACTTGTACACGGTTTCGGAGAGCAGTTTGTTCACTTCTTCTGCTACGACCGATTTCCCGTACATCTTCTTTATCAGGCCGGCGGGAACCATGCCTTTGCGGAAACCGGGCATTTGTGCCTTATGGCGCAGGTCTTTCAACGCCTTGTCCACTTTCTCTTGATAATCTGCTTTTTCCAGTTTTACGGTAAGCAGCGCGCTTACCTTGTCGATGTTTTGTAACGAAACGTTCATTCTTACAAATTATTTATTTGATTCATACTTTATTTCTGCATTCAAAGAGCGTGCAAAATTAGTGTTATTCTTTCAATTCTCAAAGCAAACGGGCAATTATTCCGAAAACGCCTCTTGCCGCTGTTTGTCAAACAAGTGCAGTGGGAAGGGGCTTGCCTTAAGAATGGCTCAGCTTTTCTTCGTCCGCGAAGGCGGAAATCCTTTGTAACGCTTGAAGGTGCGGCAGAAGTAGGCCACGTCGTTGAAGCCGCAGGCAAAGCAGGCTTCAGTCACAGGCATGCCTTCCCAGACCAGCAGCCGGTGGGCAATGTTGACGCGGTAGGCGTTGAGGTAATCCACGAAAGTTTGCCCGGTGTGCTTGCGGAAAAACGTGCAGAAGGCCGAGCGGTTCATGCCCACGTGGTTGGCTATCTCGTCGAGGCTGATGGGGCAGTGGTAGTTGCACGACACGTAGATGCGTACCTGCATGAGCCGTTGGCGGTTGATGTCGGGCTTATGGTAATAGCCTATGGCACGTCCTTCCCGGGCAAGGGCGCAAAGCAATGCCAGCATCGATGCTGCCCTTTCCGGCTCCGTCTCGTTGCACATCTGTTTTAAGATAGAAATGATGCGGGCGGCCTGCGGCTTGTCGAAGGTCACGGCGTCGGTGTATGCCTTTATGCTGTTTGTCGTTTGTGCCAAAGCGGGGAAGGCGTTGTCCACTTTATCAAGGAAAATGTCCTCCATCGCAATCGTGATATTCTCTATGCGCCCCTTGCTGTCCGTGCACCGGGGGGCGAAGTGCCAGCAATGGGGAATGCCCGGGGGGATGAGCACCAGGTCGCCCGGGGCAAAAGGCTCGGTGGTGTCGCCTATTTCCCTTTCCCCGCTGCCGGTTACTACGTGCGAAAGTTCCCATGATTCTTGGGAGTGCAAAGTGATTTGTTTATCCGGCGTAAGTTTGACGTGGTCGAAAGTGTACAAGTCCATGTTGCAAATATAAGTCAAATATTGATGCAGATAAGTCAATATCGTCTTTTTAAAAGGCTTTAACTTCGCGCCAAAAAATTGACGACGATGAATGAATTGCAATCGAAGACTATAGCCTGGCTGCGCTTTGCGCTGGTGATGATGGTGCTGCTGGTGCATGTGCATCCCGATGCCAATCCCAACTTCCTGGGTATGGGGCATCTGGCCGAAGGCAGCCCGGCACAGGCGGCCTACACCATCGGGGTGTCCGCCCTGTTTGTGGTGTGCAACGTGTCGGTGCCTTTGTTTTTCTTCATTTCCGGCTTCCTGTTTTTCACGGAGGCCGGCGCATGGACTTGGGGCACGTGGCGTGGCAAACTGAAAAGGCGTGTATGCACATTGCTGGTGCCCTATGTGGCCTACAACCTGCTCAGCGCTGCCAACGGCTACCTGATGCAGGCCATAGATCCGGCCTTTACGGTGGCATGGGACAACCCGTCGGCCTGGCCTTTCATAGGCGAGTTCTGGAACAGCACCACGGCTTGTGCCGGCATGACGAACATCTTCGGTTTCTGCATGCAGCTGTACTATCCTGCCGATGTGCCCCTGTGGTTTGTGCGCGACCTGATGGTGATGGTGCTCCTCTCGCCCGTGCTATATTATTTGCTGATGCACGCGGCGTGCGTTTACCTGCCGCTCGTGGCGGTGCTGTATGTCTGCGGGGCGGGAGCCGCCTTCCCCGGCATCAGTACCAACGCCTTGCTGTTCTTCAGTCTTGGGGCTTTCTTCCGGTTGAGGGGAATGGATGTGGTGCGGTTTGCCCGGAAGAGCCGGTGGCTGTGGCTGTCTGCCGCCCTGGTATTGCTGTCGTTTTCCACGGCCTGCTACGAGGAACGGTATGCCCAGCAGCTGCACCAGGCGTTTTACATCGCGGGGATTTTTGTCTTGATTCTCTTGGCTTCGGCGTTGATAGAGCGGGGGCGGGTGCGCGTCCGTCCGCTGCTGGTGAAGAGCAGCTTCTTTGTGTTTGCCGTCCACATGGTGCCGGTGGCGCATGGCAGCCTGCTGACTCTGGGCGGATGCGTTGCCCGTCTGCTGTTTCCCCTGGAAAGCATCGGCGGCTCGGTGGCGGGCTACGCCTTTGCGGCATGTTTCGTTGCCGGGACGGGCATCCTGCTTTACGTGGGATTGGGGAAATGCGCCCCGCGGCTTTTGTCAATATTGTCCGGCGGAAGATGAAAGGGTGCCAAGGGGGAATCATGTACGATGATTCTTTCCTCATGCAGTATGAATTGTAATCAATAATCATTATCAGTTATGACAAACAATGTGTATTTGGCTTCCAAGCCACGTTATGAGATTCTGGACGGGTTGCGCGGCGTCGCGTCCGTCATCGTAGTGTTGTTCCACCTGCTGGAAACGTATTCCGCAGGGCCTGCCTACCAGGTGATTAACCACGGGTACTTGGCAGTGGATTTCTTCTTTGTGCTGTCGGGCTTCGTCATCGGCTATGCGTATGACGACCGCTGGAACCGCATGTCCGTGTGGGGCTTCTTCAAGCGCCGGCTGGTGCGCCTGCATCCCATGGTGGTGATGGGCACGGTGCTGGGGGCTTGCTTCTACTTCTTCGCCCAGGGCGACGGTTTCCCGCTGATAGGCCATGTGCCGGGCTGGAAGGTGCTGCTGGCCTTCGTGCTGGGTTGCCTCATGATTCCTTGCGGCCCGCGGATGGACATCCGCGGCTGGGGGGAGATGAACTCCTTCAACGGCCCCAACTGGTCGCTGACGTGGGAGTATGTGGGCAACATCCTGTACGCCCTGCTGTTCCGCCGGTTGCCGCGGGTGCTGCTGATGCTGCTGGTGGGTCTTGCCGCTTTCTGCACGCTCGACCTCTGCCTCAACCTCAACGTCTTCGGCCTGCTGACGGAGGGGCGCGACGCGCAGATGTACACCGTGATAGGCGGCTGGAGTTTGACGGCCGAACAGGTGTACGTGGGGCTGACCCGCCTGTTCTACCCTTTCCTGTGCGGGTTGCTGCTTTCACGCATCGGCAAGTTTATTAAGGTGTGCGGAGGCTTCTGGTGGTGCTCGCTGCTGCTGGCCGTGCTGCTGTCCGTGCCTTGCGTGGCGGCGAGGGCAATGTGCTGAACGGCGTGTACAATGCCGCCTGCATCCTGTTGCTCTTCCCCCTCATCGTCATCATGGGAGCCGGCAGTAATCTTACCGACCCCAAGAGTGCCAGGGTGTGCACGTTCCTCGGTGAATTGTCCTACCCGCTGTACATTACCCACTACCCGCTGATGTACATGCAGATGACTTGGGCCTGGGCGCATCCCGATGCACCGCTCTACGCGCACGTCATGGTGGCTGCCGGCGTCTTTGTCCTCTCCATCCTGCTGGCCTGGGGCTGCCTCAAGCTGTACGACCTGCCCGTGCGCGAGTGGCTCAAGATGCATTGGCTGATGAAGAAGAAATAAGCTGGTATCCGAAGCGGTAATAATGCATTACACGCCATCTTCATTTCGCCAAGGTAGCTATCCCGGCCTCCCCGAGGTAGCTACCTTGGCCTTGTCTTAATAGCTACCTCGACCTTGCCTTAGTAGCTACCAAGGGAAACCTTTAGTAGCTGCCTCGGGAAACCGCAGGCAGTCAAGAGGTTGCAAAGCTCCCGACGGGGAGGAAATGCGAAGATGAGGTAATAATAATCTTTTACGGAAGGGAGGCTGCCGGGACTCTACTTCATGAAGTCCTTGCGGCGCAGCACGAAGCTGTTGCTGAGGTATTTCTCGCGCACAATCTTGTTCTCGGCCAGTTCCTCGGGCGTGCCTTGGAAGAGGATTTTGCCCTCGAACAACAGGTAGGCGCGGTCGGTGATGCTGAGCGTTTCCTGCACGTTGTGGTCGGTGATGAGGATGCCGATGTTCTTGTCCTTCAGCCGCCACACTATCTGCTGGATGTCTTCCACGGCGATGGGGTCGACGCCGGCAAACGGCTCGTCGAGCATGATGAACTTGGGGTCGATGGCCAGGCAGCGGGCTATCTCGGTGCGGCGGCGTTCGCCGCCCGAGAGCTGGTTGCCCTTGTTCTTGCGCACCTTCTGGATGCGGAATTCCGACAGGAGGCTTTCCAGTTTCTCCTTGCGGTACTCCAGGGGCTTGCCGGTCATCTCGAGCACGGACATGATGTTGTCTTCCACCGACATCTGGCGGAACACGGAGGCCTCTTGCGCCAGGTAGCCGATGCCGGCCTGCGCGCGCTTGTACACGGGATAGTTGGTGATGTCGAGGTCGTTGAGGAAGATGCGCCCCTCGTTGGGGGTAATCAGTCCCACGGTCATGTAGAAGGAGGTAGTCTTGCCGGCTCCGTTGGGGCCCAGCAGGCCTACAATCTCGCCTTGCCTCACGTTGATGGAAACGTGGCTTACTACGGTACGCTTGCCATACTTCTTTACGAGGTCTTCCGTGCGGAGCACCATTTTGTTGTCTTCTTCCATACGCGCTACTTATCATTGCGAAGGGGGCGTGACTGCCCTCTTGCGGAACAGGAATATCTGTGCAAAACTACACTATTTGTGGTAAAACCGCCGCAAATGTAACAAAAATAAGCCGAAAAGCCGTACATTTGCGCTCAAATACTTTGCGTTATGATAAAAGCACTAAAGACGGTGGGAAGATACCTCATGCTGATGGGGCGCGTGTTTACGCGGCCGGAGCGCATGAGCATGTTTTTCAAGCAATACATCGCGGAGATGCAGAAGTTGGGCGTCAACTCCATCGGCATCGTGTTGCTGATTTCATTCTTCATCGGCGCCGTCATCACCATACAAATCAAGCTGAACATCGAAAGCCCCTGGATGCCCCGCTGGACGGTGGGCTACGTCACCCGTGAAATCATGCTGCTGGAGTTCTCCTCGTCCATCATGTGCCTCATCCTGGCGGGCAAGGTGGGGTCGAACATCGCCTCCGAGCTGGGCACCATGCGTGTCACCCAGCAGATAGACGCGCTCGAAATCATGGGGGTCAACTCGGCCAACTACCTGATACTTCCCAAGATTGCGGCCATGGTCACCACCATCCCGCTGATGGTGACGTTCAGCATCTTTGCCGGCATTATCGGCGCCTTCTGCACCTGTTGGTTCGGCGGGGTGATGAATGCCGTCGACCTGGAGTACGGCCTGCAATACATGTTCGTGGAGTGGTACATCTGGTGCGGCATCATCAAGTCGCTGTTCTTCGCCTTCATCATAGCCAGCGTGTCGGCCTTCTTCGGCTACACCGTGGAGGGCGGGTCCATTGAGGTGGGCAAGGCTTCTACCGACTCGGTGGTGATGAGCAGCGTGCTCATCCTGTTCTCCGACCTGGTGCTGACGCAATTGCTAATGGGATAAAAACGACGAGGTCATGATAGAATTGAAGAACATTTGCAAATCGTTTGAAGGGAAAGACGTGCTGAAGGACATCAGCGCCACCTTCGAGAAAGGGAAGACCAACCTGATTATCGGGCAGAGCGGCTCGGGCAAGACGGTGCTGATGAAGTGCATCGTGGGCCTGCTGACCCCGGAAAGGGGCGAGCTGCTTTACGACAACCGCGACTTCCTCACCATGAGCAAGGCGCAAAGGAAGGCGTTGCGCCGCGAGATGGGCATGATATTCCAGAGCGCCGCCCTGTTCGACTCGATGACGGTGCTTGAGAACGTCATGTTCCCCCTCAACATGTTCTCCGGCGACACCTTGCGCGACCGCACCCGCCGCGCCATGTTCTGCCTGGAGCGCGTGAACCTGGCCGAGGCGCGCGACAAGTATCCCGGCGAGATAAGCGGCGGCATGCAGAAGCGTGCAGCCATTGCGCGCGCCATCGTGCTGAACCCGCAGTACCTCTTCTGCGACGAGCCCAACTCGGGCCTCGACCCCAAGACCTCCCTCATCATCGACGACCTCATCCAGGACATCACCCGCGAATACAACATCACCACCCTCATCAACACCCACGACATGAACTCGGTGATGGGCATCGGCGAGAACATCATCTTCATCTACAAGGGCTGCAAGGAGTGGGAAGGCAGCAAGGACGACATCTACACCTCCACCAACAAGCGGCTGAACGACTTCATCTTTGCTTCCGACCTCTTCCGCAAGGTCAAGGAGGTGGAGATACAACAGATGGAGGGCTGATCCCGCTCCCTATTATGTCCCCTTTCTTGTCATTTTGCAGCGTGTTGTCGCCCCATTGGCAGCGGCAACACGTTGCCTCGTCTGTGGCAGGGGATAAAAAGGTGGCATTTCTTCTGTCCCTCTCCGCAAAGAGAGTGATTCCTCGGCAATAGGGAGGCATGGCCGTGGCGGCATTTCCCTGAGAATTGCATTTATTCAGACAGCTTTCCCCATTTCGTAGGCTGAGGCCAATGCCGCGTGCTCCTTTATTTCTCCGGGACTGTTCACTCCACCGGCAAATACCGACCCTGCCAGCCGTGAGTTCTCGAAGCACGCTATCCAGCCTTCCAGCCCGGTCACGGCACGCGCAGACGTCTGCTCCTCGTCCTCGGCTGCCGAAGTCAGAAGGTAGACGTCGCGGAAGTGGTAGTCGGTGGTGTACAGCGGGTTCGTCCGGTCGAGCAGCGTTTTCAGTTGCCCGCTCAGTTCGTAGTAATAGATGGGCGTGGCAAAGACGAGGACATCTGCCTCATACATCTTCTGCACCATGGCAGGGGCATCGTCTGCGATGACGCACCGCTGCGTCTTCTGGCAAGTCAGGCATCCCTTGCAAAAACGCAAGTCTTTGCCCTTGAGGCTGACGGTTTCCATTTGGTTGCCTGCCTCCGCCGCTCCGCGTGCAAAGGCTTCTGCCAGCGCGTCCGAATTACTGTGAGGCTCAAATAATATTGTCGAAAAGCTCAGTTGTAACAGAAAGGGCTTGGCATCCCTGGATAAATCAGTACATTTCTCCTGATAGGGAATTTTATGAGCAAAGGATTGATAACAAAATTATATTTTTACCAGCACACTGCCTGCAAGTTTCCTGTTCTTACAGTAAAAAACCATTCCACTATACAATTCTAAAGGTGCTGATATGATCTCTTTATTATGATTTTCGACAAAAGTCAAATCTTTTGTGTTTTCTTCTAACTTTGTTTGTTTCATGTGATATTTGATGATTTCTGTACTTCCTTCTTCTATAATGGCAATTAAAGGCATGTGTACATCCTTTTTGTTGTAGTAAGCAATGAAGTTCAAGAACTGTCCAATGCAAAATGAGCAGTCGGTATTTAAAAGAAAAATCAAATATTCGTCATTGTTCTCCAAATGTAAAGAATCTACATTTATGGTAAGCGTATCTTTAGAATAGTTGACAGCTATCTGGTCGCTTACCATTTCTTGCAAGACGGAACTGGTGTCGGAAACTTTTTTATTTGTATCCTTTGTTGTACAGCTTATGAGCAGTAAAAATAGAAATACAATATTGCAAACAGTTTGAAATTTAGTTTTCATGCAATTTGATTAAAATAGGGGTGTCTTCCGAAGACAATGTTGTCAAATAAAGTGCATTTTCTTTTTGACTTTTGGATATAGATAGCACATACCCATGCACGGGGTAGCTGCTAATGAAATTTCCGTTCCAATCGAACTTGAATATCCAGCAGGGTAGGTCTTTCATCTGTTGTCCGGCTCTTAATACATCGCCAACGTAAGTCAAATAAAAATAGTGGTCATCTGTGCAGTAGTCCAGATAGGCATAGGGGGTATATCCTCTGAAAGCCACATTGTGTTGCTGCCCGTTTTCTCCTTCTATGGCATATTGAGGATTCAAATCGACGGGACCTTCTATTTTTTTCAGTAAGTTCAAATCCATATCATATATTTCTATGGACGATTTATACATATTTGCATAGATTATTTTACCCTCCGTTTCATTGGCAATAATTTGTCCGTTTACAGTTACATTTCTTGTGTAATAGCTATATTCGTTTTTTTCGGTATAAGGTTCTTTCCCATCGGTAATGATAAAGCGGGGAGCTTCTTGAATAATACGGGCCTTTCTGTCTGTGAATGAGTACGGATTCTCAAGTAGAAACTTGCCTCTATAAGGAATGGCAGTGGGTGAACCGATTGCTTGATGGCGGATTGGGAGAGGTGAAAAGTCCGGATTCTTCAGCATGGAATCGATGTTTACCACGGCTACTTGAGATTTGACGTAGTCGTTTACGATGAGTTCATTCTTATTTAGGCTTACTTTAGCACCAAGCATTTCATCAGGACCATCTCCTAATCTATATAACTGCTTGATTGGAACCATGGATGGCCATTTGTATACTTCTACAAAGTATCCGTTCTCGTACTTGTTGTTTACTGCGATGAGTATGCTATCTTGGTAAACAAGAAATTCTTTTGCATAGATTAAACTGTCAAACGTTTCCAAAGTATCAATCCGCATTGCCTTTTCGATGGCCAAAATATTCTTATCGAGGTGGTCTGTTGGAATGTTTGTTTCATTACCCGGTGTACATCCGGTTAAAAATAGCAAGAAAGCTCCTCCTAATAAATGATATAATATTCTTCTCATCATGTTTTTAATTCTCAAAGTAAAAGGATGTAACGAATACATCCTTTTTTACCTAACCAGTCAGCGAATTTGACAGTGTTGTGTCCTTAAGTTTATTGTTTATTGCGACACTTTTGTTCCATCGCAAGTCAAGGTGTGTCCTAAAGCACTTTGGGAACAAGTACCTTCTCCGGTACATATGAGCTTAATGTTGTCTCCTCTTGAAATCTCGCAGAATGCAAGAGCTTCAATATTTTCCATCATTAAGTCGGGGATTTCTTTTGTTTGCCGTAAAGTATATATGCTATAACCGGCAATTAAAGAAAGCGCAGAAATTAATACTACTTGTTTGATTCTTCTTTTCATTGTTTTAGAGGTTTATTGTTAACGAGCACAAATATGAGCGTTATTTGTTTATTTAATAAATATTTTGCCAAAAAAATGTTAAACCTGTTATTGGCTGAATTTGCTTATGTCAGTAAATTTGAAGTTAGGATTGCATCAATAGTACGTATTTTTATGAGGGCGGCGACGGAATTACTCCAAATGTCCGTAATGGCCGTTACTACCAATACTTTACTATTCAGTGGCACACGCCGATGGATAAGGAAAATTATTCCGACGGCTATTCATTCATTCTTCAGAGTTTCAAAAAGAAAGAGGGCAATGCAGGGGTCACCCTGGAAGACCTGTTGGCGGAACTGGAAATGACCGCCTCCGCATCGGCAGAGGTAAAGGACGTGAAATGGCATGCATTGGAAGCTCCCGAAGGGCAGAAAAGGTTCATGATTGAAAGGCTTGCGCCTGCAATCCATGCCGGGCGTGGCATGCAGATGCAAAAAGAAAGGATTTTCAGCCTGTTGCAGGCAGAAAATGGGGTAGGGCACCTGATGCTTCTTTTCGTTACGGATAAGTTCTACCGTGAACAGCCCGAAGCCGGACAAGTTATCCTAAAAATCATGGATTCTTTTAAGGCTACCGGCTACGATTCACCGGCCTGCCTTCGTCGCAAGCCGTGAACCGTAGCCGGTTGCTTGATTAAGAAAAACACCTGTTATTTTTCGTTTCCTTTGGCCAGAGACACCAGCCCGCTCATGGCTCCCAGGTTCATGGTTTCCAGCGCAGAGCTGGGCACAATCACCATGGAGCCTTTCTCCTTCAGGCCCTCGAACAGCATGTTCATGCCGCGCAGGTGCAGCGCCACGGGGTTGTCGGTGTACTGGCGGCTGGCCTGTGCGAATTTCTCGGCGATTTCGGTTTCCGCGGTGCCCAGGATGACGCGGGCGCGGCGTTCGCGTTCGGCCTGTGCCTCCTTGCTCATGGCCTCGGCCAAGGCTTGCGGGATGGCAATATCCTTGATGCCTACCGTCTGGCAGGTGATACCCCAGGGATTGGTGTTACGGTCGAGTACCTGCTGCAGGTCTTCGGCTATCTTGTCGCGCTCCTGCAACAGGTCGGACAGCTCATGCTTGCCGATGGTGTCGCGCAAGCCTGTCTGGGCGATGTGCTCGATGGCCGTCTGGTACTCCTGCACCTCCAAGGCAGCCTTTTCCACGTCCCACACCGTCCAGTAGACCACGGCGTCCACGTTGACGGGGACGGTGTCTTTCGTCAGCGTCTGTTCGGCCTTGAACGCGCTGACCCGCACGCGCTGGTCGATGTAGGTGGACACGCTGTCGATGATGGGCACAATCATGAAGGGACCGGGGCCCTTCAGCCCGCAGAACTTGCCCATGCGCAGCACTACAGCCCGCTCCCACTGGTCGGCAATGCGGATGGAGGCTGCAATCAGCACAGAGAGCAAAAGCAGGAATACCAGCGCGAGGTCGTTTATCACGCCCAGCGTGTGCAACACGGCCGATACCACTACCAGTACCAGCAATACGGTTACCGAGATGGGGTTGCACCATCCCTTTTTCATTACAGTTACATTCATAAGCATTATTTTTTAGAGGTTCCTATCTGTTTCAATTCGCGCACGATTTCGTCGATGCTGAACCCGTAGCTGAGGGCGGCGGCGGAGAATTGGGTGCATATCTCCCGCAGTTTGCCCTCGCGTTCGCCCTCGTCCACCACATGCTCCGTGCGGCAGATGAAAGTGCCCGTGCCCTGCTGGGTCTCCAGGATGTTTTTTATCTCCAGTTCCTTGTATGCCTTGGACACGGTGTTCAGGTTCACTTTCAGCTCTACGGCAAGCGCCCGGACGGTGGGGAGCTGTTCGCCCAGTTTCAGCTGTCCCGATGCGATGCCGAAACGGATTTGGTCGATAATCTGCCGGTATATCGGCATGCCGCTGGAATAGTCTAATGCAAATTTAATCATATCGAACAATATAGTTTTATAGGTATGTTGTACTATTAATACAGTACAAACATACAATAAGGATTTGAATCCGCCAAACGCCTGCCGCATTTTCTTTCTTGCCCCGGCGATATTTAACTTTCATTAGGGCTTGGACTGGGGCAAATCTGCCCGGCTCAAGGTGAGGCTTCCGCCTGTCCTTGTCCGCTATTTTTCCTTTCCATAGCGAAGTCGGACAAAAGGAGCAGATAAGGAGCGGGTAAGGACAGGGTAAGGAGCGGGTATGTACCGGATTTGTAAAAACGGTTTATCGCATAGTCCGGAATGCGGGTGGGAAGAGGGGAAGTGTGTGCCGGTGGTGCGCGAGGTGCAGGTGCATAAAAAACAGGCCGGCACCGTTTCGCATATGCCAGACATTGGAATGCGGAAACCGGTACCGGTCTGTAGGTTTGTCCTGTGGGGCAGGGGGCTTATTTCAGGTCTTTCAGTTCCCAACCCAGGGCACTGGCGCCCAATACGGCGGCATCAGCGTCTTTCAGCTCGGACATCAGCAACTTGGTCTTGCCTTTGAAGACGGGAAGCACATTCTTGTCGATGGAACGCTGGATGGGCTTGAAGATGTATTCGCCGGACTTGGCAAGCCCGCCAAACAGGATGATGGCTTCGGGACTGGAGAAAGCGATGAAGTCTGCCAAGGCCTCGCCCAGGATGTCGCCGGTATAGTCGAAGATGTCCTGCGCCAGTTTGTCGCCTTTCACGGCGGCGTCATATACGTCTTTGGACGTGATGGATTCGGCAGGAATGGCGCGCAGGAGGCTTTCTTCAGTGCGTGCGGCGAGGAACTCGCGTGCCGTGCGGGCAACGCCCGTGGCGGAGCAGTAGGTCTCCAGGCAACCTTTGCGGCCGCAACCGCAGAGGCGTCCGTTCTCGCGGCGCATGATGACGTGTCCCAGCTCGCCGGCAAAGCCGTCGTGGCCATACACCATCTGGCCGTTGATAACGATGCCGCTACCTACGCCTGTGCCCAGGGTAATCATGATGAAGTCTTTCATGCCGCGGGCGGCACCGTAGGTCATTTCGCCGATGGCGGCGGCGTTGGCGTCGTTGGTCAGCGCGGTGGGGATGCCCAGGCGTTCCTCGAACATGGCAGCCAGGGGGACGATGCCTTTCCAAGGCAGGTTGGCGGCAAACTCGATGGTGCCGCTGTAGTAGTTGCCGTTGGGCGCACCGATGCCGATGCCTTTAATCTTGTCCGTGCCGCCGTTGGCCACGATGAGGGGCAACAGCTTTTTGCACACTTCGTCCACATACTCTTCTGCCTCTTCGAAAGCGCCGGTTTTGATAGAACTGGATGCTACGATGGTACCACGTGCATCGACAATACCGAAGGCGGTATTCGTGCCGCCTATATCAATGCCCACTACATAGGGCTTCTCCATGTTTGAGTTCATGATATTGTAGTTTGTTTTAATGGGTTATTAATTGTTGGTTACAAAAATCACAAAGAAAAACGACATTGCAAAATCTTTGTGCAAAAAACTTTATTAGTTTTGCAACTTTTTGATACATTCGCGCGTCTAATACCACAAAAACAAGTGCTATTGGCGAAAAGATAAACTCAAAAGAATACATGATACTGCTAAAAGACATCAACAAAACTTACAATAACGGGGCTCCTCTGCATGTGCTGAAGGGCATCAACCTGCACATCGGCGAGGGCGAGTTCGTTTCCATCATGGGGGCGTCGGGGTCGGGCAAATCCACCTTATTAAATATATTGGGGATATTGGACAACTACGATACCGGCGAATATTACCTGAACGGCAAGCTCATCAAGGACTTGAGCGAGAACCGTGCTGCCGAATACCGCAACCGCATGATTGGTTTCATCTTCCAGTCGTTCAACCTCATCCCGTTCAAGGATGCCGTGGAGAACGTGGCGTTGCCTTTGTTCTATCAGGGAGTGGGCCGGCGCAAGCGCAATGCCCTTGCCTTGGAATACCTGGACAAACTGGGGCTGAAAGATTGGGCGCACCACATGCCCAACGAGATGAGCGGCGGGCAGAAACAGCGTGTGGCCATTGCCCGCGCCTTGATTACCCGGCCGCAAATCATCCTGGCGGACGAGCCGACGGGCGCCTTGGACAGCAAGACCTCCGTGGAGGTGATGCAGATATTGAAGGACCTGCACCGGACGGGCATGACCATCGTGGTGGTGACGCACGAGAGCGGCGTGGCCAACCAGACGGACAAAATCATCCATATTAAAGACGGGGTGATAGGCAGCATCGAGGAGAACCTGAGGCACGACGCCTCGCCTTTCGGGCAGAACGGGCTGATGAAATAATCCCCCTGTCCTCCTATGGTTGTTTTTTAATTCTCAATTCTTAATTTTCAATTCTCAATTCCCATGATTGACCTTTGGCAAGAGATATACGGTACCATCAAGCGGAACAAGCTCCGCACGTTCCTTACGGGCTTTGCCGTGGCATGGGGCATCTTTATGCTCATCGTGTTGCTGGGCGCGGGGAACGGGCTGATTCACGCTTTTGAACAAAACACCATGCAAAGCGCCCTGAACTCCATCCGGGTGTACCCCGGCGTGACGACCGAACCTTACGACGGGTTGCAGGAGGGGCGTTACATCGAACTGGACAACCGGGACGTGGAAGATACCCGGGAGCAGTTTACCGAGCATGTCAGCAGTACAGGCGCCACGCTGCAGCAGTCCGGCGTCAACATCAGCTACAAGGGCGAGTATGTCAGCTTGTCTTTGCTGGGCGTGTATCCCAATTACCGGGAGGTGGAGGCGGTCAAGACGTTCAGCGGGCGTTTCATCAACCAACTGGACTTGAACGGGCGGCGCAAGGTGATTGTGCTGCACCGCAAGTCGGCAGACGTCCTGTTCGGCAAGACGCATACCGACCCGTTGGGGAAGTTTGTCAACGTGGGCGGCGTGGCGTATCAGGTAGTGGGCACCTACAACGACCAGGGCAACCAGGAGCCGAGCACGGCTTACATCCCTTTCTCGACCTTGCAGACCATATACAATAAGGGCAACAAGCTGAACAGCATTATCTTCACTACGCGGGGGCTGACCAGCGAGGAGAGCAACGAGGCTTTCGAGCAAGACTACCGGCGCGTGATTGCTGCCAACCACCGTTTTGCCCCCGAAGACGAAGGCGCCATCTGGCTGTGGAACCGCTTTACCAGCTACCTGCAGGCACAGAACGCCATGGGCATCCTGCGCATCGCCATCTGGGTCATCGGCATCTTTACGTTGCTGAGCGGCATTGTGGGCGTGAGCAACATCATGCTGATTACCGTGCGCGAGCGGACGCATGAATTCGGCATACGCAAGGCGTTGGGGGCAAAACCCCGCAGCATCTTGTGGCTGATTATCGTGGAGAGTGTCACCATTACCACCGTGTTCGGCTACGTCGGCATGGTGGCGGGCATCGGGGCTACGGAGTGGATGAACGTTGCCTTTGGCAGCCAGACGGTGGATGCCGGGCTGTTTGAGGCGCAGATGTTCAGCGACCCTACGGTGGACATCGGCATTGCCGTACAGGCTACGCTGACCTTGATTGTGGCGGGTACGCTGGCGGGGCTTTTCCCGGCACGGAAAGCTACCAAAATCCGTCCCATCGAGGCCTTGCGGGCTGAGTAGGCCGGACGAAGAACCTAAAAATGAAGAATTCCAACCAAACCATATATTCCCGTGAAAATCGATAAAGATACGTTAGAAGAGATACTCGTCACCATCACCCGCAACAAGACCCGCAGCCTGCTTACGGCGTTCGGGGTGTTCTGGGGCATCTTCATGCTCGTGGCGCTGATAGGCGGCGGAAAGGGGATGCAGGAGGAACTGCAACAGCAGTTCGAGGGTTTTGCCACCAACTCGGGCTTCCTGATATCGAACACCACCAGCATGCCTTACAAGGGTTTTAAGAAAGGCCGCTGGTGGGATGTGGATGTGGACGACGTGGAACGCATACGCCAGGTGGACGGGGTGGAAACGGCTACCCCCAGCACGGCCCTGTGGGGCAAGACTGCCGCTTACGGGGGCAATAAGTACGAATGCTCCGTCAAGGGGCTGTACCCCGAATACGAAAGGATTGAACACCAGGAGATGGCTTACGGCCGGTTTATCAACGACGTGGACATACGCGAGGCGCGCAAGGTGTGCGTCATAGGCAAGCGGGTGTACGAAAGCCTGTTCAAGCCGGGCGAAGACCCTTGCGGACGGTACGTGCAGGTGGACAGCGTGTACTACCGCATCGTGGGCATGTGCTCGTCCGAGGGTAATGTCAACATCCAGGGGCAGGCTTCGGAGTCGGTCACCTTGCCTTACACCACCATGAAGAATGTGTACAACCTGGGCGACAAGGTGCAGGTGGTATGTTTCACCATGAAGCCGGGCTATGAAGTGAAGGACGTGCAGCCCGAAGTGGAACGTCGGGTCAAGGAGGCGCATTACATCCATCCCGACGACCCGCAGGCGGTGATGCTGCTCAACCTGGAAGCGATGTTCAGCATGATGGACAACCTGATGACGGGTACCCGCATCCTGGCATGGCTCGTGGGGCTGGGCACGCTCTTGGCAGGCGCCATCGGGGTGAGCAACATCATGATGGTGACCGTGAGGGAACGCACCGTGGAGATAGGCATCCGCCGTGCCATCGGGGCAAGGCCGCGCGACATCCTGCAGCAGATTATGGCGGAGAGCATCATGCTGACTACCGTGGCGGGATTGGCGGGCATTTCGTTTGGCGTCTTTGTACTCAATGTGCTGGAAACGGCAGTCAATCCGCCCGGCATCGTTGAGACGCATTACCAGGTGAGCTTCGGCCTTGCTATCGGCACGTGCCTGCTGCTTGTGGCGTTGGGCGTGTTGGCCGGACTGGCGCCTGCTTTCCGTGCCATGGCCATCAAGCCGATAGATGCCATCCGCGATGAATGACAAATCTTTGCCTCGGGCGGGAGAGCTGCAAGGCTTCCTTCGCTTTGAGGCGGATTGGAGTGATTAAAATGTAAACAATAAATAGAAACGACAATGAAGAAGTACGTTAAGTATGCAGTGCTGGCTGTTGTGGCCGGCATATTTATCTGGACCTTTGTGTTCCTGTGGCAAAAGTCGCAACCCGAAGTCACGGTTTACCAGGTGGTGTCGCCTGTGATAGCCGACCTGGAGAAGACTACTGTCATCACCGGTAAGGTGGAGCCGCGGGACGAAGTGGAAATCAAGCCGCAGATATCCGGTATCATCGACGTCTTGTACAAAGATGCCGGGCAGATGGTGAAGAAGGATGAAGTGATTGCCAAGGTAAAGGTGATTCCCGAACTGGGGACGCTGAATTCGGCAGAGAGCCGGTTGCGCCTGGCTGAGATAAACGGCAGGCAGGCTGAGACAGACTTCGCCCGCCTGAAACAGCTGTATGCCGACAGCCTTATCAGCGCGGAGGAATACGAGCAGGGCGAGGTGGCCGTCAGACAGGCGCGGGAAGAAACCCAGGCTGCCGCGGATAACTTGCAGATTGTCAAGGAAGGCATCACGCAGAACAGTGCGGCATACAGCAGCACCCTTATCCGCAGTACCATCGACGGGCTGATTCTGGATGTGCCGGTCAAGGTGGGTAACTCGGTCATCATGGCAAACACCATGAACGACGGCACCACCATTGCAACGGTGGCCGACATGAGCGACCTTATCTTCCGGGGCAACATCGACGAGACGGAGGTGGGGCGTGTGCGCGAGGGGATGCCCGTAAAACTGACCATCGGCGCCTTGCAGAACTATACGTTCGAGGCAGAGATTGAGTACATCGCGCCTAAAGCTACGGAAGAAAACGGCGCCAACCAGTTTGAAATGAAGGCGGCGGTCAGCGTGCCGGACACCGTGACCATACGCAGCGGCTACTCTGCCAACGCCGAGATTGTGCTGGAGCGGGCAAGCGGTGCCCTCAGCGTGCCGGAAAGCACCGTAGAGTTCAATGGGGACAGCACGTTTGTATATATACTGACGGACAGCGTGCCCCAACAGCGTTTCCGCCGGCAACCGGTGGAGGTGGGCATGAGCGACGGCATCAATATCGTCATCCGGAGCGGGGTGACGCTTTCCGACCGTATCCGTGGCAACGAACAAGAATGACGGCATCCATAGACGCGGACGCCTTGTTTTTACACCCTAACAGACTGAACGTATGAGAACCATTTTTATATTCTTTGCGGCGTGTGCCGCAAGCGGGCTTTGCGCCCAGGAGCAGGATGCCTGGTCGTTGCGCCGTTGCATAGACTACGCCATCGGGCATAACATCAACATCCGGCAGAGCGACAATGCCGCCAAGCAGAGCGAAATAGAAGTGAATACGGCCAAATGGGCGCGCCTGCCCAACCTGAACGGCTCTGCCAACCAGAGCTGGAACTGGGGACGCACGCAGACTGCTGTGCCTGATGAGGAAACGGGGGATTATTCGACCGTTTATGTCAATACCAGCAGCAACGGGACGAACC
This sequence comes from uncultured Bacteroides sp., assembly GCA_944321495.1. Lineage (GTDB taxonomy): Bacteria > Bacteroidota > Bacteroidia > Bacteroidales > Bacteroidaceae > Bacteroides. Next base: position 27,855 of record CALULP010000024.1, on the reverse strand, counting down.
TGTCGCTCAGCACCAGCATCCCCCTTTTTACGGGGCTTCAGTTGCCCAACCAGTATGCCTTGGCCAAGTTGAACCTTAAGGCTGCGGTGGCCGACCTGGAGAAGGCGAAGGAGGACATCAGCATCAACATCGCTTCGGCTTATTTGCAGGTGTTGTTCAACCAGGAACTGCGCGACGTGGCGCAAGGCCAGGTGGAGCTGAGCCAGGAACAATGCAACCGCATCGAACGCCTGGCGCAGATGGGCAAGGCTTCGGCCGCCGAGGTGGCGGATGCGAGGTCGCGCGTGGCGCAGGACCGGATGACCCTGGTGCAGACGGATAACGATTACCACCTGTCGTTGCTCGATCTGGCGCAACTTATCGAACTGGACAGCCCGGAGGGCTTTGTGCTCGAAGCGCCTCAAGATACGCTCGAACTGCAATTGCTCGCCAATCCTGAAGATATTTACAATGAGGCCTTGGTAAACAAGCCTGCCATACAGGCTGCAAAGTATAGGCTGGAAGGGAGCAAACACAGCATCCGCATCGCCCAAAGCGGGTATTATCCCCAACTGAGCCTGTCGGGAAGCTTGGGCACGAGCTATTACTCTACCATCAACCGCACGTTCAGCCAGCAGATGAACGACAACTTCAACAAGTATGTGGGCATCAGTCTCAGCGTGCCTTTGTTCAACCGGCTGGCTACCCGTAACCAGGTGCGTGCAGCCCGCTTGCAGCGCGAGAACTATGCCCTGCAGTTGGATGATGCCAAGAAGACGCTTTACAAGGAGATACAGCAGGCTTGGTATAATGCCACGGCTTCCCGGGCCAAATACACCAGCAGCCATGCCGCCATGCTGGCCAGCGCAGAGTCTTTCCAGCTGATGGCACGCAAGTACGAGGGAGGACAGGCCAATGCGGTGGAGTACAACGAAGCCAAGCAGAACCTGATGAAGGCGCAGAGCGACGAGCTGCAGGCCAAGTACGAATACCTGTTCCGCACGAAGATTCTGGACTTTTACCGGGGGATACCCTTAGAGTAGCCGGATGCCGTCCGGCTCCAGGAGGACAAGGCGGCGCTTGTACAGGTCGCCTACCGCCTGCTTGAACGTCTTTTTGCTGACGCCGAACGTGGCATAGATGTCTTCCGCCGGGCTTTTGTCGGTCAGCGGGATGTGGCCTTGGTGTTGGCGGATGTATTCCAGAAGTTCTTTCGAAAAGTCCTTGACCTTGCCTCGTCCTTCGCGTTGCAAGGTCAGGTCTATTTTCCCGTCGGGGCGCACCTGCTTGATGTAGGCTTGCAGCCGGTCGCCTACCTGCAAGGGGCGGAATACCTGATTCTCGAACAGCAGGCCGCCGTAGCGGTTGTCTACAATCACCTTATAGCCCAGGTCGGTGCGTTTCCATACCAGGATATTGACTTCGTCCCCGGGGTGGAAAGGAGGCAGTTCGTCCGTGGAAAGGTAACGTTCAACCTTGGCGGAGGCCACAATGCGGTAGCTCTCGTCGTCCAGGTGCACGTGCACCACGTACCGCTTGCCCACCTCCATGCGCTCGCGCTGCTCGCGGAAGGGGACGAACAGGTCTTTCATCAGTCCCCAGTCCAGGAATGCCCCGTACTGGTTGACCCACGCCACGCGCAGGCATGCAAAGTCCCCCACCTGTGCTAAAGGCTGTTGCGTGGTGGCCACCAGCCGTTCTTCATTGTCCAGGTAAAGGAATACGTTCAGCGCGTCACCCACCTCGCAGCCTTCGGGCACGTAGCGCGCCGGGAGCAGGATGAGCCCTTCCTCCCCGCCATCCAGGTACATGCCGAAGTCGACCGCTTTGGCCACTGTCAAGATATTGAATTTCCCTAATGCTATTGCCATGTCTTTCTTATTGATTTCGGGTACAAAGATAGGGAAAAAAGCGTAGTATCGCTGCCTTGTCAGCATAGTATCGCTATCTTGGTAGCATAGTATCGCTTGCCTGGTAGCGATACTACGCCACCGGGCAGGCACTGTGTCCCCCTCCCATTGCTTAACATACATCAAAAACTGGCCCTATTGTTAAAATATAACAGTCTTGTGTGCACAACTTTGGCGAGAAAGGGCTATCTTTGTGGCACGCTAAAGAAGAATACATTTATTTTACTCACTATTAAATTTCTAAGATTATGGAATTTTTGACGAATGAGAAGTTGACCATCGTCGGCGCAGCCGGTATGATTGGTTCCAACATGGCGCAGACCGCCATCATGATGCACCTTACTCCGAACATCTGCCTGTACGACCCCTATGGCCCGGGTCTGGAAGGTGTGGCCGAGGAAATGTTCCACTGCGGCTTCGAAGGGGTGAACCTGACTTTCACTTCCGACATCAAGGAAGCGCTGACCGATGCCAAATATGTAGTTTCTTCTGGTGGCGCCGCCCGCAAGGCAGGCATGACCCGTGAAGACCTGTTGAAAGGCAATGCCGCCATCGCCGAAGAGTTTGGTAAGAACCTGAAGGCTTATTGCCCGGATGTGAAGCACGTGGTGGTTATCTTCAACCCCGCCGACATTACCGGCCTGATTACCTTGCTGTATTCCGGTTTGAAACCCAGCCAGGTGACTACGTTGGCAGGTCTGGACAGCACCCGTCTGCGCAGCGAACTGGCCAAGCACTTCCACATGTGCCCCGACAAGATTCAGAACTGCCGTACCTATGGCGGCCACGGCGAACAGATGGCCGTATTCGCATCGACCGCTACCGTTGACGGCAAGCCGCTGACCGACATCATCGGCACTCCCGAACTGACCAAGGAACAGTGGGCTGAAATCCAGCAGAAAGTTATCAAGGGCGGTTCCAACATCATCAACCTGCGTGGCCGTTCTTCTTTCCAGAGCCCGGCTTACGTTTCCATCGAGATGATTGCCGCAGCCATGGGCGGAAAACCGTTCAACTGGCCTGCCGGCCGCTACTGCTCGTTCAAGGGCTTCGACCACATCATGATGGCTATGGAAGTAACCATCACGAAGAACGGTTGCGCTTACGAGGAAGTTATCGGTACTCCGGAAGAAATGGAAGACCTGAAGAAGAGCTACGGACACCTCTGCTCGCTGCGCGACGAGGTTATCAGCATGGGCGTGCTTCCTCCCGTTGACCAGTGGCACAGCATCAACCCGAACATTGACTGATGCGGGTACGTCGGCTATCCTTTCCTGTTCCCTTGAGGGCGGAGAGGGCAGCCATATCATAGAAAAAGAGTTTCCTGCTTCAGCGGGAAACTCTTTTTTCTATATTTTTCTCACGAAAACATTGCAGTATAAAAAAAACTCCTTATCTTTGCACCCGCAAACCACGAAAGGTGCCATAGCTCAGTTGGTAGAGCAAAGGACTGAAAATCCTTGTGTCCCCGGTTCGATTCCTGGTGGCACCACTACAAATACGGTATCGGAATGTAGCGCAGTTGGTAGCGCACTACGTTCGGGACGTAGGGGTCGGGCGTTCGAGTCGCCTCATTCCGACATGTTTAAAGAAAGCCGCTGATTTTTCTGCGGCTTTCTTTTTGTTCTTTGCTGCATCCCCAAAGAATGCCCCGCCGGGAAGCTTTTATGCTTCAGCCGGCGGGGCATTCTTTGCATGCTGGCATGGGGGGAGTTACTCCAGCGCTTTTTGGAACCGTTCCAGGAACAGGGCGGCTTCGTCCATGCTGAGGCAGAGCGGGGGAAGCAGCCGGATGACGTTCGTGCCGCTGACGCCCGTAAATACGTGTTGCTCCTTCAGCAGGCGGGTGCGCAGTTCTTTGATGGGCTGTTCGAATTCGATACCAATCATCAGTCCTTTGCCGCGCACTTCTTTCAGGGCGGGCATCTTCTTCAATTCATCCTGCAGGAAAGCGCCCACGCGGCCGGCGTTCTCGATGAGGCCTTCGCCTTCGATGACGTCGAGCACAGCCAAGGCTGCCGCGCATGCCAGGTGGTTGCCGCCAAAGGTCGTACCCAGTTGCCCGTAAGTAGGCTTGAATTCCGGGCTGATGAGCACGGCTCCCATGGGGAACCCGTTGCCGATTCCTTTGGCTACGGTGATAAGGTCGGGGCGGATACCTGCCCACTGGTGGGCAAAGAATTTGCCGGTGCGTCCGTAGCCGCTTTGTATCTCGTCGAGTATGAGCACGGTGCCAGTTTCCGTACACACTTCGCGCAGGGCTTGCAGGTATTCTGCCGAAGGTATGCGGATGCCTCCCACGCCTTGGATGCCCTCGATGATGACGGCGCATACATCCCCCTTGCGGAGTTCACGCTCCATGGCCTCCACATCGTTCAGTGGCACGTAGGTGACGTGGCGGTTGGCGTTGACGGGCGCAATGATTTTAGGGTTGTCCGTCACCTCCACTGCCAGTGAAGTACGCCCGTGGAAGGCTTTGGAGGTAGATATCAGGCGTGTCCGCCCGTTATGGAAGGAAGCCAGCTTCAAGGCATTCTCATTGGCCTCCGCGCCCGAGTTGATAAGGAAGAGCTGGTAGTCGTTGTATCCGCAGGCTTTGCCCAGCCTTTCGGCCAGTTGCTGCTGGAGTTTGTTGATTACCGAGTTGGAATAGAAACCCAGAGTGGCTGCCTGCTTGCTAATCATTTCCACATAGTGCGGGTGGGCGTGGCCGATGGAGATAACCGCATGGCCGCCGTAGAGGTCAAGGTACTCCGTGCCTTGTTTGTCCCACACGTGGCAGCCTTTTCCCCGTACTATGTTGATGTCGAATAAAGGATATACGTCAAAGAGTTTCATATTGATAATGAAGAATTTTGAATGAAGAATTTCGTTGTGCAGTTCATTCTTCTTGGGTTAATGAATGTATTCGTTCAGGATGACAGGGCAAACCCGAAAGCTGCGTCAGAATGCCGATGGCTTCAGCCTCAGCCCTACCGTTTCCTCCAGATTGAACAGCAGGTTCATGTTGTGCACGGCCTGTCCGCTGGCACCTTTCAGCAGGTTGTCGATGCAGGAGATGATGAGCAGCTTGTCGCCATGTTTCTCCAGGTGGAGAAGGCATTTGTTGGTGTTGACCACCTGCTTCAGGTCGATGTTCTTGTCCACCACGTGGGTAAACGAGTCGCGTTCGTAGTACTCCGTATAGATACGGTTCAGCTCCTCGATGCCGCACTTGTTCTTGACGACGATGGTCGCGAAGATGCCCCGCGGGAAAGCGCCCCGGTAAGGAATGAAGTCTATCTCTGCGTCGAAGCTGTTCTGCAATTGCTTCAACGACTGTTTGATTTCGGGCACGTGCTGGTGCTCGAAAGCTTTGTACACGCTCAGGTTGTTGTCGCGCCAGCTGAAGTGGCTGGTAGCTCCCGGCTTTACGCCTGCTCCTGTGCTGCCCGTGATGGCATTCACCTGGATGTCGCCGTTCAGCATCAGGTGCTTGGCCAAGGGCAGCAATCCCAGCTGGATACAGGTGGCAAAGCAGCCGGGGTTGGCCACATGCTTGGCTTTGCAGGTGGCGCGTCGGTTCAGTTCGGGCAAGCCGTAAATGAAGTCGTTCCCTTCTGCCTTGAGGCGATAGTCCATGGAGAGGTCTATAATCTTCAGGTTTTCGGGGATGTCATGGCTTTCCATGAATTTGCGTGTGTCCCCATGTGCCGTGCAGAAGAAAAGGCAGTCTATCTTGTCCAACGGCAACTGGTCGGTGAAGCAGAGGTCCGTTTCGCCATACAGCCCTTCGTGTACGTCGGTCACGCGGTTGCCTGCATTGCTGGCACTGTTGATGAAGACGATTTCCGCCTCCGGGTGGTTGATGAGCAAGCGGATAAGCTCGCCGGCGGTGTAACCTGCCCCGCCTATGATTCCTACTTTTATCATATAAATGAAGAATTAAGAATGAAGAATGATGGGCGAAGATTGCCCTCGTGCTTCATTCATTTTTTGTCATCTGTAATATCGGTTTTCCTCTTCCGGGATTACCAGCATCAAAATAAAGTAGACCAGCACTCCCGAAAAGATGGTAAATATGGTAAGCAGCACATAAGCTACCCGCACTACGGTGGGGTCAAGGCCAAAATAGTTGGCGAAAGCGGCGCAGACGCCTGCCAGCATACGCCCTTGGCGGGGACGGCGGAGTCTCTTGGGTTCATCCATGACAATCGGTATTTAGGGGATGAATGAAGAATCAGGAATGAAGCGCCCCCCGGGGGGGCTTTTCATGTCGCTTCCGGTTCTTCATTCATCTTTTTAAATTATTATTAGATGTTGTTCAACTCGTCCTTATGGCCGGCATAGTAAGCGCGGAGCGGGGTGCTGAGCACCTTGATGAAGCCCTTGGCATCTTCAGCCGTCCAGCCTTTCTGCATTTCGCCGTATTCGCCGAACTTGTTCTTTACCAAGTCGTCCTGGCTTTCCACGCCCACGGTGTGGAAACCGTAAGGCCGGAGTTCCAGGATGGCAGTGCCGTTTACGTTGCGTTGGCTGGAGGCCAGCATGGCTTCGATGTCGCGCATCACCGGCTCCAGGTATTCGCTTTCGTGCAGGAACATGCCGTACCAGTTGGCCACCTGGTCTTTCCAATACTGTTGCCATTTGCTCAGCGTGTATTTCTCCAGGAAGCGGTGCGCGCCGATAATCAGCATCGGTGCAGCAGCCTCAAAGCCTACGCGGCCCTTGATGCCGATGATGGTGTCGCCCACGTGCATGTCGCGTCCGATGGCGTAAGCCGCGCCGATTTCCTCCACCTTTTGGATGGCCTGGATGGGGTCGTCGTAGCGTTCGCCGTTGATGGCTTTCAGTTCGCCCTGCTCAAAGGTGAGGCGCAGTTGCTCGGTGCCCTCCTTGGTGCAGTGTTTCAGGTAAGCGCTTTCCGGCAGGCCTTGTGCCGAGTCGAGGATTTCGCCTCCGCAGATGCTGGTGCCCCAGATGCCCACGTTATAGGAATACTTCAGTTTGGCAAAGTCGGCGGCAAAGCCGTGCTTGTTCAAGTAGTCAATCTCCTCCTGGCGGCTCAGGGCCATGTCGCGGGTCAGGGTGATGATTTCCACCCCCGGCGCCATTACCAGGAAAGTCATGTCGAAGCGTACCTGGTCGTTGCCTGCGCCTGTCGAGCCGTGGGCAATGGCGTCCGCGCCGATTTCGTTGGCATAGCGGGCGATGGCCAGTGCCTGGAAGATGCGCTCCGAACTTACCGAGATGGGGTAAGTGCCGTTGCGCAGCACGTTGCCATAGACCATGTATTTCAGGCTCTTTTCGTAATATTCGTGCGTCACGTCCAGGGTGACATACTTCGTGGCGCCCAGCTTGTAGGCGTTCTCCTCGTTGGTTTTCAGTTGCTCGGCGCTGAATCCGCCCGTGTTGGCGCAGGCGGCATGCACTTCATATCCTTTCTCTTTGGCCAGATACATCACGGTGAACGATGTGTCCAGTCCGCCGCTGAAGGCGACTACTACTTTTTTCCTTTCCATAGTCTTGTATAAGAGCCCCTCCCCAACCCTCCCCCGTAGGGAGGGAGAAAGGGCATGTTTTTAAAGGTGTATATTGTTATGTGCTGCATCCCCCTCCCTACGGGGGAGGGAGGGGAGAGGCTTCAAATCTTGTCCTCCTCGTGCAATGCCGGGTCGTACAGCATGGCGGTGCAGATGCAGAACTTGCGGTTCTTTGCCATGAGGATGTCGTGGTTGATGCAGCCTTCGCATCCTTTCCAGAAGGCATCGTCGTCCGTCAGCTCGTTGAACGTGACGGGCACGTACCCCAGTTCCGTATTCATTTTCATCACTGCCGCGCCGCTGGTGAGGCTGAACACCTTGGCCCAGGGCCACCGCAGCCGCGCCAGGCGGAACGATGCCTGCTTGATGCGTTTTGCCAGCCCCAGTCCCCGGTACTTGGGGTGTACAATCAGGCCGGAAGTAGCCACATATTGTTTGTTCCCCCAGCTTTCTATGTAAGTGAAGCCGGCAAACTCATCTCCGCACAAGGCTATGATGGCCTTGCCCTCTTTCATCTTGGTGGCCACGTATTCATGTGTACGTTCGGCTATGCCGGTACCCCGCACCTTGGCGGCTTCGCGGATGGTATCTAAAATCGTATCGACGTAAACTTCATGGGAGGCGTCAGCCACCATCACATCAATCTGTTTGGAATCCATTGTCTTGTTTTTAATAAATCCGGTCGGTCAGGCTGCCGGGCCCCGTAAGGCTTGGCGCCTTTACCGCAAAGTTACATGTTTGTTATTTTATATGAGGTATGATTTCCGATAAAAAATCCTGTATGCGCCTGTGCGGTATGCCTTCGCGTATCACCATCATGATGGTGTCGTCGCCCGCTATGGTGCCCAGGATGTCGTCGCATTCCCGGTTGTCAATGTCGTAGGCCATGCTGCTGGCGTATCCGGGGCGTGTGCGTATGATGGCCAGGTTGCCCGAGAATTGCAGGGACACGAAGCCGCTGTTCATCAGCATTTCGCTGGTGCTCTGTGTGTTGGAGCGCTTGTACATGATGTTGTTGGGCAGCACGTACACATACTTCCCGTTGATGTTGGCGGCCTTGGCTACTTTCAGCTGCTTCAGGTCGCGCGACAGGGTTGCCTGCGTTACCTCAAAGCCTTCGTTTTCCAAAGCCTTCAGTAATTCCTCTTGCGAGCCTACCTCTTTGCCTGAAATAATCATCTTGATGGCGTCCAACCGATTGGATTTTCTTTTCATCAGCTTGTATATTTATGCTAAACGCGGCAAAATTACGCTTTATTTTTGAAATAATATGCAAAACAGCAGTTTTTTATGCACTTTTTCTTTCGCTTGTATTCCTACCTTCTCCCTTCGTTCCATAGCGGCGGAAAATGACCGAACCAATACCGAACCAATACCGAACCAATACCGAAGCAATACCGAACCAGTACCGAAGGGGGTAGGTGGCAGGTGTGAATCTGCCGTTGTTGGAAAAGTGGAACGGGAAGTCCGGGGAGGGGAGAAGGCTCCGGATGCAGATTCCCGTTATTTTTTTCAAATGAATTGCAACGGTTTTCCCATTTTTCCATACTTTGCGCTGTTCTCTGTATCTAAGTTTCTTTTGCAGAAGCCGGGAGGGCGTGGAACAGACATATAAAGAAAAGACGTTTACTTGACGTTTTGTCTTTGGCTCTTTAAAACTTCGCAACTTTTAAATCACTGTCAAAGAACAAAGCAACGGTAGATGTCTGCGTGATATGTTTATACCCTTGGTGCGCCTTTCTCAGAAAGGGGCATCAGGTTGTTATACATATCGGCGTGGGCTTCTGCGTTGCTCGTTCTACAGTGATGGGCAATGCGAAGGCCTTAAAGAGCGGGACGGGCAACAGGTACAGATTCCCGCGCTTTTTCTTTATAGAAGGTAGCATGGCAAGAAATTATCAATCATCCGTATTCCGGGGAATCTGCACGGATATAAAAAACTACAATCACAATGCATCCAGTTACAGATTCCCGGAAACAGTGGTCTCCCCGATTCTTATTGATTAACTTCAGACGTATATCCCAGGCGGTCGTGCTCTTACTATGCATGGCTTTGACCGCTTGCTATGAAGACGGCGATTATGCCGCCCTGTCGTTGTGGGGTGTGGTGGCCGACCACGAGAACCGCCTCACGGCGTTGGAGGAGTGGCAGGAGCAGGCGAACAGCGACATCGCCGCTCTGCAGCAGCTTGTCAATGCTACCACGGCAGACTATATCATCGGCGTGACGCCCGTCATGCAAGGCGGCGAACAGGTAGGCTACACCATCACTTTCCTGCACGCTGCGCCCATCCGCAGGACATTATCTTGGCAAAGGGCGAACTGACGTACATTGCGCCGGAGGGCATGCAGGTGTCCGTGCGGGTGCTGGAAGGCGAAAACTGGTCGGCAACGGTTGAGGGAAACGCCATAAAGCCGACGGTCGGACAAGGCAAGGCGTTGCTGGAGGTGGCGCTGACGGATAATGGCCGTGTAGTCGAGGTTTACCGTCTGACTGTGGCGCTCTTCGTAGGGGAAGGCACGCAAGGGCAGCCTTATGTGATTGGTTCGGCAGACGCGTTGGTGGCGTTGTCGGAAAGAACGAATGAGGGCGAGACTTTTGCGGGTATTTATTTTGAGTTGACGGAAGACATTGATTTAGGGGGAGTCGATTACATCCGTATGGCCCAATTCTCAGGGACTTTGGATGGCAACGGGCATACCATCCGGAATATGTATCTTGAATACAAAGGGGCTAATCATCTTGCACTTATAGCTGTATTGACCGGAACCGTGCGGAACTTGCATGTGGAAGGTATTGTGAAAAAGGAAATGAAGACTACGGATGCGAATGTAAACACTCAAAGAATTGCCGGTATCGTGGCTGCCAATAACGGGGGGCTTGTAGAGAATTGCACGTTCAAAGGCAGCATCATCCATACAGCGGAGATAAAGACACCCGGTGCTTTGGATTATGTAGGCGGAGTTGTCGGGCAAAACATGAGCGGCGGAATTATAAAAGGATGCGCTTATCTTGGTTCTCCGGATAGACAAATATATGTGGATGAGGCTCATGTAGGCGGTGTGGTATTCCAATGCGATGACGGCTGTTATGTCATAGGTTGTTATAATACCGGTAAGATAGTCACGACTAAAAACACTTACTCGGTCGGTGGCGTAGTTGGTGATATGGGTGATTATGGTGCTGCGCATATAGTAGGCTGCTATAATACCGGAATAATTGTTACTGAAGACGGAGGCTATAAATATTCCAGAGGGGGAATCATAGCCAATAATATGCATAGTGGAAATACAGTTACGGCTTGTTATAACGTGACTGACGGGCAAAGTCCAAATATATATTTGATAGGATATACATCCCTACAGGCTCCTCAGGCAACGCTATTCAATACGTGCTATTGGGTGGATGTAGATGGGTGTCAGCCTTTTGCTTGTGGCAATCTTAACGAGAATCTGGCGGGTAGCTTCACCAACTGTGCCGCGAAGACTGCCGATGAGCTCAAGAGCCGGACAACCGTAGATGCCTTGAACGCTGCCATCGGGACATGGAATACAGTCCACAACGACCTGTGCAATTACCGTTTCGCCGTAGACGGGGCGGGAGGATATCCGGTCTTGGTAGAGGAATAAGGTAACTGGCGAGACTGTATTTCTTGGAATAGGTGCATCGGAAGGACGTGTGTCACGGCCTTCCGGTGCACTTTCTTTATGTCATGCACCGGTGCAAGCCTTATTCTCCCTCCCCTTTGCCGTGTCGGGCTTTGAGGGGGAAAAAGAAAGATTTAGGGTTGTCGCGGCTTGATTTTTTTCTTTCAAAAGCAAGGGATTTGCAGATTTTTGCCTAAGTTTGCGGGAAAAATCATCAATTTATCTATCAGAATATGAAAATAGCTATCATTGGATCCGGGAATATGGGGGGCGCCATCGCCCGCGGGCTTGCCAAGGGTTCGTTGGTACAGGCTTGCGACATCTGCGTATCCAATCCCTCGACCGGTAAACTTGAGGCATTGAAGGCCGATTTCCCCGATATAAACGTCACACAGGACAATCAGGAGGCTGCGACGGGCGCCGACTACATCATGCTCTGCGTGAAGCCGTGGCTGGTGAAAAGCGTGCTCAAGGCACTCCGGCTCAATGCCCGGCAGGTGATTGTGTCGGTGGCGGCAGGCATCACGTTTGAAGAACTGGCACACTGCCTGGTGGAGAAGGAAACGACGCTGTTCCGCCTGGTGCCCAATACGGCCATCAGTGAACTGCAAAGTATGACGTTTATTGCCGGGCGCAATGCTACCCCCGAGCAAACGCAGCTGATGTGCGACCTGTTCAACGAAATGGGTTGCGCCATGCTGATTCCCGAGGAGAAAATCGCGGCGGCTACCTCGTTGGCCTCGTGTGGCATAGCTTACGCCTTGAAGTACATCCAGGCGGCTACCCAGGGCGGCATAGAACTGGGCATCCCTGCCAAGGACGGCATGCGCATGGTGGCGCAGTCGCTGGCGGGAGCGGCAGCGCTCATCCTGAACAACGACACACACCCCGCCGTCGAGGTGGAGAAGGTGTGCACGCCGGGAGGCTACACCATACGCGGCATCAACAGCCTGGAGCGCGACGGATTTACCAACGCCATCATCAACGCGCTGAAGGCCAGCATGTATTAAACAAAACACTTAAACTATAATTTCATTATGAAACTTTTTTCACTACTGATATTAATTTCATTCTTCATATCGTGTAAACAATCGACAGGAGAAGAACTTATCAAACAATACATATTAAATTCTACATTTGAGACAAAAAGAAATATCTATGACATACAAATACTATATTATGATAGTTTATTTAGCAAGCCTTCTGACGAACCATCATATAGAGAACATTTGAAAAAATGCGAACAAACTCTATCCTTAATTCGCATGGAATATCATAATAGCAGAATACCTCGAGCTAGAGATTTTTATGATCTTCCACAATACAATGATCCAATAGCTAGAGCAAAAAAATATACGACTACTTTTTGCGAACAAATTGAAGCTCTTAAAAGAATGAACCTAGTATATAAACCAAAATTTTTAGGTTTTCTTTATCAATTTCAAGCTAAATATAAAACCACATTTGGAGATTCCTTAATCATAGGATATTGTAAACTTTCTCCTGACAAAAAAGAATTCATCGGCAAGCCATGGATGTCTATTGGTGATGTAGCTGTTGGAGAGGATGATTCTCATATAAAAAAAAGGCTTCCTACAGCAGACAAAACAATAGACCTACAATATTTGAACGAATTGCTAAAAGACACAATGAACCTTTATTAATAACTTAATCATGGACGAAGCGATAAAGCAAATAGCCGAACGCCTGCGCGGACTGCGCGACGTACTGGAGCTGACCACCGAAGAAGTGGCACGCGACTGCGGCATAGAACAAAGCGAATACGAACAGGCCGAGACAGGCAACTACGACATCTCGGTGAGCATGTTGCAGAAGATTGCAAGGCAATACCACATCGCACTCGACGCACTGATGTTCGGTGAAGAGCCCAAGATGTCCACCTACTTCCTGACGCGTGCCGGGAAGGGCATCAGCGTGGAGCGCACGAAAGCCTACAAGTACCAGTCGCTGGCAGCGGGATTCAAGGACCGCAAGGCGGACCCCTTCATCGTGACGGTAGAACCGAACGACAACCCCCTGCACTACAATACGCACGAGGGGCAGGAATTCAACCTTGTCATCCAAGGACGCTTGCTGATTAGCGTAGGCGGCAAAGAACTGGTGCTGAACGAGGGCGACAGCCTTTACTTCAACTCTGCCCTGCCGCATGGCATGAAGGCACTGGACGGCAAGACGGTAAAATTCCTTGCCATCATCTTGTAACTCTAAACGAAAAAACATGGTAGAAAGATATTTGACCCAAACAACGTTTACCTCGCAAGAGGATTTCAACCAACATTTCCATATCCGTGTGCCCGAGCATTTCAACTTCGGTTACGACATTGTAGACGAATGGGCACGCATCGAGCCGGACAAACCTGCCCTGCTTTGGACGAACGACAAGGAGGAACACCGCCAGTTTACCTTTGCCGACATCAAACGGTACAGCGACCAGACGGCTTCTTATTTCCGGTCGCTCGGCATCGGCAAGGGCGACATGGTGATGCTGATACTGAAACGCCGTTATGAATTCTGGTTCAGCATTGTAGCCTTGCACAAGCTGGGGGCAGTGGTTATCCCGGCCACCCACTTGCTGACGAAGAAAGACATTGTGTACCGTTGCAAGGCGGCTGACATCAAGATGATAGTCTGCGCCGGCGAGCCGGTCATCACGAAGCACATTGCCGACGCGTTGCCCGACTCACCGACCGTGCAGCATGTGGTGAGCGTGGGGCCTGAGGTGCCCGAAGGCTTCCTGGACTTCCACCGGGGCATTGCCGGGGCTGCGCCGTTCACGCGTCCCGACTATGAGATTGGCAACGATGACATTTCGCTGATGTACTTCACCAGCGGCACTACGGGCGAGCCTAAGATGGTTGCCCACGACTTCACTTATCCTTTGGGACACATCGTCACGGGCTACCTCTGGCATAACCTCAACGAGCAAAGCCTGCACCTCACCATTGCCGATACGGGCTGGGGCAAGGCCGTATGGGGCAAGCTGTACGGGCAGTGGATTGTGGGTGCCAACGTCTTTGTGTACGACCATGAGAAGTTTACCCCGGCCGACATTCTGAAGAAGATTCAAGACTATCACGTCACTTCGCTGTGCGCGCCTCCCACCATCTTCCGTTTCCTGATACATGAGGACCTGACGAAATACGACCTCAGTCACCTGAAGTATTGTACCATTGCCGGCGAGGCTCTGAATCCTGCCGTGTTCGAGACGTTCAAGAAACTGACAGGCATCAGGCTGATGGAAGGTTTCGGCCAGACGGAAACCACCCTTACCGTGGCAACCATGCCTTGGATGGAGCCGAAACCGGGCAGCATGGGCTTGCCCAACCCGCAGTACGATGTGGACCTGATAGACTATGACGGCCGTTCGGTGGAAGCCGGCGAGCAGGGGCAGATTGTCATCCGCACGGACAAGGGCAAACCGCTGGGGCTGTTCAAGGAGTATTACCGCGACCCGCAGCGCACGCATGAAGCTTGGCATGACGGCATCTACTACACGGGCGATGTGGCGTGGAAGGATGAAGACGGTTACCTGTGGTTTGTGGGCCGTGCTGACGATGTGATTAAGAGCAGCGGCTACCGCATTGGCCCCTTCGAGGTGGAGAGCGCCTTGATGACGCATCCTGCCGTGGTGGAGTGTGCCATTACCGGCGTTCCCGATGAGATTCGCGGGCAGGTGGTGAAAGCTACCATTGTCCTTTCCAAGGAGTACAAGCCTAAGGCAGGCCCCGACTTGGTGAAAGAGTTGCAGAACCACGTGAAGCAGGTCACTGCCCCCTACAAATATCCCCGCGTCATTGAGTTTGTAGAGGAGTTGCCCAAGACCATCAGCGGGAAAATCCGTCGCGTGGAAATCCGGAAGAACGATGAAAAGTAAAGCGGGAAACCGCTTCGTCTGATAAAAAACGCCCTGCACCAGGCTTAACGACTGTGGTGCAGGGCGTTTTTCCATGCCTTGAAAAGGCACGGATTATTCTTCTTTGGTCAATATCCGTTCCAGTTCTTCGGCGTTGAGGCGCAGGTGGAATTGTCCTTTGTAGGCGACGGAAATGCTGCCGGTTTCCTCAGACACGATGATGGCGCGGGCATCGGATACTTGCGAGATGCCCATGGCTGCCCGGTGGCGCAAGCCCAGTTCTTTCGGGATGTCCAGGTTGTGGGACACGGGCAGGATGCAGCCTGCCGCCTTGATGCGTTGCTTGCTGATGACCATGGCGCCATCGTGCAAGGGACTGTTCTTGAAAAAGATGTTTTCTATCAGCCGCTGGTTGATGTTGGCATCGATGACTTCACCGGTGCGTACCACGTCGTCGAGCGGCATGTTGCGTTCCATGACAATCAGTGCGCCTACCTTTTGCTTGCCCATGCTGAGGCATGCCATGACGATGGGCATGATGTCTTCGTGGCCCGTTTCTTGCTTTTTGTTTCCCGTAAAGAAGCGTATCAGCGCCCTGACGTGGCGGTGCGAGCCGAGCGTGAGCAGGAAACGCCTGATTTCTTCCTGGAACAGGATTATCAGTGCCAGCACTCCTACGTTGACCAGCTTGTCAAGGATGGTGCCCAGCAACTTCATCTCCAGCACTTGGGATACAACCAGCCATATCATGACAAAAACCAGGACGCCGGTAAACACGTTGATGGAACCGGAAGCTTTCATCAGCTTGTACGTGTAGTACAAGAGGAACGCCACCAGCAATATGTCGATGAAATCTTTTATGCCAAACTCAAAGAACATTTCCTTTTCCTTTTTCGTTCATTTTCATTATTATCTTGACCGCTTCCACGGCCTGGCGCACATCGTGTACCCGCAGGATATCCGCCCCTTTCAGCAGGCAGATGCTGTGCACCACGGTGGTCCCGTTCAGGGCTTCGGCAGGCGTGGTGTCCAGCAGCCGGTATATCATGGACTTGCGTGACACTCCCGCCAGCAGCGGCAGCTCAAAGATGCGGAAGTCTTCCAGATGCGCCAACAGCTCGTAGTTGTGCTCCAGCGTTTTGCCGAAGCCAAAGCCGGGGTCGAGGATGATATCCTTTACCCCCAAGTCGCGCAACTGCTGCACTTTGCGGGCAAAGTACAGGAATACGTCTTCCAGCAGGCTGTCGTAGTGCGGGCGCTGTTGCATGTCTTGCGGCGTGCCTTGCATGTGCATCAGGACGTAGGGCACTTGGAGGCGCGCCACGGTGGCAAACATGTCTTTGTCCAGTTCGCCGCCCGAGATGTCGTTGATGATGGCTGCGCCATACTCTTCCACGCACATGCGTGCCACGTCTGCCCGGAAAGTGTCGACCGACACGATGGCGTCCGGCTGCAGGCGGCGTACCACGCCCAGTGCCGTGCGCAACCGTTCCATTTCGTCCTTGGCGGACACGTCGGCGGCGCCGGGGCGCGAAGAGTAGGCACCGACATCCATGATGCCGGCACCTTCCTGTGCCATTTGTTCCACGCGGCGTGCTATCTGTGCTTCCGTCTGCATCCGGCTGCCGGCGTAGAAAGAGTCGGGCGTGGCGTTCAGGATGCCCATCACGCAGGGCGTGGAGAGGTCGAGCAACTTACCGTTGGCGTTGATATAACGGGCTTTTCTCATCGCTTGGAGTGTGTATCCTTGTTATTTGAACAGTTGCGGGGCAAACAGCAGCAGGTATTGGCGCCAGTTGCACCACAGGTGTCCGCGTGATGACTCGTGGTAAGTGTATTTCAGCTTGATGACATCCATGCGGCGGCACAGTTGGCGGTTGGCGTCGTACAGGAAGTCTTCGTTGCCGATGCCTATCCAATACAGCTTGAAGCCGTTTTGGTTCAATGCTTCCAGCTTCTTGTCCAAGTCGGCGTAAACGGGGATTTCAAGGTTGACGGTGCTGAAGTCCACGCCTGCCGAGAACAGGCCGATGTAGTCGAAGTACGTGGGATAGTTGGCGGAAATCATCAGCGTGTGGAAACCACCCATCGACAGGCCGGCAATGGCACGGTGGGCTTTGTCGGGGATGGTGCGGTAGGTGGCGTCGATAAAGTTCACGATTTCGGGGAAAGCCTGTTCGTAGCGGCCGTCCTTGTAGCCGGGCAGGGTGTTGGTCATGGCCGGACGGTAGGAGAGGTTCTCGCTCGTCTCGCCCGGGGCGGCTTGTTTGCCGGAGTTTCCGTTGGGCATGACGACAATCATCGGTTCGGCTTTGCCTTCGGCTATGAGGTTGTCCATGATGCGGGCCACGTTGCCCAGTTCTACCCAGGCCTGTTCATCGCCGCCGCTTCCGTGAAGCAGGTAGAGCACGGGGTACGACTTGTTTTCTTTGCCGTAGAAAGGCGGCGTGTAGACGGAGAGGCGGCGGTCGGCCTGCATCACGTTGGAGTGGTACCATACGGAGGTCATCGAACCGTGGGGCACGTCGTGTACTTGGTAATAGTCGGCTACGCCACCGTCAATGAAGAAGATGCTGAACACGTTGCCCACGTCGCGGCGGGTAAAGGGGTTCAAGGGGTCCAGGCCCGACACGCCGTCCACGATGAAACGGTACGTGTACATTTCCGAGGGGAGCACCGGCGTGGTGTATTCCCACACGCCGTTTTTGCCTTTCTTCATTTCGCCGAGGCCTTTGTTGGCAGCCCAGTCGCCCCATACCATCACTTGTTTGGCCTTGGGGGCTTCGATGCGGAAGGTTACGGAGTGGTCGTCGTTGATTTGCGGCGATACCAGCTTGCTTTCGCGGAAGCCGGTGTTCTGTTGTGCGCCTGCCACGGTGGCAAGCATCAGGCACAAAAGGGAGAGAATCGTAGTTTTCATAAATCTCGTCTTTTAATTCGGTTATACTTTTTTTGTCAGCGTCAGGTTGTGCATGCGTTTATGCCAGCCCCTCAATCAGGCGTTTCAGCACCACGGTGGCCGAAATCTCGCGGTTGGCGGCCTCGGGGATGACGATGCTGCGGGGCCCTTCTATCACGTCGTCCGTCACAATCATGTTGCGGCGCACGGGCAGGCAGTGCATGAAGTAGGCGTTGTTGGTGACGGCCATCTGGCGGTCGCTCACCGTCCACGAGCGGTCGCGGCTCAGTATCTGCCCGTAGTTGTCGCCCGTATAGGCTGCCCAGTTCTTCGCGTAGATGAAGTCCGCTCCTTCGAAGGCCTTCATCTGGTCATATTCCACGCGGGCGCGGCCTACGAACTTCGGGTCGAGTTCATAACCCTTGGGGTGGGTGATGACAAACTCATAGTCGGTGGCATTCATCCACTCGGCAAACGAGTTGGGCACGGCCTGCGGCAACGGCCGGGGGTGCGGCGCCCAAGTCATGACCACCTTGGGGCGTGCCTTCTGCTTGTACTCCTCAATGGTGATGAGGTCGGCAAAGCTTTGCAGCGGGTGGCGCGTGGCGGCTTCCATGGAGAACACGGGACGGCCGGAGTACTGTATGAACTGGTTCAGGATGACCTCGTTGTAGTCATATTCGCGGTTCTCGAAGCGCGCGAAGGAGCGCACGCCGATGATGTCGCAATAGCAGCCCATCACCGGGATGGCCTCCAGCAAGTGTTCGGGCTTGTCGCCGTCCATGATGACGCCGCGTTCGGTTTCCAGTTTCCAGGCGCCTTGGTTGATGTCAAGCACGATGACGTTCATACCCAGGTTCAGTGCCGCTTTCTGTGTGCTGAGCCGCGTGCGCAGGCTGGAGTTGAAGAATATCATGAGCAACGTCTTGTTGCGTCCTAACTCCACATATTTGAAACGGTCTTTTTTAATCTCGAATGCTTCGGCAAGCGCGGCTTGCAGGTTGCCGATGTCTTGTACGCATGTAAAATTCTTCATAATGCCACATTGTATTATTCTCGTGCCAAAGATACGGTTATTCGGTGAAAAAGTCGCTATCGGGACGGGGACAAAATGAGGGGATGGGGCGAAAAATGAGGTTTCCGGTGGTGAATGCCGGATTTGCCTTGCCCCCGTGCGTTTGTTAAATATTTGTGCCATACTTGCGCAGAATGCTTTGCGGCAGGCGGCAAAGGCATTCCTTTACCTGCGAAAAAAAGTGTTTGCCACCGTGAAAAGTTTATCTTAGCGTTGGCGATAATTATCTTAGGGTTGAAGATAATTATCCGCAGGCTTCAGATAATTATCTTCAGGCTTAAGATAAACTTTCCGTAGGCAGGGCGGCGTTTTTTTGTGCTTGCGAGAGTTTTTTTCCGGCAAGGGGAGGAAAGTTTTCCGGCAAGGTGCGGGACTGGTACCGGAGGGCAGGGGTGCAGGTGCCGTTGCAAAACAAGACAGGCACGGAACTATGCGATGGATGCATCGGCATAATTCCGTGCCTGGAAATATCGGCTTGGGGACATGGGACAGCGCCCTATGCCCGCATCTGTTGCCGGCTTAGAACATGTATGCCAGCGAAACCTGCCACGTCTTGTCCTTGCCTTCGGCGATGGCGGTGCCGGCTTCCTTCAACGTGAAGTGGTCGCCCACCGGGATGTTGTAGTTGATGCCTATCTGCAGGTGGCGGAACAGCTTCACGCCGCCGCCCACGTTGACGCCTACCTGCGACTTCTTGCGCTCCACGCCGTGCTTGTTGCCCTTGAAGTCGAAGTAGAAGTCGGGACCTGCCGCCACGAAGATGCCCAGCGTGCTTCCCAGGCCGAGCGTGTACTTCAGGTTGACCGGGATGTCCAGCCCGAATTGTTTCACTTTGCTGCTTTCAGCCTTGATGCCCTTTTGCGAAAAGAGCAAGGCGGCATCCAGCCCGATGCCGATGATGGGCACGGTGACTTCCGCCATCGGGCCGATGAAGAAGCCCGCCATGTTATCCTTGTTGCCTTCGCCCCAATCAATCTTTGTCATGTTGACACCGCCCTTTACGCCCCATTGGAGCAGTTGTGCCCGGGCAGGCAGCGTGATGCCCACGCAAAACAGGGCAATCACAAGCGTACAAAATAATCTTCTCATAAACCGTTGTGTTTAAAATTTCGTGCCAAAGATAGGGAAAAACTTCCAGCAAAAGACGGCAAATCGGTCGCCAAGCAGAAAAAAAGCGGCAAAAAAGATACAACTTATCCCAAAAGCCATTACTTTTGCACCCGAAAACAAGGAAAGATGCCGGAGTGGTCGATCGGGCCGCACTCGAAATGCGGTGAACGGGCAACTGTTCCCAGGGTTCGAATCCCTGTCTTTCCGCAGGTAAAAAGATTAAGAACAATAGGTTATGGGAACCAGGCTGTGAAGCTTGGTTCTTGTTTTTTATGGGCATCTGCCAATGGACAGTAGCTTTGGGGTAGTAGCCAACCTTTGGCTATGGGTATAAAAAGAGAGTTACATTGCTGTAACTCTCTTTTTGTGTGGTGCCACCAGGAATCGTAATCTAACGATAAGTGGCTGAATATCTTTGATGTATCTTTTAGCTAAAGAAGTAATCTCCCGCTATTGCTCCACCGAAGGCTTGCAGTATTTTGCAGTGTCTTGCGGAGTCGATTTCCTATTATAGAACAAAGGTAGCGTTTTATTTTGAAATACAAGAAGATGATTTGTGTTTTTGCTCCACCTAATAGGAAACTTCAATTAAAGTGGAGAAAATTGCAGAATATACCTGTTAAATGATATTCCGATTTTTACAAATAATCACCAATCTTTAATGATTTAGAATAGCTATCAACTTCTTTATCTGAAGCTAATTTTTCCACATGCTCAATAGATATACCTTTCCACCCTCTTAGATTTGAAAACATAGGCCACATTGTACATTCTCCTATTTCGGGCTCATATTCATAATCTATATCCTCAAGTTCCTGCAAAGAGCATAAACTTCTTACTTCATCGTCTGTTTTAGCTATTATAATTATATCTTCTGGTGATATTGAGGAAAAATCAAATTCATATCTTATTCTCCATTCTCTCAACCAGGTGAAATCGTGTGTCAGAACATTTAGTTCCTCAAATCTCCAACCCATATCTATTTTCTTAAGGTTTGCTTCGTCCATTTTATCACCATAAATTACAGATTTGGCTCCAAAGTCTTTAATCAACAAATCTCTTCTAAAACCTATACCGTAAAAAGATAACATAGGTTTATAGAAACTGTTCATATATAAAATATTTTCTCTAAAGTGCGTTATTGGAGTCTCTGTAAAACAAATATAATCATGAGTACTAGAAGTTAATTTTAATTGATTCAAAATGTTTGTCAATTTATCATACGCATCTTCCCCTTTTGTAAAATGAAAGAGATAGGGTGAAAGATCGTTTCTGTTTTTAACTAAATTTTCAGATGGATTCATAATTATATATTAATATAATATGCAAATATTTTAATTGCTAAGAATTACCATTATTTTATATAATTGCTTGAGTAAAAATACTTATTGTATTTCAAAGTCTCCTTCAAAGACCAAGCTTTTGCCGCAAGAAGATATTTTACAATTTGCTTTGCTCATTGTTAGGTAAGGTAAACTCTATATGCCTTCATCTATAGTATAGTCTAAGATATTACATATAAAGATAATGATTTTCAATCTACAATAGTACATTGGAGAGTTATTTTTTATGCAATCTTATCATTTGAGTCAAATAAACATTGTGGAATGAAGGATTTTTCTTATATTTGTTCGTATTTTAGGTATATTGTATATGTATGCTTGATTGCGTTAATATTGCTAAGGAATAATATAAAGATTTGTCATGAATGTCACAATTGATAATTATCGTACACTTAATTTTGATACGATAGATATACAGGAAGAATGGAATATGCCAGCCGAACGGGAAAGGCGTATGCATAATATCCATGCATATCCTGCTAAATTTCCTGCATTTATAACAACAAAAGCTATTCATAAAGCTGAGGAAAACAACATCTCTGTTAAGACTGTAGCTGACATATTTTGTGGGTGTGGTACTGTCGCATTTGAAACGGTAAGGAGCGGTAAACACTTTTGGGGATGTGATATAAATCCTGTAGCTACATTAATTGCAGAAACCAAAAGCAATGTATATCAAGATGAACAATTGCAAGATTTTTTTGACAAAATAATTGCTGCTTACAACACTTGTAATGTAGATAAAAGTAATCGCATTTATTCAAATGAACGAATACAATATTGGTTCGACGAAGAGCATATAGATAATCTATTAAAACTTCGATCTTCAATATATTTGGTTGTGGACGATGAATTATATCGCAACTTCTTTCTGTGTGCTTTTTCTAATATATTAAAATCTTGTTCTCGATGGCTTACAAAATCAATTAAGCCACAAATTGACCCAAAGAAACAGCCTAAGGATGTCCTTTCTTCATATATATATCAAGTAAATATGATGCGAAAGGCAAATATGGAAAATATAAATGAAAAATACGGGAAGGCAGATATTAAAAGAGCTAATATTCTAGACGTTAATATTGATAAACCATTTGTTGACTTAATTGTGACTAGTCCTCCATATGTAACTTCATATGAGTATGCTGATTTACATCAATTATCAACGCTTTGGCTTGAATATACTGATGATTTCAGATTACTTCGTGAAGGCACAATAGGAAGTCTATATCATTCAGAAGAGTTCGATAAAAACCTGAAAAGACTAAATAATGTGGGCCAAGATATCGTATTTAAGATGTATTCAATAGATAAAAGGAAGACACGTTCTATTGCGCAATATTACATAGACATGCAGTCAACCGTCCATAAAGTTGTTGAAATGTTAAATCCCGGAGGTGCCTGCCTTTTTGTTATAGGTAATACAGAATATAAAGGAGTAAAAATTGATAATGCAAAACATCTGACTGAATGTTTGTTAGCTGAAGGAATGGTAAACATAGAAGTAGATAGACGTAAAATATCTAATAAAATACTTACTCCATATAGAGATACTAATGGGAAGTTTGCCAGTGTTAAAGGCTGCTGTAGGAAAGTTTATTCAGAAGAGTTCGTCATTTTTGCTAGAAAATGTAATTAATATGGCTAAGAATTTAACAATAAGACCATTCGCTCGATTGCTAACTATGTTGGGTGATCAACTAATTAAGAATGAGCAGATAGCAGTTATTGAATTGATAAAGAATGCCTATGATGCAGATGCTGACTGGGTTAAAATTTCTTTTGATGGATTCACGGAGTCTTTAAATATCACTCCAGAATCTCGAATTATTATTGAAGATAATGGATGTGGCATGACAGCAGAAATAATAGAAAAATCTTGGATGAGTCCGGCTACTCCTAATAAATTCTCTAAAGATGGTTCTGAACGGAGAACTCCTAAATATAACCGTATTATTCAGGGTGAGAAAGGTATCGGCAGATATGCCATGCTAAAATTAGGCAGAACAATTAATTTAACAACAAGACCCGCCAACTGGATCTTAAATTCAAAAGGAGAATCCGAGAGTAGTAAAGAATATACTTTGTGTTTTGATTTAAACTCATATGATAGTGATTTTATAGATGGTGCTAAAGACGGTAATGAAGGACTCTATTTAGACGAATTAAATTTTAAATTAGAAAATCAATCTCCTAATGTATTTGAAGAGCATGATGTTACCATAAATAATTTAAAATTCGATAAACGTGAGAACATTCATGGAACTCGTATTGAGATATCAAATCTATCCGGTTCATGGTCTTTGGCAAAGCTTAAACCAATCAAAGATAGTTTTTTGAGGTTTGGAGATTTATTTAATGAGGTTATTAGCCCCAATGAGGTACAGAATAATTTCACAATTGGATTATATATAAATAATAATCCATGGACTCAAGAAGAGAAATCTAATGATATTACATTGCGTAATTTAATTGAAACTCAAAGTGTATTACAAATAACAAATGGTTATTATTCCTCGAAAACTGGATTGTTTACATATAAGCAAAATGGCCACACTAAGTCTGTGAGTATAAAAGAAGATGGACTTAGAGGTATGAGTGTTTTTAGAAATCATTTCCAAAATAAGGTAACTAAGGCTTTTCGTGAAGTTAGTGATTTTGGTGACTTTGAGTTTGACTTTTATGTTTTTGATTTAAATTCAAAAGATGAGTCATCTAAATATTACTTGCCTAAGGAAGCAAAGTCTATTATCAAAGAGCATAGAATTTATTTACTACGCGATAATATACGTGTTCTTCCCTATGGTGATCCAGACGATGATTGGTTGCAAATAGAGGTGCGTCGTGGTACAGTTAGAGCAGGAGATTTTTTAAGTAATGACCAAATAGTAGGAAGGATTAAGATAACTAAATTTGGCAATCCTCATCTGAAAGATAAAACGAATCGAGAGGGACTTATTGAGGAGGGGAATTATACCACCGATTTTATTTGTATAATACAAAGCTTCTTATCATACATACGTAATGGAGCTTATGCTGCATATTTAGCAGATAAAGAAAAAAAATCACAACTTGATAAGATACGTAAAGATGCGGTAAGTAAAGAAATATCTAATCTTCGTAATCAACTGAAGGATGACAAGCATGCGTTGTCTCTATTAACTCAGTTAGAGAATGCTTATAAATCTGAGAATAAATATTTAAGTTGCAGAGTTGAACGTACGGAATCTTTAGCAGCTGTTGGTATTTCGGTAGAAACAGCGAGTCATGATATTATGATGATGTTAAACAAGGGAATTGATGAATTAAGATCCTTATACGAGGATTCTTTACATTCAAATTTTGACCACTCTCTTTTAACATCGGAACTTCAAAAGCTTTATGGTATTTTTTCATACATCCAAAATCAGATGAAAGATTTACAGATGTTATTCACTTCATCTAAACAAAGACGTCGTCAAATAAGGGTTAAAGATATTTTAGATAAAGTTATAACCATATATAAAAGAACTTTAGCTGAACATAAGATTGAATATAGAATAAATATTGTTGGATCTCCTTTAGTGGCAAAATGTACAGATGCGGATCTCTTGCAATTATTGATAAATCTTTTGGACAATGCTGTTTATTGGCTTGAAGAAAAAGATAATAAAAAGATTATTGTTACTTTAGATGGGGATAATTGTAAATTAATTTTTTCTGACAATGGTCCTGGTATTAGAGAAGAAGATAAACCTTATATTTTTGATGCATTTTACTCCGGTAAAGGTCAAGAGGGACGTGGGTTAGGTCTGTATATTTCTCGTAAATTAATGGAACGTAATGATTATTCTATTGAATTAGCAGAAGTTCAATCAGATATAATTCTTTGCGGCGCAAACTTTGTGGTTAACTTTATTAAACAAGAACACAATGAATATTGATGAGCTTTTTTCAGGAATAGGCATGGTTGTTGATGATCATGTTTTTAGTGAGGGTAATAGTGATAGAATTGTCCAAATAGTTAAACATTTTGAAGGGCGTGGTTACCCTTTGGTAAAATACGATTCTGTACCTAAACTCAACGCTGTTAATTTACGTAAATTAAGCTTTATTTTGTTAGATTGGGAACTGGTGACAACCGAAGATGAATCTGGTTTTCCTATTCAAGGTATGCAAGAAGCTCAAAAGCAAGCTAAAGTGGAACTTATTACATTTATTCAAGAAATTTTAGAGGTATGCTATATTCCTATTTTTATATTTAGCAATAAATCAAATACTATAAAGTCTGAATTGAAGAGAAATAAAATAGATATAGAAAAAGATAACCTCCCCATTTTTATCAAAAACAAATCAGACATTACGAATGATGGAAATGTAAAAGTAATGGAGGTTATAAATAATTGGATAGATAATATGCCTTCTATATATGTACTAAAAATATGGGATAATGCTATTGAGAGAGCTAAAGCACATACATTCAAACAATTAGCAAACTCAAAATATTGGCCATTAGTAATATGGCAAACGGCAAATACAGATTCAGTTAATCCTAATGATGAACTACTAGATGTTTTGACACAGAATATTTTTGGAAGAATGCAACCTTTATCTATTGAGCAAGCACAATTACTCAAAGTGGGGGATGTGCAACCCACTCAGGAAGAGATTTTAGACATTCTCCAAGTTCAACGTCTAGATTCAAGTCCTAATAAAGAATCTTCTATAACAGGTGATATATACCAATTAGAAGACAAAAAATATTATTTAAATATCCGCCCTACATGTGATTGTATAGGACGAAAAGAACCTCAATGTGATTCATGCAAAAAAGACAATTGTATTGAATGTCCTGACGTTAATAAAGTGTACTTAATAAAAGGTACTGCATTAACAAATGCTCAAGCGAAAGGTTTATTTGATCCTAAGTATGGAAATTTTAAGGAGCATAATAATGAGGCTATTATAGGTCCTCTCATGAAAAATAAGTTTTATGCATTTAAGTTTCAAGAATTAATTGTCAAAAAGTATAAAGACGTGGAGAAATATAAAATAGGTCGTATCTTACCTCCATTTATACGACATATAACAGAAAGGTATGCATTATATTTGCAACGCCAAGCTTTACCACGTATACCCAATCAAGCAATAGGTATATCACTTGAGTCTGTACCTACTGAAAGTCAAGAAGAGCCGGGGTAGTTAAAAATAAGACACCTATACTCACTTTAATATTAAGACGGATAAAAGGTATGTTTTTAAATAGGGAATAAGACTTATATATTCTTATAGCCAATGGATAATATAAAATTGAAAAACATTTATTATCCATTGGTATATTTTATATTATAATCATTAGTCATATACTTTTATCATTTTTTCTATGAATGCTATTTCTTCTCTTGATAAGTCATACTTGATATACAACTGATTGTCTATATCAGAGATATTATTATTCCAATTAATATCAGATCTTTCCGTAAAATCTTGCAATGGAATGAATTGAAACTTATCAGGAGAAAGATTTATAGAAGATACTGCCAGCATTAATAAAAATCTAGCAAAACGAGTTTGAATATACTTATATTCATTCTCAACAATAGACTTGTCTTCCGAAGCACCAATAATTAAATAGGAATCCGTACAAACATCATTTGGCTCTATAATTTCTGTCCTTGAAACAATTCTGAATTGGCCGTTTTTATCAGGCTCACCGGCATGTTCAGCTGTTACTTTGCTCATAAGAATTTTGTATTTAGAGAGTAGTTGATTTGAAGCTGAAACAGCTGTTTTAGGAAGCCATGATATCCCTTCGCTTGATATTAAACGAAGATCTCCAGATTTATCGCCTCTAATATTTGATGATAAACCAAATGGATTACGTGTACTTACTATCGAGGCAAAGGTTTTGTCTGATTGACATTTCTGAATTATATGGATCGCAGGATTATAACGGATGAATACCGAAAACTGATCTAATGGGCGTGATACAGTGTCACGTAATAATCCTTGGACAGTTGTAATCGAACAATCCCCATGGTGGTTAGCATCCCATAAGATATAATTTACACCTCCACCAATACTTGATGTTGGGAAACAATCCTTTGCATTAATATAATCGAAAATATAACGAATTCGTTTATCAGACAACATATTCGCTCTAAATGAGTCCAATCCTTTACCTCCCGCAAACCATCTAGAAGGCATAATCATGGAGATATATGTTGGATTTATAAGTTTAGCTATTTCAACAAATAAGTTATAAACAGGTTTTGCACTTACTCCAGCACCTCCATCCATAATTTGATATGGTGGATTTCCCACTATAGCATTAAACTTCATATTGTCATTATCTATGGCTTTCCAGTAAGAACGACCTTTGGCAACTTTGACTATAAAGTTTTCTGGCTTGTTCTTAATCTGGTTGATTAAATCTTCAAAATATCTTGTATTTACTTTAGCTTTACGAAACCCGACAAGTGTACGTTTGGTAATACTCTTCGCCATTGGAGTCTTACA
>CALULP010000023.1 GCA_944321495.1 uncultured Bacteroides sp. | reverse complement strand
AAAACCCACTTGCGTGACCTGTTCGACAAGACTAATTTCAATGATGTCAAAGTTCTAAATGATCCCCTGATTCCGGGGCTTTTTGATTAATTGTTTAACTCGTCCCATTTTAACGGGACACTAATGATTCAGAACAATAATTCACATCAAGTGTCCCTGGGATTGCATTAGTATCGATACAACTTGGTCCCACGCAAAATGGTATCACCTTCATCTTATTCCCTGTTCCTTCTTTCTTTTGGCAAGCCGGGAAATTACCTCTTCCTTGTGCAATAGCATCCAGATTTTCCAACGTCAAGTCAGATACTGAACCTGCATTTTGATTCATGCTGATGTTGTAAATCGCCACACCAGCTACGGCAGCAATGATTGCTACAGCTAAAATCTTTTTTCTCATTTTGTTTAGTTATTAAATTAATAAAAATCAGTGAACTATACCTTTAATGTTCACTTTTATCTTCTGGTTATCAACGCTATTATATTGAATATAAATTGCCTTATTGAAAAAACCTTCATCTTGCGCAGACATCGCAACCCGCACTTCAAGGCAAGCCCCCGGCTTTATAGGCTGCTTGTCATAAGACACATCCGTACAACCGCAAGTAGTATTCACATTTTCAACAACAAGCAAATTCTTTCCCACATTGTGCAACCGAACTATTATTTCTTTTGTCTCAAATCTACTCATCTCACCCAAGTCAAAAACCTGTTGCTCAACCTGTGCATTGGTTTTCAAGCCACGGTCCTCCGATTGTTGGGTACCCATTCCTGTCAATACACGCAAATACAAATCTTTACTGGTAACATCATAAACAGGATTGCCGGATGCAATCACTACATTATCTTTATCCAACAAATAGGTCTGTGATATTGTATCTTCCGGAAAATGATTCAAAGCGTCCAGTTTGTTTTCCAAATCCATATATATTGGGTGGTCAAATTCATAGGCGCGCAACATGTATTTCATTTGAAACAACTCTTTAGGTTGAAATACGAATAAAAAAGAAACTTCCTTTCGAGCCAACGAATCGACTTCTTCCATAAAATCTTTCCATTTGTACAGTTGCAATTTACAATCTGTACAACCAACCGAATCAACGTATACCAATATTTTATACTCTGCATCAGCCCAATGATACGTTATGGTATCTGTCGCCAAACGAGTAAAAGCCATATCGTGCGGGAAAAGAATTTCTTTTCCTTCCCATTTTCCAATGTCCCCTCTGCCTTCACGACAAGAACATATAAATAAAAATACACATAAGAAGAAAAACAATATCTTCATTCTCTCAATACACAATAGTTTAACGGAAATATTTATAGTACAAATAATTACAACTAACAATCACAGTGATTAGCGGGGGCAAAATTATAGAATTATTTTATACGGAGATAATTTATACAAGTCTTTTTGATGCAACGACAACAAAATAGACACTTCAAATTCCCCCGAAGCGCGCCTGTCATCGTAGTCCGGCTATGCCCAGAGCACTTCTGCATTGAAATGTTTTGAGCATACAAATTTTACCGCTACCTTTGTAGTATCTAATCACCTCAGCCTTATGAATGAAATCATCACATTAGATTCAATAGAAAAATACAACAAACTGTTCGGACTGGAAACCCTGCACCCGCTGGTCAGCGTGGTCGACTTGTCGGAAGCCACCACGTTCCCCACACATTTCACCCTCAATTACGGAGTGTATGCCCTCTTCCTGAAAGAGACCCGCTGCGGCGACATCCGCTACGGCAAGCAGACGTATGACTACCAGGAAGGCACCGTGGTGAGCTTCGCGCCGGGACAGGTGGCCGAGGTGGACATGCAGGAAGGCGCACGGCCCGCAGGCCGCGGCCTGCTCTTCCACCCCGACCTGATAAAAGGCACCTCGCTGGGCACGGAAATCAAGACGTACTCTTTCTTCTCCTACAAGTCGAACGAAGCCCTGCACCTTTCGGAGGAAGAGAAAGGCATCTTCCTGAACTGCATAGGGCAGATAAAAGGGGAAATGACCCGCTCCACCGACAGGCTGAGCAAACGCCTCCTCGCGAGAAACATACAACTGCTGCTGGACTACTGCATGCGCTTCTACGAACGCCAGTTCGCCACCCGCGCCACCGTAAACCGAGACATCCTGAGCAAGTTTGAGGGACTGCTCGACACCTACTTCCAAAGCGGACTGCCGCAGACGGAAGGCCTGCCCACCGTGAAATACTTTGCCGACAAAGTGTGCCTCTCGCCCAACTACTTCGGCGACCTGTTCAAGAAAGAGACCGGCAAGACCGCCCAGGAGTACATCCGGAACCACCTCATCGACACCGCCAAAGAGCTGATTGCCGGCACAGACAAGTCCATCACCCAGATAGCCTACGACCTGGGCTTCCAGTACTCGCAGCACTTCAACCGCGTATTCAAAAAAAGCGTGGGCTACACACCTGTGGAGTACAGGCGGATGGTAGGCTGACATTCTCTTTTGCATACAAATATGAAAATTATTCCTTACAAGACAGAACCCTTAAATTCTGTTACTCTTCAACCTTTACCCAAACTCAACCCGCTATACCCCAACTATATAGGATACACATTTGTCCCCAATATTTACCTTCTCCCTACCCGCCCCCTACCTTCTCCTTACCCGCTCCTTATCTCCTCCTTTTATTTTTCGGCCCTATGGAAAGGAGGTGGAAAGGCAAAGATTTGTACAAGGTGATTCCGAAATGCGGACAAAGTAAAGTGGCGGCAAGCCGGGACGGGAGCACGGGGGAGGCGACGTTTTTTCCGCCTTTTCGCGACGGCCTTTTCATTTATGGATTAAAATGCGTATTTTTGCAGAGTACTCAAACTTGGCATATAAAACCCGGTAATCCCCGACACACGATATGAGCGAAGACTTGGAAACCCCGAAAGACGACTTGGAACAAACGATGCCCCACCCCGGCGAAACGCAGGAAGGGCACTCGGACTACAAACCTGCCGACACGACCGACGGCAACATCCGCCACCAACTGAGCGGCATGTACCAGAACTGGTTTCTGGACTATGCCTCGTACGTCATCCTGGAGCGTGCCGTACCCCACATCATGGATGGGCTGAAGCCCGTGCAACGCCGCATCCTGCACTCCATGCGCCGCATGGAAGACGGGCGCTACAACAAGGTGGCCAACATTGTGGGGCACACCATGCAGTTCCACCCGCACGGCGATGCCAGCATAGGCGACGCACTGGTGCAGCTGGGACAGAAGGACCTGCTCATCGACTGCCAGGGAAACTGGGGCAACATCCTCACGGGGGACAGCGCGGCAGCGCCCCGTTACATTGAGGCACGCCTGTCGAAATTCGCGCTGGACGTGGTGTTCAACCCCAAGACCACGGAGTGGAAGCTCTCCTACGACGGGCGCAACCGCGAGCCGGTGACCCTGCCGGTGAAGTTTCCCTTACTCTTGGCACAAGGCGTGGAGGGCATCGCCGTAGGCCTGTCGTCCAAGATACTGCCGCACAACTTCAACGAGCTGTGCGACGCCGCCATCTGCTACCTGCACGAAGAGCCGTTCCAACTATACCCCGACTTCCAGACGGGGGGCGCGATAGACGTATCGAAGTACAACGACGGCGAGCGGGGCGGCAGCGTGCGCATCCGCGCCAAGATAGAGAAGGTGGACAACAAGACGCTCGCCATACGCGAAATCCCCTACGGGAAGACGGTGGCCAGCGTGTGCGACTCCATCGTGAAAGCCAGCGAGAAGGGGAAAATCAAAATCCGCAAGGTGGAGGACCTTACCTCGGACAACGTGGAAATCCTGGTGCACCTGGCGGCGGGCGTGTCATCGGACAAAACCATCGACGCCCTCTATGCCTTTACCGACTGCGAGGTGAGCATATCGCCCAACTGCTGCGTGATAGACGACCAGAAACCCCACTTCCTGACGGTGAGCGACGTGCTCCGCAAATCGGTGGACAACACCAAGGCGCTGCTGCGCAAAGAACTGGAAATACGCCGGGGCGAAATCATGGAAAGCCTGCACTTCGCCTCGCTGGAAAAGATATTCATCGAGGAGCGCATCTACAAGGACAAAGAGTTTGAGCAAGCCAAGGACATGGACGCTGCCTGCGAGCACATCGACGAGCGGCTGACGCCCTATTACCCCACCTTCATCCGCGAGGTGACCAAGGACGACATCCTGAAGCTGATGGAAATCAAGATGGCGCGCATCCTCAAGTTCAACTCGGACAGGGCAGACGAGCTGATTGCCCGCATGAAGGCGGACATTGCCGAGATAGACCATCACCTGGCCAACCTGGTGGAATACACCGTGGAGTGGTTCAGGATGCTGAAGGGAAAATACGGCAAAAACTTCCCGCGGCGCACGGAGCTGCGCAACTTCGACACCATAGAGGCCACCAAGGTCATCGAAGCCAACGAGAAGCTGTACATCAACCGCGAGGAAGGCTTCATCGGCACTTCGCTGAAGAAGGACGAATTTGTGGCCAACTGTTCCAACCTGGACGACGTCATCCTGTTCTACCGCAACGGGAAATACCTGGTCACCGCCGTGGCCGACAAGAAGTTTGTGGGCAAGAACGTCATCCACGCCGACGTGTTCAAGAAGAACGACCAGCGCACCATATACAATGTAGTGTACCGCGACGGGAAAGACGGCACGTGCTACATCAAGCGCTTTGCCGTGACCAACGTCATCCGCGACCGCGAATATGACGTGACGCAGGGCAAGCCCGACTCGCGCATCATGTACTTCAGCCCCAACCCCAACGGCGAGGCCGAGGTCATCAAGGTCACCCTGAAGCCCAACCCGCGCCTGCGCAAGATTATCTTCGAAGAGGACTTCAGCCGGATAGCCATCAAGGGACGCCAGGCCATAGGCAACATCCTGACACGCAACCCGGTGATGAAAGTCACCCTGAAGCAGCGGGGCGGCTCCACGCTGGGCGGACGGAAGGTGTGGTTCGACCGCGATGTCCTGCGCCTCAACTACGACGGGCGCGGGGACTACCTGGGCGAATTCCAGAGCGACGACCGCATCTTAGTGATACAGGACAACGGGGACTTCTACACCACCAACTTCGACCTGAACAACCACTACGAGGGCAACCTGAAGCTCATGGAGAAGTACGACCCCAACAAGGTATGGACCGCCGTGCTGTATGACGCCGACCAGCAGAACTATCCCTACATCAAGCGGTTCTACTTCGAGCCGTCCGCCAAGAAGCAGAACTACCTGGGCGAGAACAAGGACAACCGCCTTATCCTGCTGACGGACGAGTATTACCCGCGGCTGGAGGTGGTGTTCGGCGGGCACGACGCCTTCCGCGACCCGATGGTCATCGAGGCAGACGACTTCATCGCCATCAAGGGCTTCAAGGCCAAGGGCAAGCGGCTGACCACCTATACGCTTGACACCATCAACGAACTGGAGCCTACGCGCCGTCCCGAGCCGCCCGCACAGCCCGAACCGGAAGAGGAACCGGAAATCGTGGACCCGGACTACGGGAAAAGCGAAAGCGACATCCGCGACGAGCTGACCGGACAGATGAAACTGTTTTAAGGCCGCACCTACGCCCTGAACCTAAGCATAAAGTGAATAACGTTGAAAACGAACCTTTACAAGATAATGGCCTTGGCTGCCGGCCTGTGCGCGGCAGGAGGAATGAACGCCCAGGACACCTTGCGCACCGACCCGGAACAACGGGCCGTAGCGCTGCTGCAGGCCGCTCCGACAGCGCAGACACGCTTCACCACCCGCGCCACGATGTACGGCGTGGGCTTCACCAATGTGTACGACACCTACCTGTCCCCGCAGGAATACACCGGCATCGAGTTCCGCATCTCGCGGGAGAGCATGCGCATGACGCGGTGGGCGGACGGCAACCTCTCTTTGCAAAGTTTCTTCCAGGGCAACCTGGGCTACACGCACAACCACGTGGACAACAACAATACCTTTTCCGCCCTGGCCAACTGGAACTACGGCCTGCACTACAACTTCCGGCTGACAGACAACTTCCGCCTGCTGGCGGGGAGCGTGGCCGACCTGAACGGGGGCTTCGTGTGGAACCTGCGCAACGGCAACAACCCGGCATCGGCACGCGCCTACATCAACCTGGACGCCTCGGGCATGGCCATCTGGGACCTGCGCATCAAGAACCGCCCCATCACGTTGCGCTACCAGCTGAACCTGCCGCTCATGGGGGTGATGTTCTCGCCCCACTACGGGCAGTCGTACTACGAGATTTTCTCGCTGGGCAATGCCGCCGGCGTAGTGAGGTTCACGTCTTTGCACAACCAGCCCTCCCTGCGCCAGATGCTGACGGTGGACTTTCCCGTCCGGAAGGCCCGTATGCGCGTGGCCTATGTATGGGATGCCCAGCAGTCGCGGGTCAACGGGCTGCGCACGCACGCCTATTCGCACGTGTTCATGATAGGTTTCGTCAAGCACCTGTACCGGATGCGCCACCGGAACTGATTGTCCACTCCATAAAAACATGCCGACCTGTATGAAAATCCTAACCTCACTGTTCAAACTATTGCCCGTGTTCATCGGCCTGCTCAGCCTGGGCGGGTGCATCCGCGAGGAAGAATTCGACAACTCACCCCAAGGGAACTTCGACGCCTTGTGGACCATCATCGACGAGCAATACTGCTTCTTGGACTACAAACAGATAGACTGGAACGCCATCTACAACCAATACCGGCCGCTCATCACGCCGGACATGTCGAACGACGGGCTCTTTGAGGTACTGGGCAACATGCTCGCCGAACTGAAGGACGGGCACGTCAACCTGTTCAGCGCCTCCAACACCGCCCGCTACTGGAACTGGTACCTGGACTATCCGCGCAACTTCAACGAAAGCGTTGTGGAGGGTTACCTGGGACGCGACTACCGCATAGGCGGCGGGGCAGAATACACCCTGCTGGACGACAACATCGGCTACATCTATTACGGGGACTTCTCCAGCGGCATAGGCGACGGCAACCTGGACGAAATGCTGAGCTACTTATCCATCTGCAACGGCCTCATCATCGACGTGCGGAACAACGGGGGCGGCAACCTGACGTATGCCACCAAGCTGGCTGCCCGCTTCACCAACGAGAAGGTGCTGACCGGCTACATCCAGCACAAGACGGGCAAGGGGCACAGCGACTTCTCTGACCCGGAGCCCATCTATCTGGAACCGTCCAACAGCATACGGTGGCAAAAAGGGGTGGTTGTCCTGATGAACCGCCATTCTTACAGCGCCACCAACGACTTCATCAACTCCATGCGCTACCTGCCGAACGTCACCCTGATGGGCGACAAAAGCGGAGGCGGCTCGGGACTGCCTTTCTCATCGGAGCTGCCCAACGGCTGGGGCGTGCGTTTCTCCGCCAGCCCGCACCTGGATGCCGAGGGACAGCACATCGAGTTTGGCATAGACCCCGACGTCAAGCTGGACATGGACGCTGAAGACGAAGCCCGGGGCATCGACACGATGATAGAAGCCGCCCGCGCCTTGCTGAATGGCGGACAGTAAGAATGCCCGGCGAACACTTTGTGCGGCAACCATTTGCCGGAACAAAAAAAACTTGCTATCTTTGCCCGCACCAAAAAGCACGTACCACGCGGCTGTGGCGTAATTGGTAGCCGCGCCAGACTTAGGATCTGGTGCCGCAAGGCGTGTAGGTTCGAGTCCTATCAGCCGCACCACAACTATTCGAGAAGAAGCCTTCGGAAAAAAAGATTCCGGAGGTTTTTTTGTTCCGGTACCGCCTGCCGGCACATTTTTCCCGGCACTCCCTCAGGCTGCCTTTACGGAGCCTCCTCCTGCACCGCAATGCTAAAAAAATGCCTATTCTTTGCAACAAAACCTGCACTTACCCCGTCTAACAGATAGAATGCGCATTGAAAAAGACATTTTAAACAACCCACGTAACTAAAAACAACAACAATATGAAAAAGCTGACCATCCTCCTCACCGCCCTGCTGCTGGCACAAGCCACCTGGGCCGTAGACATCAAAGCCGTGTTCGACGAGTTCAAAGACACCCCGCGCGCGGAGTACGTATCCATCTCCCCCTTCCTGATGAAGATAGGCAAATGCTTCATCGACGAAGAAGACGGACCGGAAATGGCGCTTGCCAAGCAAATCCACTCCATGAAAGTGCTCGACCTGGAAGACTGCGCCCCCGAGGTAAAGGCGCGTTTTACAAAGCGCATTGCCGACCTCAACCGCGACGGCTACGAGACCTTGATGCGCGTGAACGAAAAAGGGGAGAAAGTGAACATCCTCGTCAAGGAGAAAAAGAACGTCATCCGCGAAATGCTCATCGTCTGCGCCGGACCGGACGACTGCACGCTGGTGCTGTTCAAAGGCAAGTTCAAGACGGAAGACATAGACCGCCTCATCAACGAAGAGAACATAGACAAGGACTGATGGACGCCGAGGAATTCAAACAACGCTTCCTGCCCCTGCACAAAGAACTGTACCGCGCCGCATACGGCCTGATGCAGAATGCCGAAGACGCTGAGGACATGGTGCAGGAAGCCTACCTGAAGCTGTGGGACAAGCGCGACTCGCTGGACATCCGCACCAACCCCGCCGCTTATTGCACCACCCTGGTGCGCCGCCTGTGCTTCGACCAGATGCAGGCCAAGCGCTACACCGCCGAAGCCGCCCTGCCCGACAACCTGGCAGTACCCTCGGACTGGGACACCGGACAACGCCTGGAAGAGCGTGACCAATGGATGCACCTGAAACACCTTATCGGCCACTTGCCCGACACCCCCCGGAAAGTGCTGTGGCTGCGCGACGTGGAAGAATGCTCCATGGACGAAATCGCCCAAGCTACCGGACTGACCGATATCAACATCCGCTCCATCCTTTCGAGGACACGGAAAAAACTACGTGAACAATTCAACCGACTGACAGGAGATAAACGATGAAACCGACAGAAGAATACATCCGCCAATTGCTGGAACGCTACTACCAAGGCGACACTAACCGCGACGAAGAACGCCTGCTCAAGGAGTACTTCGGGCAAGACGACGTGCCCGCCTCGCTGAAGGCCGAACAGGAGATGTTCCGATACCTCGCACACAACGCCCGGCAAACACCCCCTTTGCCCGAAGGACTGGAAGAACGGCTGGCACGCAACATCGACCGCCGGGCAGCCGAAGAACAACGGCACAGGCAACCGAGGACCTTGCGCCACCCGCACCTATGGCGGTGGGCTGCCGGCATAGCAGCGTCCCTGCTGTTAGCCTCCGCCATCGGCATCCGCCTGTACACGCAGCACCATGCCCTTGCCAAGGACACTTTCGACGAGCCCCAACTGGCCTATGTGGAAGCCCGGCGCGCCCTGCACCTCTTCAACGCAGCTTTTGAAAAAGGCGAGCGACAGATGGAGGAAGCCCGGAAAGCCACCCAAGAGATCCAGCAGAAACTGAAGAAATACCAAACCATTTTAAATCCACAAAACAACCCGTAAAAGAACAACGATTATGAAAAGACTATTCATCACCCTGGTAGCAACCCTGCTGGTAGCCCTTACGCTGCCGGCACAGGAAAATGTTTTCGAAAAATATGCCGACACGGAAGGCGTCACCACCGTCTACATATCCAAGAAGATGTTCAACATGATGAAAGACGTGAAAAGCGAAGACCTGAACCTGGGCACCCTTTCCGGAAAAATCAACGACATGCAGATACTGACCTGCGAAGACAAAGGCACCGTTGCCAAGTTGCGCAAAGACATTGCCTACATCAGCCCCGACAACGGCTACGAAGAGTTGATGCGGGTGCGCGAAGAAGGTGAACGAATCACCATTTATGCCAAAGAGGGAAAGAAAGAGAATGAGTACATCCTGCTGGTAGATGACTCCGAAGAACTGGTACTGATTCAGATAAACGGTCAACTGACCCTGGAAGAGCTGCAAAGCGTGGTCAGCACGCAATAACCCGCCGCTACAGCTTGTCGCCAAATGCCAGGTCGCCCGCATCGCCCAGCCCCGGCACGATGTACATGTGTTCATTCAGCCCGGGGTCGATGGCGGCGCACCACAGGCTGACCTCATCGCCCGGGAAAAGGCGCTGCAAATGTTCCACCCCCTGGCGGCTGGCAATGACGCAGGCAATCAGCAGCCTGTGCGGCGTCCCTTTGGTCAGGAAGGCCCGGTAAGCCAACTCCATGCTTTCGCCCGTGGCAAGCATGGGGTCTACCAACAACAAAGTTTTCCCCGCCAAGCCGGGCGTAGCAATATACTCAATGTGCACGTCCACCTGGCGGCATTCCTTATCCTTGTAATAACGGTAAGCCGAAACAAACGCATTGCCGGCCTTGTCGAACACATTGAGGAAACCTATGTGCAAAGGCAACCCTGCCCTGAACACCGTGCCAATCACCACATCATCGTCAGGCGTGCAGGCGTCCGCCACCCCCAAGGGTGTCTGTACCCGCTTCACGGAATACGTCAATTCCTTGCTCATCTCATAAGCCATCAGTTCGCCGATGCGTTCAATGTTACGC
This sequence comes from uncultured Bacteroides sp., assembly GCA_944321495.1. GTDB lineage: Bacteria > Bacteroidota > Bacteroidia > Bacteroidales > Bacteroidaceae > Bacteroides. The sequence continues at coordinate 10,936 of CALULP010000023.1, read as the reverse complement.
CGGAAGCGCATGCGGTCCTGCTGCACCTGCACGTCGCGAATCTCGGCCACATACTGGTTGATGACAGAATTTGTCTCTGCAAAATTGATTACTCTCATAACGGTTATACTTTAGTAGACAAGGGGACAAGCAGACAAGGGGACAAGGCCTTTAGCTAACAAGGGAATAAGGGGATTAAGTTGCCAAGGGGATAAGGGTATAAAGAGGCTAAGAATAACCTTGCTGCCTGAGGCCTTGTCAACTTGTATCCTTGCCACCTTGTTAACTAAGAGCCTGTCGCACATTTGTACGACTGGCTCTAATTCCCTAAATTATCTCGATGCCCTGTTCCTTGCACAGTTGCAATCCCACGTCTTTCAGTTTGAATTTCTGTATCTTTCCACTGCCTGTCATGGGGAACTCTTTCACGAAGAAGATGTATTTGGGAATCTTGTAGCGTGAAATCTTGCCCATGCAGAAGTCGCGCACGTCACTCTCGTGCAAGTCTACCCCTTCGTGCAGGATGATGAAAGCGCCTACCGCCTCGCCATACTTTTTGGAGGGGATGCCAGCCACCTGCACGTCCTTCACCCCGGGAATCTGGTAGATGAATTCTTCAATCTCGCGCGGATAAATGTTTTCCCCGCCACGGATAATCATGTCCTTGATGCGTCCCGTAATGCGGTAATTGCCGTTCTCGTCCTTCACGCCCAAGTCGCCCGAGTGCAGGAAACCGTCTTTGTCTATCACTTCGGCCGTGGCCTCGGGGTTCTTGTAATAGCCTTTCATGGTGTTATATCCCCGGTTGCACATTTCCCCTTGCACGCCTACGGGACATTCCTCGCCCGTTTCCGGGTCAATGACACGTACTTCGGTATGCTCGAAATCACGTCCCACGGTGGTATAACGCGCCTCGGCAGGGTCGTCTATGCGGCTATGCGTCATGCCGGGCGACGCCTCCGTCAGCCCATACACGCTGGTCACCCGCATAAACATCTTTTCCTCCACCTGCCTCATCAGCTCAACGGGGCAAAGGGAACCCGCCATGATGCCCGTGCGCAGGCTCGACATATCGAACAGGTTGAACATCGGGTGGTTCAGTTCGGCAATGAACATGGTAGGCACGCCGTACAGGGCCGTGCAACGTTCCTTGTGTACCGACGCCAGCACAACCAGCGGGTCGAAGCGTTCCACCATCACTTCCGTACAGCCATGCGTCAGGCAGTTCATCGTGGCGAGCACCACGCCGAAGCAGTGGAACAAGGGCACGCAGACGCAAAGTTTATCGTCTTGCGTGAACTTCATGTGCTCGCCCGTCAGGAAACCGTTGTTGGCAATGTTGTAATGCGTCAGCATCACGCCTTTCGGGAAACCGGTCGTGCCGCTGGTGTACTGCATGTTCACCACGTCGTGGCAGGTGACCTGCGCTTTCAGTTCCTCCAGGCGGCTGCCGTCCACATTGTCACCCAGCAAGAGGAGTTCTGCCGTGTTGTACATGCCGCGGTGTTTCTCCTGCCCTACATAAACCACGTTGCGCATATAGGGGAAACGTTCGCTCTTCAGGTGTCCGCGCTGGCAAGTGCGCAGTTCGGGCAGCATTTCATAAGTCATCTGCACAAAGTCGCTGTCCTTCTCGCCATTGACGATGCAAAGGGTATGCATATCCGAGTTCTTGCACAGGTATTCCAGTTCCGACTGTTTGTAACTGGTGTTTACTGTCACGTACACAGCCCCTATCTTGGCGCAGGCATAGAGCAGCGTCAGCCAGTCGGGCACGTTGGCTGCCCAAATGCCTACATGGGTGCCCCGCGTCACGCCGATGGCAATCAATCCGCGTGCCATATCGTCCACGCGTTGGTTGAACTGCTTCCACGTGAAGCGCAAGTTGCGGTCGGAGTAAACAATGTATTCTTTATCGGGAGTCGTCTCGGCCCAATGTTCCAGCCACTGGCCGAGGGTTCGTTCGTACAACATTTATTTAACGATTAGTGATGAGTGATTAGTGATGAATAAAACGTGACTGACAATCGGCGTCCGGCAATTAATCCCTAATCACTGAACGCTAACCGTTCTTGTTACATCGGTGTATAGACCACCGCCAGTATCTTGGCAGCCTGTCCCTGGTAGCCGTGCACATGATGGGGGACGATGGAGTCGTAATAAATGCTGTCGCCCGCCTCGAGCAGGTAGGTGTTCTTGCCGTAGCACACTTCCATCACGCCTTCCATCACGAAGATGAACTCCTCGCCCTCGTGCGACGACAGCACGAAGTCGATGTCATCCGTAGCATCCACATCGATGATGAAGGGTTCCATGTGGCGGTCGGACTTCGCCTTGGCCAGCGAATGGTATTCCATGTGCTTGCGGCTCTGTATGGCGTTGTTCGAGAAGCTGATGCTGTCGCCCGCCTCAGCCTTGCGGCAGATGGCAGGGCCGGTCTCGTCCTGGTCGTCGAGGAAGGTGCCCAGCCTTACGCCCAGCACACGGGCTATCTTGATGAGGGGAGCCAGCGAAGGCAGGTCGATGTTGCCTTCAATACGTTCTATCTGTTCAAGCGCCAGGCCCGAACGTTGCGCCAAATCCTCCATGCTGATGGAGCGGCTTTCGCGGAGCGATTTTATCTTTTCTCCTACAATTTTGCTTGTATCCATATAGGTCGTGTTTTGAGGTATAAAGGTTATCACCATCATTTATGTGTGACAAAAGTAAAACAAACTTTACCCATACGCAACAATCTGACAGAAAAAAGTTGGCCGGCAAAACATCTTTTCGCATTTTCCCCCGGATTCAGTCCGCGCCACGCCAGGTACACGCTACATATTTTACCCGTCCTGTCCATATTCCCTACGTCCCCGCTCCGCTCCATAGCGCCAAGACGAGAGCGAAGCTGTACCGAATGGGGTACGACCCGGGTAGGGAGAAGATACGGAGAAGGCAATATTTTGAGGATATAAACATTTATTATTCCGCTTGTCAAGAAACGGGAGGGGAAGCCCCGGCCAGGACAACCGAAGTACGGGTATTTTCGTTATCTTTGTGCCGGCACATTCATCCTAAGCAGATATTATGGAACAGAACGAGATAAAAATACGCGGGGCACGGGTACACAACCTGAAAGACATCGACGTGGACATTCCCCTGAACCGGATAGTGGCTGTGGCGGGCGTTTCGGGCTCGGGCAAGTCGTCGCTGGCGCTGGGCGTAGTGTATGCCGAGGGCTCGCGGCGATATCTGGAAGCGTTGTCCACCTATACGCGCAGGCGCCTGTCGCAGGCGGCAAAAGCCGACCTCGACGACATACTCTACGTGCCGGCCGCCATCGCCCTGAGGCAACGCCCGGGCGTGCCGGGCATACGCAGCACGTTCGGCACGGGCACGGAGCTGCTCAACAGCCTGCGGCTGATGTTTTCACGCCTGGCCAGCCACCGGTGCCCCAACGGGCATTACTGCCCGCCCACGCTCCGTGTGGCCGCGGGAAAGGATATCGTGTGCCCCACGTGCGGGGCACACTTTTTTGCCCCGTCGGCCGAAGACCTGTCGTTCAACGGCGGGGGCGCATGCAAGCAATGCGGAGGCATCGGCACCGTGATGACCGTGGACGAGTCGACCTTGGTGCCCGACCCGGAACTGACCATCGACCAAGGGGCCGTGGCGCCGTGGAACTCCCTGATGTGGTCTCTGATGACGGACGTGTGCCGCGCCATGGGCGTGCGCACCGACGTGCCATTCAAGGACCTGACCCCGGAGGAAAAGGACATCGTTTACCACGGTCCGGCAGAGAAAAAGCACATCCTGTACCAAAGCAAAACCTCGGCCGTGGCGGGCGAAATGGACTTCACCTACTATAATGCCACCTATACCGTAGAGAACGCCCTGGCCAAGGTGAAGGACGACAAAGGGATGAAGCGCGTGGAAAAATTCCTGAAGCAAGGCGTCTGCCCGGCCTGCCACGGCACGCGGCTCAGCGACGCCGCCCGCGCCCCGCTCATCCGGGGCATCAGCCTGGCCGAAGCGTGCCGGATGACACTCGCCCGGCTCGACGAGTGGGTGCGGGGCATCCCGGCCTGGCTGCCCGAGGAGATGCGTCCCATGTGCGAAAGCATCAGCCAGTCCTACTTCGACACGTCGCGCCGCCTGCTCGAACTGGGACTGTCGTACCTCAGCCTCGACCGCGCGGGCTCCACGCTCTCCACGGGCGAACGCCAGCGCATGCAGCTGGCGCGCTGCGTAAGAAACCGCACCACGGGCGTGATATACGTGCTCGACGAGCCTTCCATCGGGTTGCACCCGGCCAACATCGTGGGGCTGACGGGAGTGATGAAAGACCTGACCGCCGACGGGAACTCCGTGCTGCTGGTGGACCACGACGTGCAGATATTGCGCGAGGCGGACTGGATGATAGAGCTTGGCCCGCAGGCCGGCGCCAAAGGAGGCGAAATCATTGCCCAAGGCACCGTGGAGCAGGTAGGCAGGAACCCGCGTTCACAGATAGCGCCTTTCCTGGCTGCCAAGAAGCCGGCAACCGTACGCAAACGGGCGACAGCCGGCGAGATGTTTGCCTTGGGCGCCATAGAAATGGATACCGGAGCCATCCACACGGTGCACCCGCTCAAGGTGCGCATCCCCAAAGGGCGCATGGTAGCCGTGACGGGAGTATCGGGTTCGGGAAAGACGACCACCATCCTGGAGAGCCTTGTACCCGCCCTCCAGGCATCGATACGCGGGGGAAAGCTGCCGGAGCACGTGAAAAACATCACCGCCGGCGGCATCCGGAACGTGAGACTGATAGACTCCACCCCCATAGGAGCCAACGTGCGCTCCACGGTGGCCACGTATGCCAACGTGCACGACGACCTGCGCAAGCTGTTTGCCCGGACACCCGGCGCGCGGAAGGCCGGAGCCAAGGCAGGCGACTTTTCGTACAACACCGGCAACCTGCGCTGCCCCATATGCGACGGCACGGGGACGGTGAGCCTGGACGTGCAGTTCTTGCCCGATGTGGACATCCCCTGCCCGGAGTGCCACGGCTCGCGCTACGCGCAGAAGGCTGAAGAATACCGCTACGAGGCAGCCGACGGACACGGCTACTCGCTGCCCGACCTGATGAAGATGGACGTGGCCGACGCGGAGAAAGCGCTGGCTCAATACAAGATACTCCAGGCGCGCCTGGAGTCGCTCAACCGCATCGGATTGGGCTACGTGACGCTGGGCGAAGCCACCACCAGCCTATCGGGCGGCGAGGCCCAGCGGCTGAAGCTGGCGGCAGAGATGGGGTGCCGGCAGGACGACAGCCTGTTCATCTTCGACGAGCCGACCATCGGCCTGCATCCGCTGGACACGCACACCCTCATCGGCGTATTCCAGCAACTGGCAGACCTGGGAGCCACCCTCGTCATCATAGAACACGACCTGGACGTCATAGCCAACTGCGACTACGTGATAGACCTGGGGCCGGGCGGCGGAGAGGAAGGAGGCACCATCGTGGCACAGGGCACCCCCGAGGAAATAGCCGCCAACCCCGCCAGCATAACCGGAAGGTTCCTGAAAACATAAAAGAAAAGAGGGTTTTGCTACATTCACTTTACAAAGTTTGTTACTGTTTTATAAAAGACAGGGGCATTACAGAAAAATTTCTCTAATAGCGATTTTCTATCCGAAGAAAAATCGTACTTTTGCAGGCGGAAAACAAGGGCTTTCCCAAAACTGACAATAATTATAAACCAAAATACCAATTTAAAAATCTTAAAGAAAATGGCAAATTTAGATTTAAGCAAGTATGGTATCGTAGACGTGAAGGAAATTCTCCACAACCCGTCCTACGAAGTATTGTTCGAAGAAGAGACCAAGGCCGGCCTCGAAGGCTATGAAAAAGGCCAGGTAACTGAACTGGGTGCAGTGAACGTAATGACCGGTATCTACACCGGCCGTTCGCCTAAAGATAAATTCTTTGTAATGAACGAAGCCAGCAAGGACACCGTATGGTGGACAAGCGATGCTTACAAGAACGACAACAAACCTTGCTCTGAAGAGGCTTGGGCTGACTTGAAGGCTAAGGCTGTAAAGCAGTTGAGCGGCAAGCGCCTGTTCGTGATGGATACGTTCTGCGGCGCCAACCCGGCTACCCGCCTGAAAGTGCGCTTCATCATGGAAGTAGCATGGCAGGCTCACTTCGTAAAGAACATGTTCATCCGTCCGACGGAAGAAGAACTGGCCAACTACGGCGAACCCGACTTCGTATCGTTCAACGCTGCCAAGGCTAAAGTTGACAACTACAAGGAACTGGGCCTGAACTCTGAGACGGCTACCGTATTCAACCTGAAGACCAACGAGCAGGTTATCCTGAACACTTGGTACGGCGGTGAAATGAAGAAGGGTATCTTCTCTATCATGAACTACCTGAACCCGCTGCGCGGCATCGCTTCCATGCACTGCTCTGCCAACACCAACATGGAAGGTACCGACACGGCTATCTTCTTCGGCCTGTCCGGCACAGGTAAGACTACGCTGTCTACCGACCCGAAACGTCTGCTCATCGGCGATGACGAACACGGATGGGATGACGAAGGTGTATTCAACTACGAAGGCGGTTGCTATGCCAAGGTTATCAACCTGGATAAAGAAAGCGAACCCGATATCTACAACGCCATCAAGCGCGACGCTTTGCTGGAGAACGTAACCGTAGACGCAGCCGGCAAGATTGACTTTGCAGACAAGAGCGTTACGGAGAACACCCGTGTATCTTATCCTATCTACCACATCAACAACATCGTTAAGCCGGTTTCCAAAGGTCCTCACGCTCATCAGGTAATCTTCCTGTCTGCTGATGCCTTCGGTGTATTGCCTCCTGTATCTATTTTGGACAGCGAGCAGGCTAAGTATTACTTCCTGTCCGGCTTTACCGCTAAGTTGGCCGGTACGGAACGTGGCATCACAGAACCGACCCCGACATTCTCTGCTTGCTTCGGTGCAGCTTTCCTCTCTTTGCACCCGACGAAGTATGCTGAAGAACTGGTTAAGAAGATGGAAAAGGTAGGCGCCAAGGCATACTTGGTGAACACCGGCTGGAACGGTACAGGCAAGCGTATCTCTATCCGCGACACCCGTGGTATCATCGACGCCATCCTGGACGGTTCTATCGACAAGGCTCCGACGAAGACCATCCCGTACTTCAACTTCGTTGTTCCTACTGAATTACCGGGCGTAGATCCGAAGATCCTTGATCCTCGCGACACTTACGACTGCGCTTGCAAGTGGGAAGAGAAAGCCAAGGATTTGGCTGGCCGCTTCATCAAGAACTTCGCCAAGTTTGAAGGCAACGAAGCCGGCAAGGCATTGGTTGCTGCCGGTCCGAAGCTCTAAGCTGACGATTCATCCCTAACATACGAAAGGCTGTTCCATGTATTCTTGGGACAGCCTTTTTTAGTAGCCAAAATTTCTTGCCTATATCCCTTGGATTTGTTACTTTTGGAAGACATTTGGGAAAGAAAGCACACATACCAATTATTAACTTTATTCTTATAGGAACATGAAAACAAAAATCTTAGCATTGATGGCCGGCACACTGCTGGCAGCCGAAGCCCAGGCACAGTTCCCCGGCTTCAAGAAAACAGCCAACGACTCGCTGGTATCTACCGAAGTGCTGGCAAACGGCAACGTAGCCCTGCGTATCTATGCCCCCGAAGCCAAGACGGTAGGCATGGGCGGCGACCTGGGCGGTTGGGGTCCCAACGCACCCAAGTTCACAAAAGATGACCGAGGCGTGTGGGAAGGCATTGTAAAGGACGTGAAACCCGGCGTGTACCGTTACAACTTCGTGGTAGATGGCGTGACGGTGAACGACCCCAAGTCTTCCATGACCAAAGACTTGAAACCGCTGTTGGAGGTAGACCCGCAAGGCGATGCTTTCTGGGCGATGAAAGACGTGCCCCACGGCATGGTTTCGACGGTGTACTATCCTTCGACAACGTTCAACAAGACACGCCGCATGCACGTATGGACGCCCGCCGGCTATGACGGCATGGACAAGCTGCCCGTGCTCTACCTCATCCACGGAGGAGGCGACAACGACTACTCCTGGCCGGGTGTGGGATGTGCCAATTTCATTCTGGACAACCTGCTGGCCGAGGGCAAAATCGTACCGATGGTAGTGGTAATGCCCGATGGAAGTGTGGACACGGATAAGTTTACCGACGAGATGATGAACGACATCATTCCCTATGTAGAGGCCAACTTCCATGTGTTGACCGACCGCGAGCACCGCGCTATTGCCGGCTTGTCAATGGGCGGACTGGAAACCTTGAACATCGTGCTCCAACATTACAAGCACTTTGCCTACGTATGCCCCTTGAGTACAGGCTGGTTTCTGGAGTCCGACCTCTATACCCGATGGGAACCTTACCTGAAAGAGCATGCTGCCGAGATGAACAAGTACTTCAAACTGTTCAAATTCTACATGGGTGGCGAGGAAGACATCGCCTACAAGAACTGTGTCGGCACCCGCGAGGCATTCGACAAGTATGGCATCAAACATGAATATTCTTCCATGGACGGAGGGCACACCTGGTACGTTTGGCGCCACAACCTGCATGACCTTGCCCCCTTGCTGTTCAAGTAAAAGAGAAGAACCCTTCCGATTGACCGGAAATGTCAAAACAAAAAAGGAAGAGACAATTCATTATTTTTTTAAGACGCGGATGATACGGATTTCAGAAATTAATATCCGTATTATCCGCGTCTTAAAGTTTATCCTTTCCCGTTTTGAGTGCCTTTTTTTATTAACACCACCAGACTTGAGCTGTTCATCATAAGCCCATCACGGGCATTTCGACGCCATTGTTCAAAGTAATTATCTTTTTCATTATTGTACGTTGTTCTTTGTTTCAATCTTCTTGATGAATTTCGCCGGATTACCGCCAACGATGCTCATGGGCGGGACATCGTGCGTCACCACGCTATTGGCCCCGACGATGGAACCGTAACCGATGCGCACGCCAGGCAGGACAGTAGCATTGATGCCTATCCAGACTTTATCTTCAATGACAATGGGGCGACCATAGATCGCGCTACGGTTTTCTGGATCAGGGTCGTGGTTAATGGTGATAAGGTTCACCTTGGGAGCGATGAATACGCCATCGCCGATGGTAATGCCGCCCCGGTCGAAGAAAGTGCATCCTTGCTGAATCCAACACCCTTTGCCGATACGGATGTTCTTACCATAATCCACATAGAAGGGAGGCAGAAGCGTAGTGCTGGGATCTATCTCCCGACCTGTAATACGGCGCAGATAATCGCGCACTTCTTCAGCCGAAAGCCAGCCTTTGGCATTCATTTCCGCAGCCGTCTTCATGGTGTCGAAGATAGCACTGATAAGTTGCTCATAACCGGGTTCTTCGGGCGAGACCATGGCGCCCGAAAGGTCTTTTTCAAAAATATTCATATTACAATACTAAATTGGTTGATTAAGTACTGCAAAAGTAAGGCGCTATCAGGCAAACCCGTGTATCTTCATTACGGGCATTTGTAATCTTCTTACGGACAATCAGTCGTGAGGCGCAACTCGGCATTATACATTGCCAATGACAACAAGCCCTGACGCCCTATTCGATAGGAACCAACAAGATGCGTTGCAGCTTCCGGATGTCTTTCTTGCTCAGTCCCACCCCTTCGCGCAGGTAAGTGTCCACATCGCCATACATCCGCTCGGTTTCTTCACGGGCGGCATTCAGGAAGTCTTCACGGGCACTCAATATGGTAGCAATAGCATCTTGGGAAGATGGCGGCAAATGGCGGTCATACGAGAAGTTGGTCAGGTACACATTGCTCAAGCGGTAATCATCCATAATGACCTCCGGGTTCACCCCCAAGGCGGCAAGCACCAATGCCGACATAATGGCGGTCTGCCCGTTGCCCGAGGCACAATGCAGCACCACGGGATAATTGTCCGGCTCCAGCAACACATCGAACACCCGGCGGTACTCATCGGTATATTGGCGGACAAGCGTCCGGTGGACACGCTCGACTATGCGGTACACCGTATCGCTACTCACCCTGCCCCGGCGGACATCCTGCAACATGTCATGCAGGTTACCCACAGGTATAGGGACGCGGACCATGCGGAACCCCTTGCCCCAGGCTTCCTCCCGGTCTTTTTCACCTTCGTCACGCAAGTCCACGATAGTCTTTATGCCGATGTTCTTCAACTCCTGCACCGCACATTCCTCGGGGTCTTCAATCTTTGCCGAGCGGTAGAGCATCCCCCAGCGCAGGCGCTTGCGGGTTTCATAAGAAGGGTATCCGCCTAAGTCGCGGAAGTTCTGTATGCCGGGGATAATGACATTGCGGGAAGCCGTCTGGACACGATACTTGTCATTGAAAACCAGACTGAAATAATAACGCTTCGTGGGGTCGTCGGTCACCACCGTCATCCACTGTTTCCCGATAGGGGCCGAAGCCACGGGTTCTTCCTCCGGGATATTCTCCGGGTCGGTCGACACATAGACTTTCACATCGCCTTCAAGGGCAGGGATTGTTTCCCACTTGACAATGCAATTTCCCACCTTGTTTTCCTCGCACACCACGGAGATACGGGGCTTTACCCCGCTGCACGAAGCAAACAGCAAGCCCAGCAGCACACAGTTGAATAGTTCTTTATACATAGTATGTAAGCCCTTATGCGTTTTCGAGCCTTCCGGATTTTTCCCTATCCGGCTCTCACACAAAGATAAAGAATTTCAGAAAACCGAGATACCGCCGCCCCCGGGGTTTTAGGTTTCTTTTTTGAAGTTTAGAGCCTGTTTAAATTATTCACGCCTCTGCGCCATCCGCAACAGGTGAAGAGTCCAAATAGAAGTGCAACGTTTTCCAGCCCGTTCCGGAGGGTTTAGGCAAAGAAAGAGTGTTCACCGCCCATCGGGGGTTGTCGGTTGCAATGGACTCCAAGAGCATCCGCCGGCAATAC
>CALULP010000022.1 GCA_944321495.1 uncultured Bacteroides sp. | reverse complement strand
TATATGCGAAAAATCAAAAAAATGAGGGAAACTCTCAAAACATGGCTGCTTGAAGTATTTCCAGACCTCACACAATGAAAAGAAGGGTGCATCAAATACATTGCAATTTGATACACCCTCTTTTTTTAAAACATCTTTCTCCTGTTGAAAAAGTTTTTCCGCAGGCAGGAAAAGTTTATCTTAAGCCTTACGATATATATCTTCAACCTTCGGATAATAATCTTAAGGCTTAAGATAATTATCGCAAGCCTTAAGATAAACTTTTTCTTATTTTTCCGGCGTTTTTTTGAGCCGGGAAAACATCTTTCCTGGCGGGCGATGATGTTTTTTCCGGTTGCCCCCTTGCATCATTTCATCGTGGCACGCCTGTTATCTCGAGAAAATACCGTAACTTTGCGCGTTGAAAAACAATCGGTAATAAGATACGCTTATGGCAGCAAAACCTTGCATTCCGAAAGGAACACGCGATTTTTCGCCCGTAGAGATGGCGAAGCGCAACTATATATTCGATACCATCCGCAACGTATATCATCTGTACGGCTTCCGGCAGATAGAAACCCCGGCCATGGAAATGCTTTCCACCTTGATGGGGAAGTACGGGGAAGAGGGCGACAAACTGTTGTTCAAGATACAGAATTCGGGGGATTATTTTTCCGGATTGACTGACGAGGAACTGTTGAGCCGCAACGCCCCGAAGCTGGCCTGCAAGTTTTGCGAGAAAGGGTTGCGTTACGACCTCACCGTCCCGTTTGCCCGCTATGTGGTGATGCACCGCGATGAGTTGGTCTTTCCCTTCAAGCGTTACCAGATACAGCCGGTGTGGCGTGCCGACCGGCCTCAGAAAGGGCGCTACCGGGAGTTTTACCAATGCGATGCCGATGTGGTGGGCAGCGATTCGTTGCTGAATGAGGTGGAACTGATGCAGATTGTCGACACTGTCTTTTCGCGTTTCGGCATACGGGTCTGCATCAAGATTAACAACCGCAAGATTCTGACGGGCATTGCCGAAATCATCGGCGAGGCGGACAAGATTGTGGACATCACCGTGGCCATCGACAAGCTGGACAAAATCGGCCTGGACAACGTGAATGCCGAGCTGCGCGGGAAGGGAATCAGCGAGGAAGCCATTGAGAAACTGCAACCTATCATCCTGTTGAGCGGCACCAATGATGCCAAACTTGGCGTATTGAAGCAGGTGCTTGCCGCAAGCGAGACGGGGCTGAAAGGCGTAGAGGAAGTGGAGTTCATCCTTTCGGCCTTGAAGAACCTGGATTTGAAAAACGAGATTGAACTTGACCTGACCCTTGCCCGCGGCCTGAATTATTACACCGGCGCCATCTTCGAGGTGAAAGCCTTGGACGTCCAGATAGGCAGCATTACCGGTGGCGGGCGGTATGACAACCTGACAGGCGTGTTTGGCATGGCTGGCGTCAGCGGCGTGGGCATATCTTTTGGCGCCGACCGCATATTCGACGTGCTGAACCAGCTTGACCTTTACCCGAAAGAGGCGGTGAAAGGCACGCAGTTGCTGTTCATCAATTTCGGCGAGCGCGAGGCGGCATTCTCCCTCCGGGTGTTGTCGCAGGTGCGGGCGGCAGGCATCAGCGCCGAGATTTATCCGGATTGCTGCAAGATGAAGAAGCAGATGAGCTATGCCAATGCCCAGGGAGTGCCGTTTGTGGCATTGGTAGGCGAGAATGAAATGGCGGAAGGCAAATTGACCTTGAAGAACATGGCAACCGGCGAACAATGCCTGCTGACGCCCGACGAACTGGTCAAAGCCATACAGCCTTGACACCCAGGCGGGCAAAAATGCATGATTTTGGTTGCTAAAACTTAAATAATCGGGAAAAGAGGTACAATGTGCCTCTTTTTTTGTATATTTGTCATAGCACTGTAAGGATTATGTAACGCAGCATCCGGACATTTGCCCAAACATTAGAAAAGGAGGTATTTATGGTTTTCATTCCATTCAAACAAGAAAGGCACAATGCCATGGTCGGCTTTCTGATGATTGTCATCGCCTTGTTGTTCGTCCTTTACATGGGATATTCGCTGGTTCAGTCCACCCGTTCGTTTTGGGATGCATTTGTGATAGATTGAAAGGCGCATGATATTCTATTTTACCGGTACTGGTAATTCCCGTTGGGTGGCAGGACAACTGGCTTCTGCATTGGGCGACGAAGTGCATGACATGGCTGTTTGCTTGCGGACGGGTGAGATTCCCCGCCCGGATGGCAAGGTAGGAGTGGTGTTTCCCGTCCATTCGTGGAGGGTTCCACGCCCGGTGCTTCACTTCTTGTCGCATCTGCCTGTGCCCGACGGGACTTATCGTTATGCCGTATGTACATGTGGCGATGATGCCGGAAAGGCAATGGATTTCTTGTCGCGGACATTTGCAATAGACGCGGCATGGTCGGTCTTTATGCCCAACACCTATGTGCCGATGTTCCGGCTTGATGCGGACGATGTGGCTGCCGCCAAAATCGAAGATACCCGGAAACGGATTCCGGAAATAGCGCGTCATGTGCGGGAGGGGCTTCCTGCCTGGGAGGTGCATGAAGGAAGTTTTCCCCGGTTCAAAAGCTATGTGCTGGGGATGCTGTTCAACCGTTTTGTGGTTCATTCCCGCGGGTTCCATACCGATGAGGGATGTACTTCGTGCGGGACGTGTGTACGCTTGTGCCCTATGGATAATATCCGGCTGGCAGACGGGAAACCGGCTTGGGGGGACAATTGCATCCATTGCATGGCATGCCTGCATGGGTGTCCGTCCGGGGTTATACAGTTCGGGAAGTCTACCCGGCGGAAAGGGCGTTACAACTTGTCGCGCTACCTTCGGTGACGTTTGCATTGCCGTATGCGGCTGTTTGTCTTGTTTTATTTATACTTTTGAGGTACATTCTCTGTTTTCTGAATTTAAATCCGTATATTTGTGGCGTTATTAAACCTATATACTTCGCACTGTTATGAAAGAACGGATTTTGGTGACGGGTGGAACCGGATACATCGGGTCTCATACGGTAGTTGAACTTCAGAATGCTGGTTATGAGGTTGTGATTATTGACAACTTGTCCAATTCAAGTGCAGATGTCGTCGATAATATCGAGAAGGTGACGGGTATCCGTCCGGCTTTTGAAAAGCTGGATTGCCTGGACTATGATGGGCTTGACGGTGTGTTTGCCAAGTATGCGGGCATCAAGGCCATTATCCATTTTGCAGCCAGCAAGGCGGTGGGCGAGTCGGTGCAAAAGCCGTTGTTATACTATCGCAATAATTTGGGCTCGTTGATAAACTTGCTCGAACTGATGCCGAAGCATGGCGTGGAGGGAATTGTCTTTTCTTCCTCATGCACGGTGTATGGCCAGCCCGACCAGTTGCCGGTAACGGAAGAAGCCCCCATTAAGAAGGCTGAATCCCCTTATGGCAATACCAAGCAGATTAATGAAGAGATTATCCGTGACACCGTGGCTTCCGGTGCTCCTATCCGTGCCATCCTGTTGCGTTATTTCAATCCTATCGGTGCGCACCCCACTGCTCTGTTGGGCGAGTTGCCTAACGGGGTTCCGCAGAACCTGGTGCCTTATCTTACGCAGACGGCCATCGGCATCCGCGAGAAACTGAGTGTCTTTGGTGATGATTATGACACGCCCGACGGTTCTTGCATCCGCGACTTTATCAATGTGGTAGACCTGGCCAAGGCACACGTGGTGGCTATCGGCCGTATGTTGGCGGATAAGCAGGACGAGAAAGTGGAAGTGTTCAACATAGGTACCGGCAATGGCGTTTCCGTGCTGGAGCTGATAAACACCTTTGAGAAAGCGACAGGGGTGAAACTGAATTATCAGATAGTAGGACGCCGTGCCGGCGATATCGAGAAGGTGTGGGCAAACCCCGAACGTGCCAACAAGGTCTTGGGATGGAAAGCCGGGACAAGCTTGGAGGATACGTTGCGTTCGGCATGGAACTGGCAATTGAAGCTTCGCGAGAGAGGCATTCAATAATGCTGCTGCCTGTTTCCCGGTGACGGGTATGTGAATATCTGTGGCGGGGCAATACTGCCAAGTATTGCAGGTTGTGGCACATATATTTAATTGTGTTTTATTTTGTGTTTGTGTGATGGGGCGCGCCGTTCTTGGCGCGCCCCGTTTTTGTGTCTTGCAGGGGGGATAGGGCAGAAGCAAAGGCCTCCCGGGACGTTATCACAACGTCCCGGGAGGCTTAGACATACATGTTATAAATACAGAGCCTTATCTTACGAATAGCAGTTCCCTGTATTTGGGAAGGGTCCACATCTGGTCGTCCACAATCAGTTCCAGCTTGTCAATGTGGTACCGTATTTGCTCCAGCATAGGCTCGATGGTGTCGTGGTAAGCGATTGCCTTCTCGCGTTCGCCGGTAATCTTGTTGGCCACTTTCCGTGCATCTACCAAGGCATCGACGTGCTCCTTGATGTAAGAGGTGTGTTCGGAAATCTTGCAGATGATGGCCATGTTCTCTGCCGAGAGCTTGTCGGCCTGTTCGGGCGGGAAGAGGCCTTTCATCTTGTACACATTGTCAATCAGCTTGGTCTGGTACTCCGTGGCTACCGGGACGATGTGGTTCATGACCAGGTCGCCCAAGACGCGGGCTTCTATCTGGATTTTCTTGGTGTAGGTTTCCCACTTCACCTCGTTGCGTGCTTCCAGCTCCTTGCGGGTCATGACGCCGGTGGACTCGAACATGCGGATGCTTTCCGGCGAGAGGTAGCGGTCGAAGATGAGCGGGCAGCTGGTCTCGCAATCCAGTCCGCGGCGTGCCGCTTCTTCCTTCCACTCGTCGCTGTAGCCGTTGCCGTCGAAGCGGATGGGCTTGCACTCCTTGATGTATTGCCGGATGACCTGGATAAGGGCCGAAAGCTTGGGCTCGCCCTTGGCCATCAGCGCGTCGACGGCCTCCTTGAAGTCGGCAAGCTGCTCGGCGACGGCGGCGTTCAGGGCAATCATGGCGCTGGCGCAGTTGGCCTCCGAGCCTACGGCACGGAACTCGAAGCGGTTGCCCGTGAAGGCGAAAGGCGAGGTGCGGTTGCGGTCGGTGTTGTCGATGAGCAGTTCGGGTATCTGCGGGATGTCCAGCTTCATGCCATGCTTTCCGCCCAGGGCGACCAGTTCGTCCAGCGTGCTGTCTTCCATGTGGTCCAGTACCCGGCTGAGCTGGCTGCCCAGGAAGGAGGAGATGATGGCGGGAGGCGCTTCGTTGGCGCCCAGGCGGTGGGCATTGGTGGCGCTCATGATGGAGGCCTTCAGCAGGCCGTTGTGGCGGTAGACGGCCATCAGCGTGTTGACCACGAAGGTGATGAAGCGCAGGTTCTCCTCGGCCGTCTTGCCGGGGGCCATGAGCAGGATGCCGGTGTCGGTGCCCAGCGACCAGTTGTTGTGCTTGCCCGAGCCGTTGACGCCCTTGAACGGTTTTTCGTGGAGCAGGACGCGGAAGCCGTGCGTGCGGGCCACTTTGCGCATGAGGGACATGATGAGCATGTTGTGGTCCACCGCCAGGTTGCACTCCTCGAAGATGGGCGCCAGCTCAAACTGGTTGGGCGCCACCTCGTTGTGTCGGGTCTTCAGGGGGATGCCCAGTTCCAGGGCCTGTATCTCGAGGTCTTTCATGAAGGCAGCCACGCGGGTGGGGATGGCGCCGAAGTAGTGGTCTTCGAGCTGCTGGTTCTTCGAGGCCTCGTGCCCCATCAGCGTGCGGCCGGTGAGCAGCAGGTCGGGGCGGGCGGCGTAGAGGCCTTCATCCACCAGAAAGTATTCCTGCTCCCAGCCCAGGTAGGCCACCACCTTCTGCACGTCGGGGTTGAAGTAGTGGCATACGTCCACGGCTGCCTTGCTGACGGCGCGCAGGGCTTTGAGCAGCGGCGCCTTGTAGTCCAGCGGCTCGCCGGTGTAGGCGATGAAGACGGTGGGGATGCACAGCGTGTCGTCTACCACGAAGACGGGCGACGAGGGGTCCCAGGCCGAGTAGCCGCGCGCCTCGAAGGTGTTGCGGATGCCGCCGTTGGGGAAGCTGGAGGCGTCGGGCTCCTGCTGCACGAGCAGTTTGCCGGAGAATTCCTCCATCATGCCGCCCTTGCCGTCGTGCTCCACAAAGGCATCGTGCTTCTCCGCCGTGCCCTCGGTCAGCGGTTGGAACCAGTGGGTGTAGTGCGTGGCGCCCAGCTCCATGGCCCAGCGCTTCATGCCTTCGGCCACGCGGTCGGCCACGTCGCGGTCCAGCGCGGCGCCGTGGTCCATGGCGTCGGTCAGCCGCTGGTACACGTCGGTGGGCAGGTACTTGAACATCTTCTCGCGGTTGAACACATACTTCCCGAAGTATTCGCTCGGGCGTTCCGCCGGGATGTGTACGGGGACCGGCTTGGTCTGGAACGCTTTTTCTACTACTCTGAATCTTAATGTAGTCATAATGAATAGGTTTGATTGGTGTTTAAATGAATGATGTATGTCTCTGGGCTGATGCCTTAATCGTCACCATGGTCTCGCCTTAATCGCCACCATGGTCTACCCTTAAGGGTCACCGTGTCCGACCCCTAAGGGTCTCCGTGACCTACCCCTAAGGGTCGCCGTGGCCTACCCCTAAGGGTCATCTGTTGTAGGCCGATTCGCCGTGCTCGTAGATGTCGAGGCCCTCTTCTTCCACGCGCTTGTCCACGCGGATGCCCACCAGCTTGTCCGTGAGCTTGAACAGGATGAAGGTCATCGCCGCGCTGAAGGCAATGGAGATGACGGTGGTCAGCACCTGCACCCACAGCTGGTGCCAGTCGCCGTAGAGCGCGCCCTCGGCGCCGCCTTCGCCCGAGATGAACTGCGTGGCAAAGACGCCCGTCAGTATGGAGCCCACGATGCCCCCGATGCCGTGCACGCCGAAGGCGTCCAGCGTGTCGTCATACCCCAGCCGGGGCTTCACCACGGCCACCATGTAGAAGCATACCATGGACGAGATGAGCCCGATGCAGGTGGCTCCCAGGATGTCCACCGTGCCGGCAGCCGGGGTGATGGCCACCAGTCCGGCCACGGCGCCCGTGCAGGCGCCTACGGTGGTGGGCTTCTTGTTCAGTATCCAGTCTGTCGCCATCCAGGTCAGGGCGGCGACGCACGTGGCCAGGTGGGTTACCAGGAAGGCGTTGGCGGCCAGCCCGTCGGCGCAAAGCCCGCTTCCGGCATTGAAGCCGAACCATCCCAGCCAGAGGAAAGCGGTGCCCATGAACACAAAGGTCACGTTGTGCGGCGTCATGGGGTGCCCCGCCTTATAGTCGCTGCGCTTGCCCACCATCAGCGCCATGACCAGTGCCGAGATGCCGGCATTGATGTGCACTACCGTGCCCCCGGCAAAGTCGATGGCGCCCATCTGCTGCAGGAAGCCTCCGCCCCATACCCAGTGGGCCATGGGGATGTAGGCCAGTATGCTCCACAGGACGGTGAACAGCAGGAAGCCGGCAAACTTGACCCGCTCGGCGAAGGCGCCCAATATCAGCGCCGGGGTGATGATGGCAAACATGCACTGGAACAGCACGAAGATGAGTTCCGGAATCTGCCCGGTGGTCAGCGTGCCGAGCGTGATGCCGTGCAGGAACACCTTGTCGAAGCCCCCTATGACGGCTCCCAGCGGGTTGCCGCTTTCCGTCAGGCCCGTGCCGAACACGAAACTGTAGCCAAAGGCCACCCAGATGATGCTGACGGCGGCTACTATCAGCAGGCTTTGCATGACGATGCTCAGCACGTTCTTCTGGCGCACCAGTCCGCCGTAGAACAGCGCGATTCCGGGAATGGTCATCAGTAAGACCAGAATGGTGGCAACAATAATCCAGGCCGTGTTGCCGGTATCAAGTAATAGAGTTGTATCCATGATTTCTGTGGTTTATTCGGTTAATGGTTGCAGGTATCTTATTTCTCTTGTTCGGCGTTGTAGAGCGCAATGTCGCCCCGTTCGCCGGTACGGATGCGGATGGAGTCTTCTACCGGGATGATGAAGATGCGCCCGTCGCCAATCTCGCCGGTACGGGCCGCTTCCATCACTGCCTTGACGGTCTTCTCCACGTTCTTGTCGCGGACCACTATCGACAGCAGGATGCGTTCAATGGAACTCGTGTCGTACACTACTCCGCGGTAGATGCGTCCTTCGCGGGTCTTTCCTACGCCTCTCACATCGTAGTAGGAGAACCACTCGATGTCGGCGGCAAGCAGGGCCTCCTTGACGTCTTCAAAGCGGCTTCTGCGGATGATTGCTTCAATCTTTTTCATCTTGTCATTCTGTTTTTTGGTGTTATTAAAACGTTATCCTGAATCTTTTTGCTTTGCTTCGGTATCTGTGCGGATGCTTAAAAGCCTATTCCGAATACGAAGTATGCGCCCTCGGTGGCCGGGTTCCAGATGGCCCGTGCGAAAACCGGGAATGAATACTGGTCTGTCACCCGAATCTCTTTGGCAGCCCCTATGCTGAGGTCTGTCACCTCAAAGCCGTTGGCGCCCCCGTTGTAAAAGGTGTTTGCCCACGGCGTCGCGCCTGCCGATGCCGACCACTCCAGGCCACCCAGGCTGAAAGGGACCGTCAGGTTGAAGTAGGAAGCGTAGGCGCGGTTGCCGCTCTTGTTTACTCCGTCGTTCCCGGCAAAGTTGGTGTACCAGTTGGCCGAAAGGAAGCCGAAATCGTAACCTGCCTGCGCCTCGAAGACATGGGCGGTGTTCTTGGCTCCGTAATGGAAATAACCGGGACCGTTGTTGAACCAATAATCGGTGACCGAGATGCTGAACCCGTTGGCCGCATAGCCTAACGTCAGGTCGAACTCCTTGGTGTCTTCCCGGCTGATGCCTACCGACCCCCAGGCGGTCAATGAGAAGCCTTGGTAGCCGATAGACAATGTGGGCTGTAGGCTGACGTTGCCCAGGTCTTGTCCGCGCCAGATGTAGCCGCTTACCACGTCGGCACCTACGTTTACTTCTACTTTGTCCTGCGCCATTGCCGGTGCCGTCAGTGCCAGCAGTGCCAGTGTCGCCAGTTTCTTGACTTTTGTTTCCATACTGTTTCTTTTTACTTCTTAATAAACTTACCTTTTTGATGTATAAGCGCGCTTTGTTTTGTCTTTTTATTACTTATATTGATATTGCCATGTCTTTCTGAATTATTTCGATGCAAAAATACGACAATATGATTGTTTATTGCGTTGCGTGTATCCTTTGTTTGGAAAGTTTTTAGCGATGGTTGCTAAATGAACGATATTTTTAGCTTGCACTTTCAATTTATAAGCAAATATCCGTAATATATTTCAGAATGATAGTTTGGGAAAATAGAAAGGCTGCACCAGGATATGATTCCTGGTGCAGCCTTGTAGGAGGAAAATGATAGTCGGCCGGTAGAGTTAAGCCCATTTGCGGATGCGCTCCATGGCTTCCATGCAATCTTCGTGTGAGCCAAAGGCCGTAAGCCTTACGTAGCCTTCGCCGCTGGGGCCGAATCCTACTCCCGGCGTGGTGACCACATTGGTTTCGTAGAGCAAGCGGTCGAAGAATTTCCATGAGGTCATGTTGTCGGGGGCTTTGACCCACAGGTAGGGGGCATTGACCCCGCCGAATACTTGGAAACCAGCCTTCTGCAAGCCTTCGAGCATTACCTTTGCGTTGTTCTGGTAGTAGGCAATGGTTTCTTTCACCTGCTTTTGCCCGTCGGGCGAATAGACAGCCTCCGCACCCCGCTGGGTAATGTAGCTGGTGCCGTTGAACTTGGTGCATTGGCGGCGGTTCCAAAGGGGGTTGAGCGCGATGCGTTCTCCGTCCAAGGTAGCTGCCGTAACTTCTTTGGGAACAACGGTATAGCCGCATCGCACACCGGTAAAGCCGGCGGTTTTGCTGAAACTTCTGATTTCGATGGCTACTTTCTTTGCGCCGCGGATTTCGTAGATGCTGTGCGGGACGTCCGGTTCGCGGATAAAAGCTTCATAGGCGGCATCAAAAACTATCAGCGTGTCGTTGGCTATGGCGTAATCCACCCATTTCTTCAGCTGGGCATGGGTCAAGGTCGTTCCGGTAGGATTGTTGGGATAGCACAGGTAAATCAGGTCCACCCGGTGGTCGGGGATGGCAGGCACAAACTGGTTTTCGGCCGTGCACGGCAAGTAGGTGACGTTGCTCCATTTGCCGTCTTCGCCCAATACCCCCGAACGTCCGCACATGATGTTGCTGTCCACGTAGACGGGGTAGACGGGGTCGGTAATGGCCATGCTGTTGTCCCAGCGCAGCAGTTCGCCGATGTTGCCGGTGTCGCTTTTCGCCCCGTCGCTGATAAATACTTCGGAGGGTGACAGGCTGATGCCGTGGGGGACAAAGTCGTGTTTGATGATGGCGTTGATGAGGAAGTCGTACCCCTGCTCGGGTCCGTATCCGTGGAACGTCTTGGCCGAAGCCATTTCGTCCACTGCGCGGTGCATTGCTTCAATGCAGGCTTGCGGAAGGGGGCGGGTGACGTCGCCGATGCCGAGCCGGATAAGCCGTGCTTCGGGATGCGTCACTTTGAAAGCATTTACCTTTTTGGCGATGTCCGAGAAAAGGTAGTTGCCCCGGAGTTTTAAAAAGTGTTCGTTTACTAAAGCCATGTCAATCGTATTTCAAGTTGTTGATTATTAATGATGTGTAATTGTTCTGCTGGCGTTGTAACGCTACTGTGCTGGCGTTGTAACGCTACCGTGCTGGCACTGTAACGCTACCGTGCTGGCGTTATAACGCTGCCTTGGTAGAGCCGGAGCAACGTTGTAGCTGTGCCGTATGCCGGAGGAAGCGTTTGGGGAGTCATTCATCGGCAGGCTCCTCAATCTCTCCTTCAAAGACGAACGCAGCAGGACCCGACATCAACACATGCCCTGTCTGCAAGTCTGTGGAGATGTGCAAGGTGCCTCCGTCCATGACCACATTGGCGTGGGTGTCACATTTGCGGGAAGCTTGTGCAGCTGCAAACGAGGCGCATGCCCCTGTGCCGCAAGCCAGCGTAATGCCCGAGCCGCGCTCCCACACCCGCATCCGCAGGTTGTCCGTTCCCAGTGGCTGGACGAACTCCACGTTGACCCGCCTCTCGGGCATGGCTCCCTGTTCCAGCAGGGGACCTACGGTGGGGAGGTCAACTTTCCGGATGTCGTCTACAAAGACTACTACGTGCGGATTGCCCATGTTGACAAACCAAGCATCGCCGATGGGGCTGAACTTGCCGGGCAAGGTTAAGGGATGCACAACGAAAGGTTTGCCCATGTCTACCGTAACCGTCTTTACTTGGCAGTTTTCTGTTGTGAGCAGGAGCGTCTTGATGCCGGAAAGGGTTTCCAGCGTGATGGTTTCTTTATCGGTCAGTCCTTTGTCGTAAACGTACTTCGCTATGCATCGGCTGGCGTTGCCGCACATGCGCGCTTCCGACCCGTCGGCGTTGAAGATGCGCATGGAGAAGTCTGCCACGTCCGACCGTCCGATGAGCACCAGTCCGTCGCTCCCGATGCCGAAGTGCGGCCGGCTCCATGCTTGTGCGCAACGCGAGGGCTCTTTCAGGCAGAAGCGTGTGGTGTCGACGTAGATGTAATCGTTGCCCGCGCCTTGCATTTTGGTGAATCTTACCTTCATAACTGTTTCTCCTTTTTTTATTGATAGGCAGCTTCGTGTACGCCGGCCACGGCGCGGCCGCTCGGTTCGTTCTGGTTTTTGAAACTTTCGTCCCAAGCCAAGGCTTCCGCCGTGGAGCATGCAACGCTGGGCACGCTGGGTACGCTGCGTGCGGCACTCTCGCTGGGAAAATATTCCTCGAAGATGCAGCGGTAGTAATATTCCTCTTTGTTGCGGGGCGGGTTGATGGGGAAGCGCTCGGCGGCATGTGCCATTTGTTTGTTGCTCACAAAACGTTCCGTTTCGGCCTTCAGCGTGTCAATCCAGCTATAGCCCACGCCGTCGCTGAATTGTTCTTTCTGCCTCCAGGCTACTGACGGGGGGAGCATGTCGGCAAACGCCTCACGTACGATGCGTTTCTCAATGGTGTTTCCGGGACACATTTTTGCCTGCGGATTGAGCCGCATGGCTACGTCCAGGAATTCTTTGTCAAGGAAAGGCACGCGCCCCTCGACACCCCATGCCGCCAAGGACTTGTTGGCACGCAGGCAGTCATACAGGTGCAGTTTGGACAATTTGCGCAAAGTTTCCTCGTGAAAAGCCCGCGCATCCGGAGCTTTGTGGAAGTACAAGTACCCGCCGAATATTTCATCGGCTCCTTCACCGCTGAGTACCATTTTGATGCCCATCGACTTGATGACGCGTGCCAGCAGGTACATCGGGGTAGAGGCACGTACGGTGGTCACATCATAAGTCTCGATGTAATAAATGACATCGCGCAAGGCATCAAGCCCTTCCTGTATGGTATAATTGATTTCGTGATGTACGGTGCCGATGAACTCGGCCACTTCGCGTGCCTTGGCAAGGTCGGGCGCGCCTTTCAGCCCGATGGCGAAGGAATGCAGTTGCGGCCACCAGGCTTCCGACTCGTCATCGGTCTCTACCCGGCGTGCGGCATACTTCTTGGCTATGGCGGAAATGACCGAGCTGTCCAAGCCTCCCGAGAGGAGTACTCCGTATGGCACGTCGCTCATCAGCTGGCGCCGTACAGCGGCTTCCAAGGCTTCGCGCAGGTTGATGGCCGATGCCGGGTTGTTCCGCACGGCATCGTAATCCATCCAGTCCCGCTTGTACCAACGGGTCATCTTTTTCTCTTTGCTCCAGTAGTAATGTCCGGGCAGGAAGGGTTCGTAACTGTCGCAGAAACCTTCAAGGGCTTTCAGCTCGCTGGCACAGTATACAGTCCCGTCTGCGTCGTGGCCGATGTAAAGGGGGATGACGCCAATGGGATCGCGGGCTATGAGGAATTCATCACGCGCTTCGTCATACAGGGCGAATGCAAAGATGCCGTTCAATTCTTCAAGGAAGCCGATGCCGCGGTTTTGGTATAATGCGAGGATGACTTCGCAGTCGCTGCCGGTGCTGAAGGGATAGCCGGCATATTTCTCACGTATCTCCCGGTGGTTGTAAATTTCCCCGTTGACGGCCAGTATTTGCTTCTTGTCTGGTGAGTACAGGGGTTGTCCTCCACTTTGCGGGTCGACGATGGAAAGGCGCTCGTGTGCCAGGATGGCACTTCCGCCGCAATAGATGCCGCTCCAGTCCGGTCCGCGGTGGCGGATTTTCTTGGCCATGGAGAGGGCTTTGGCCCTAAGTTCGGCGGTTTGCCGTTTGATGTTGAAAATGGCTACTATTCCACACATGTTGGTTGATGTATTTGTATTGGTCGGGTTGTATGCTTTATTTTAGATAGGCGTCGATTCGGGCGGCTGCCTGTCGTCCGGATGCAATGCATTTCACTACAAGGCTGGGGCCTGTTGCGGCATCGCCGGCAGCGAACGCATTGGGAGGCAGGGCGGGCAGTTGCGGCTTCAGGAATCCCATGGCAAGCAGGACGAGGTCGGCTTTTAAGGTTTCCTTTTTCCCGGTAGGTTTCATTGCCGGGCGGCTGCCGTCTTGGGCGGGAATCCATTCCACTTCCTCAACTTCAACCCCGCACACATGCCCGTTTTTCCCGATGAAACGGTTGGATGCCAGGCTCCAGCGGCGGATGCATCCTTCTTCATGGCTGCTGCTCGTTTTCAAGACGAGGGGCCATTGCGGCCATGGGGTGGCGGGATTATTTCCCACGGGAGGCTTCGGCATGATTTCGATTTGGGTTACGTCAAGTGCTCCCTGCCGGTTGGCCGTACCTATGCAGTCGCTTCCGGTATCTCCGCCACCGATGACAAGCACGTGTTTGCCTTTGGCTGAGATGCGTTCTTCTTTGCTGAAGGTTTGGCCGGCAAGCACACGGTTTTGTTGGGACAGCATCTCCATGGCGAAGTGGATGCCCTGCAGGTCGCGTCCGGGGATGTCGAGGTCGCGTGCTTGTGGCGTGCCGGTACAGATGCAATAGGCGTCATATCCGGCGGGCAGGTTGGCCAAGTCTATTTCTGCCTGGGTTTGGAATTGGATGCCTTCGGCTTCCATCACTTGGATGCGCCGGTCTATGATGGGCTTGTTCAGTTTGAAGTTCGGTATTCCGAAGCGTAACAGTCCGCCGATGTATTCCAGCTTTTCGTACACGGTTACTGTATATCCCTTGTGGTTGAGCTGGTTGGCTGCCGCCAGTCCGGCAGGGCCGGAGCCTATGACTGCGACTTTCTTCCCGTTGCGCTTGTAGGTTTGGGGCTTGACGTAGCCTTCGCGGAAAGCGGCTTCGATGATGGCAGCCTCGTCTTCCCGGATAGTGACGGGGGCGTCAATGCTGAGTTTAAGCACGCAGCTTTTCTCACACAAGGCAGGGCAAACCCGTCCGGTGAACTCCGGGAAGTCATTTGTCTGCGACAATATTGTGTAAGCTTTCTGCCATTTGCCTTTGTACAGGGCATCTTGGAATTCGGGCGGACGGTTGCCCAGCGGGCATGCCCAATGGCAGAAGGGTACGCCACAATCCATGCAGCGTGAAGCTTGAAGTTTGCGCTCGCCTGTATTGAGTGTCTGTTCGACTTCGCTGAAGTCGTTGATGCGGTCATGGATAGGCCTGTATCCGGCTTCCTGGCGTGGTATGTTTAGAAATGCGTTAGGATTTCCCATTTTCTGATGTATTGCTTCGTAGGTTGGTATTCTGTTAATAATCTCTTTGCACTTCGGCTATCTTTTCCTGTAGTTTGCGCATTTGTTCTTCGGCAAGTACTTTCTTGTATTCGATGGGAGTGACCTGAATGAACTCGTCAAGGTAACGGCTCCAGTTGTCGAGCATGGTACGTGCCAGTTCGGAACCGGTGTATAGGTAGTGTTGCCGGACCAGTTCGTGCAGTTCTTTGCGGGCGGAGGCGTCTTCCAGAAGGGAAAGTTCCACCATGTCCATGTTGCAGAAGTAATCGAAATTATGTCCTTTGTCCCACACATAAGCTACGCCTCCGCTCATGCCTGCGGCAAAGTTGCGTCCGGTCTCGCCGAGTACTACCACTCGTCCGCCTGTCATGTATTCGCAGCAATGGTCGCCAACGCCTTCTACTACGGCAATGGCTCCGGAGTTTCGTACAGCAAAACGTTCGCCTGCCCGGCCATTGATGTAGACTTCTCCGCTGGTGGCTCCGTAGAGCAAAGTGTTTCCGGCGATGGTGTTGTCTTCGGCTGTAAATCCGCTGCGTACCGGTGGCTGTACGGATATGTGCCCACCGCTGAGTCCTTTGCCAAGGTAATCGTTTGCTTCTCCTTCGAGTTTAAAACTGATGCCATGTGCCAGGAATGCGCCGAAACTTTGTCCGGCCGAACCCTTGAATTTGACTTGAATCGTCCGGTCTGGCAAACCGTTTTGCCCGTATCGGGAGGCGATGGCTCCCGAAAGCATGGCGCCTACCGAGCGGTCGGTGTTGGCAATGGCGTATTCTAAAGATACTTCCTTGTGGCTTTCCAATGCATCTTTTGCGGCGGTAAGCATGCTTACGTCCAACACGTGTTCGATGTCATGTTTTTGCATGCCGGTATTGTGCAGTGCGCAACCGTTGTTAACTTGATGGAGCAGCCGGCTGAAGTCGAGCAACGAAGCTTTTGTGCCTTGTGGAATTTCTGCCAGTTGGATGAGGTCTGTGCGTCCTACAATATCTTCCAACCGGGTGAATCCCATTTCGGCCAGATATTCACGTACTTCTTGTGCAAGGAAGCGGAAGTAGTTTACCACATACTCATAGTGTCCACGGAAGTGTGCCCGTAATCGGGGGTCTTGGGTGGCAACACCTACCGGGCAAGTGTTGGTATGGCATTTGCGCATCATGACACATCCCAATACAATTAAGGCCGTTGTGCCGAAAGCAAATTCTTCGGCTCCCAATAGTGCCATGCTGATTACGTCGTGTCCGGTTTTCAGTTGTCCGTCGGTTTGTAAGCGGATTTTTCCCCGCAGTCCGTTCAGGACCAATGTCTGTTGGGTTTCGCTTAGACCTATTTCCGGTGAAATTCCTGCGTACCGCATGGAAGAAGCAGGCGATGCGCCTGTACCCCCTTCGGCTCCGGAGATGACTATCAAGTCTGCTTTTGCTTTTGCCACGCCTGCGGCAATTGTACCGACACCGCTTTCTGCGACCAGCTTGACACTAATCCGGGCACGTGGGTTTACGTTTTTGAGGTCGAATATCAGCTGTGCTAGGTCTTCGATGGAGTAGATGTCGTGGTGCGGCGGAGGCGAAATAAGCGAGATGCCCGGGATGGAATGCCGGGTACGGGCTATCACTTCATTGACTTTGAATCCGGGAAGTTGACCCCCTTCGCCCGGTTTGGCTCCTTGGGCTATTTTGATTTGGATTTCTTCGGCATTTACAAGGTATTCGGTTGTCACGCCAAAGCGGCCGGATGCCACTTGTTTGGTCTTGCTGCACAGGGATATGCCGTCGCACGTTTCGTGGAAACGGTCGGAGTCTTCTCCTCCCTCTCCGGTATTGCTGCGGCTGCCCAGTTTGTTCATGGCCAATGCCAATGCCTCGTGTGCTTCCTTGCTGATAGCTCCAAACGAAATGGCGCCGGTGACGAAATGTTTTACAATTTCCTCCACCGGTTCAACCTGTTCGATGGGGATGGGGTTCTTCTTAAATTGGAAGAAGTCGCGCAAGAAGAGGGGCGATTCTTTCCGGTCTACCTTTGCCGTGAACTCTTTGAACTTTGCATAGCTTCCCAACCGGGTTGCCAGTTGCAGGGTGCTGATAGTTTCTGGGTTCCAGGCATGTTTTTCCCCGTCTTTGCGGAAAGAGAACTGTCCGGTGTTGGGCAATAGGTCTTCTACTGTTTCCGGTGCGAAACCTGCATCGTGGAAAGCCGTATAGTCTTTGGCTATCTCTTCCAGGCGGATGCCGCCAATGGAAGATTGTGGCGTGCCGAAATAGTTCTTCAGCAATTCCGCGCTTACGCCGATGGCTTCGAAGATTTTTGCCCCGCGGTACGAACGGATGGTGCTGATTCCCATTTTGCTCATTATTTTATATAACCCCTTGCATGTAGCTTTGATGTAATTCTTTTCGGCTGTCTCATAGTTCAGCTGTACATCCCCTTTCTTTGTCAGGTCATCCAGAATGGCAAATGCCATGTATGGGTTGATGGCACTTGCCCCGTAACCCAGCAACAGGGCGGCATGCATGACTTCACGGATTTCCCCGCTTTCCACCACCAAGGCCGTTTGTACACGCTTTTGCACGCTGATGAGATGATGGTGCACGGCACTGACGGCAAGTAAAGAGGGTATGGCGGCATGTTGGGCGTCAATGTCCCGGTCGGACAGGATGATATAATTTGCTCCTTCGGTTACCGAGGTTTCCGCTTGCTTGCACAAGGTGGCCAAAGCTTCCTGCAATCCGGCTTTTCCCTCGCTTGCCTTGAACAGTATGGGGAGTTTAACCGTTTTGAAACCTTTGTAACGGATGTTGCATAAGATGTCCAGTTGTGTATTGGTCAGTATGGGGTGGGGAAGACGCACCATCTTGCAGTGGCTTTCGTCGGGCAGCAGGATGTTGTTGCCCACGGCACCGATGTATTCCGTCAGTGACATTACCAACTCTTCCCGGATGGGATCGATGGGAGGGTTGGTCACTTGTGCAAATTGTTGGCGGAAATAGTTGTATAGCAATTGCGGCTTGTCCGACAATATGGCAAGCGGTGTGTCGTTGCCCATAGATGCTGTTGGTTCTGCCCCGGTTGTGCACATCGGCGCGATGGTTCGTTCAATGTCTTCGCGTGTATATCCGAAGGCTCTTAGCTTGCGGTTGTAGTCGGGTACGGCATTTTCAATTTTGCGTCCGCTTCTCAGGGCATCCAGCTCAATCCGGTTGGTAGACAGCCACTGGCGGTAAGGTTTGGCTGTAGCCAGCTGTTTTTTCAGTTCGCCATCGTAGTAGATGCGTCCTTCCTGGGTATCTATCATTAAGATTTTCCCGGGCTGCAGGCGTCCTTTTTCCTTGATGTTTTCCGGTTCGAAGTTTATCACTCCTGCCTCGCTGGCTACCACCATCATGTCGTTTTTCGTAATCAGGTACCGGGCGGGGCGCAAACCGTTGCGGTCGAGCATGCCTCCGGCATACCTGCCATCGCTGAATAACAATGCGGCAGGCCCGTCCCACGGTTCCATTAAGATGGAGTGGTATTCGTAAAATGCTTTCAGGTCTTCACTGATGGGGTTCTTGTCGTTGAACGACTCGGGTATCAGCATTGCCATGGCGTGTGGCAGGCTCAATCCTGACATGACAAAAAATTCCAATACGTTGTCCAGCGATGCACTGTCACTCATGCCCGGCTGCAAGATGGGGCGGATGTTTTTTATATCGCCCAGTTGCGGGGTAGAAAGCACGCTTTCCCTGGCTTCCATCCATCCCCGGTTTCCGCGGATGGTGTTGATTTCCCCATTGTGTGCCAACAGGCGGAAAGGTTGTGCCAGGCTCCAGGTAGGAAATGTGTTTGTGCTGAACCGTGAATGCACGATGGCAAGCCCGCTGGTGAAGTAGGGTTGTGTCAGGTCGCTGAAGTATTCGCGTACCTGCACGGACGAAAGCATACCTTTATATATAATGTTCTTGCTGGATAATGATACAATGTAGAAGTCTTGGTCTGCCACACGTTTCTCAATCTTTTTGCGGATGATGTAAAGGGTGCGCTCCAAGTTTTCCCCATCGGCTGCGGGTGTCCCGGTAATGAACACTTGCTTGATGTCCGGTTCTGTTTCCAAAGCACTCTGGCCTAAGATGGCAGAGTTGACAGGTACCTGACGCAGGTGCATCAGCGAGAGTCCTTCGCGTTCTATTTCTTCAATCATGATGCGGAGTATTTCCGCTTGCCTGTTTTTGTCTTTAGGCAAGAACACAAGGCCTGTGCCGTATTTCCCTTTTTCCGGAACGGGAATACCTTGCAATAAAATGAACTCATGGGGAATTTGCACCATGATTCCGGCACCGTCCCCGGTTTTGTTGTCGGCTCCTTCGGCCCCGCGATGCTTCATGTTTTCCAGTACCTTCAAGGCTGCATCCACCAATTCATGCGATTTGTTCCCATGAATGTTGACAATCATACCTACGCCGCAAGCGTCATGTTCATTAGCCGGATGGTAAAGGCTCTGTCTGTAAAAGTCTGTTTTCATTCCCATGTACGTATCAAAAGTAAAACATTTATTCTTGTTGACTTTCTTTTGTCAATCGATTGGCTGATTAAATGCTCAATTTGTTTGCAAAAGTAGTGTTTTACTTTCAAATGACAATATACACGGGCGTGTTTGTGAAGAAAAACAAGCTTAAGATTATTGTGTGGTGATAAATTGTTCTGTTTTCGCGTGATTTAATTATGATTTATAACAAGATAAGTATTTAAGGTTATAATTTGTGATAGTTGCGGAGTAAACTAATATCCTTGCTGATGATTGGGCTGACCTGTAGCCCGGTATTTGGAGATAGGATAAGGAAAAGAAAAAGGATGTATCACGTTGCATGATGCATCCTTTCCTAACTTCCGGGGAGCGGCAAACGAGACTCGAACTCGCGACCCCGACCTTGGCAAGGTCGTGCTCTACCAACTGAGCTATTGCCGCAGGTTCTTCCCTTATAAAGCAGGGAAGAAGATGTGCCCAAAACAGGACTCGAACCTGCACGCCTCGCGGCACACGCACCTGAAACGTGCGCGTCTACCAATTCCGCCACTTGGGCAACATGGAGCGGCAAACGAGACTCGAACTCGCGACCCCGACCTTGGCAAGGTCGTGCTCTACCAACTGAGCTATTGCCGCAGAATATGTGAAGAGAAGGAGACTCGAACTCCCACGACATAATTGTCACTACCCCCTCAAAGTAGCGCGTCTACCAATTCCGCCATCTCTCCATTCTTCACACTGTCAAAGAATAGGTTGTTTGTTCCCTTTGTGCCCAGAACAGGACTCGAACCTGCATGCCTCT
The DNA here is from genome assembly GCA_944321495.1 of uncultured Bacteroides sp. Lineage (GTDB taxonomy): Bacteria > Bacteroidota > Bacteroidia > Bacteroidales > Bacteroidaceae > Bacteroides. Next base: position 37,633 of record CALULP010000022.1, on the reverse strand, counting down.
CGACACACGCACCTGAAACGTGCGCGTCTACCAATTCCGCCACCTGGGCATTGGGATTTTGCAACCTTTTTTGCAAGTGAGCGGAAAACGAGACTCGAACTCGCGACCCCAACCTTGGCAAGGTTGTGCTCTACCAACTGAGCTATTTCCGCGTTTGCGGTTGCAAAGGTAGGTATTTTCCGTAAACCTGCAAACATTCGTCCTATTTTTTTCTGTTTCTTCTGTCTTCTTGTTTTAGAAAGTTTGGGGTGTAGGTTGAGTGTCAGCTCATTCGGTCCCTATAATCTTCGTAAGTAAATTGGCGGAATATTTGTGCTTTACCGTCTTGGGTCCACATGGCGATGGCCGGATGGTGGATGCCGTTGAACATATTGGTCTTGACCATGGTGTAATGTATCATATCCTCAAAGACGATTCGTTCGCCCGGTTGTAGTTCATGGTCAAAGCTCCACACACCCATATAGTCGCCGCTCAGGCATGAGTTCCCTCCCAGCCGGTAGACGTATGGCCCGCCGTTGTTTCCCATTGAGGCATTCCGTACGGCCGGCTGATAGGGCATTTCCAGGCAATCGGGCATGTGGCAAGTGAAGCTGACGTTGAGGATGGCGGTGCGGATGCCCCGGTTTTCCACAATATCTACTATGCTTGAACTCAATACTCCCGTCTGCCAGGTGAAAGCCGAGCCCGGTTCCAAAATGATGTGCAGGTGCGGATAGCGTGATTTCAGTCCCTGGAGCAGGCGTATGAGGTGTTCTGTATCGTAATCTTTGCGCGTCATCAGGTGCCCGCCTCCCAGGTTCAGCCATTTGATTTGCGGGAACCAGGCAGCGAACTTGCTTTCGATATGTGCCAGCGTGCGTTCCAGTTCGTAGGAAGACGATTCGCAATGGCAATGGCAATGAAAGCCTTCGATGCCCTGGGGAAGTGCCGCGGGCAGCTGTTCGGCCATTACGCCGAACCGTGTGCCGGGGGCGCATGGGTTGTACAGCTCGGTTTCTACTTCAGAATATTCGGGATTGATGCGTATGCCGCACGATATCGCAGGATTTCCCGCCTGCACCCTGGGGTAGAAACGCCGGAACTGGGCCAGCGAGTTGAAGGTGATGTGGCTGCTGCAGCGCATGATTTCCGGGAAGTCTTCTTCCGTATAGGCCGGCGAGTAAGTGTGTGCCTTGCTGCCGAATTCTTCCAGCGCCAGGCGGGCTTCGTAGACAGAGCTTGCCGTGGAGTGGCCGATGTATTCCCGGAAGGTGGGGAACGAACGCCACATGGCAAACGACTTGAATGCCAGGATTATTTCAACTCCGGCACGTTGTGCCACGCTTTGTATGAGCGAAAGGTTTTTCCGCAATAGTTCTTCCTCCATGATGTAGCAAGGGGAGGGAAACTGGTTGAAGTCTATCATTGTATGTCTGTTGTTCGGTAAATGTTCTGTTAATCAATAATCTTGAAGCGGGCAAAGCGGAGCAGCAGTTGTTTCTCGCCTGCATTCCGGAAGCGGATGGTGGCTTTGGCGTTGTCGCCTTCGCCTTCTACCCGCAGCACTTCGCCTATGCCGAAGCGTTCGTGCTCGATGTGTTGCCCGGCCGACAAGCCGTGGGAGGCAGCAGACGGGCTTGCGGATGCCGCCCGTCCGGACATTCCAAGTGTGCTGCCTGTCTCTATCCGCCTTAACGGGCGCTGGCGGCTTTCCGGCGGAAAAGGCGTGGCGACGTGGAAGTTTGAGCGGAAGTTCCGTGCGGCTTCGTCCACTTGCCGGCGTGCGATGGCCTCTTGCGGCAGGTGGAGAAAGCGTACATCAATGTCTTGCAGGAAGCGGCTGGGGCGGCAGAACTCTGTCTTTCCATACCGGAAGCGTGTTTTGGCATACGACAGGAAGCAGTGCTCTTCGGCCCGTGTAATGGCTACGTAGAACAAACGGCGTTCTTCCTCCAACACCCTGGGTGAATTGCCGGACATTTCGCTGGGAAACAGCCCTTCTTCCATGCCTACTACAAACACGTTCTTGAATTCCAGCCCTTTGGCGGAATGGACGGTCATCAGCGTTATTTTCTCCCCGTCGTTCTCTTTGTCCGAGTCTTGGTCGGTCAGCAAGGATACTTCGGACAGGAAGTCGCCCAGGCGGATACGGTCGTCGCCTTCTTCCAGCCGCTGGGCGCAAAAGTCGCTCATGCCGTTCAGCAGCTCGTCCACGTTTTCTTTGCGGCTGAGGTTTTCGGGCGAGTTGTCCTGGGTTACGTCCCGGGCAATGCCCGATGCCTGTATGATTTCCATGCCAGCCTCATACGCGTTTTTTTGCGCGCTGCTTTCCAGGAAGCCGGCAATCAGTTCTTTGAAGCCTTGCAGTTTGCCTGCCGTCCCCTTGTTGAGTTTCAGCCCGTACGACAGGGGTTCGCACAACACCGTCCACAGGCTGGTGCCGTGTTCGGTGGCTGCCGAGGTGATTTTCCCCACGGTAGTGTCCCCGATGCCCCGTGCCGGATAGTTGATGATGCGTTTGAATGCTTCTTCGTCGTGGGGATTGATGACCAGGCGGAAGTAGGCAATCACGTCTTTTATCTCTTTGCGCTGGTAGAAGGACAGGCCTCCGTAGATGCGGTAAGGCATGCTCCGTTTGCGCAGGGCTTCTTCAAAGATGCGGCTTTGCGCGTTGGTGCGGTACAGGATGGCGAAGTCTGCCCAGGCGTATGGGCCGCGTTGCCGCAGTTGTTTTATCTTGTTGGTCACGATGTCGCCTTCTTCCACATCGCTGTAAGCTTGGAAGACATCAATAGGGTCGCCCTTCTCCTTTTCGGAAAACACCTCTTTGCGTATTTGCCGTTGGTTCTTCTCTATCAGGCTGTTGGCGGCCGATACTATGGTTTGCGTGGAGCGGTAGTTCTGTTCCAGCTTGAAGACTTTGGTGTCGGGATATACCTTGGTGAAGTAGAGGATGTTGTCGATGTCTGCCCCGCGGAAGGAGTAGATGCTTTGGGCGTCGTCGCCCACTACGCACACATGCCGGTGGCCTTGGGCCAGCTGGAGCACGATGCTGTGCTGGGCAAAGTTGGTGTCCTGGTACTCGTCGACCAGGATGTAGCGGAATTGCTCCTGGTAACGGGCAAGCACCTCGGGGTGGTCGCGGAATAATATATAGGTATAAATCAGCAAATCGTCGAAGTCCATGGCGTCCGCCTGCCGGCACCTGTCCCAATAGCGGCGGTAAATGTCGCGGATGGCAGGCATCTTGGCGGCGCAGTCGCCTTCGTAGGCTTCCCGGTTGGCGGCATATCCTGCCGGGGTGACCAGGTGGTTCTTGGCGTTGGAGATGCGTGCCTGCACCACGCCGGGCTTGTAAGCCTTTTCGTCCAGCTGCATTTCCTTGATGATGGCGCGCAGCAGGCTCTTGCTGTCTGCCGCATCGTAGATGGTGAATTGTGGCGTGAAGCCCAGTTTGGCGGCTTCGGTGTGCAGGATGCGCAGGAAGATGGAGTGAAAAGTGCCCATCCACAACCGGCGCGCCTTCCCGTCGCCCACCTGGCGGGCGATGCGTTCCTTCATTTCGCGGGCGGCCTTGTTGGTGAAAGTCAGCGCCAGGATGTTCCAAGGCTGGTAACCGTTCTCCAGAAGCCAGGCTATTTTGTAAGTCAGTACGCGCGTTTTTCCCGAACCGGCACCGGCTATCACCAGTGAAGGCCCGTCGTTGTAGAGCACGGCGGCACGTTGCCCCTCGTTCAGTTCGTTGAGATAATCGGACATGCTGTTTTTTCGATAGAAAGCTAAACCGCTTGCAAAGATAATGCTCTGCCGCCGAAATACGGCAAGCGGCGGGGCAAAATCTTCCATGTCCCTTGCCGGGGTGTGCCTTGGAAAAAGTTGGCGGAAGCCTTGGGAAAAGTTGCGGGAGTGCCGGAAAAAGTTGCTGAAGCTGCCGTGAAAAGTTTATCTTAAGGCTTGCGATAATTATCTTAAGCCTGCGGATAATTATCTTAAGCCTGAAGATATATATCTTAGGCGCTAAGATAAACTTTTCCTAATGGCCGGTGAAGTTTTTTGCGCGGGCAAGGAAGTTTTTCCGCGCCGTTCCGTCTATTTTAGGCGTGAATATTATATAAAATAATGGTGGCAAGCCTGCGATTGTGTCGTGTTTTTCGTAATATTGCAGCATGAATTGGTATAATGAATAAATTTGCGTTATGAAAAAAATGACACGTACTTTGCTGATGCTTGGTTGCTTCAGCCTATGTATGGGGACTTGCGCAGGCGTTTATGCGCAAGACGCCCCGGGCAATAAAGATGCAAAATATCTGGCAGGCGCCGTGCCCGAGGTGGACGGGAAAGTGGTGTTTGCGAAGGAATACAGCATTCCCGGCATGCAGAAAGATGAAATATACACCCGTGTGCTCGGCTGGATGGAAGCCCGCCTGAAGAAGAACGAAAACAACAGCCGGGTAGTGTACACCAACGAAGAGGACGGACAAATCGTGGGAATGGGCGACGAATGGATTGTGTTCAGCTCGACAGCCCTCTCGCTGGACCGTACCCGCATCTTGTATCAGCTTACGGCTACCTGCCAAGCGGAAAAATGCCTGTTGGAAATCAGTAAGATACGATTCATCTACCGCGAGGGGGAAGAACGTTATACGGCCGAAGAATGGATTACGGACAAATATGCGTTGAACAAATCGAAGACCAAACTCGTGCGGGGCCTTGCCAAATGGCGCCGCAATACGGTAAACTTTGCCGATAATCTCGGTCTGGAAGTGGCAGAAGCCCTGAGCGCCGCGCCCGAAGCGGAACAAGCCCCCGGGCAGGAAGTGGCGCAACAGGCGGAAACCGCCGTTGCGGATAATGCTCCGATAGTTATTGTTCCTAAGAAACAAGTGGTTGAGACTCCTGTGCAGGCACCGGCCGATAAGGGCAGTGGAACTTACAGGGAGGTGGCACCGTCCCAACTGCCGGCAGACGCCATACAGACGGGGACGGGCAAGCTGGTGGTTGTTATCGGGACCGATCCGTTCAACATGACCATGATGACTGCCAATGCCGGAGGTTCGATAGGCAAGATGGAGGGGAAACCTGTGGTGTTTACCATCTTGTCGCCCGACCAGCCTTACGAACAGTTGGAGAACGCCGCGACCTACACCGTGCGCTTTTATCCCAACGGGCAGGACGAACCGAGCCTGGTGCTGGAGTGCAAGAAGATGCCTTCGCCTGCAGCCATCGAAGGCATGCCGCGGACCTATGTGGGCGAGATAGTAAAAGCCTCCGTTAAATAACGCTTGCATGATGGACATTGAAGATGTAATAAGGGGCGGCGGCATCGTTTTCAAGAAGAAAAAAGAAGCGCCGGACAGTGGTACGAAAATAAAGACAAAGGCCAAGAAGAAGACCTATATTACGGGGCAGCATGGCTCGGGAGCCGCCAAGATGAAAGCGGAAATCCGGAGGAAGCGTGCCAACCGCAATAAGCGGTAAACGGAATCCTTTTAGGTTTTCCACCTGTCCTCACGGGTGAAAAACGAGTATTATATGTTTTATAGAGACGGCAGATGCAGTATTTCCGCATCTGCCGTATTTTAATGGTAAACACGTGTCGGATAGAAGAATGGAAGAACAGGAACTCGCAGAAAGTTGTAAGCAAGGCGACAGGCTTGCTTTCAAGGAACTGTACGAGCGTTATGCAGGGCGTATGCTTGGCGTATGTCTGCGCTATGCCGGCAATCGGGACACTGCCGAAGACCTGCTGCACGATGGCTTCCTGAAAATCTTTGCTTCTTTCGACAAGTTCACCTGGCGCGGTGAAGGCTCGTTGCGTGCCTGGATGGAAAGGGTCATGGTCAATGTCGTGTTGCAATACTTCCGGCGGAACGATGTAATGACTCATGCCAGTGACTTGGACAGCACCCCGGAAGCCTATGAAGAGCCGGAAGCTGCCGATATGGATTTAATCCCCCAAGAAGTACTGATGCGGTTTATCGGTGAGCTGCCAGTGGGATACCGGACCGTTTTTAACCTGTATGTCATTGAAGGGAAGTCGCACCGGGAAATTGCCGACTTGCTGGGCATCAACGAAAAATCGTCTGCTTCACAATTGGCGCGAGCCAAAGCGTCGCTTGCCCTTAAGGTGAAAGAATGGATAAAAAAGAACACTTAAAAATAGTTGTTAGCATGAAAGAAGAATCTTGGTTGCAAAACATACGCGAGCGGTTAAGAAATCACGTCGAGCCGCTTCCCCCTTCGGGCTGGCAACGCTTGGAACAGGAATTGTCCATGGGTACAGGCAAGGGGAAGAAGCATGTTTTCATGCTGCGCCGCTATGTTTCTGTCGTTGCCGCTGCGGTTTTGCTGGTTGCCTTGTCGGGGATAAGTGTCTGGTTGCTGAATACTCCTGCCGTAGAAGGCCTGCAACGGGATGTGCTTCCGGCTACAACTCTTGCCGTGCCGGATGAGTTGCTTCCTGTCCGTCCTGCGGACAGGTATGTGGAGCATCCTTCGCAAGCCCGGGTGGACGCGCCTGCAACTGTTTCCCGTGGGCAATGGGTTGCCTCTCTTGAGACGGAGGCAACCGGCGAGCACCCGGAGGATATTGATTCCAATTCGTTTTCATTGCCGGAAGAAACAACGTCCTGTGAGGAAACGGGGCAGCAAGAGGTAAAAGAACGTGCGGGAGAAAAAGAACGGGAAAGACAGGGACGGCACCGGTCGCTTCCGCCTTCAAGCGATTTCGACAGAGCGGATAATGTGGCGAAAAAACGTACCGGATGGTCGGTAGCTTTGTCTGCGGGCAATGCCGGAGGAGTGGGTACCGTAATGAACGGCAGTAATGGAGGCGTGTTTCTGCAGTCTTCTCCTGATGCTACAGCTCATTCCGGAATGAATCTTTGCAGTGCCGGCAATGTCGTGTCAACTGTGCCGGAAGGCCAGGAAATATTGTATAAAGGGAGTGTATCTTATCTGTCCGGAAGGCATCAAATCGCGCACATCAAGCATCGGCAGCCGGTAAGTGTTGGAGTCACTTTCCGCAAGAATCTCCCTAAAAGGTTTTCGGTAGAGACAGGACTGGTGTACACATTGCTGTCCTCTGAAGTGACCTTTGAAGAAGGTACACGGCAGCTTGACCAGAAATTGCATTATTTGGGCATTCCTTTGCGTGCCAACTGGAATTTCTGGGAACGTTCATCGTTCATGTTGTATGTGTCGGGCGGGGGAATGGTTGAGAAATGTATTTATGGAAAGTTGGGCAGTGAGAAAGCGACTGTACGGCCTTTGCAGTTCTCTGTTACGGCTTCAGTCGGTGCGCAATATAATCTTAGCCGCCATTTGGGCATTTATTTTGAACCCGGATTTGCTTATTTCTTTGATGATGGTTCCGATTTTGTGACTATCCGTAAGGATAACCCTGCCAACTTTACATTACAAGCCGGTGTCCGGCTGATGTATTGACATGCAATGTGTTGTGCAGGGCTTTCCGGATGCTTTGGTCTGGAAATCGTCTTAGGTATTCTGTCGCCTGTGACTTTTTTAATGGAAGAAGTTTGTAATTCCGGAAAAGAGTTATACCTTTGCACCGCTTTTTAAAGGAAAGGCAGAATCTTCGATAAGTAAAATCAAAAGGAGAGGTGCTCGAGTGGTTGAAGAGGCACGCCTGGAAAGCGTGTATACCCCTAAAGGGTATCACGAGTTCGAATCTCGTTCTCTCCGCAGTGACCCCGGAATCTGAAAGGTTTCGGGATTTTTTTGTCTCGTACTTATTCTTTTCTTAATGTCTTGATGGAACCTTTCTCATTGGATATATTTGAAAGGAAGGGGAGAAGGTCGCTTCGGGGAAGTACAAAGAAACGGCCGGACATTTCTTTGTAAGGACGTCCGGCCGTTGTCTGTGATGAACAACTGTGGTGTTCTCAGTGCATTACTTGTTCAGCATGGTGTCGGCAGGCGAAGTTCCCCAGCTTTCGGCGGCCATGCGTTTGTAGCTGTTGTAACGCCACTTTGCATTGTCTTCAGCAGCTTGGAAGAGTTCTTCGGCTTCTGCAGGATACTGTTTCATGACGGATGCGTAACGAACTTCACCCTTCAGGAAGTCTTTGAATCCATCCCATTCCGGCTCTTTGCTGTCCAGTGTGAACGGGTTCTTACCTTCGGCTTCCAAGGCCGGATTGTAACGCCACAAGTGCCAGTAACCGCACTTCACGGCTTTTTCTTCCTCAGCCTGGCTCTTGCCCATGCCTGCTTTCAGACCGTGGTTGATACACGGAGCGTATGCAATGATGAGCGAAGGTCCGTGGTAAGCTTCAGCTTCGCGCAGGGCTTTCAGCGTCTGGGCTTGGTCGGCGCCCATGGCTATTTGGGCTACATAGACATAACCGTAAGTTGTTGCCATCAGGCCGAGGTCTTTCTTGCGGACACGTTTGCCGCTGGCGGCAAATTTGGCAATGGCACCGAGCGGGGTAGCCTTGGATGACTGGCCACCGGTATTGGAGTAAACTTCAGTATCCAATACGAGGATGTTGACGTCTTTTCCGGTAGAGATAACGTGGTCAAGGCCACCGTAACCGATATCGTAAGAAGCACCGTCGCCGCCGATAATCCATTGGCTGCGTTTTACGATGTATTGTTTCAAGCCATAGATTTGTGCGCAAATCGGGCATTTGTCTTTGGCTGCTTCCAACATCGGGACGATGCGTTCGTAGATGTCTTTCGTCTTGTCGGCATCCAGGCAATTGTCCAGCCATTCTTGGAAGATAGCTTTGTATTCAGCGGGCGTTGCGTCGCCGGCGATGGCTTCCTGCATCAGCTTGGCGATGCGTTCACGGATTTTTTCGTTGGCGAGTTCCATGCCCAGACCGAATTCACAGAAGTCTTCGAACAAGGAGTTCGCCCATGCGGGACCGTGTCCTTTCTCGTTCTTGGTGTACGGAGTGGAAGGTACTGAACCGGAGTAGATAGAAGAACAACCGGTGGCATTGGCTACCATTTCGCGGTCGCCGAACAATTGGGAAATCAGTTTTACATAAGGCGTCTCACCGCAACCTGAACATGCGCCGGAGAACTCAAACAACGGTGTAGCGAACTGGGAGTTCTTTACGTTGGCTTTGATGTCTACCAAGTGTTGTTTGCTCTTCACGTTGTTTACGCAGTATTCCCAGTTGGCAGCTTCGTTCAGTTGGCTTTCCAGGTGAACCATGGACAGAGCTTTGCCGCCCTTCTTCGGGTTGCCCGGGCAGATATCGGCACAGTTGCCGCAGCCCAAGCAGTCAAGCACGTCTACCTGTATGCGGAATGTCATTCCGTCGAATACTTTACCTACGGCTTTCAGCGTCGGGAAGTTGGCGTTCTTTTGTTCTTCCGCATCGAGTACGAACGGACGGATGGCAGCGTGAGGACAAACGTAAGCGCACTTATTGCACTGGATACAGTTCTCGGGATTCCATACCGGAACGAAGGCTGCCACGCCACGTTTCTCATACTTGGCCGTACCGGGATACCAGGTACCGTCTTCAATGCCTTTGAAAGCAGATACGGGCAACAGGTCGCCGTCTTGTGCATTGATGGGGCGTACCACTTCGTTGATGAAGGCCGGGTCGTTGTTGGCAGCTTTCTCGTCATCGGGCAGGTTGGCCCATGCCGGGTCGATGGTCAGTTGTTTGTATTCACCGCCACGGTCAACGGCAGCATAGTTCTTGTTTACAACGTCTTCGCCCTTCTTGCCGTAGGACTTCACGATGAACTTCTTCATCTGCTCTACGGCCAAGTCAACGGGGATAACGCCCGTGATGCGGAAGAATGCCGATTGCAGGATGGTGTTGGTGCGGTTGCCCAAGCCAATCTCTTGTGCAATCTGGGTAGCGTTGATGTAGTAAACGGTGATGTTGTGCTGTGCGAAGTATTTCTTTACGCGGTTGGGCAGGTTCTTGGCAAGTTCTTCGCCGTCCCAGATGGTATTCAGCAGGAACGAGCCGTTGTCGCGCAAGCCGCGGGTTACGTCGTACATGTGCAGGTAGGCCTGAACGTGGCAAGCCACAAAGTTAGGCGTATTCACCAGGTAGGTAGAGCGGATGGGCGTGTCGCCGAAGCGCAGGTGCGAGCAGGTGAAACCTCCCGACTTCTTGGAGTCGTATGAGAAGTAAGCCTGGCAGTGCTTGTCGGTGTTGTCGCCGATAATCTTTACGGAGTTCTTGTTGGCGCCTACCGTACCGTCGGCTCCCAAACCGTAGAATTTGGCCTCGAACATGCCTTCGCCGCCTACGGCGATTTCGGCTTCCTGGGGCAGTGAAGAGAAGGTCACGTCGTCCACGATGCCGATGGTGAAGTGGTTCTTCGGCTCGTTCATCTTCAGGTTGTCATATACGGCAAGGATTTGTGCCGGGGTAGTGTCCTTGGAGCCCAGGCCGTAACGTCCGCCTACGATGAGCGGGGCATCGGCTTGGCCATAGAAGCAGTCTTTGACGTCCATGTACAGCGGTTCGCCCACGGCGCCCGGTTCCTTGGTGCGGTCGAGCACGGCAATGCGTTTGGCCGACTTGGGCACGGCTGCCAGGAAGTGCTTGGCAGAGAACGGGCGGTAGAGGTGAACGGCTACGAGGCCTACCTTCTCACCCTTGGCGCGCAGGTAGTCGATGACTTCGCGGATGGCTTCCGTTACCGAACCCATGGCGATGATGACGCGGTCGGCTTCGGGGTCGCCGTAGTAGTCGAACAGGCCGTATTGGCGGCCGGTGATTTCGCTGATTTTCTTCATGTAGTCTTCCACGATGGCGGGAACTGCCTCATAGAAGGGGTTGCACGATTCGCGGTGTTGGAAGAAGTGGTCGGGGTTTTCGGCCATGCCGCGCATTACCGGGGTCATGGGGTTCATGGCGCGGTTGCGGAATTCGGCCAAGGCTTCCTGGTCGATGAGCGGGGCAAGGTCTTCGTTGTCCAGCTTTTCAATCTTCTGTATCTCGTGAGAGGTGCGGAAACCGTCGAAGAAGTTGATGAACGGCACGCGGGCTTTCAGTGTCGAGAGGTGGGCAACGCCGGCCAGGTCCATAACCTCCTGCACGGAGCCTTCGGCCAGCATGGCGAAGCCCGTCTGGCGGCAGGACATTACATCCTGGTGGTCGCCGAAGATGCACAGGGCGTGGCTGGCGAGGGTGCGGGCCGATACGTGGAATACGCAGGGCAGGTTCTCGCCGGCAATCTTGTACATGTTGGGAATCATCAGCAGCAGGCCCTGTGATGCGGTGTAGGTAGTGGTCAGCGCACCGGCCTGGAGCGAGCCGTGAACAGCACCGGCAGCACCGGCTTCCGACTGCATTTCCTGTACCAATACTGTTTCGCCGAAGATGTTCTTACGACCTGCGGCGGCCCATTCGTCCACGTGCTCTGCCATGGTGGACGACGGGGTGATGGGGTAGATGGCTGCCACCTCGGAGAACATGTACGAGATGTGTGCAGCAGCCTCGTTGCCATCGCAAGTAATGAATTTTTTCTGTTTAGTCATAACTAAATGAATTTATGTAGGTAAATTAATGAATCAATCAATCAGTCGTCAGTACAAGAACCCGAACAGCCACAGGGGCACCTGGTTGCCCTTGCCTATCTCCGCCTTGTGCATGGCGTAGACGGTGCCGGGGTCGTTCTTTATCTTGGCATTCTCCTGGCATATCTTGAAGGGCATCTGCCTGTCTACCATGAACGACACGGCCTTGCCCCCCTTGTTCACCTTGTGGTCTTTCCACAGGGTGTTGACGAGGAAGGTTTCCAGCACGTCGGCCTCTTCGATGCGGACGGGGTAGATGGGGTACATCAGGTTGGGGTTGTGCATCATGATTTTGGCGGGTTTCTTGGGGAATTCCTCGCCTTCGGGATATACCATATTTATAAGTCGTGCGTCGGCCAGGTACTTGATGTAGTTCATCACCGTGGCGCGCGAGGTTTGTATGTCGCCTGCCAGCTGGCTGACGTTGGGGGCTTTGGGGCCGTCCACGGCCAGGAGGTAGAGCAGTTTCTTTATCTTGGAGAGGTACTTCAGTTCTATCTGCTTGATGAGGAGGATGTCTACCTCGATCATCATGTTCATGGTCTTGAGCAGGTTTTCCGAGAAGTTGCGTTTCTCCAGGAAGAAGGGGTAGAAGCCGTGGTGCAGGTAGTCGGGGAAGTAGTCCAGCGGGCGCACCTTGGCAAGGATGCCTTTGGCTATCTGTTCGTGTCCGGACAGGATTTCGTCCAGCGTGTAGGCGTGGAACTTCATGCCCGTCTGCAGGTTGAGGAATTCGCGGAAGGAGAAGCCGCGCAGGTTGTAGCTCTTGACCACGTCGCGTATCTCGGAGTTCTCGTCCAGCAGGCGCATCACCGATGAACCGGTAAAGACTATCTTGAGCTGGGGGAAGAGGTCGTAGCAGCGTCGCAGCTCGTGGTTCCAGTCGGGATGCTTGAACACTTGGTCGATGAGCAGCACGCGGCCGCCGCGGCGCTGGAAGGCGTCGGCAAACTCGACGATGCTGTGTCCCGAGAAGTAGAAGTTGTTGATGTTGATGTACAGGCAGGAGCGGTCGGCGCCGAACTTTTCCTTGGCGTACTGCAGCAGGAAGGTGGTCTTGCCCACGCCGCGGGTGCCCTTGATGCCGATGAGGCGGTGGCTCCAGTCTACCTCGTCCATCAGGTCGCGGCGGACGGGGGCATGGGTATGCTCTACGAGGTAGGCGTGTGTGCGGTAAAATGCTTCCATGATGCAGGTGGTTGATTAATCGTCGGCAAATATAGGTGATTTTTGTCGGATTGCAAAGTAGGGTTGGCAAAATTTATGCTAATACGTACATCGGCATCTGCCGGGTGCCCGCGTTGCGCAGCCGTCCCTCGTCCGTCAGGCGGCGCAGCAGGCGTTGGGCGGTGCTCTTGGTCAGGCCGAAGAGGCTTTGCGCCCGGGCGCGGGTCAGCACGGGGTGGGTGGCGAAGTACTCGCCGAGCAGGCGGTCGATGTCGGCGTCGTCCAGCCTCCGGGCGTGGTTGCCGCGCTTCATTTGGCTGAAGCCGTAGGAGGGGATGCTTTGCAGCAGGGCCTTTTCGGGGCGGAAGCGGATGGCCTTCAGGCGTACTTTGTGGGACTTCTGGGGGGTGGAGGGGTAGACGGGCTCGGTGCTTTCGAGCGTCAGGCGGAAGTAGCCCAGCCCCTCGATGTGCACGCGGCGTCCCATGCCCAGGGCGTCTGCCACCACGCGCGACAGCTCGCTCAGCACGCCCGCGATGTCGCCCCGGCTCATGCTGCTGGCCTGCTCGATGTGGCGGGCTATCTCGGTTGTTTCCATCGGCATCTCCAGCACAGGGCGGGGGTGCAGGCGGCGTTCGGCCTCGGGCTTCCGGGCGTCGTTGACGTTTTCATACCAATCAAATAGGATAGACATAGGCTTCTGGTGTTGGGGTTCGTACTGGCGCCGGGGTTCCCTTCGCGGCCGGGCATGTATCCCTTTGCGGCCGGGCATGCCTTCCCCGGCGGACGGGCATGCCTTTCTTCGCGGCCCGGCACCCGTTTCACTGGAGTGAGGCGGTCGCCTCACTGGAGTGAATCGGTCGCCTCACTGGAGTGAAACGACCGCCTCACTGGAGTGAAACGGGTGCCGGGCCCGGGACAAAGGTAGGCAAAGCCGGCGACATAGCCAAGCCTGGGCGGGGTTTTATCCATGCGGGTGCCGCTCTGCCGCGGGGGAGGGGCCGGACTTGGCGGGGGTCATTGCGCCGCGGCAGGCAGGGAGGCCCGGGCGGCGGGGCCTTCGTTGCCGTAGCGGTCGGTGGCGGTGACGGCGAAGTGGCGGCGGCGCATCCAGGGGGCGACGGGGGCGTAGACGTAGGTGGTGTCCCTGACGCCGGCGGCCACGATGTTGCGGGGGTCGGCGGTGTCGACGGGCAGGGTGTCGGAGGCGTAGACCACGTAGGCGGGCGGATTCACGGGGTCGTTGTCCGTGGCGGGGCGCCAGGTCAGGCGGGTGTAGCCGGGGGCCAGGGCGCGGGCGGCGAGGCTGTCCGGGGCGGTGGGGGCGATGTCGTCCAGCCAGGGCATGGGGGGCTGCAGGGCGGGGGCGGTGTAGAAGCGGGTCTGGAGCAGGTCGTACAGGCCTTGGGTGTTGTCCATCAGGTACTTCACGCGGTAGTGTGCCTGTCCGGCCAGGCCGTGGGCGCGGCAGAAGTGGAGTTGGCGCTCTACCTCGTCCAGCGTCCAGTTGCCTTCGGCGGGGTCGAGGAAGTAGATGCCCAGGCCGGGGACGACGTGGCGGCCGGCGGACTGTTCCTGCCAGTCGAGGGCAAAGGGGTAGAAGTTGTTGCCGCGGAAGTAGAGCATGGGGTATATCTGGTCTTGTATGCCCTCGGCCAGCCAGCCTTGCACGTCCTGGTGCACGCTGTGGAAGGCGTTCCACCCCTTGGAGGAGTATCGGGCCACGTCGCGGTATTTGCCCACGGGGCAGGTGCTTACTTTGACCCAGGGCTTCAGTCGCTTCACACCATTATATATATGCCGCAGGATTTCCGTCAGGTTGTCGCGCCGCCACTGGGCCAGGTCGCGCCCCTGGGCGTAGCGGCGGAACTGGGCGCGATCGGGGAAGTTGCGCGCGCGGTTGGGGTAGCGCAGGTAGTCCAGGTGTATGCCGTCCACGTCGTAGCGCGTCACTACTTCGCGGACGAGGCTCATCAGGTATTCCTTGGTCTTGGGGTGGCCGGGGTTGAGGAAGTACTGGCGGTTGTAGGACACGCAGATTTCGGGCTGCCGCCGGGTGACGGACCGCCCGCCCAGGCTTTGCGCGTGGCGTCGGCTGCCCAGGGGGATGGCCACCATCCAGGCGTGGCACTCCATGCCGCGCTTGTGGCACTCTTCCACGGCAAAGGCCAGGGGGTCGTAGCCCGGGTCGGTGTCTTCGCGGCCGGCCAGTATGGAGTTGAAGGGCTCGATGTCCGAGCGGTAGAGCACGTCGCCGCGGGTGCGCGTCTGGAACAGTACGGTGTTGAAGTGGGCCTGCTTCAGGCGGTCCAGTATTTCGGTCAGTTCTTCCTTTTGCCGGCGTATGGCCTCGGGCGAGGTGGCCCGGGTGCGCGGCCAGTCCAGCCCGTAGACGGCGGTTATCCAGGCGGCGCGCACTTCCTGTTTGGGCTGGGCACGGAGAAGGGCTGGCAGGAGGGCGGCTGCCAGCAGGAGGGTGATGGCGTATTTCTTCATTATTGGCGTATTTTGCGGCGAAGATAAACAAAACATGGGACAAAACCGTGCAAAGTATCAGGGAAACTGCTACATTTGCACGGCTAATAACAGACATCATCATGGTTACATTTACACTTTGCTTGCTTGCGCTCGTTGCCGGTTACTTCCTTTATGGCCGCTTCGTGGAGCGCGTCTTCGGGCCTGACGACCGCAAGACCCCTGCCTTGACCAAGGCCGACGGGGTGGACTACATCCCGCTTCCTACGTGGAAGATATTCATGATTCAGTTCCTTAACATTGCCGGCCTGGGGCCTATCTTCGGCGCCATCATGGGGGCGAAGTTCGGCACGGCGTCTTACCTGTGGATCGTGTTGGGCAGCATCTTTGCCGGGGCGGTGCACGACTACCTGTCGGGCATGCTTTCACTGCGGCACGGGGGCGAGAGCCTGCCGGAAATCATCGGCCGTTACCTGGGCATGACTACCAAGCAGGTGATGCGCGTGTTTACCGTGATACTGATGGTGCTGGTGGGCGCCGTGTTCGTGGCAGGGCCTGCGGGCCTGCTGGCCAGCCTGACGCCCGAGGTTCTGGATACGACGTTTTGGATTGTGGTCGTATTCTTGTATTACATCCTTGCCACGATGCTTCCCATTGACAAGATTATCGGCAAGATATACCCCCTGTTTGCGGTGGCGTTGCTGTTTATGGCCGTCGGGTTGCTGGTGATGCTGTATGTGCTTCATCCCGCCTTGCCGGAGCTTTGGGACGGCGTGCGCAATACGCATCCCGACGCGGCTGCGTTGCCCATCTTCCCCATTATGTTTGTCAGCATCGCCTGCGGGGCCATCAGTGGGTTCCATGCCACGCAAAGCCCGCTCATGGCGCGTTGCATGACGAGCGAGCGCCACGGCCGCCCCGTGTTCTACGGCGCCATGATAACCGAGGGCATCGTCGCATTGATTTGGGCGGCTGCCGCCACCTGGTTCTTCGGTGAGAACGGCATGGGCGAGAGCAATGCGGCGGTCATCGTGGACGCCATAACGAAAGACTGGCTGGGCACGGTGGGCGGCGTGCTTGCGGTGCTTGGCGTGATAGCTGCCCCCATCACCAGCGGCGATACGGCTTTCCGTTCGGCGCGCCTTATCGTGGCAGATTTCCTGGGCATGGAGCAGAAATCCATCCGGAAACGTTTGTATATCTGTGTGCCCATGTTCTTGGCGGCCATCGGCCTGTTGCTTTATAGCTTGAAGGATGCCGACGGGTTCGACCGCATCTGGCGGTACTTCGCGTGGTCCAACCAGACGTTGTCCGTCTTTACTTTGTGGGCAGTCACCGTCTACCTGGCGCGCGAGCGTAAAGGGCGTATTTTCTATATCACCTACATACCTGCCCTGTTTATGACGGCAGTCTGCACCACTTATATTTGTGTGGCGCCCGAGGGCTTCGGCATTTCCCCGGCGGCTTCGCTTTATATCGCCTTGGCGGCTTTGGCGGTAGCGGCCGCATGGTTTGCCGTGTGGCATTCCAAATGGAAACGCACGCAACCGGTGCTGAAACAATAAAAGGATTAACTCATTTTTAATTGTTATAGACAGATGAAGAAGTTTATGTTAGTAGTATGCCTGTTGGTAGCCACAGTAGCAGCACGGGCACAGTTTGAAAAAGGAACATGGTTGATAAATCCCTCGGTGTCGGGGCTGAACTTGTCTTACAACACAGGCTCGGACAGCGCCAACTTCGGCTTTGATGTGAAAGGAGGCGCCTTTCTGGCAGACAATGTGGCGCTGCTGGTCGACTTAGGCGCCAATTGGGCTAAAGGTCCGGACACTTATATGCTGGGCGTGGGCGGAAGGTATTATTTCGACCAGGTAGGCGTGTTCGTCGGCGCCAATATTAACCTGTCGCGCTATACCGACTATGTGGACAAGACGCGTTTCGGATTTGGCATGGAGGCCGGTTATGCCTTTTTCCTTTCCAAATCGGTGACGTTGGAACCTGCTATATATTGGGATATTAACAAAGACCGTTCGGACTTTGGCCTGCAATTGGGCTTTGGCATTTATTTATAAGCGAAGAATTGTATCGGGCTGCAAGCGGAATGTGTGCAAGGACGCGCCATTCTCTTGTAGCCCGTTTGAATTCGCAGGCTGCAGAAATGTGTGAAAATCCACAAGAAACAGTATCTTTGCAACGGAATCAATCCTAAGAAGACAACTGCTATGGCAAAGAATGAATCCATCTTGATAAAAGGTGCGCGTGTCAACAATCTGAAGAATATAGATGTAGAGATACCTCGCGGTAAACTGGTAGTCATTACCGGACTGTCGGGGTCGGGCAAGTCATCCCTTGCCTTTGATACACTCTATGCTGAGGGACAGCGTCGTTACGTGGAAAGCCTTAGCAGTTATGCCAGGCAATTCTTGGGGCGCATGAGCAAGCCTGAGTGTGATTACATCAAAGGCATACCGCCGGCCATTGCTATTGAGCAGAAAGTAAGCAGCCGTAACCCTCGTTCTACCGTAGGCACATCGACTGAAATTTATGAATACCTGCGTCTGCTTTATGCACGTGTGGGGAAAACGTACAGTCCGGTCAGCGGGCAGGAAGTAAAGAAGCATACTCCGGAAGACATTGTGGCCTGTATGTTGCAATATCCGGATGGTACCCGTTATACGCTTCTGGCGCCTGTCATTTTGCGGGAAGGGCGCGACTTGAAGCAACAGCTGGATGTTAGCCAGAAGGAAGGGTTTACCCGTCTCGAAGTGAACGGCAAAGTGGTGCGTATGGATGAATATGTGCCGGAGGAAGGTGACACGGTATTCTTGATGGTAGACCGGCTGGTTGTCTCGCACGAGAAGGATGCCGTCAGCCGCCTGACCGATTCTGCCGAAACCGCCATGTATGAGGGCGACGGTGCCTGTCTGTTGCGCTTTTACCAGCCGGATGGTTCCACCAGTTTATATCGTTTCAGCACCAAGTTTGAGGCAGACGGCATGACGTTTGAGGAACCAAGTGACCAGATGTTCTCTTTCAACTCGCCTATTGGCGCCTGCCCCCGTTGTGAAGGCTTTGGACGTGTCATAGGGATTGATGAGCATCTGGTTATTCCCAACCGGGCATTGTCGGTGTATGATGGTGCTGTGGTGTGCTGGCGGGGCGAAAAGATGGGCGAATGGCGCGAAATGGTTATACGTGGGGCAGAGAAAGCCGGTTTCCCGATATTTACCCCTTACTTTGAACTGACCGACGAGCAACGGGCGATGTTGTGGGAGGGCACCCCGTATTTTGAAGGCATTAACGCCTTTTTCAAGATGCTGCAAGAAAACCAGTACAAGATACAATACCGCGTGATGCTGGCCCGTTACCGGGGTAAGACGATTTGCCCTGAATGCCATGGCACACGCTTGAAGCCCGAAGCCAATTATGTAAAGGTCGGCGGACGTAGCATCTCCCAACTGGTAGACTTGCCCATTACTGAGCTAAAGTCGTTTTTCGACCGGCTGAAGCTGGACAAACATGATGCCGATGTGGCACGTCGTATCCTGGCGGAGATAAACAGCCGTATCCGTTTCCTGTTGGATGTAGGCTTGGGCTACCTTACTTTGAACCGCTTAAGCAATTCCCTGTCGGGAGGTGAAAGCCAGCGCATCAATCTTGCCACTTCGTTGGGTAGCAGCCTGGTGGGAAGCCTTTATATTTTGGATGAGCCAAGCATAGGCCTGCATAGCCGCGATACGGACAGGCTGATACATGTGCTTCGCCAGCTGCAGCAATTGGGCAATACCGTAGTGGTGGTGGAACATGACGAGGAGATTATCCGTGCGGCCGACTACATCATCGATATCGGTCCCAAGGCCGGGCGATTGGGTGGAGAAGTGGTATACCAGGGAGATATGAAAGACATCTTGACTACGGATGGCGAGCTGCAAGGGGCAAGGGGCAAGGATAGCCAAGATAGTCCGTCCCTCGTGGCAGACAAGAGCTACACCGTCCGCTATCTTTTGGGTGAGGAAACCATCCCTATCCCGCAACAGCGTCGTCCTTGGAATAATTACATAGAAATCAAAGGTGCCCGCGAGAATAACCTGAAAGGCATTGATGTGCGCTTCCCATTGAATGTCATGACAGTAGTGACAGGCGTGAGCGGGTCGGGCAAGAGTACGCTGGTGCGTGACATCTTCTATCGTGCCTTGAAACGGGAATTGGACGAATGCAGCGACCGTCCGGGCGAGTTTGTTTCCATCGGTGGCGATTTGCATGACCTGCGCAATGTGGAGTTTGTCGACCAGAACCCTATCGGGAAGTCGTCCCGCAGCAATCCGGTAACCTACCTCAAGGCTTACGACGAAATTCGTAAACTGTATGCCGAGCAGCCGCTTGCCAAACAGATGGGATATACTGCGGGCTACTTCAGTTTCAATAGTGAGGGCGGACGTTGTGAAGAGTGCAAGGGTGAAGGTACCATCACGGTAGAAATGCAGTTCATGGCCGACTTGGTGTTGCAGTGTGAGTCATGCCATGGCAAACGCTTCAAGGCAGATGTGTTGGAAGTGAAGTTCCACGACGCCAGCATTTACGACGTGTTGGAAATGACCGTCAACCAGGCTATCGAGTTCTTCGACAAATACAAGCAAAAGAAAATCGCCAAGAAGCTGCAGCCTTTGCAAGACGTAGGCTTGGGGTATATCAAGCTGGGACAGTCGTCATCTACCCTGTCGGGAGGCGAGAACCAGCGCGTCAAGCTGGCCTATTACCTCAGCCAAGAGAAGGCCGACCCGACCCTGTTCATTTTCGACGAACCGACCACAGGCTTGCATTTCCACGACATACGTACCTTGCTCAAGGCCTTTGACGCTCTGATACTGCGCGGGCACAGCATTCTCATTATCGAGCACAACATGGACGTGATAAAATGTGCCGATTATGTGATTGACCTTGGCCCTGAAGGTGGCGAACAAGGCGGCTATGTCATTGCTACGGGGACACCCGAGGAAGTGGCAGAGTGCGGGGCCAGCTATACCGGACAATTCTTGAAAGAAAAACTATACCAACAAAACATCAACACACATACTTTATGAACGTACCCCCGATTATATTATCCATTGCCGGTTCCGACCCCTCTGGCGGAGCAGGCATACAGGCCGACATCAAGACCATATCGGCATTGGGAGGCTATGCGGCAACAGCCATTACAGCCATTACAGTACAAAATACACGCGGGGTGGCCAAGACCAATTGCCTGCCACCGGTGGTTGTGACCGAGCAAATCAAAGCGGTGCTCAACGACCTGGACGTGGCTTCCGTAAAGGTGGGCATGACCGGACAATACAACACGGTGAAGGCTATCAGCTACGCGCTTCTCAAGCGGAAAGACATTCCCATCGTGCTCGACCCTGTGATGATGTCTACCGGCGGGCATAAGCTCACGGAGGACAAGGCTGTGGAGGCGTTGCGCCTCTTCTTGCTGCCCCAGTGCAAGGTGGCCACGCCCAACCTTGCCGAAGCCTCCGTATTGCTGGGCAAGGAGGTACGTACCACTGACGACATGAAGCAGGCTGCCATAGCCTTGTGGCAGCAATACCACTGCGCGTTCCTGCTGAAGGGCGGGCACCTGGAAGGCAATGAGATGGTGGATGTGCTGTTCGACGGGCAGTTCCATTACTTCAGCAGCCCCCGTGTGGAAACCAAGAACCTGCATGGCACCGGGTGCACCTTGTCTTCGGCCATCGCCACTTACTTGGGGCAGGGGCAGGAGCTGGCCGAAGCCATTGCCAGCGCCAAGGACTACATGGACCGTGCCATCGCTGCCGGCCAATATCTCCATGTAGGGCAGGGCAACGGCCCTGTGTGGCATTTCCCCGACAATTATCCGCTGATGCCCGGGCAATCATGAGGGTGATTGTGATAACTGCCCCGGAGTTCCTTCCCGACGAGGCTGCCATGCTGGCTGCGTTGCTGGAGCATGGAGCCGATCGCATCCACCTGCGCAAGCCCGGGTGCACGGCGGGCGAACTGGCAGCCCTGATAGAATGTCTGCCGGCCAAGTATTACCCACGCATATCCTTGCACGACCACTTCGGCTTGCAGGCACGTTATGGCATCGGCGGGATACACCTGAACAGCCGCAACCCGCTGGCCCCCACGGGCTTCAAGGGGGTTGTCAGCCGCTCGTGCCACTCGTTGGACGAGGTGGCGCGGCATAAGACATCCGTGGACTACGTGTTCCTCAGCCCCGTGTTCGACAGCCTGTCCAAGGCCGGGTACCGGGCGGCATTTGCCCCCGGGGCGCTGGACGAGGCGGCGAAGCAGGGCATCATCGACCGCAAGGTCGTCGCGCTGGGCGGCGTATCGGCAAAGAAAATGCCCCAGGTACGTGCCTGGGGCTTTGGGGGCATAGCCTTGCTGGGGGCAGTGTGGCAGAGCTGCCGCACGCCGGCCGATGCGAAGGTAGTGCTTAGCGGGCTAAGCGGGCTATAATCTCGGTAGCCACCTTCTTGCCGGACATGAGCATGCCGCCGAAGATGGGTCCCATGCGGGGAGTGCCCGATACGGCGGAGGCAGCCATGCCGCATACGTACAGTCCCGGGTAAATCTCCTTCGTCCCCTTGACCACTTCATCCTCGCCGGCAATGACGTCCAGCGAGCGTTCGCCGATGACGTCGCCCGTATCCGTGGCCAGGCGGATGCCGTTCTTGCGGGCTACGGTGGCAGCAATCTCGCTGTCGTGCCCCGTGCCGTCCACCACCACTTTGGCCAGGATGTTCAGGGGGTCGACGTGCAAGCCTTCCCTGAGCACAGGGGTCCAGTTCACCACCACGCCGCTCACCTGGTTGTTCTTGAAGATGACGTCTTCCACCGAATAGCAGTTGAAGATGGTGGCCCCGGCGTGTACGGCGTGGTATAGCAGCGATGAGGTGCTTTCCACGGAGTCCATCGTGTACAGTCCATCCTCCAGGGGCTGGTAGTTGATGTCGAAGTCGCGCACAATGTCCATCGCCTCTTCCTGTATGACAATCTGGTTGAACATCATGGCGCCGCCCCACATGCCTCCGCCGGGGGCCAGCTTGCGGTCGAACTGGGCAACCCGCAGCCCGGCCTTGGCCAGGTAGTAGGCGGCCACGATGCCGGAGGGGCCTCCGCCTACGATGGCTACATCCAGCTCCAGATTCTTTTGCAACTTATCCATGTAAGTGCTTACGATTCCTCTTGATACTCTTGTTTCAATCATAATGATACATTTATTAGTTAAGATGATATAGATGAATTGCTTTGCAGGACTATGCCTGTTTGTACCGCAACGGGGATACGCACATGCATACATGAGGGGGTACGCTCAACGGTACATGAGAGGGTACGCTCAACGGTGCATGAGAGGGTACGCTCAACAGTACATGAGGGGGTACGCTCAACGGTACATGAGAGGGTACGCTCAACGGTACATGAGGGGGTACACTCAACGGTACATGAGGGGGTACACTCAACGGTCATTGGCTGTCGGGGCTGCCGTCGGCTTCGCCGCAATCCTTCAGCCCGTGGCTGATGCGCATGGCGCAGAAGTGGGGGCCGCACATGGTGCAGTACTTGCCGCCCACGTGGTTGGCCTCGGTGTAGTACTGCCGTGCGCGCTCGGGGTCGAGGCTGAGGTTGAACTGGTCCTTCCACCGGAACTCGTAGCGGGCGCGGCTCAGGGCGTCGTCGCGCACCTGTGCCCCGGGGTGCCCCTTGGCCAGGTCGGCGGCATGGGCGGCAATCTTGTAGGACACGACGCCCACGCGCACGTCCTCCTTCTGGGGCAGCGCCAGGTGCTCCTTGGGGGTGACGTAGCACAGCATGGCCGTGCCCAGCCAGCCTATCTGCGCCGCGCCGATGGCCGAGGTGATGTGGTCGTATCCGGGGGCTATGTCGGTGACGATGGGGCCCAGGGTGTAGAACGGCGCGCCGTGGCACTTCTCCACCTGCCGCTCCATGTTCTCGCGTATCTTGTGCATGGGCACGTGCCCGGGTCCCTCGATGAAGGCCTGCACGTTCTTCGCCCAGGCGCGCTGCACCAGTTCGCCCATGGTGTCGAGCTCGGCAAACTGGGCGCGGTCGTTGGCGTCGTAGATGGCGCCCGGGCGCAGGCCGTCGCCCAGGGACAGGGCCACGTCGTACTGGGCGCACAGGTCGCAGATGTCGTCGAAGTGCTCGTAGAGGAAGCTCTCCTTCTGGTGCGCCATGCACCACTGGGAGATGATGCTTCCGCCGCGGCTCACCATGCCGCACAGGCGGTCGTTGGCCAGCGGTACGTTCTTCAGGCGGATGCCGCAGTGTATGGTGAAGTAGTCCACGCCTTGCTCGCACTGCTCTACCAGGGTGTCGCGGAAGAGTTCCCATGTCAGGTCCTCGGCCCGTCCCTTCACCTTCTCCATGGCCTGGTACATGGGCACGGTGCCCACGGGCACGGGGCAGTTGCGGATAATCCACTCGCGGGTCTCGTGTATGTTGTCGCCGGTGGAGAGGTCCATCAGCGTGTCGCCTCCCCACTTGCAGCTCCACACCGCCTTCTCCACTTCCTCCTCGATGGTGGAGGTGGTGGCCGAGTTGCCGATGTTGGTGTTTATCTTCACCAGGAAGCGGGAGCCTATAATCATGGGCTCGGCCTCGGGGTGGTTGATGTTGGCAGGCAGCACGGCACGCCCGGCGGCTATCTCCTGCCGCACGAACTCGGGGGTAATGTACGATTCGATGCCCAGGGCGTGGTTGTTCATGTTCTCGCGGATGGCCACATACTCCATCTCGGGGGTGATGATGCCCTGCTTCGCATAGTACATCTGGCTCACCTGGCAACCCTGCTTGGCGCGGTAGGGCTTGCAGATGTGCTCGAAGCGCAGGTGGTCGAGGCTGTGGTCGGCCAGGCGTTGGCGGCCGTACTCCGAGGTCAGGCTTTGTAGCTGCTCCACGTCGCGTTGCCTTATCCAGGGCTCGCGCAGGCGGGGCAGGCCTTTCCGCAGGTCTATCTGCACGTCGGGGTCGCTGTATGCCCCGCTGGTGTCATACACATATACCGGAGGGTTTTCCGTCTGCCGGCGCACGCCTCCTTCCACAGTCACGGTGGGTGTCAGGTTCACGCGGCGCATGCCCACCCGCAGGTCGGGGTGCAGCTCGCCGGACAAATACACCTTCTCCGAATCGGGATAGGTTATCTTAATCTGTTTATCCATAAGCCTGTATGTTGTTAATAACGGTTTGCCTGTTCCATTACGCGTCTCATCTCTTCCACGGGGTGTTCCGCACGCAGGATGCTTCCGCTCAACGCGATGCCTGTCAGGCCCGCATCGTGCAGGTCGCCCATGTCTTCGGCCTTCACGCCGCCTATGCCCACGATGGGCAGGCGGATGCCCGCTTGCTTCATCCGCGCCGTGATGGCACGGTAGCCCTCCAACCCCAGGATGGGGGCCAGCTTCTGCTTGGTAGTGGTGAAGCGGAAGGGACCGCACCCGATGTAGTCGGCGCCCGCCTCGTGCAGCCGCCTCACATCGTCAAACGTATTGGCCGTCCCCCCGATGATGAACCCCTTGCCAAGGAAAGCACGTGCCTCACCTACGGGCATGTCGTTTTTGCCCAGGTGCACCCCGTCGGCACCGATGCGCTTGGCCAGCGCCACGCGGTCGTCTATGATGAAGGTGGCGCCGTGCTCGCGGCATAGGGGAAGCGCCAGGCGTGCCACACGCTCCGCCTCCTCGTCCGTAGCCTCCTTCATGCGGAGCTGCACCCAGCGGCAGCCGCCTTCGAGGGCGATGCGCACGGAGTCGAGGTACGCAATCCGGTCGGTAAAATGGGTAATGAACTGTACTTGAAACATCCTGCATGTCGATTAGTGAAACAACGTAGGGAAACAACGGAGCCACCGCAGGACCGGGCGGCAAAGGCGGGAAATCAGCATGTATGTCGTTACTCAAGGAAAATCCCTCCGACGGTACTAACCGTATCAGGTTCATTGGGTATAATCTCAGCCTTCGCCTGCGGGCAAGGCACCCCCTTGTTTCCAAAACGTGGGCAAATAACGGAAAAATATCTCAAACTACCAAATCTCCCATCAGGTTGAATATCATGTCGGGATGTGCTTTGTCCATAATTCAGATTGCTGTTTACCCCTCCTTTTATTTCTACACGTTCAGAAAAAGATATACATTCACCGGTTCTCGTTTTTTTACAGTTTGTGTCAGAAGGATGTACATTTAACCCTGCTACTTCGTTTATAACCAGTAGCTTATGAGTGATTTTGCGGACTTTTTACCCGCTTCTTACCCTCTGCCTACCTTCTCCTTACCCGCTCCTTATCTCCTCCTTTTGTCTTTCGATTCTATGGAAAGGAGGTGGAAGGTAGAATATGCGGACAGGGTAGTGGTGGAAACTGGTGATGTGCGAGCGATGGGATGTAAATAATGTGGCAGGATTAGGGCTTATGTCCGGTTAGCGAATGGATAGTTTCTTCATACTGAAAAACGTGGCTATGACCATATTGTGGACAGGCTTTTATCCGTTCTATTATTTTAATATGCAAGATAATTTTGTTATCTTTGTATTCCCCACGAGAGCATTGGTAGTTGTAAAGATCAAAAGCATGAAATAGAAAATAGCTGTTTATCCTTATACATTTGTTTGTGATTATTCAAATATACGCATTGTTCAGCAGTTTTCTTCTTTACAATATCACTCGAAATGTCGGTTGAGCCTTTAAAAAACGAAATATTATGACGGATTGGACTAAGATTTCAAGAAAGATAGATGACGGAACCATCGTTTCAATGCAAGCTCCTTTAATTATTTCTGCAAGTAGGAGTACTGACATTCCTGCATTTTATGCTGATTGGTTCTTTTATAGGTTGAAAAAAGGATATTCTGTATGGACGAATCCTTTCAACGGTGCAAAATCGTATGTTTCGTATGACAAGACACGTTTTGTTATCTTTTGGTCAAAGAATCCTCGTCCGTTGCTGCCGTATCTTCATATTTTGAGAGAACGGAATATAAATTGCTATATCCAATACACATTGAATGATTATGAAGATGAAAGACTAGAGAAAGTGCCCTTACTTGCTAACCGAATCGAAACATTTAAATTGTTGGTAGAGCAGCTTGGCAAAGGTCGTGTTGTATGGCGGTTTGATCCAATGATTTTGACTGATAACATATCGATAGATGATTTGCTACGTAAAGTGCAAAATATTGGAGATCAATTGAAAGATTATACTGAGAAGTTGGTGTTTAGTTATGCAGACATTGCCATATATAAAAAAGTAAAGCGCAATCTTGAAGCCAGTGGAATCCCATTCCATGAATGGAATATAGTACAAATGGAAGAATTTGCAGATAAACTTTCCGCCATGAATCGTGACAGGAAATGGAATTTCCAAATAGCGACCTGTGGAGAAAAAATAGATATTAGAAAATACGGTATAATTCATAATCGTTGCATAGATGGAGACCTGATTGTTCGTCTTGCATGGAATGACAAAGAATTGATGGAATTTATGAAGGTAAAGATAGAAGAAATACCAGCTCCAACACTTTTTGGCCAACCAGAATTGCCAGATGGGGTAATCCTTTTGCCTTATAATCGATATTTTATTAGCACACATAAGAAAGATTCTGGTCAACGGCAGTTCTGTGAGTGTATGGCATCCAAGGATATTGGTGAGTATAATACCTGCCCTCATCTTTGTGAATACTGCTATGCCAATACGACTAAGCGGATTGCATTGGAGAATTGGGAAAGGCATCAAAATAATAAATTTGCAGATACTATAACAGGAAAGTAAGAATGTCAAACTTTATACAGATATTTAAAGAACGTGGAAACATCTCATTCGTTGGAATGAGAGATACTGCCATAGCTTTGCTTCCAATAGACAGAATCAGACGTAATAAGCTCTATGATGACTTAGAACGTGGCAAAGGTATCTTGGATGACGATGACCATCTTAATATGTATTTGCATAGCTTTGGTAAAATGCACAAAGCAAAGTTGGACATGGCGTTCAACAGTATGTCTGTAGCTGATGTTTTTGGTGAGGAGGTTGAAGTTTTCGATTGGGGATGTGGACAGGGAATTGCAACAATCTGTTTGCTTGATTTCTTGAAAGAGAAGCACATGGCGCCAAACATTAAACAGATATATTTGGTTGAACCGTCTTCTGCTGCTACAAAGAGAGCATCGGATGTAATAAAATGCTATAATTATTCATATAGTGTTTGTGCTATAATAAAGGATTTTGATAGTCTTGAAGCGAGTGATTTCAAAAGAACTAACACAAGAAAAGTACATCTGTTTAGTAATATTCTTGATGTCGAAGCATTTGAACTGGCAAAATTCATACATTTATTCCAGCAATTATTTGGGAATGACAACTATTTCATTTGCGTTGGCCCTTATTACAGTAATAACAGGCGCGTTGATGAATTTGTCGCAGCTACGGCACCTGATATCATGTATGCTACGCTCAATAAAGAGCGTGGCACCTGGCAAGGTGATTGGACTATTTCTATGCGCATTTTCTATAAGAAATTTGATCAAATTGAAACTGTCGAGAATATCAGAAAACGTATTGAAGACTCACATAAGAAAGAGCAGTTCTTCGCAGGATTTATACTTGATTCTGTTTCTGAGGAGTACACTAAATCGGATAAGGCAAAAGAGACAGAAGGACTTTATAATGCGCTTTCTGTGTTTGATGTCAAGTCGAACATTCCTCTTGGCTATAATATAGTCAATGATTCAAAACTTGCAGTTCTTGCCAATATCATTTCTCGTGGTTTGCCTACTAAAGCACCTCTGTTTTTAGAAAACTTTTTTTCAGATACATACAATATTTCAACTAAGCCTGATAAGGAAGCTCTTGTTGAATATAAATCCACCCACAAGCTTGGTGTTCAAGAAATCTATGAGGCTTTACATATCATAGACCCACGCTTTAATGCAGACTTCTACAATGGGGATATGCTTGAAAGTTCTTTTGAAAAGGGATTCATTGATCGTTATCTCAGAGGGACACAAAGTGAATATCTTATTCAGGTGTTTGAACCACAAAGACCCTTGTCTTCTATTGTTGACATTCCAGACAGGCAATTCAGTAAAGACCAAAGAGTAGATTTTGCTTTAGAAATGCCTTATGATGATGCTCGAACTGGTTTCATCCTTGAAATGGATGGCAGACGCTACCATTCCAATATTTTTTCCCGCCTGAATGACGAACGCCGTGACAAGATGGCTTTACAAGGAGGATGGGACACCTATCGCATAGAACAGCTTAACAATATGGCTTTCATGAATAATTGGGAAACGGATGCTGCTTCTATAAAATATCTTGCAACTCTTAAAGGGAATTACGGGAAAAAATTGTCTGGCTCTTGGCTCGATACATTACAAATCGTTCTTGCTCCACTTGCCATCGCACGTGTAGAACGAATGATAATCGAGGCAATGATGGCTGGAGTTCTTAAAACAGATGCCGAAGAATGGAACATCACTATCATAGAACGCGACGTTCCTTGTGCAGCAATGGCCATTACAGATCTAAAGGAAAAATATAAACAGATATGTTCGTTGGCTGGATGCGAAGAATCATTCCCACCAATCAATTTGTGTATAGTCTCTACAGAAGAGTTTAAGAATTCCCCCTTACATTTAGGGTATACAGTGTCGACAAATATGCCAGAGACGCATTTCGACCTTTGTATGGACATTTCCATACTTTTGCGCGATAACATTGATGCTCTGCCTCTAAATGTTGATGCCGGTACTGTTTATTTGATTCGTTCTTCTCATTACAGAAAACGTGAACGAATGGTTTACACGGCAGAGAATATCCAATATCCTCCACTGGTCCAAAAAGACGGAACGGGTTCTTATGTGGCTATTAAAGATCGTGAGGAAATTCTAACATATTTTCTTCGTGATATATTTCGTAAGCCATCATTCCGTCCTGGACAGTTACCCATACTCAGCCATACGTTGGCAGATAAGACAACCATTGGATTGTTGCCGACGGGTGGAGGTAAGTCATTGACTTATCAGCTTTCTTGCATCTTACAACCCGGAGTTTCCGTTATTGTCGATCCCTTGGTATCTCTTATGGTTGACCAGATACGAGGTCTGCGCGAATCCCGTATTGACGTTTGCGATTGTGTTAATAGTCTAATGAATGCAAAAGAGAAAGCAAAGAAACTGAATTTGCTCCAAAATGGCACTGTCCTTTTCATGTTGCTTTCGCCGGAACGGTTTATGATGAAAAACTTCCGTTCGAGTTTACTAACAATGACAAAGAAGAATCATGTCTATTTTTCTTACGGCATTATTGATGAGGTTCATTGTGTTTCAGAATGGGGGCATGATTTTCGTACTTCATATTTACATCTTGGGAGAAACATGATTAACTTCATGCATACTAAATCACAACGCCCGCTTTCAATCATAGGACTTACTGCTACAGCCTCTTTTGATGTGCTTGCTGATGTAGAGCGAGAGTTGACTCTTGGAGGTAATCTCACCATTGATAGTGAAACGATAGTTAGACCCGAGTCAGATGCTCGTCCAGAGCTAACTTATCGAATTGTGGAGGTGCGGTCAAACTTTGATAAGCTACGAGAGCCATCAGAGCAGTATGTGCTAACAGCTAAATCTGATTGGGAGCTAAAGGACATTGTTGCAACAGAAAAGAAAAACAGGATGTATTCTCTTCTTCATGAGATACCATCTGATATTGCGCTGCTTAATCAAAATGAGACAGCGGAAACACAGATTGCACATATTCCTGGCTTCGAATCGGACAGCTTCTTTGCTTCAGATAGTACCCAACATTATCCCAATGCCGGAATAATATTCTGTCCTCATGCTCATGGAACATTCGGAGTTGAAGATAGTGTTAAGGGAACTCACACTGGTATATCTTCAGAATTACGGATCAATAGACAAGATTTGGAAATCGGAACTTTTGTTGGAGGCAATCATCCAACTGGAGATATGAAATTGTTTAATGAGAATAAGAAAAGCGTGATGGTTGCTACCAAAGCATTTGGTATGGGTATTGATAAGCCTAATATCCGCTATACAATCCATATCAATCATCCTTCGTCTATCGAGAGTTATGTTCAGGAAGCAGGGCGTGGCGGTCGTGACAAAAAGCACGCGATTTCTTATGTTCTTTTTGACCCAACAGAGTATATAGAATTAACGATTGATAAAATCAATTATATCCGCTATCGGATGTATCGGATGGGACAGGACGACCCTATGTGGCTTGAAAATTATAAGAATAAATTTGTGCTTGCTGATGACATTCGGGATTTATGCCTGCATAATGGTGCAACAAAAGAGCAGATAGATAAGATCATAGGTATTATTCGAGAGAACAGATATCTTGAAAATATTGACAAGGATATCAATTTGTGGTTTCACAACAATTCTTTCAGAGGATTGTATAAAGAAAAAGTTATTCTTTGGGAATTGACAGACCGATTATTAAATGTAATGCCAACTCGTTTGATGGAAGTACAAGGTAGGCTGAGAGATTTAACTGGCAGTGAAGATGTATGCTTAAAAGTTTCTGCACCTAAAAAGAGTATTACAATTATTTCGGAAGAGGACAACAACAAGCAATACGGGTATATATACTTGAATACATTGACTCCTATTTATAAGCACATCAATTTTGATTATAACCTATGCTCATATATATCTAGTTTACTGATTGAAATCCTCAGCAGTTATCCAGAATATACACCGGCCTATCTACTTAAACCGCTTGAAGGTGAGGATAACATTGTTGAAGGTATTTATCAAGCGATGGCTAATGCAGATGAAGATGGCAATGCAAGTGTTGTAGTGTCATGGGAGAATAACATAAAACAAGATCCAGAAGGTTTTGAGAAATCGGTTAAGAATGCGATCTCCCAAATATCCCAAGCACAAGGATGGACAGACATCAATGAAGACCAATATGGCAAACTAGACTTAAAGAAAATTGATGATTTTGAACAGCTTATCGCAAAAATCACAGAGTGTTCAGGTGACGACAAGTGGTTAAGACATCATGCATACGAGAACATCTATTGTGATTTGAAAACTGCATTCTGTAAAAAGCGCGATAAGAATGATACAGACAAAGCCATCTATCGTTTGTGTTGCATCGGCGTTGTAGAAGACGTGACTATTGATTATTTATCGCAGACTTATGAGCTGAAAATCCGCAAGCGCACAGATGAAGAGTTCAAACAGAACATGCTTGAATTCTTCCGTAAGTATTATTCGACAGAGCAAGCTCAAAAAAAAGTAAACGAAATTGACCAGCAAAAAGGACGCAATTATTTAGATAAGTGTTTAGGTTATCTAACGGCTTTCGTCTATGACAATCTTGAACAAAAGAGGTATCGTGCGATAGAGGATATGAGAATAGCTTGTGAGAATAGTATTAAAGAAAGAGAACGGAGTGGAAATGACGAATGGCTGAAGGATTTCATTCATCTATACTTCAATTCAAAATATGCTAGAACAGGTTATCAAGTAAAAGGGGAACCATACTCCTTAAAAGATGATACTGACAGTGAGGGTAAGGATGGGTTTAATGTAGTTGAAAAGTACATTGACATTATTAATCCTGAAAAAGACAAATCCGGAAGCGAAATCGACAATATTAAACATCTCTACGGAGCAACGCTGCTTTGTTTAAGAGCGCATCCAGACAATGCTGCACTACAGCTTTTGTTTGTATACTGTATAACTGTCCTTGGTGTAGGCAGCAACGAAACCCTAAAGTCAAATGCTTACAACAATTATATTGAAGGCTTTATGGCACTATACCATCATGTCAACTCTAAAGTATGGGAGTATATTGACACATTCAATAATCACCTTGCCTCTAAAGTTCGAGATGATGATGACTTCATCAAAGACAAACTGATAGAAAATGGGAAAAAGACAATTACTCTTTTCATCTATGACGAGAAAATAAATGAATTTACAAACAAATATCTAAATTTATAGACTATGCCATATGACATTAACGCCGCTTTAGAACGGCTGGAAAAGAATCTTCAAAACTTAGATTCTGCCAGGGAGCAGGTTGAGAATACAGTAAATGCCAGCAATAATTTGAGGCAAATCGTAAGAGACTACATAGAATCTATTACTGAACTCCGTAGTGATATTCAGGAATGGGAAGAACAACTGAAGCAGTCACAGGATAGTCTTTCTACTAGAGCTCAAGATACTTTTGCTGTATTGAAAACATCATGTGATACTATATCCGCAGAATTCAAATCCTCTACGAATGACACTTTAAACAAATTCTCAGAACAAAATATAATTTTCACAGAACGTGTCGATGAATTGATTACACTACGTGAGGTGTTCAAGTCCTCTATGTCAGAGATAAATACAATCAAAGACATACTTATTGAGTTGTCAACGGTATTTAATAGGTCAAAAGAGAATCAAGACCAAGCCTTATCAAATATAATCGGGAGAATTACAGAACTGCCTGTTACAGTCAAAGGTTATACAGATGGGGTCGCTCGACAGATGGATGAACGACATAGGGAATTTTGCCAAAAGATAGATGATTCGATAGCAAAAGCAGAAATAATTATTCAAAAACTGGATAGTCTCACGAAAACATGCGACAACATTCAAAAAACTTGTAGCGATATAAAAAAATCAATAGATGATGTTAAAAATACAGTTACCGCACACTATGAATCCCTTTCCAAATCCATCAATATCAATCGATGGATTATTATTGTTGGAATAATGATTCTTGCGGCTTTACATTTTATTAGGGATATTCAGTAAATGCCCCTTCGAAGTAAGATGGCATATGAAGATGATAGAGGATAATCACTTAGATTTTTAGTGGCAATGAAAAAATACTATATACCTACTACAACTCTTAACTTTAATAATATTTTGTCGAGTGAGAGTATTTCCCCTAAGGCATTTTATGCTTTGAGAGGTTTTGGATATTCTTCTTGGGAATCCATTCCGGAAAACAATGTGGATAATGCAATCATATTATATGAGAAGCCTTTTTATTTTACACGCCCGGAAAGTGATTTGGAAGATCATCCTATGCTGATAGAAATATGTACTGATGAGCAGTTTCCCTCTGTCTACTCGGGGATTGTTTATTGTGACCATACTATTTATTTATCAATAGGTGGAACGAGGTTCATATTTTTTTCAGAACAAGATAAGCGTGTGACTTTATCAAGATCAGAACATAGTATTGAAACCAAATTTTATGAATGGGTATGGGGGAAATATATGGTCGTAGAACATTTCCCCAATACAGAAAAAAGAATTATACAATTAGACATTAGGTTAAACCAAAGAGCCATTGAGAAAGATTATCGAATCAATAAAATGAAGGGAGTGCTTTATGGCTTTTTTATAGGAAAAATTCTTTTTTGTTCGTTTGATAAAATTCGTCAGTTACAGATATTGCAGGAATTGCAAGACATTGCGACAACGATTTTATCATCAAAAGACCATATCCCTACTATTTTACAGACTAAACAAGCGTATGACTTATTGAAAGAATATCAAAGGTATACTCTTTGCGGTTATATTTTACAAGAACTTAATACTGATTGGGAAAAAGTTTATGATATAGTTTCTACTCTAATTATTAATGGAGCAATATTTTCTGATTTGTTTGACATAACAAGTCTTATGGGTAATTTTCAATTGACAGACAAGAGTCATCCGTTTATTCATTGGTTAAAAGGAGAACATGAAAAACAGTTTAATTCTAAAGAATTTGCCGATTTTGCATCTTTTTGTGTATCAGAACTACTGGAAAATAAAGAAATTGTTGTTGCGGATTTATGCCTGTCGGAGATAACATTTCCTGACGGACAGGGACAGTCTGAACAAGATAGCCAGGACATAGAGTTACTGAAAAGTTGGGTCAATGATACGCTGCTTCAAAAAAAATATCATGGAAATCCTAATGTGTATATGGCGGATTTATCTGATGAAATAATAATAAGAGCAGAGGAGGCTTACAAAGATTTGTGGGAAGACAGCAACATTAGGCAACTTTTAAATGAAATGCGTCATTATGTAAGAGGAGAAGATAACAGGTTTACATGGAACGAAATTCTGACTTCATCTATTGCTGCTGTTATAGTAAAAGGGGATGATTGGAAAGAATTGCTTGCTTTCATGCAAAGCAAGGGTATGTGTGATTATCGGTTAGCCTTTGCTTTTTATGGAGAGCTGCAAGGATTTGCTAATCTGGATAGACTCTTTACTGACTTTTTTTATCGTTACGATTGTTCTGGTGATGCTTATAAAGATTTTTATCATCAATTATTAGGAGTATATCCTGTTGAGGCATGTGTAAATCTCAATGAGGATATAGAATATGAATTGTGTCACGAGTACTGGTCATTTCCACAATTTTCAAAAGAGAAATTCCAAGCGCTGTTGGAAGAAATAAGAAAGCTACAGCAATCTCCCATAGAAATAGATTCGGAGCTGAATGAACGTAATTTATTTTTCATCTACGATGTGCCCGGACAGAAGCCTGGAGTCATGAAAAGAGCGTTTGTCACCAAAAACGGGGAAGATGGTCTTTGGGGAAAAATAGTGCAGGTTGACGAAGAACTCGACAAACTAGGAACAGGGGAAGCGTGGAATATTTTGGGAATTATTTTTCAAGAGAACAGAGAGTTGGCAGCTTCTTATTTTGCAACTGGTATGAAGTATGGTTCTGCCTATGCGGCTTGCAATCAGGCGATGTGGACAGTTGACAGGGAAGAAAAGTTTGCCTTGTATGCGTGGGCGTCCAAACATATAGATAACATAAATAAAGAGGATTACACGTGTAGAGGCATACTTTGCGAGAACCTAGCCAAAATGTATCATTTGGGAATAGGCACACAACCGAATAACGGTAAAGCGGAACGGTGGTACCAAACAGCCTTGGCGAATGGAAATAACGCGGTATTGAATAACTTGGGTGTCTTATATGATCAGTGTGGCCGAAAAACAGAAGCCATTCGGATACTGGCAAAACAAACAGGCAAGATACGCAATGCAGACAAAGCTCAGCGAAATAAAAATAGGATTTCTTATCGTGGAATAGCCGAACAAACCTTACGGTTGAGCATCCTTACAGATGTTTTTATGAGAGAGCTGTTCCTACTTAAAATGAAAAGATATAAGGATGGCTGGGATGAATTGTTAACATGCTTATCGGATCTGACTTTGGATAAGGAATATACACTGGATAGTTTCAGTCGGTATGAACAGGGAAATTCTGCACTTCTGGTGTATGCTCGTCGCAAATCATTATCGCATTCTTTAGAGCAGGATTCTAATTTAAAAGACGAATGCATGGATACGGAAACAGAATATAGATTGTTACATGCCTTTCATTATATTACTTTACCTTTCACTAAGGATGCTATTTGGCAAGCATTTCTCTTAAGCCAAACACATAGGTTTATAGAAAGGTGTTGGCATGATCCACGGGCTACAGGGCGTTTTATACTGATTGAAAAAGACATCATAAATATGAAAGAAATTCCGAAAGAATTAGAAAGCATTTGGTCGCCGGACTTGAATGTCTCTGTGGTGTTGGAAGATGGAAGAGCTGTCATTTCGCATTGCTGGTTTGACAAATGGGACGGACTGGTGCAGATGAAATGGGAAGTGAAGTATGATGCCTTGAAAAAACAGGTGACGAGGATAGAGGTAAAGGACGAAAGGGTATTGGTAAAGTATGAGTGCGGAATTCGATATTAAGGATGTGAAAACGATGATTGATACCGGCTCGCCGGAATATACACCTAATATATGCGGTGCAAATGGTACTTGTCCCCATTGTATGTATAGTAGCGTTTGAAGTTTGTTTTGCGGCAGAATTCTTTAAAATCAGATTGGTCAATATCTAATCCATATAGAAGAAGATGCTTTTTGAATGTACACAATTCTTGAAAAGAGTCTATCTCTTCCAACTTGTTCATGGTACTGAAGATTGCCGGATTTACGTAAAAGTGACAACCGGCTTGGAAGCCGATGATGAAGTGGGGAAGAATGCCGCATCTTAGTGAAACCTCCTTTTGTTCCGGGTATACGGGGGTGTCACAGCAGGGAAATCCGAATTGCTTGATATCCGGTTTACTTGTAGTGAGCACATATTCTATGGGCTTGATTTGGTTTTGCATTGTCCTCTCCATCGTTACTCTTGGCACCCATCCGTAAATAGTCGCATCGTTTGTGAACAGGTCTGCTACTTGGGGATTGGTCGTTGTTGAAACAAAACTTGATGCTTTTCGATATTTGTGACTGTTGATGGTGTGGGCTATGGACAAATAGTAAAGGTTTACCTTTTTTCTGACATCGATTGGTAGTCCTCTATATTTTCCGGCCAAAGTTTCTATGTATTCAAGGGTGCTGCAGAATTCTTGATTGCGTGAAAAGAAATCTTGTATTTTTTGTGTTCTGTTTGTGTTTCCGCTTTTACGTCCTTCTTTGATGGACTTATTTAATGTTTTGCATATTGCGCAAAAGTTTTCCACGGAAGTGTCATCGGGGTCAAGAAATTTTTTCTCGTTCCAGCAGATTCGCCCTTTTTCTCCGGCCATAAATATGCATTGTGCCAACAGGTCTGGCGTATTTGTGTCATAGTTATATTGTTCTCGTAAATTTTCATTTGACTCGCCTCTCATGATAACGGTAGAATATCGGGATCCGGTCAGCATATTAAGAAAATGCCATAGTTTTACTAATTCGTCCTGCAAGAGGATTTCTCCGTTGCCTTTGATTATTTTTGATTTTGATAGTGCGAAATAGAGTGGCATGTATTTAGTCATAAGGGAAAAATTATATGTGTTATACTTTGCAAAGGTATGGATTTTCTTTATAAATGAAAGTATTCTCATAGAAGTCGCTAATACTCTTCTATATAAGTCCGGCGCTTCGTTAATTGAGCCCAATTGTTATCCGGCATCATATAATATCCGAATCTGAAAGACAGGATACACGTGGTGAATGTCAATAATCCCATGAGTGTATAACTATATGGGTTGCCAGGAGGAAGGTACTATTTGTGTCCCTACCATGTGAATATGATTGTAGTAGCAGGCGGCAGATGATTAAATAATGATAAGGATGTTTTTTGTTATATACCGATGCAACAGGCATACATCATTGAATATCAGCGGCTATTCATTCTAAAAGGTACAAGTCGTATTCAGACAATTGAACGAAGTCAAAAAAAATGTAAGGCGCTTACATTCAATGGCTTTCGCTCATGGTCTTGTACCGCCTTTTTTCAGTCTTTTTGTGAAATATCCTCTGCCATGTACAAAATATTGATAGACAAAGGATTTCACCGTATATGTTACAGAACGCTTGATTACTTTCGCAAAGATAATGTTTTTCTTGTAAATCCATGATTATTACTCAAATAAATTTGTTACTTTTGCTGTGAGTAAAAG
>CALULP010000021.1 GCA_944321495.1 uncultured Bacteroides sp. | reverse complement strand
GTATATGTTATGCCTTACGACAGGAAAAACGAAAAAGGCAAAATTGTTGAGAAGTAAAATGGAGCAACGAAAGGCAAACACTTCGCTATTAGACAAAATAGACGAAATGTACAAAAACAGGGGGATTGTCCCATAACCTTTTAAATGGACTAAAACACCCGACTTTACATTCTTGGGTGTAAAATCGGGTGTTTAATTTGTAAAACATTGATTTTCAATGTTTATTGCGGTGCGTACGGGACTCGAACCCGTGACCCCATGCGTGACAGGCATGTATTCTAACCAGCTGAACTAACGCACCAATAATTGATTTATTTGCTATCTCTCTCTCGATTGCGGATGCAAAGGTAGGCTTTTTCTGTGATTCTGCAATAGCTTCCGTGTAATTTTTTTAGCTCGATTTTATATGGACAGGTTTTATCTATTCATAGTTAGACTGTTGTGGAAAGCCTGATGATACGTTATTAACTTTTATTTAGTATTGAGGGATTGCTTCGCAATATGGACCTCTATGAAATGTAAATTTGGTGAATAGAAAGATATTCGGGTGTATTCGTAAACTTTTTGCGCATAAAGTTTATGAACTTATGATATTTTGTTATTTTTGCCAGCTGAAAAGAAGAATGTTGTTATTAGATATAGAATAATAGAGATAGATAGCATGGAAACAGCAAAACTGTTGTTGCATTGTCCGGATCGACCGGGAATATTGGCAGAAGTGACAGATTTCATCACGGTGAATAAAGGGAATATTGTTTATCTGGATCAATATGTGGATCATGTGGAAAATATTTTCTTTATGCGTTTGGAATGGGAGTTGGAAAAGTTTTTGATACCGAAAGAAAAAATCGAAGACTATTTTGCGACCCTCTATGCGCAAAAGTATGATATGGAGTTTCGGCTCTATTTCTCCGGTGTGAAGCCGCGGATGGCAATTTTTGTTTCCAAAATGTCGCATTGTTTATTTGATTTGCTGGCACGTTATACGGCAGGAGAGTGGAATGTGGAGATTCCACTTATAATAAGCAACCATCCCGATCTTCAACAGGTGGCAGAACGTTTCAGTATACCATTTCATTTGTTCCCGATTACGAAAGAAAACAAACAGGAGCAGGAGCAAAAAGAGATGGAACTGCTACGGAAGATGGATGTGGACTTTATTGTTTTGGCACGTTATATGCAAGTCGTTTCCGAACAGATGATAGACGCATATCCCAACCGCATCATTAATATCCATCATTCATTTTTGCCGGCATTTGTGGGGGCTAAGCCTTACCATGCGGCTTTTGAACGTGGGGTGAAGATTATAGGTGCAACGAGCCATTATGTGACTACCGAATTGGATGCGGGACCTATTATCGAGCAAGATGTGGTGCGTATTACCCATAAGGATACGGTGCAGGATCTGGTAAACAAAGGCAAAGACTTGGAAAAAATCGTATTGTCGCGTGCGGTACAGAAACATATTGAGCATAAGATATTGGCTTATAAAAATAAGACGGTGATATTTAACTGATGCAAAGTGTGTATGAAAGTGGCAATAGTGAAATATAATGCAGGCAACGTATGTTCGGTAGATTAT
Organism: uncultured Bacteroides sp.; assembly: GCA_944321495.1. Taxonomy (GTDB): domain Bacteria; phylum Bacteroidota; class Bacteroidia; order Bacteroidales; family Bacteroidaceae; genus Bacteroides. Next base: position 31,033 of record CALULP010000021.1, on the reverse strand, counting down.
GCTTTGCGGCGATTAGGAGTGGAACCAATTCTCACTGCCGATGAACGGGAATTGAAAGCTGCTGACAAGGTGATTTTCCCGGGGGTAGGCGAAGCCGGTATGACAATGGCTTTTTTGCGTGCTAATGGCTTGGACAATGTGATACGGGGATTGCATCAACCGGTACTGGGAATCTGTTTGGGCATGCAATTGATGTGTCGCCGTTCAGAAGAAGGGGGAGGCGTGGATTGCTTAGGTATTTTTGATACGGAAGTGAAACGCTTTGTCGCTTGCAGGCATGAGGACAAAATACCTCACATGGGGTGGAATACGTTGGGTGATGTGAAAGGCTCGCTTTTTACCGGTTTTGAAAAAGAAGAATATGTTTATTTCGTACACAGTTATTATGTGCCTGTGAATGAACATACTGCTGCCGTAACCAATTATATTTTACCTTTTAGTGCGGCTTTGCAGAAAGATAATTTCTACGCCACCCAGTTCCATCCGGAGAAAAGCGGAAGCGTAGGTGAGCATATTTTGCATAACTTCTTGGCATTGTAACTTTGCATATAAAAAAAGAAGAAACGCGATGATAGAATTAATTCCGGCTATCGACCTTATCGACGGGAAATGTGTGCGTTTGTCGCAAGGTGAATACGATAGTAAAAAAGTATATAACGAAGATCCGTTGGAAGTAGCCAAACAAATGGAAGATCATGGCATCAGCCGTTTGCATGTTGTGGATCTGGATGGGGCTGCTTCGCAACATGTGGTGAATTATGCTGTTTTGGAACGTATAGCTGCGCATACTTCGCTGGTCATTGATTTCGGCGGAGGGCTGAAAACGGATGAGGATTTGAAAATAGCTTTCAATAGCGGTGCACATATGGTTACCGGAGGAAGCATAGCCGTGAAGCAACCGGAAGTGTTCACACGTTGGCTTCGGGTGTATGGCTCGGACCGGATTATTTTGGGGGCAGATGTAAAAGGTGAAAAAATTGCAGTAAACGGCTGGCGGAATGAAACCGAGTGCTTGCTTCATCCTTTTCTGGAAAACTATGTGCGGCAAGGGGTACGTACTGTCATTTGTACGGACATTAGTCGTGACGGAATGTTGCAGGGGCCAGCTTTGGATTTATATAAGGAGATAAGGGAACGGCATTCCGGTTTGCATTTGATAGCCAGTGGGGGAGTAAGTTCAATGGATGACATTCATGCATTGGATGCAGCAGGTGTGCCATCTGTTATTTTTGGCAAAGCTCTTTATGAAGGGTGTATTACGCTGGAAGAACTGGCAACTTATCTTGGAAAATGAAAGAGTAGATACCATATATAATATAAATAGTATATCCATGTTGGCAAAAAGAATCATTCCCTGCCTTGACATCAAAGACGGGCAGACAGTGAAAGGAGTTAATTTTGTAAACTTGCGCCAGGCAGGCGATCCGGTGGAATTGGCTCGTGCATATAGCATGCAAGGGGCTGACGAACTGGTGTTCTTGGATATTACCGCAAGTTTTGAGGGACGTAAAACTTTTACTGATCTGGTGAAACGCATTGCTGCCAACATTAGCATTCCTTTCACTGTAGGTGGAGGAATTCATGAATTGGGTGATGTGGAGCGTTTGTTGAATGCCGGCGCCGATAAGATTTCAATCAATTCGGCAGCTATCCGCCACCCGGAATTGATAGAGGACATTGCCCGGCACTTTGGCTCGCAAGTATGTGTGCTGGCGGTAGATGCCAAACAAACGTCCCACGGATGGAAATGCTTCCTTAATGGCGGGCGTGTAGAAACGGAGAAAGAACTTTTTGATTGGACTCGCGAAGCCCAGGAACGTGGGGCTGGCGAGGTCCTTTTTACCAGCATGGATCACGACGGCGTAAAGACAGGTTATGCTAATGAAGCGTTGCGCCGTTTGTCCGATACACTGTCCATACCAGTTATCGCATCGGGTGGCGCGGGGACAAAAGAGCATTTCAGGGATGCTTTCTTGGACGGGAAAGCTGATGCGGCACTGGCTGCCAGCGTTTTTCATTTCGGAGAAATCAAAATTCCCGATTTAAAGTCGTATCTTTGCGCCTGTGGAATACCCATGCGTATCGTATGACGGTTTACGGTAATCAAACGAATAATCAAATATTAATGTGAAAATGGCTTTGAATTTTGATAAAATGGGCGGGCTGATACCGGCTATCATTCAAGATGCAGATACGGCTAGAGTCTTGATGTTGGGCTTTATGAACCAAGAAGCGTATGAAAAGACTTTGGCAACCGGAAAGGTTACTTTTTATAGCCGTACCCGTCAATGCTTGTGGACAAAAGGCGAGGAAAGCGGGAATTTCCTGCATGTGGTTTCGATGAAAGAAGATTGTGACCATGATACCTTGTTAGTTCAGGTGCATCCTGCCGGTCCTGTATGCCATACCGGAACTGATACTTGCTGGGGTGAGAAGAATGAACAGCCTGTGATGTTCTTGAAAGTCTTGCAGGATTTTATTGACAAGCGGCATGAGGAAATGCCCGAAGGCTCTTATACAACCAGTCTGTTCCGTTCCGGAGTCAATAAAATGGCACAAAAGGTGGGAGAGGAAGCTGTAGAAACCGTTATTGAAGCATGTAATGGTTCTGATGAACGCCTGATTTATGAAGGGGCCGACTTGTTGTATCACCTCATTGTGTTACTGACGTCTAAAGGATATCGCATAGATGACTTGGCTCGTGAATTGCAGGAACGCCATAGCGATACCTGGAAAAAACATTAATGCTTTTCAAGCGGCAGGCGGAATAGGGAAGAATGGGCGACGCATTGATTCAATACAAAAATGTGGAAATTCACCAGCAGGAACTTTGTGTACTGAATGATGTGGATTTGGAGTTGCATAGTGGGGAATTTGTTTACCTCATTGGGAAAGTCGGTTCCGGGAAAACCAGCCTGTTGAAAACATTCTATGGTGAACTGGAGGTGGTTGCGGGCGAAGCGGAAGTCTTGGGACACAGTATGCGGCGCATAAAGCGCAAGCACATTCCTAAGTTGCGTCGCAGGTTAGGGATTGTTTTCCAAGATTTTCAGTTGTTGATAGACCGCACTGTATATGATAACCTGGAATTTGTGCTCCGTGCTACCGGCTGGAGGAACAAAGGACAAATAAAAAATCGCATTGAAGAAGTCTTGCAGCAGGTAGGGATGAGGAATAAGGGATATAAGTTGCCTCATGAACTGTCGGGCGGCGAACAACAACGCATAGTGATTGCCCGGGCTATGTTGAACTCACCGGAAATAATTCTGGCGGACGAACCTACGGGAAACTTGGATGTGGAAACCGGGCAGGGTATCGTACGTTTGCTGCACGACATCAGCAAGGAAGGTACATTGGTAGTGATGACCACCCACAACCTGCAACTGTTGCGTGAGTTTCCGGGAAAAGTATATTGCTGCAAGGAGCATTTGCTGAAAGATGTCACTGCTGAATATCAGGTTTCTCTGCAAGAGGAAGAAAGCGATGGATTAGAATAAATAATAAATCAATTTAATATCACAGCGAAAATGAAAGTTTTAAAGTTTGGAGGTACTTCGGTAGGTTCGGCTCAACGGATGAAGGAAGTAGCCAAATTGATTACCGATGGTGAACGTAAGATTGTGGTGCTTTCGGCCATGTCCGGCACTACAAATATTTTGGTGGAAATCTCGGATTACCTGTACAAGAAAAATCCGGAGGGGGCCAATGAGATTATCAATAAACTGGAAGCCAAATACCGCGGACATATCAATGAACTGTATGCTACCGAGGAGTATAAGCAAAAAGGATTGGAACTGATTAAGTCCCATTTCGACTATATCCGTTCTTATACCAAAGACCTTTTTACGCTGTTTGAGGAAAAAATCCTGTTAGCTCAGGGTGAACTTATTTCTACCGGCATGATGAATTACTACTTGCAGGAGTGTGGCGTGAAATCGGTGTTGCTCCCAGCATTGGACTTTATGCGGACCGATAAGAATGCAGAGCCCGACCCCGTTTATATAAAGGAAAAACTGTTGGCACAATTGGATTTGTATCCCGAAGCCGACATTTACATTACCCAAGGTTTTATTTGCCGTAATGCTTATGGTGAAATAGACAACCTGCAACGCGGAGGAAGCGATTACACGGCATCGCTGATAGGAGCTGCCATTAATGCTTCCGAAATACAGATTTGGACGGATATCGATGGCATGCACAACAATGATCCCCGCATTGTGGAACATACTTCCCCCGTGCGCCATCTGCACTTTGAGGAAGCTGCCGAATTGGCTTATTTCGGTGCGAAGATATTGCATCCCACCTGCATTCAACCGGCCAAGTACGCCAATATTCCTGTGCGCCTGCTCAACACCATGGAGCCTACTGCCCCGGGTACCCTGATTTCCAATGAAACCGAGAAGGGCAAAATCAAGGCTGTTGCCGCCAAGGATAATATTACGGCCATTAAAATCAAGTCGAGCCGCATGTTGCTGGCCTACGGATTCTTGCGCAAGGTGTTCGAGATATTTGAAAGTTACCAGACTTCCATCGACATGATTTGCACTTCCGAGGTAGGCGTTTCCGTGTCCATCGACAATACGAAACATTTGAATGAGATTCTGGACGATTTGAAGAAATACGGCACTGTGACCGTTGACCGCGACATGTGCATCATCTGCGTGGTTGGTGATTTGGAATGGGAAAATGTGGGCTTCGAAGCCAAGGCTCTGGATGCCATGCGTGACATCCCGGTCCGGATGATATCGTTTGGTGGAAGCAATTACAATATTTCGTTCCTTATCCGCGAATGCGACAAGAAGGTGGCTTTGCAAGCGTTGAGCAAGAACCTTTTTGGCGAGTAAGACGTTCACGTAAGTTGTGTAGGAATTATGAAAGGAGTATTTCCGATAGATAAATTCCAAAGTATGCGCACGCCTTTTTATTATTACGATACAAAGGTGTTGCGCGATACGTTGGATTGCCTGCGTGCAGAAGCCGGTCGCTACAACAATTTTGTCGTGCATTATGCCGTCAAAGCCAATGCCAATCCAAAGGTGTTGACCATTATCCGTGAAAGCGGGTTGGGAGTGGACTGCGTGAGCGGGGGAGAAATCCGTGCGGCTGTACAAGCCGGTTTCCCTGCTTCCAAGATAGTATTTGCGGGAGTCGGCAAGGCTGATTGGGAAATCAACTTGGGGTTGGATTGCGGTATTTTCTGTTTCAATGTGGAGTCTGTGCCCGAGTTAGAGGTCATAAACAGCTTGGCCGGCGCCAAAGGCAAGGTCGCCAATGTGGCTTTCCGCATCAATCCGGATGTCGGGGCGCATACCCATGCCAACATTACGACGGGGCTTGCCGAGAATAAGTTTGGCATCAACATGGCTGATATGGACAAGGTGATTGGCCTTGCGGAAAGCTTGGAGCACGTCAACTTCATCGGGTTGCATTTCCACATCGGCTCGCAGATACTGGACATGGGCGATTTCGTTGCGTTGTGCAACCGTGTCAATGAGTTGTTGGATAAGTTGGAAGCTCGTGGAGTCCGGGTGATGCATGTCAATGTAGGAGGAGGCTTGGGCATCGATTATGCCCATCCCAACCGTCAGCCCATACCGTCATTCCAAGAATATTTCGAGACTTTTGCGGTTCATTTGAAACTTCGTTCGTACCAGACGCTGCATTTTGAATTGGGGCGTTCGGTGGTAGGGCAGTGCGGTTCGCTTATCTCGCAGGTATTGTATGTCAAGCAGGGTGTCAACAAGCAGTTTGCCATTCTTGATGCCGGCATGACGGATTTGATTCGTCCTGCGTTATATCAGGCTTATCATAAGATTGAAAATATTACTTCGGAAGAACCGGTGGAGGCTTACGACGTGGTGGGCCCCATTTGCGAGTCGTCCGATGTTTTTGGCAAGGCGGTTGACTTGAACCGTGTGAAGCGTGGCGACCTTATTGCCATCCGTTCGGTAGGCGCTTACGGCGAAATCATGGCCTCCCGTTACAATTGCCGGGAACTGCCACAAGGCTTTACCTCTGATGAATTGGCGTATTGAGCAGTTAGCTTGATAAGCCATCGGATTTAACTTGAAAGGCAACCGTAATCAACTTGATTGCGGTTGCCTTTCAAGTTAATTGTTTCCCCTCTTTGCTTTTCTTTCCTTTGTACCCTTCTGAGACAGGGTTACTGTGCAGGCTTGGTAGCGCTTCGGCGCTTGCGTGGTAGCGTCCCAGTCCTTGCCCGGTAGCGTTGCGGCGCTAGTAAGCCAGTGAAGTAGCAGTCCTTTTCAGCGTGCCTTGAGGAAAAGTTTTTAGGGACAGTTCATGAAAAAAATGTTATCGGATGAACAAGTTATTTGTAAAATCACTACTTTTGTAATGATTTCAATTTATTAAAACCCAAAGTTATGATGACTGAGAATTTACAAAAAGCAATCAATGACCAGATTACAGCTGAGTTGTGGTCTGCAAACCTTTATCTTTCAATGTCTTTCTATATGGAGAAAGAGGGCTATGCCGGAATGGCAAGCTGGTTGAAGAAGCAGTATGCCGAAGAAGTGGAGCACGCTTGCGAGATGGCCTCCTATATGATGAAGCGTGGCGGTATAGCCAAGGTGGACAAGGTAGACGTGGTTCCCAACGAGTTTGGTACGCCGTTGGAAGTGTTCCAGCAGGTTTATGAGCACGAATGCCGTGTGTCCAAGATGATTGACAGCCTGGTAGACGTGGCTTCTGCTGAGAAAGACAAGGCCACGCAGGACTTCTTGTGGGGCTTCGTCCGCGAACAGGTAGAGGAAGAAGCTACTGCCGCCGGCATTGTTGAGATGATAAAGAAAGCAGGCAACGCAGGCGTTTACTACGTGGATTCCAAGCTGGGCGAACGCAAGTAATGCCGGAAACTGGCCGTTCAGGAAACGGATGTGTGGGGAGGATATTTCCGAAAGGGATATCCTCCCCCGTTTTTTCTTGCGGGGCGGGGCTGTGTCTTCTTTTTGCCCTTTGGGCCGGGCGGTTTTTCCGGATAACTTTTTGTATCTTTGCAAGTGGATAACCGGCATTTCCTTATTTGCGACCCGTACATGGAGAAGTTTGAAGTGAATATTCTGGGGTGTGGCTCGGCTTTGCCCACTACGCGCCATTTCCCTACCAGTCAGGTACTGAATGTACGTGACAAGTTGTTTATGATAGACTGTGGCGAAGGTGCGCAGTTGCAGTTCCGCAAGTCGCGCCTGAAATTTTCAAGGCTGAACCGCATCTTTATTTCCCATTTGCACGGCGACCATTGTTTCGGACTTCCGGGCTTGGTTTCCACGCTTAATCTGCTGGGGCGGACAGCCGAGTTGCACATCCATGCTCCCCGGGGGGCAGAAGAAATCTTTGCGCCGGTTTTCAGCTTTTTCAACAGGCAGATGTCCTACCCGGTACTTTTTCATGAGTTTGACACCAAGGAGGCGGTTCAGGTTTACGAAGACCGCTCGCTTACCGTAACCACCCTTCCGTTACGCCACCGCATGCCATGCTGCGGTTTCCTTTTTGCCGAGAAACAAGGTGCCAACCACATCGTGCGCGAGCAGGTGGATTTCTACCAAGTGCCTGTATATGAATTGAACCGGATAAAGAACGGTGCCGATTATGTGACTCCCGAAGGGCAAACTATACCCAACGCTTTGCTTACAGTCCCGCCCCCTCCCCCCCGTCGCTATGCTTATTGTTCGGATACCTTGTACCTGCCTTCTTTGGCGGAGCAGGTGAAAGGGGTGGACCTGTTGTTTCACGAGGCCACCTTTGCCGAAGCCGATGCGGCCCGTGCCCGCGAGACTTTCCATACTACGGCCTCCCAGGCTGCCCGTATAGCCAGCGACGCCGGGGTGAAACGTTTGCTCATCGGGCATTTTTCGGCACGTTACGAAGAGGCGGAAATCTTGTTGCATGAAGCCGCGGCTATATTCCCCAATACCACTTTGGCAAGCGAGATGTTGTGCGTGCCGGTGTGACGCGGATTAAACCTTCTGTCCTAAACCTCGTCTAATGTCAGTAAAAGGGATATTTATGAAAAAGTAAGACGGGAAAATGCGTGAATTGCCGTATCTTTGCCTGCTCATAACGAATTAATGCGGATAGAAATTTATGAATCCTTCCTATAACGAACGAGAAGTGCTGGCGCTTTTACAGAACGAGAGTACGCAGAAGCAGGGATTTGAGTTGGTCGTCCGCCAATATAGCGAACAATTGTATTGGCAAATACGCCGGCTGGTGCTCTCGCACGAAGATGCCAACGACTTGCTGCAAAATACATTTCTCAAAGCGTGGGTCAATATCGATTATTTCCGGGCGGAGGCCAAACTCTCCACGTGGCTTTACCGTATCGCGTTGAACGAGTGCCTGACGTTCTTGAACAAGCAGCGTGCCGAGGCAAAAGTCTCGCTGGATGACCCGGAGTCGGACATGGTGCAGCGCCTGGAAAGTGACCCATACTTCTCGGGCGACCGTATCCAGTGTACTTTGCAAAAAGCATTGATGTCACTGCCGGAAAAGCAGCGCATGGTGTTCAACTTGAAGTATTACGAGGAAATGAAATACGAAGACATGTCCGAGATATTCGGGACTTCGGTAGGAGCCCTCAAGGCCTCGTATCACCATGCCGTTAAAAAAATCGAGAAGTTTTTGAATGAACATTATTAAACCTTTTGCCTGCTGCACAGTCTAACGGAATAGAAGAGGAGGATAGCTTATGAAAGAAGAAGATAGAATCAGAAAGACTTTGGGAACGGAAAACCCGTTTCGCGTGCCTGAAGGCTACTTCGAGCAGTTGGCTTCGGAGGTAATGGACAAGCTTCCGGAAAAGGAACATATCCCTACCCATGAGACTACCCTGTGGGAGAAAGTGAGGCCGTTGCTTTATATGGCCGCCATGTTTGTAGGTGCCGCCTTGATTATACGGGTTGCTTCCTCGCATTACACGCCTGCGGCAAGCGATGAAACCATAGTCGCCCAGGAAGAGGAGGTGGAAAAAGAAATGGAATACATCGATATGGCTATGGAAAATACCATGATGGACGATTACTCCTTGTATCTTTATCTGGCAGATGCTGAAGAATGAATAGGAATTAATTTAAACCTGTTGAGAATGATATGAAGAAACTGATTGTTTTGTTTGTAATGGTGCTCGGCTTGGTTCCGGCATCCCTTTTCGCCTCCGAAAGAGTCGACCAACATTTGACCCAGGAAGAGTTCCGGGCAAAGCAGCAGGCTTTTATTGCCGAAAAAGCCGGGCTTACCGCTGAGGAGGCGGCGAAATTTTTCCCTCTTTATTTTAAGTTGCAAGATGAAAAGAAGCAGTTGAACGATAAGGCGTGGAAGCTGATGCGCCAAGGGCGGAAAGAAGACCTTACGGAAGAGGGCTACGAAGAAATTCTGGAAAGCGTCTATGACACCCGTATCGCTTCTGATGAGTTGGAAAAGTCCTATTTTGAGAAATTTAAGGAAATACTGTCCTGCAAGAAGCTTTATGAAGTACAGCAAGCTGAAATGCGTTTCCACCGCGAATGGCTGAAGAACCTGCGTGGAAAAGGCAACCACCGGAAACCGGATTCGCGGACTCCCGCGCCCCGCAAGTAAGCCTGATGAGACAATTGAAAACAATCAGCCCGCATAACCTGGCAGCAGGTATGCGGGCTGATTGTTTTTTTATCCGTTCAATCTTGGTTTTCCAGCGCTTTGGCCTCTTCCCAGAGCTTGTCCATTTCTTGCAGGGACATATCCTGCAGGTTTTTGCCTTGCTTGATGCTGTGCGCCTCCACATAGTTGAAGCGGCGGATGAACTTTTGGTTGGTGTGTTCCAAAGCGTTGTCCGGATTGATTTTATAAAGTCGTGCCGCATTGACGAGGCTGAACAGAACATCGCCGAACTCGGCCTCGGCTTTGTCTTTGTCCATGCCGGCCACTTCGGTTTGGAATTCCCGGATTTCTTCTTTCACTTTGTCCCATACTTGCTCGCGTTCTTCCCAGTCGAATCCCACGTTGCGGGCTTTGTCCTGTATGCGGTAGGCTTTGATGAGGGAAGGCAGGGCGGCAGGCACGCCGCTTAATACCGATTTGTTGCCGCCTTTCTCTTTCAGTTTCAGTTGTTCCCAGTTTTCAGATACCTGTCCGGCTGTTTCCGCTTTTGCATCGCCGAATACGTGCGGGTGGCGGTAAATGAGCTTTTCACAAAGGCGGTCGCATACGTCCTTGATGTCGAAGTCGTCCGTCTCGCTGCCTATTTTGGCATAGAATGCCACATGCAGCAATACGTCGCCCAGCTCTTTGCAGATGTCTTGTTTGTCATCGCGCATCAGGGCGTCACACAGTTCATAGGTTTCTTCTATGGTGTTGGGGCGCAGGCTTTCGTTGGTCTGTTTACGGTCCCAAGGGCATTTCTCGCGCAATTCATCGAGAATGTCGAGGAAGCGTCCGAAGGCTTCCATTTGTTCTTTTCGGGTATGTTGCATAGATGGTTGGATTGAATAGTCGTGCAAAGCTACGCATTTCTTTTCAATCTTGGTCTTCCGGCGCATTCCTTTCTCATTCCCGTTGGTCATCCGGCGGGGCAAGCCGTTCCGTTACAGCCTGTCTGCCACGGCTTTCCAGTCTATGATGTCCCACAGTTTCTTTACGTGGTCGGCCCTCCGGTTGCGGTAGTCTATGTAGTAGGCATGTTCCCACACGTCTATGCAAAGCAGGGGTTTATGTCCCCGGCGTAGCGGGTTGCCTGCATTGCTTTCCTTGCTGATTTGCAGTTTCCCGTCTTTGTCCAGTGAAAGCCATGCCCAGCCGGAACCGAACAGGCCGATGGCAGCTTCTTCCATCTGTCTTTTCAGTTCGTCCAGGTTCCCGAAGTCACGGGCAATCAGTTCGGCCAGCCTGCCTTCGGGGCCTTTGCTTTGTCCCGGTGTGGTGAATTGTAGGAAATAGATGGCATGGTTGAGCACTTGCCCTGCATTGTTGAAGATGCCGCCATCGGGAGCGGCGCTTACGATGTCCTCAATGTCTTTCTGCTCATATTCCGTTCCTTTGCTCAGGTTCGTGAGGTTGTTGACATAGGTTTGCAGGTGTTTTCCGTAATGGAATTCAATGGTTTCGGCACTGATGACCGGTTCCAGCCCATTGATGGGATAGGGGAGGCGGGGCATTTCGTTTTTCATGATGCAATGTTTTTAGTGGTTCGTGCCTTGCTTTTCCCGTTTGGGAATCAAGACCATACAAAGTTAAGGATTTCTGCCGGATAAACAAGTGAAAGCGGGGGAGAATCTGCGGAGGAAAAATGGAAGGCCCGGTTGGGGAAAAAACGGTTCCTTTAGGACAAAAATCTTTTCCTTACCGCAAAAAGATTATCTTAGGCTTGCAGATAATTATCTTAAGGGCTAAGATATATATCTTCAGCCTTCGGATAATTATCTTTAGGCTGAAGATAAAGTTTTGGCCGTGGCAATCGGATTTTTTCCTTCCGTCGGGAATCTTTTTGGGGTGGGAAAGAAAAGATTTTATGTTAATGAGCTTTAATTCGTTTGTCCCGTCAAAACATCTTCTTACATTTATCCCAACAATCTTGCCGGAACATAAAGACGATAACCCACAACATCTTTGCGCCATGAAGAAAACGATAATTTCCCTCTTTTCCCTCCTTTGCCTGCTGCCTTGCCGTGCCCAGCTCACCATCGAGGACTGCTACCGCCAAGCGGAGTCCAACTACCCTCTTATCCGCCAATATGAGCTGATAGAAAAGACCAAGGAGTACAATCTGGAGAACGCTGCCCGTGGTTACTTGCCCCAGGTCGCATTTTCGGCACAAGCCACTTACCAAAGCGATGTGACCCACATCCCCATTGACTTGAATGCCCTTGGCTTTCCCGATGTGGAGATTCCCTCGCTGAGCCGGGACCAATATAAGGCGGAAATTTCCTTGAACCAGACTATCTGGGACGGCGGGACTATCAGCTCCCGGCGCAAAACGCTCCGTGCGCAGGCCGATGTGGAGCAGCGCGACTTGGATGTCAGCCTTTACGCCCTTCGCGACCGGGTGAACCAACTGTACTTCGGCATCCTGCTGACCGATGCCCGCCTGCGGCAAAACAAGGTTCTGCAGGATGAGCTTCAGCGGCATTGCACGCAAGTGGCTTCTTATATTGATAATGGTATTGCCAGCCAGTCCGACCTTGACGCCCTGCGCGTCGACTTGCTGGGCGCCCGCCAGGATGAAGCACAGCTCCGCCATACCCGCCGTGCGTATGTGCTGATGCTGGGCAAGTTTATGGGGCGGGAGCTTCCCGAGGACGTGGCGTTGGCTCTTCCTTATACCGGCCGCTCCTCCTTCAAGGCAAACCATCGGCCGGAACTTTCCCTTTTTGACGCGCAAATCCGTAGCCTCCATGCACAGGATGGCCAACTGACCGCAGGACTGATGCCCCGTTTTTCCCTTTTTGCCACAGGCGGATATGGCAAACCTGGGTTGGACATGTTCGAGGACAAGTTTCAACTTTATGGCATGGCCGGCGTGCGCCTGTCGTGGAATATCAGTAACTTTTATACCCGGAAAAACGACCGGCGCAAGATAAAGGCAGGCATTCAAACGGTAGAGACGCGGCGTGAAACCTTCCTTTTCAACACTGCCCTCGACGTGGCCCAACGTGATGCCGACATCGACCGTTACGAGGAGCAACTGAAGTATGATGACGAAATCATCGCCCTGCGCCGCTCCGTGTGCCAGGCTTCCGAGGTGAAGATGGCCAACGGTACATTGAGCGGTACCGACCTGACACGCGACATCCACGCCGAACAGGCAGCCATACAGGACAAAATCGTACATGAAATAAGCCTGCTGAAAGCCCTGTACGACCGCAAATACGTGACCAACAACTGAAATTAATAATAGAATCCGAATATGAAAACAACTTGTTACACTATGCTTTTCGCCGTAGGGCTGTTGGCTTCGTGCCAAGGGAAAGGTTCCGGTTACGACGCCTCGGGCGTGTTTGAGGCTACGGAAATCACCGTTTCCGCTCAAGGGGCAGGCGAACTTCTGGAACTGGACATCCGCGAGGGGCAGTCCCTCCAGGCCGGGCAGTCTGTCGGGATTATTGATACCCTGCAGCTCAGCCTGAAGCGGGAAGAGCTTCTTGGCAACCTGCAAGCCACGGACAGCCGGCGCTATGATGTGAACCGGCAGATGGCATCCATCCGCCAGGAAATTGCCACCCAGCAGCGCGAACGCCGGCGCACGGAAAACCTCTTGCAAGCCAATGCCGCCAACCGCAAGCAACTGGATGACATCGACGCCCGCATTGCCGTGCTGGAAAAGCAGCTCGCCGCCCAAACTGAAACTTTGGAAAAAGAAAACCGCAGCGTCGGCGGACAGGTGCGGATGCTGGAGGCACAGATAGCCCAAGTGGAAGACCAGATGCGCCGGTGCATCATCACCAGTCCCGCTACGGGCACCGTCCTTGCCAAGTATGCCGAGCCGGGCGAACTGGCATCGGTGGGACGTGCCCTTTTCAAGCTGGGCAACCTGGCGGACATGTATTTGCGCGTCTACATCACTGCCCCGCAGCTCACCGCCTTGAAGATAGGGCAGCAGGTGCGTGTCTTTGCCGATGAAGGGGAGGACGGCCGGCGCGAATATTCCGGTACCGTCTCTTGGATTTCCGACCAGGCTGAGTTCACTCCCAAGACTATCCAGACCCGCGACGAACGTGCCAACCTGGTCTATGCCGTCAAGGTGGCGGTGAAGAACGACGGTTACATCAAGCGGGGAATGTATGGGGAGATTAAGATTGATGAAGAATGAAAGCAGTATCAGTAGAGCATCTCAGTAAGGCTCATGGGAAAGTACAGGCATTGGACGGCTTGAGCTTTCATGTCGACCCGGGTGAATTGTATGGCATTATCGGGCCGGACGGGGCGGGAAAGACCACCCTGTTCCGCATTCTTGCCACACTGATGCTGGCAGATGCCGGCACGGCCACGGTGGCAGGCTGCGATGTGGTGAAGGATTACCGTGCCCTCCGCCGGCGCATCGGCTACATGCCCGGGCGCTTTTCCCTCTATCAGGACCTGACTGTGGAAGAGAACCTCCAGTTCTTCGCCACCGTATTCGGCACTACCATTAAGGAGAATTATTACTTGATAGAAGACATCTACCGGCAGATAGAGCCATTCAGGCATCGCCTGGCGGGCAAGCTGTCCGGCGGCATGAAGCAGAAACTGGCTTTGAGTTGTGCCCTTATCCATAAGCCCGAAGTGCTTTTCCTGGACGAACCTACTACGGGTGTAGACCCTGTGTCGCGTAAGGAGTTCTGGGGCATGCTGCTCCGGTTGAAAGCGCAGGGCATTACCATCCTTGTATCCACACCTTATATGGACGAGGCCAACCTATGCGACCGTATTGCCCTCATCCAATCCGGCCGTTTCCTACAGGTGGATACCCCGCAGGACATTGTGTCGCGTTATCCGGACACCCTCTTCGCGGTGCAGGCGGACAGGATGCATGCCTTGCTGGACGATTTGCGCGGCTATCCGGCTGTCAAGGCCTCGTTTTCTTTTGGGGCTGCCTATCATGTCGCGGTGCGGGAAGGGACACATCCCGGGGATTTGGCCGCTTATCTTGAGGGCAAGGGCTATCGGGATGTCAGTGTCCGTCCTGTGGCTGCTACGATAGAAGATTGTTTCATGGCTTTAATGGACAGGGGTAATGAATGGAAACAGGCATAATGTGATAGAAGTGGAAGGGCTGACCAAGCGTTTCGGTACCTTCACTGCTGTGGACCATATTTCCTTCTCGGTACGTCCGGGTGAAATATTCGGTTTCCTTGGCGCCAATGGGGCGGGGAAGACCACTGCCATGCGGATGCTTTGCGGGTTGAGTAAACCCACATCCGGCACGGGCACTGTGGCAGGTTTCGACATTGCCGCCCAACCCGAACAGGTGAAGCGGAGCATCGGTTACATGAGTCAGAAGTTTTCCCTTTACGAAGACCTGAAAGTGTGGGAGAACCTGCGCCTTTTTGGCGGCATCTATGGGTTGAATGGCAAGGAGATTGCGCGTAGGAGCGACAAGATGCTCCGTGAACTGGGCTTCGAGGCCGAGCGCGATACGCTGGTCAGTGCCTTGCCTTTGGGGTGGAAGCAGAAGCTGGCTTTCTCCGTTTCCATTTTCCACGAGCCGAAAGTGGTGTTCCTTGACGAACCTACGGGAGGTGTAGACCCTGTGACGCGCCGCCGTTTCTGGGAACTTATCTATCGGGCCGCCGACCGGGGCATTACGGTATTCGTCACGACCCATTACATGGACGAGGCCGAGTATTGCGACCGGGTTTCCATCATGGTGGATGGCAGGATTGAAGCGCTTGATACGCCGGGTAACCTGCGGGTACAATATCATGCGGACACCATGGACGAGGTGTTCCGACAACTGGCAAGGAGGGCCATGCGGCAATGAAACAGTTCCGTTCTTTTGTCTTGAAAGAGTTCCGCCAGATATTCCGGGACAGGCGGACACTGCTCATCTTGCTGGGTATGCCCTTGATGCTGGTGCTGTTGCTGGGGTATGCCATCAAGACGGAGCTGAACGATGTGCGGATGGTTGTCTTAGATCCCTCGAAGGATGCCGAGACGCAGCGTGTGGTTGAACGCTTCCGTGCCAGCAAGTATTTCACGGTGGTGGGTGAGGTGGACAACCAAGGGCAGGTCAATGCGATTTTCAAGGAAGGCGATGTCGACCTCGTGTTAGCCTTTAGCAGCCACTTTGCCGACGACCTGATGCGGGGCGGAGCTGCCATCCAACTCATCGCCGACGGCACCGACCCCAACCAGGCCTCGATGCTGACGATGTATGCCCAAAGTGTGCTATCCTCCTACCGGGAGGAACTGGCGGAGCGATACCCCGTGCCCATGCAGGTAAGGGTGGAAACGCGTATGCTGTACAATCCGCAGATGGAGAGCGCCTACAACTTCGTGCCCGGCGTGATGGGTATTGTGCTGATGCTTATCTGTGCCATGATGACCAGCGTGGCCATTGTCCGCGAAAAGGAGTCGGGCACGATGGAAGTCCTGTTGGCATCCCCCCTGAAACCCTTGCAAATCATCTTGTCCAAGGCAACACCCTATTTTGTGTTGTCCGTCACCAACATTGTCACCATTCTGCTCTTGGCTGTGTTCCTGATGGATGTACCTATCCGTGGCAGCCTGTTCTGGCTGGCGGTGGTGTCTGCCCTGTTTGTGCTGGTCGCTTTGGCATTGGGGCTGATGATATCTGCCTTGGTCAGCTCGCAGATGGCGGCGTTGCTGTTGTCGGGCATCGGGTTGATGATGCCTACGCTTATCTTTTCCGGCCTGATATTCCCCATAGAGAGCATGCCCGCTGTGTTACGTTGGATACCCGACTTTATTCCTGCCCGTTGGTACATCTCTGCCGTGCGCAAGATTATGATAGAAGGCGTGGGGGTAGACTGTTTCGCCAAGGAACTGGGCATCATTGTCCTCATGGCGGTAGCGCTGACGGTTGTGGCGTTGAAGAAGTTCAAGGTCAGGCTGGAGTGAGGAAACGCGGTTCTTGGAGGACTGTTTCTTCTCCTCCTTGAGACAGGAAGCCCTTCTCCAGGGATAAAACAAACCTTAGCAAATCATCCTATAAGTTATGTTGAGATACTTACTGGAAAAAGAATTCAAGCAGATACTTCGCAACAGGTTCATGTCGAAGTTGATTGTCATCCTGCCGCTGATGACGATAGTGCTCTTTCCTTATGTCACTAACCAGGAGGTGGTAGGGGTGAGACTGGCTGTGGTAGATCACGACCATAGCCCTGCTTCCGGCTGGTTGGTGCAAAAGGCGGCTTCGGCAAGCTATTTCCGGCTATCTGCCGTGGCATCGGCCTACGCGGAGGCCTTGCACAGCGTGGAGAAAGGCGAATCGGACTTGATACTGGAGATTCCTCAAGGCTTTGAGCGTGACCTTTACCGTGAGGGGGAAGCCCGGCTGATGATTTCCGCCAATTCGGTGGACGGTATGCGGGGCGGGCTGGGCGCGCAATACCTTGCGGCCGTGGTGGCGGATTTCAACCGACAGCTTCGTGAGGACGTGGGGGAAGGAATGGCCGGTGTGTCTGTCGCAGGGGGCGTTCCCTCCTTCGGCATGCAAGTGCGCTATCGCTTTAACCCGGCATTGGATTATAAGGTCTTTATGGTGCCCGGCCTGATAGTCATTCTGCTGACTTTGCTGGGGTGTGCCTTCACCGCACTCAATACCGTGGGCGAGAAGGAGCGGGGCACTATCGAACAGCTTAACGTGTCGCCTGTTCCCCGTCGGTTGCTCATCCTCTCCAAACTGATGCCTAACTGGATTATCGGTTTCATTGCTTTGGCGTTCGGCATGGCATTCGGATGGGCGGTGCATGGCGTTGTGCCTGCGGGCAGTTTGGGCGCCATTCTGTTGTTTACAGCCCTTTATATGCTTATAACCAGTGGTATAGGGATGGTCATCTCCAATTACTCCCATACTATGCAGCAGGCTATGTTTGTCTTGTTCTTTTTCCTTATTTTCATGATGCTTACTTCGGGCTTGTTCACTCCGGTGGGGAGCATGCCCGTGTGGATGCAACGGGTTACCGCCCTTAATCCGATGCAATACTTTGCCGAGGTGATGCGTTGCATTTACCTCAAGGGGAGTGGACTTGTGGAAGTGTTGCCGCAGTTTTGCCGGTTATGTGCTTTTGCCGTGGTGCTGAATGTGTGGGCGGTGTGGAGTTATAAAAAAAGTATGTAATGAAGCTGGATGGGTGAAATTTGCGGGGACTCTGCGTGGGAAGTATCTTATAATTTAGTAATTTTGCGCCCATTAATGTAAATTAGATATTGAAGACCAATATGGAATTAGCAAGCAAATACAATCCTGCCGATGTGGAGGAGAAGTGGTACCAGTATTGGCTGGACCACAAACTGTTCAGTTCTAAACCCGATGGCCGCCAGCCGTACACCATCGTTATTCCGCCTCCCAATGTCACCGGCGTGCTCCACATGGGACACATGCTTAATAATACCATTCAAGATATTCTGGTGCGCCGTGCCCGCATGGAGGGCAAGAATGCCTGCTGGGTGCCCGGCACCGACCATGCTTCCATTGCTACCGAAGCCAAGGTGGTGAACAAACTGGCTCAGCAAGGCATCAAGAAGTCCGACCTTACCCGTGAGGAGTTCCTGGAGCATGTATGGGACTGGACGCGCGAGCATGGCGGCATTATCCTGAAACAGCTCCGCAAACTGGGTGCTTCGTGCGATTGGGACCGTACAGCCTTTACCATGGACGAGGAACGCAGCAAGAGCGTCATCAAAGTATTTGTGGACTTGTACAACAAAGGGCTTATCTACCGTGGCGTGCGCATGGTGAACTGGGACCCCAAAGCCCTGACCGCCCTCTCTGACGAGGAAGTGATTTATAAGGAAGAGCATGGCAAGTTCTACTACTTGAAATATTACGTGGCCGACGATGATATGACCGGCGAGACCGGCGATGAGCGGGAAATCGTGCATCGTGACGCCCAAGGTAGGCGGTATGCCGTAGTTGCCACTACCCGTCCCGAAACTATCATGGGGGATACGGCCATGTGTATCAACCCGCAAGACCCCAAGACGCACTGGTTGCGTGGGAAAAAAGTGATAGTGCCGCTGGTAAACCGTGTCATTCCCGTCATTGAAGACGAATATGTGGATATGGAGTTCGGTACGGGCTGTCTGAAAGTAACCCCTGCCCACGATGTGAACGACTACATGCTTGGCGAGAAACATAACCTGCCAAGTATCGATATCTTTAACGATAACGGTACGCTGAGTGAAGCCGCCGGGCTTTATGTGGGCATGGATCGTTTTGACGTGCGCCGCCAGATTGAGAAAGACCTCGATGAGGCCGGCCTGTTGGAGAAAGTGGAAGCTTACACCAATAAGGTAGGTTTTTCGGAACGTACCAATGTACCCATCGAGCCGAAACTCTCCATGCAATGGTTCCTTAAGATGCAGCACTTTGCCGACATGGCCCTGCCGCCGGTGATGAATGATGAGCTGAAGTTCTATCCGCCCAAGTATAAGAACACTTACAAGAACTGGTTGGAAAACATCAAAGACTGGTGTATCAGCCGTCAACTGTGGTGGGGACACCGCATTCCGGCCTATTTCCTGCCTGAAGGCGGATATGTGGTAGCCGAAACGCCCGAACAGGCCTTGGAACTGGCCAAGGCAAAGTCTGGCAAAGAGCTCACCCTTGCAGACCTTCGCCAAGACGAAGATTGCCTGGACACGTGGTTTTCTTCTTGGCTTTGGCCTATCTCCCTGTTCCGTGGCATTACGCATCCCGATAATGAGGAAATCAATTACTATTATCCTACCAGTGACTTGGTGACGGGTCCGGACATCATTTTCTTCTGGGTGGCTCGCATGATTATGGCGGGATATGAGTATCGTGGCAACATGCCTTTCCGTAACGTCTATTTCACCGGTATTGTACGCGACAAGTTGGGCAGGAAGATGTCCAAGCAATTAGGCAATTCTCCCGATCCCTTGGTGTTGATAGACCAATATGGTGCCGATGGCGTGCGTATGGGCATGATGCTTTCTGCCCCGGCGGGTAACGATATCCTTTTCGATGATGCCCTGTGTGAGCAAGGCCGTAACTTCTGCAACAAGATATGGAATGCTTTCCGTCTCGTCAAGGGTTGGGAAGTAAGTGCCGAAACACCTGTACCCGAAGCTTCCGCCTTGGCCATGAAGTGGTTTGAGGCGAAGCAGAACGCTGTGGCCGCCGAGGTGGCCGGCCTCTTCTCGAAGTACCGTCTGAGCGAGGCTCTTATGGCCGTGTACAAGCTTTTCTGGGATGAATTCTCGGCTTGGTATCTGGAAATGGTTAAGCCTGCTTATGGTCAGCCTATCAGCAAAGAAGTTTATGACCGTACCATCGGTTTCTTCGATACTTTATTACACTTGCTTCATCCGTTCATGCCTTTCATTACCGAAGAACTTTGGCAGCACATTGCCGAACGCAAGGATGGCGAAAGCCTCATGGTGAGCCCGCTGGTTGTGTCCGGACAAGCCGATGAAGGCTTGTTGCAACAGTTTGAAGTGGTAAAAGAAGTGATTGCCAGCATTCGTGCCATCCGTTTGCAGAAGAACATTGCACAGAAAGAAAGCTTATCTTTGCAAGTCGTGGATCAGAATCCTGTAGATGCTTTTGATAGTGTTATCACAAAGATGTGCAACCTGTCTGCCATCCAAGTGGTGTCTGCCAAAGAAGAAGGCGCCGCTTCTTTCATGGTAGGTACGACGGAGTACGCCGTTCCTTTGGGCAGTCTTATTGATGTGGAGGCTGAAATCGCCCGCATGGAGGCCGAATTGAAGCATAAAGAGGGCTTCCTGCAAGGTGTGTTGAAGAAATTGTCCAACGAGAAGTTTGTCAACAACGCCCCGGCTGCAGTGATTGAGCTGGAACGCAAGAAGCAAGTCGATGCCGAAAGCATCATCAAGTCGTTGAAAGAAAGTATTGCTGCCCTGAAGAAAGCATAAAAGGCTTTTGTGGGGTATCAAAGAGAAGGAATAATAGCCCTAAATGACCGTATCAGGCGGTTGTTTAGGGCTATTCCTTTTTATCTTTGCAAGCGGCTCCGCCGTTTCCAATGCCACGATAGCAGGGGTTGCGTTAAATCGAACAGGGGTAGGGACAAGTAATATTTGCCGGGTTCGCCTAAGTTGCGGGCTGTGCGGTTGATGACGGATGCCTGCATGGTGAAGCGTAATGCGAAGTACATCATTGCTATGCCTGCCGCAAGCCAGTGTTGGCATAGCAGGCTTAGAATGCAGGTCGCTGCCCAGGCTATGTAGAACAGCAGGCGTGTAGTGGTTTCCATGCCGTTGCAGTAGCGTTGAAGCCCGCGGTAATGGCGGGCGGTGGCGGCATATCCTGCCTGTTCATCGTGCCAATGTTTGCGGGTCAAGGTTTCCGGGATGTTCATGATGGCATCCGGGTCTGTCTCTACCCGGGTATTGTCCGGTGTGGCAACCTGGTTGATAAACAGGTCATCGTCACCTTGTGGAATATCAAGGTGTGCCGAAAATCCTTTATGCTTGTAAAATAATTCCTTCCGGTAGGCAAGGTTGTGGCCGTTGCCCATATAAGGCCGTCCTGCCAAGGCGAATCCCAAATAACGCATGGCGTAGAACAGCCCGTATAGGCCGGCTTTGCGTTGCAAACGGTTTTCCCCGGAATTATAGCGGTGGTATCCCAGCACGATTTGCGTGGAGGGCGTGAAGTTGCGTGCAAGTTTCCGCAACCACTGGTTGCTTTGCGGCGCACTGTCCGGGCGTGTAAACACCAGCCAGTCGTATTTGCTTGCCTTGATTCCGATGGTGGCGGCGAGTTTCTGGTGGCTGACTCCCCGTGGCGAATCCGGCACAAAGCTGTGGTAAAGGTGCGGGTATTTCTCTTCCAGCAAGGTAAGGCAGGCATCGCTCTCATCGGAATTCCCGTCATTGACCACAATGACTTCAAACTGCGGGTAATCTTGGCAAAGCACGGTTTCCAGGTTTCGCCGGAGGTTTTCTGCTTCATCGTGTGCGCAGATGATGACAGACAAGGGGGGTAACTCCTCTATATAATCGATTTTTCCTTGTTGTGCGGCGCGGCAATGGCGGTTGATGCGGTTGTATATCCCGAAGTAGTACAGGACTTGTATGAGCAGGAGAAAACCGGCCGTTGCCAGTCCTGCTATTTCCATGTCGTTGAAGGTGAATGCTTCCATGATTTGCATCGTGTTTTATCGCTTGCAAAGTTACAGAATTTATCTCCTTCCCCGTACAAAATGCAGGCGTTTCCTTGGTCGCTTCTTCCTTTTGTCTTATATTCGCACGTGAAGTGCGCGGCAGTTTTCCTATCCCGTTTTGAGGTATGCGTGGAGGGGGATGAAACGGGAAAAGGTAGCGTCATAGTGCTGGCAAAATAGCGCTTCGACGTTAGCATGGTAGCGTCCCAGTGCCAGGACGGTAGCGCTTCAACGCTGGCAAAGGCATCATATTGACATTATATTAATAAAGTAAAAGCGATGAAAAGGATTATTCAATTCGGGATTGGGGCAGGCATGATTTGCTCCTTCCTTTTGTCTTGCAACGGGCGGTTGCCTTATCAAGACCCGTCGTTGCCGGCATCCGAACGTGCCCGCGACTTGGTGAGTCGTCTTACGCTCGAGGAAAAGGCTGCGTTGATGCAGAACTCCTCGCCGGCCATTCCCCGGCTGGGCATCAAAGAGTATGACTGGTGGAACGAGGCTCTGCACGGTGTGGGGCGTGCCGGGTTGGCTACGGTTTTCCCGCAATCTATCGGCATGGCTGCTTCTTTCGATGACGGCTTGTTGTACCAGGTGTTTACGGCTGTGAGCGATGAGGCCCGGGCCAAGAGCGCCCGTTTTGCGCAGGATGGCAGGCTGAAGCGCTATCAGGGGCTTACTTTCTGGACTCCTAACGTCAACATTTTCCGCGACCCGCGCTGGGGCAGGGGACAGGAAACTTATGGCGAAGACCCCTTCCTTACCAGCCGTATGGGCGTGAGCGTGGTGCGTGGCCTGCAAGGCCCCGATTCGGCACGTTACGACAAGCTGCATGCCTGCGCCAAGCACTTCGCGGTGCATTCCGGGCCGGAGTATAACCGCCACGTATTCAATGCCGAGAATATTGCCCCGCGTGATTTGTGGGAAACTTACCTGCCCGCTTTCAAAAGCCTGGTGCAAGAAGCCCGGGTGAAAGAAGTGATGTGCGCTTACAATCGTTATGAAGGCGAGCCCTGTTGCGGCAGCAACCGCCTGTTGCAGCAGATTCTCCGCAACGAGTGGGGGTTTGACGGCATTGTCGTGTCCGATTGTTGGGCCATCAACGATTTCTTCACCGAGGGCCATCATCACACCGAACCCGATGTTCCCCATGCCGTGGCCAAGTCCGTGCACACCGGTACCGACTTGGAATGTGGCGAAAGCTATGGTTCGCTGGTCGATGCCGTCCAAGCCGGTCTCATCGATGAGGCTACGGTCGATACCTCTGTCACCCGGCTGATGAAAGCCCGTTTTGAGCTGGGCGAGATGGATACCGATGTCTCTTGGAACCGCATCCCTTATAGTGTGGTCGACAGCGAGGAGCATCGCTCCTTGGCCCTGAAGATGGCGCAAGAGAGTATGGTGCTGCTGACAAACCGTGACGGTTTCCTTCCGATCCGGAAGGATCTTACCGTGGCATTGATAGGCCCCAATGCAAATGACAGCACCATGCAGTGGGGTAACTACAATGGTTTCCCCAGCCATACTTCCACGTTGCTGGAGGCGCTTCGCCGCTATCTGCCCGAGGAGCAGCTTATTTATGAACCCGGTTGCGACCACACTTCCGCCGTGTCTCTGCAAAGCCTTTTCAACCAGTGCGGCATCGACGGGAAGCAAGGCTTCAAGGCCAGTTACTGGAATACGCAACGTGCCGAAGGCGACCCCGATGTTACGGCATGGGTGTCCACTCCTTTCCGTTTTACTACGGCTGGCGCCACAGTCTTTGCCCCGGGTGTCAATTTGGGCGGGTTTACGGCTGTTTATGAATCGCAATTCCATGCCGAGAAGGCCGAGCAGGTCGTGTTCAGCTTCCAGACACAGGGTTATGCGCAATTGTCTATCGATGGCAAGAGGGTTGCCTCTGCCTTGAACATGAAAAGCAATCATGCCTATGCCTTCCAGGCTGAGGCCGGCCGCACGTATGACATCCAGGTCCTGTTCTCTGCTACAGAGGGTGATTGTGCCACGCTTAATTTTGATTTAGGACGTGAGATTCCGCTCGACCTGTCGAAAAGCGTAGACCGCGTGCGTCATGCCGATGTCATTCTGTTTGCCGGTGGTATTTCCCCGGGACTGGAAGGCGAGGAAATGCCGGTAGCTGTCCCCGGCTTTAAGGGAGGCGACCGGGAGAGCATCGAGTTGCCTGAAGTTCAGACCTGCCTGCTCCAGGAACTGTATCGTACGGGAAAGCCTATCGTCTTTATTAATTTCTCGGGTTCTGCGGTGGCGCTTACCCGTGAGGCTGCGATGTGCCGTGCCATGTTGCAGGCCTGGTATCCGGGGCAAGCCGGAGGGGACGCCATTGCTTCTGTCTTGTTCGGCGACTACAATCCCGCCGGACGTCTGCCGGTGACTTTCTATAAGAGTACAGGACAGCTGCCCGACTTTGAGGATTATTCCATGCAGAATCGCACTTACCGTTATTTCAAGGGTGAGCCGTTGTTCCCGTTCGGTCATGGGTTGAGCTACACTCGTTTCGATTACGGAAAGGCTGTGGCGGACAAGTCCGTCTTGTCCGAGGGAGAGACATTGACTCTCACTGTTCCGGTGACCAATGCAGGGAAGTATGATGGTGATGAGGTTGTGCAGGTTTACCTCCGCCGTCCCGGTGATGCAGGCGGTCCTTCGCACGCGCTTCGTGCCTTCTGCCGCGTCCATATACCTTGTGGCGAAACCAGTCAGGTCACTATCTCCTTGCCTTATGAACGTTTCGAGTGGTTTGATGCTGCGACGAATACGGTTCATCCTCTTCCCGGCAAATATGAATTGCTGTATGGAGGCACTTCCGATTTAAAGAAACTTCAAGTGTTGGACTTGACTTTGGAATGATTGGTAAGGTAGATAAATGCGGATAAAACATACCGGATAGTGGCCGGTACAAACAGGGGATTTTTCTGAATGCTTCCTTGTGATATTGAGGGTGGCATGTATGAATGGCCGGATAGAGGCTGTCGTGCATGCCGCCTTTTGTATTTCTCTTCCCGGTCGCAAGGAGTTGGATGATGGATTTGAGGCGACTGTCTTCTGGCTCTTGGGTAAGTTTTGTGGGGAAATGGATTCTTAAATCGGAAGGGAAAGGTATATAAAAAAAGAAGGGTATCTATCCCAGACACCCAATCTTTATTAACCTTAAATCTAATACCATGAAAAACACAGTGCAAAAGTAGAGGCTTTTAGGCATACCTCCAAATATTCTCGCAAAATAGTACCGTGTATTAACTCTTTTTTGCTAATAAGGTGCTTCCTTTGTGGATTTATTTGCGTCTGTTAGCACTTTATTCTACATATAATATCAGTCCTTTCAGATATTCTCCTTCCGGATGATAGATGTTTACGGGGTGGTCTGCCGGTTGGGTCAGCTGGTGCAGGATGCGTACATTGCGTCCCGATAAAGCCGCTGCTGTGAAGACTGCGGTACGGAAATTCTCTTTGCTGACTGCCTGGGAGCACGAAAAGGTGAACAAGATACCTCCGGGCCTGATTTTCTCGAAGGCCTTTTGATTTAATTTACGGTAGCCCAGCAATGCGTTGCGCAAGGCATCGCGGTGTTTGGCAAACGCCGGAGGGTCTAATACAATCAGGTCGTACATCGTGTCATCCATTCGCTCCAAGTATTTGAATGCATCTTCAGCAAAAGCCTGGTGGCGGGTATCTGCCGGGAAGTTTAACTCCATGTTTTGGTTTGTCAGGTCGATGGCTTTTCCCGAGCTGTCTACTGAATGGACCAAAGTGGCTCCTCCCCGCATGGCATATACTGAAAAGCCGCCGGTGTAGCAGAACATGTTCAATACCCGTCTTCCTTGTGCATAGCGTTCCAGCAATGCACGGTTTTCCCGTTGGTCTACAAAAAAGCCGGTTTTTTGTCCCTTTAGCCAATCGATGTGGAATTTCAATCCATACTCCATGGCTATATTGTCGGCATTTCCTCCTTTTAGGAAACCGTTTTCCGGAAAAAGGTCTGCTTTGTATGGAAGTGTGTTTTCTGATTTGTAATAGATATTGTCTATTCGGCCATTCAGTACTTCTGCCAAGGCATCGGCAATAGCCATTCGTTCCAGGTGCATGCCGGCGGAATGAGCCTGCATTACGGCCGTACGTGCATAGATGTCTATCACCAGTCCGGGCAAATTGTCTCCTTCGCCATGTACAAGCCGGTATGTATTGTTGTCCGGACGTTCTGTCAGGCCTATGCTGTGGCGCATGTCGTAGGCGATGCTCAGTTTGCGCTTCCAGAAATCAGAATCAATCGTTTCATCGGGGGCAAAAGTCAGCACCCGTACGGCAATGCTTCCGATTTGGAAGTGTCCTTTGGCAATGAATTCTTTTTTCGAGGTGTATACTTCCACAATTTCCCCTTCTTCTGGTTCTCCGTCAATATGCGCGATGGCGCCTGAAAATACCCACGGATGGAATCTTTTCAGCGATTCTTCTTTCCCGGGTTTAAGATGTACTTTATGCATAGAAAATGTAATTGAGAATGAATGGTGATTCCCCTTTTTGTTTATTCCTCGTTTATTCTGTAATCTCCTGTCCTTTTTAATTCCTGAAGCCGGTTGTATATGTTGAGGCATGCCCATGCATCGGTAGCTGCATAGCGCTTTTGGGGTTCGGTCAGTTCCGGAGCTTCCCAATTGGAAAGGCGTTGTGATTTCGAAATTTTCTCGTTAAACAAAATGCCGTATATCTTTTGGAGGCTTTTGTCTTCAATGCCAAAAGTCCGTACATACTCCTGAAGCTCTATGCAAGCACGTGGCTGGAATGGGGCGCGTTTGTGCAGCATCGTGAAGTCATCGTGCAGCGAAAGTCCTACTTTGGTGATGTCCGGGCTTTCCAGGAAAGTAATGACCGGCAGGGTCAACCCAGTCAGGTTGAGCCGGAATAAAAAACAATGGTCTTCTGATGATATTTGCAGCAAAGCCACTTTGTACTGTCTTCCCTTGCTGAAGGAAGGGCGTGTTTCGCTATCTATGCCTACTCGTGTATATCTTTTCAAGTACTCAATGGCTTTTTCAGCCTCTCCGGGTGTTTGCGCTACGTGTATTTGTCCTTGAAAAAGCACTTTGGGCAGTTCGTTTAGCGTTTCTTTGTTGATGCTCCGTTTGATGATGATCATTTCTTGTTCCCTTTATTCATGATGATGGTGTCCGTGGCAACCGCAGTTGCAGTCGCCATCATTGTCCTCGCACTGGCATTCGTCTTCTTCGTCATCTGTTTGTGAATATTTTACCTCATGGAGAGCGCGCAAGGTGTTGACCAGTTTTTGCCCCCAATATGTCCGGAAATTTTCCTGGCAAATAGCAAGCGAATCATTCATGGTTTCGTTTAGCCCCAACTGGAAAACAAAAATGAAATCTTTGATATCTTGGTAAATGTCCGCCAAATCTTCTGATATATATTTGGTGATGGGCTGGTCGCTGTATTTCATGTCTTCCACAAATACATCCAAGTATGTGTCTCCTTCAGCCAATACACCGGCAAGGTTCATACGCAACACTTCGTAAGTTTCCTCGGTCACGTACTTTTCCGGCAATTCTTCGCCTATGGTGTGGCATTCAGGGAGCATGGCGGTTTTCAGGTAGAGTAACGGCAATATTTTCAGTGTAGTATCGACAAAAGTGGCACGCTTTATAGTTTCGGCTTGCTCCAGATAGTTGCAGAATTCGGCTGCAACTGTTACAAATTCTGCCACGTTCCGGTCGAATATCACTTGGCTTTCTTTTTTCATTCTCATGTTTCTTTATGTCTCTTTTGCAAAGCAGGTTACTTTGCTACTGTTATGCAAAGATATGGAAAAAAGTCGAGATGTTGTATACCGGCATAATCCTTTCATTCGATATCCGTTGCTGTTTGCAGGCACATGTATTGCTCCAAAGCAAAAAAATGACTGATACTTCCCCTCTCATTCCCGCGGAATGCGGAAAGGGAGTATTGTATGTTTCATCCGTGTGATTTTGTCAGTTTACATTTCGGTTTACATCAGATGTAAAAAAAACTGGGTGGAGATACGAAAAAAGCGGTTACCTGTTTTAAGTAACCGCTTGATTCCCAGTGATTCGCTTGGGGCTCGAACCCAAGACCCCAACATTAAAAGTGTTGTGCTCTACCTGCTGAGCTAGCGAATCTGACCTGTTTTTTGCCGTTAAGCGGGTGCAAAGATACTGACTTTCGTTGAATATGCAAGGCTTTTTCGGTAAATATCTTCCGTGTAGTCAAAATTCGCACTCTGAAGCACCTGTAACAGGGGGCTGCTGAGTGTCTTGTTTGTCGGGCGTATTTCTTTCTGTAGAGACGGGAGGAGGTGATTGCAGGCTATGGATGTTCTCTTTATTGATAATGAAACGTTGGTAATAAGAGAGCATCAGGCTGGTCAAGGGGAGGGCGATAATCATCCCCAGCATCCCCATCAATGCGCCCCAGACGGACAAGGAAAGCAAGATGATGGCAGGATTCAGTCCGGTAATCTTGCCCATGATGCGTGGTACTAATATAGCATCTTCGATGATTTGTACTACGACAAAGACAAGCAGGGCACCCGCCAAGATAACCCAAAAGTTTCCACCGGTATCTGCGGCTTTAAGGATGGTCAGCAAGATGGTGGGGATGAAGCCAATGATTTGTAAGTAGGGGACTAAGTTCAGGAACCCGATAAATAATCCTAATCCGATGGCAAGTGGAAAATCAATAATCAGGAACCCGATACTGAATAATATTCCCACGCAGAGTGCCACAAGGGCTTGCCCGCGGAAGTATCGGTTCATGCCATCCTTGATGTCGTTGCAGATGTTGGTTACGAAGTCCCTGTATTTGATGGGGATAAGCCTTATCCAGCCGCTGGCGATACTTTCATAATCCATCAATATGAACACAATATACAGTAAGATAATGAAAATGGTAAAAACACTGAATAGTATGTTGATGGATTCGGACAGTAGATTCCATACGCCGGGAATGGTGGCTTTGATAGCTTCCAGAATGTTGTCTTCTTGTAGTATGCGTTTAAGTATCTGTGGGTCTATTTGTTCACGCAGAAAGTCGGTAAGGGTACTGGGGATGTTTCCGGCATGTGCATGGGTGGAGAAATATTCAACCAAAAGGTCTTTGACTCGGCTGAATTCCTGTATTATAGGTGGTATTAATAGATAGAATGCGGCTACTCCTACGGCAAGGAGGGTCAGCATGGCGCAAAAAATCGAAGCCATACGGTTCTTCACTCTCATCCGATATTGGAAAAATGTGACCAATGGGTAGATGAGGTAAGCAGCCAGCCAGGCTATAAAGAACGGTAGCAGCACACTGCTCAAATGCTTGAACAGTGCTAATATTCCGATGATAACGACTGTGATGATAATGCCGCGAATAAAACTGTCAAAAGTTATCTTTTTACGTTCCATATGGTTAAAGAGGGTTAGGGAAGTTTTTTTGTTTCCTCGTTCCTGTCAAGTTTTTCGGCTATGGCTTCCTGGTAGCAAGCACGGCATAAGGGTTCATATTCTTCAGTTTCCCCTAAAAGAATTTGCTGGCTGGCTTTTACGGTGCGGTGGGAAAATACAGCCAATTGGCCGCATTTTACGCAAATGGCATGTACTTTGGAAACCTCGTCTGCAATGGCGCATAATCCGGGCATAGGGCCAAAAGGCTTTCCTCTGAAATCCATGTCAAGTCCTGCGACAATCACCCGGATTCCGTTGTTGGCCAGATGGTTGCATACTTCTATTAGTCCTTGGTCGAAGAATTGGGCTTCGTCAATACCTACCACATCGATTTCCGAAGTAAACAGTAGTATGCTGGCCGACGAATCAATAGGAGTGGAGGGGATGGTGTGGCTGTCGTGCGAAACTACATCCGCTTTGGAATATCGCGTGTCGATAGCGGGCTTGAAGATTTCTACACGTTGTTTGGCAAATTTGGCGCGTTTTAATCGTCTGATCAGTTCTTCGGTTTTCCCGGAGAACATGGAGCCGCAAATCACTTCAATGCGTCCTTTGCGATTGGTCTCATTTATGTGATCTTCAGAGAATAGTACCATTGCATTTATTATGATATCTTTGCAAAGATAGCGATAATCTGTGTCCATACAAGCTTTTTCAGAAGTTGTTTGCAGATGTCGTGTGGTATTTGTACATTTGCCTTATCATAAATTCTGCAATGTTGAACATCTAATACCTATATACGATATGTGCAATCTTAAAAGTTCAAGTTTGGTCGTTTTTTTCTTGCTGTTGGTGTGCACAGTGGGTGCCCAGCAAAAAGTGTCTATCCTTGGCGATTCTTATTCAACTTTTTATGGCTATGTGGAACCGGATACAAATCTTTGTTGGTATGGCGTTCCTGGAGAGGAAAAAGAAAACGATGTAGTGAATGTACAAGATACGTGGTGGCATCATCTGATGGAAAATGGGGATTATGAATTAGAGCGGAATAATTCGTATTCTGGTTCTACAGTATGTCATACCGGATATAAAGGGGCAGATTATTCAGACCGTTCTTTTATAACGCGCATGGTTGACTTAGGACAACCGGATATCATTTTGGTTTTTGGAGGAACCAATGACAGTTGGGCTGGAGTTCCTTTGGGGGATAATTGTTATTCTGATTGGTTCAAGGAACAACTTTATAGCTTTCGTCCGGCTTTTTGTTATTTGTTGGATTCTCTGAAACGGAATTACCCCTCGGCTAAGATTTACAATATTACAAATACAGAATTATCTTCGGATATATCCGGGGCGATGGCTGAAATATGCCGTCATTATGGCGTTGTAAACATTCGTTTGCATGATATTGATAAACAATGGGGACATCCTTCAGTTGAAGGTATGAAATCAATTGCATCTCAAGTCTTTGCAGTGCTTAGTGCGGATAAATAGGCAGTGATTTCCTTCCCCTTATTTCCCATGATATTAGTGCTTTCCATCCTCCATTTATAGCGCCGTACCGCTACCAACTTGGCGTTATACCGCTGCCAACCCGGCTCCGTCCCTCCACTTTCCTCTCCCCGTGTTATAATATTATATATGGTGTACGTCCTTTCCCCTTTTCCGCAGCCCTTTGTCTTTTTTTTATTCCTAACTCCAAGTTTTCCAGTGCTTTGTGTTTTTCCATTCAAAAAACTTCCAAAAAAGTTCCCCGTAAGTTTTGCGTTTGCCGTTATAAGGCCTACCTTTGCACCCGCTTTCGGAAAGGAACCC
>CALULP010000020.1 GCA_944321495.1 uncultured Bacteroides sp. | reverse complement strand
TTTTATATGCGAAAAATCAAAAAAATGAGGGAAACTCTCAAAACATGGCTGCTTGAAGTATTTCCAGACCTCACACAATGAAAAGAAGGGTGCATCAAATACATTGCAATTTGATACACCCTCTTTTATGGATTCAAACGCCTGCTGCAATTACATTCTGTCCGGCACTTCTATACCCAGCAAGCCCATGCCCAGGCGCACAATCTTGCCCACGTTCTCCGACAGTACCAGGCGGAACACCTTGACAGCCTCATCGGCCTCGCGCAAGATGCTGTAGTCATGGTAGAACTGGTTGTACTCTTTCACCAAGTCATACGTGTAGTTGGCTATCACAGAGGGGCTGTAGTCGGTGCCTGCCTGCTTCACCACAGCGGCAAAGTCTGCCAGCATCTGGATCAGGCCTTCCTCTTTCGTACTCAATTCGATGCCGGTAGGCAACTGGGCGGGCAGCACAATGCCGGCCTCCCCTGCCTTGCGCAGCACGGACTGGATGCGGGCGTAGGTGTATTGGATGAAAGGCCCCGTATTGCCGTTGAAGTCGATGGACTCCTTGGGGTTGAACGTCATGTTTTTGCGGGCATCGACCTTGAGGATGAAATACTTCAAGGCACCCAGGCCCACGATGCGGGCAATGTCGTCGGCTTCGGCCTGTGTCAGCCCGTCCAGTTTGCCCAGTTCGCCACTGGTTTCCTTGGCGGTTTCTATCATCTCGGCCATGAGGTCGTCGGCATCGACCACGGTACCCTCGCGGCTTTTCATCTTGCCCTCGGGCAGTTCCACCATGCCGTAGGAGAAGTGTACCAGGCTCTTGCCCCACTCAAACCCTAACTTGTCCAGCAGGATGCTGAGCACCTGGAAGTGGTAGTTCTGCTCGTTGCCCACCACGTAAATCATCTTGTCGATGGGATAGTCGGCAAAACGTTGCTCGGCAGTGCCGATGTCCTGCGTCATGTAGACCGACGTGCCGTCGGAGCGGAGCAACAGTTTGTGGTCAAGCCCTTCGCCGGTGAGGTCTGCCCACACGGAGCCGTCCTCCTTGCGGTAGAAGATGCCTTTTTCCAAGCCTTCAAGCACTTTCTTTTTGCCTTCGAGATAGGTGTTGGACTCGTAGTATATCTTGTCGAAGCTGACGCCCATCATCTTGTAGGTTTCGTCAAACCCGGCATAGACCCAGTCGTTCATCTTCTTCCACAGGGCGCGTACTTCGGGGTCGCCGGCCTCCCACTTCACCAGCATTTCGCGGGCTTCTTTCATCAAGGGAGAAGCGGCTTCGGCTTCTTCCTTCGTCATGCCTTTCTCCATCAGCCCGGCAACTTCCGCCTTGTAGTGCTTGTCGAAAGCCACATAGTAGTCGCCAATCAAGTGGTCGCCCTTCTTGCCGGACGACTCCGGCGTCTCGCCGTTACCGTACTTCAGCCAGGCCAGCATGGACTTGCAGATGTGTATGCCGCGGTCGTTCACGATGTTGGTCTTTACTACGCGGTTGCCGTTGGCGGCAATAATCTTGGCCAGGGCATTGCCCAGCAGGTTGTTGCGCACGTGCCCCAGGTGGAGGGGTTTGTTGGTG
This sequence comes from uncultured Bacteroides sp., assembly GCA_944321495.1. GTDB lineage: Bacteria > Bacteroidota > Bacteroidia > Bacteroidales > Bacteroidaceae > Bacteroides. The sequence goes on along the minus strand of CALULP010000020.1, from coordinate 56,415 downwards.
TTGGGCGAGGAGTACTCTATCATCACCAGCGGGGCGTCCGGCGCGGCATCCGTCAGCCCGTAGCGGGCATCGGCGTGAATGCCGTTGAGCAATTCAATCCATGCCGAAGAGGCGATGGTCAGGTTCAGGAAGCCCTTGATGACGTTGAAGGCTGCTACTACCTCCGGTTCGTTGGCTTTCAGGTATTCGCCTATCTCCTGCGCGGTCTGCTCGGGTCCTTTCCGCGACATGCGCAGGAAGGGGAAGACCACCAGCGTCAGGTGTCCTTCAAACTCTTTTTTAGTTTTCTGCAACTGCACTTGGGCGGCAGGCACGTCCTGCCCGTAAAGCGCTTTCAGCCCGTTGATGACGGCTGTTACCAGTTTTTGTTCTATATCCATGATGTTTACTGTATTTTCCCGGGGCAAAGATACGGAAAATCAGGCAATGGCCAATAATGGGGAAGCCGTCTTTCCCTGGCGATGAAGCATCCTTTTCACTTAAATCGGAGGAGATAACAGATTTTTCTGTAGATTTGTGGAAGTATTAGTCGGAAAAGTAATGAAAAACATCATCCTTGGCATTTTAGTGTGCATCAGTGCTGTATTTACAGTGTACTATCTATACGATTTAAACCAGACTTACATTCGGGCCCAAACGAAGTGGAACGATGTGGCACAAAGGACATTTAGGGAAGCTGTGGATATAGAAGTAAATCAAATAAATGATACCCCAATTCAGTTTACGCCTGTTCACTTTCCCGAAAATTCAACGTTAAAAGACCCCTATCCGGAATATGTCCGATGGAAAAGCCAATACGGAGAACGGGAATATTTCATCCCTTTGCATAAATTCCAGAACAGCTACGTTACGAACTGGGAGAAAAGAATTATCTTAAGCCTGCTGTTGGAGGAACATCCTATTCCGGCGGACGCTTTAAACAGATGCTGGGACAGCCTTTTGCTTCATCAGGACATTAAAGTCCAGACCAATGTCCGCTGTGCAGTAACCGACTTGGCAGAACACACAGATACAGTCTATTCAAAAGGAAAAGTGATAGCGGACAGCCTGATTTCCATCTATCTGGGCCATCGTTGCGAAACGGAATTAACCGCATACATTGCTTACCCACAGTGGTGGGCTGCCTTGGGCGGCAAAGAATGCTTCATTGTACTCCTGCCATGGGCACTTTGCGTCCTCCTCAGTGTGTTTTATGATGACATAAAAAGAATACATCTTCAACCGGTAATGGCAGGAGAAGGTATAAAAGAACGCATTCCTGTTGAAAACAGCATTCAGGAAATAAATAACCCTCAAGATAAAATTACCGAATACAAGTTCCGGGACGGTACGTATTTTGACGCGACCAAAGGTGAACTGCACGGTGCAAACCATTGTACGGTCCTCTTATCTCCTCAAGAAATACTGCTGCTAACCGCTTTCCTGAAAAGCGAATCCCATCAGGTTTCCATGGATGAAGTGATAGATTCAATATGGGGTGTCGCAGGAAATTCCGCAAAATTCCACAGATTGTTGCAAAGGTTACGGAACAGTCTGAAGAAAGTGACCTCTGCCACCATCAAAAATATAGGGAAAGGTATCTACCAATTATCACAGCCTGAAGATACCGAAGACATGCGCGCCCTAAATAGAGAACTATAAATCAGCTGATTATATTTATGTCTGAAAATGTCTGAGTTTTATTTTTGCCCGAAATCCAACACTCGGTAAATTTACGGGCAAATTAAAATTCAGACACACATGAAAAGAAAGTTTATTTATCTAATCTTAGGACTTATGGGTATAGGTGGAGTATGCAACTCCATCTTTGAAAAGGAACAAGGCAAAAGCATCCTTTTGCAAAACATAGAAGCTTTGGCTTCTGATGAAAGCGATGCTCCAAGTGTCTGCTACGGCAGTGGTTGCGTGGATTGTCCGGCGCAACATATAAAAGTAAAGTATGTTATTACCGGTTGGAGATTTTCAGACTGATAAAATGGCATGACAATGATTAAAGAAAGGAGAAATAGAAGGAAATCAGCATGCGACAAAGAGAGGCAATGCGATTGCCTGTCCGTTGAAAGGATAAATACGGAAAAACGAACTTTTTTAATCCACTAAAATTCAAAAAAATGAAAAAATCAATTCTCAAAATTTCTATGGTTGCCGCACTTGCAGCCATAACAGGTTATGGCATTTATGCCTATCAGACAGAAAATACTTTGTCGGACATCGCTTTGGCTAATGTGGAAGCTTTAGCACAAGGAGAAGTTATTATAGGCACCCCCTGTCGAGAAACCTGCATAAATTGTTGGTGCATTTATGGAGGAGATATTTGGGTGGATGGCGAACCCTATGTAGATTGATAATTGCTATTTTCTTTAAAAAAGGATGTACCAAGGCAATAGTTGTAAAATTTCCATCTTGGTACATCCGTTTCTACAATTTAAACTATGAAATTAATTTTTAAATTGTTATCTGCTGCAATCCTATGCAGCATATCCTATTCTTCATGTATTTTTAATGAAACGGCATCAGATCCATTATCTGATTTTTCGTTTATTGAACCGACTCATTTGCCCGTGATAAATCGTATAGAACTGGAACAGTATGGAATATATAAACCAGGAAATATTGTAAAGTTTGACGACAAATACATCATCCAAGACCAGTCTGATGATTATTTGATTAAGGCAATTAATGCAAAAGAAAGTGCCGTATATAAGGGATTTCATAGAGGAAACGGACCGGAAGAATTTATTTTGATCAGCAGTTTACAGGTCGTAGATTCGGTTCCATTTGTATATGATATTGTAAAAAAACAATTGCATAAATTATCCTTTAATGACAGTGTGATTACATCAGAAATTGTTTTTACTCTATCAACTGAAGACAGGCCTTCCTTGGTGTTGAATACAAGCAAAGGCATCGTGGAATCCGGAGTGTTTCAAGAGGGCTGGATAAAGTATTCCAATGCCAAAGGTATTCAGATTGCCACATTGGACTTTCCTGAATTTTCAGTATTGGATCACCTTACTTCGACAGATCAATCTATAATTTACATGAGTACATTAATGGCTGCCAAGCCCGATGGAAACAAAATAGCATTCGCCACTCAGAAAGCGGGGGTGTTGGCAATTGCTGAATATTCGGAAGATAGTCTTGCAGAAATCGTTCAAAAAAGATACTTCCCTGCCGACGTTGTGAAAGGAGCAAATGGACAGATTGCTTATAGGAAAGAAGGCAAGGTCGGTTTTTGTGACATTTCATGTAGTAATGACTTGATTTATGCGCTATATTCCGGCAAGGTTCGTGAAACAGCTGGTTCTTCTGCATTCCATTGTCAGCACATGTTGGTTTATGATTGGGATGGGAATCCGGTGAAACATTTCATATTGGAACAAAATATGCTTTCTGCAAAATATGATAGTGAGTCAAATAAAATTTACGGTATCGGGTATGCTCCGGAAGGGTGTATATTGGAATATGACTTGAATGAAAAATAAGAACCTATTTTGACTCATCTTTATCTTGAAAGGACAGAAACGCTCCCAAAAAAGGTTTGATAATTGACACTTTTGGTAGAATGTAAGATTTTGTAAGGTGTATTATTGGGAATTATTCCCTATTTTCTTGAACTTCGCGCGAAAGATTAAATGCTAAATTTGAAACATAGTAAACCATGAAAAGAATATCTTTAGTTTGTTTCATAGCTTTACTTGCCGCTTGTTCAGGAGGGAAACAACAAGCGAAGGATGACTATGCTATAAAAGCAACAGGCGTTGTGAAATCGTTTGAAATAGACAGCGAAGTAAAGTATAATGCGTTCTACCTATATACATTCTGTGACAAATCGGGGAAAGAATATCTTTCGTTTTTGAACTATCGTACCAATCAACTGTATTTTTATGACTGGCGCACGGAACGCTTCTTACACAAAATAGACTTGGATGCGGAAGGTCCTAACGGCGTGGCACAGGTATCGGGTTATTATATCAAGGATTTCGATAACATTTACGTATCTTCTTACGCACATAACGGATTAATAAAAGTGGACACAACCGGACAGGTACTTCAGAAAATACCTTACGGGAAGACGGACGACGGATATACTGTTCTTCCCTCTTATGCCCCGGCATCCCATCCCTATGTGGCACCTGTCATTATAAAAAACAAGTTCTACATCACCCAACAAGCTGTGGCCCGTTTTCACGATGTGGAGAAAACACCTGTTACAGTGGCAATAGACACCATAAACCATCGCAATGAAGCACTGCCACTGACCTATAATATTTTGACTAAAAAGGAGCAAGAAGCCGGAAATACACAGTTCAGTCGGATTTTTGACGGAAGTCATTTCATTTATTCATTTTACGTAAGCGACCATATTTTAGTTACTTCCGAAGACCATTCTGATGTGCAAAAGGTGCCGGTCAGAAGTCGCTATATCAACGATGCCACAGACAAAGTTCCCGACAATGAGCGAGGGCCACAACTGTATTTAGAGTTACCCCGTTACGGCGATTTGATATACGATCCCTATCGGGAAGTCTATTACCGTTTTGCCTATCCGGCTGTGTCTTTAGAACGGGATATCAATTGGTGGGGAAAGGCGGTTTATGGAAGGAAAAAGTTCTCGGTGATTATTTTAGATAAGGATTTTCAGATTATAGGCGAAACCCTATTTCCGGAGGATATATACAATTCTTTCGTGTTCTTTGTACACAAAGACGGATTGTACATCAGCCGGGATTATCAGGTAGGGTTAGGTAATCAATCGGACGATTACATGACCTTTGAACTATTCAAGATTGAACGAACCAGGTGAATTTGAACAAAAGATAAAAGAAGATGGGGATTTGCATATTATTTATCCTGCTGATGTTATACTCATGCAGTGATTCTCCGCATGTTGAAGAAGGAGTTGCGACACTCCGGTTGTCTGACGCGCCAAACAGGAATTATCAGGGTATGAAACAGACAGACGTGCAGGTCGTGTCGCTTATTCCGCTGGAACTGACTGAACACTCCATACTGGGTGAATCTTGTACGTTAATTGATGATTCTTTGGGACGCATTGTTTTGAAAGACATCGGAACCGTATATGTGTTTGACAGCAAGGGAAATTACTTGTCATCCATAAACCAACGGGGCGAAGGACCGCAGCAATATTACAACATTTTCGACGCCAGCGTAGACTGGGAAGCAAAACAGATACATGTTTTTGATTATCCATCTTGCAGACTGCTCACGTATTCCATAGAAAACGGAAGTTTTGCCCAAGCTGCCTCGTGGGCTTCCACCGAGGGAATGCTAAGCCTTGGAAACGGAAACTGGGTGGTTTACAATACACCCAATGACACCGTTCCGTATGACTTATCCATCTATGACAAAGACGGGAAAAGAATTTGGGGGAGAATGAGGCAAACAGAAAATCCGGGAAATAATTATCAAGTATTGAGAACATTTTATAAGTCCAACAACGAGGTGCATATTTATGAAAATGACACCATATTCCGTGTAAAGAAAGAAGGCGGGCTACATCCCTTATTCTGCATTAATAAGGGTAAGTTAACAGCCCCGACCGACGTGCTGTATGACATAAGAAAAAAGCAAGAACGCAACCAGTACATTTGGGGTGAATCGTTTTGTTTTTCCACAAGGTATTGTTTCCTCCGATTCTATTATGACAATTGCATTTATTCTGATATCTGGGATATTACTGCCGGGAAATTGTGTTACCGCAACATTGCCCATTCTCCGGCAGATAAGATAGGCTTCCCGATACAAATAAACGATGCGACGATATATGTATGGCCCGCTTTTGTAAAGAACGACACATTTTATTGTCTGATTGACGAAGCTACAACGATGCTATTGTTTCCGGAGAAAGGTGAAGACATAAATCCCTGTATTTTGAAAATTGACCTAATGCCCAACAAATAGGAATCATCTCAACGAAAATCCGTAACTTTGACCTCAATAACTTAACGGGTAACCACATTAATAACGCTATAGCTTTGCCGGTATGAGCACGAAATTATCGATTTATATCGCCGCATGCTGTTGCGCCATCTTTGCTTCATGTTCTTCAGGAGGCAAAGATTACGCAAACAAAGCCCATGAGAAAATCAAAGATTTGAAAATAACCACTGTGAAGATTCCTGAAACGGATGTACTGAACCTGCCTTCCTACAACTTGTCCGCCTATTACCGGGATACTACCGAATGGCTGTATGCCTATAATTATAAGACACACGCCTTGGATTGTTACGATTTGAGAAACCGGACAGTGAGCCAATTGCCTCTCAAGAAAGACGGTCCTTCGGCTGTCACGTACATCCATAGTTTGCAGGTGTGTTCGCCCGATTCCATTTGGGTGTTCGATGAGTCCCAAAGGGCATTGTTGGTAGACAGGACAGGAAACGTGCGGCGCAGTGTCGTGCTAACGGATGGCCTGTCCGAGGGTCAACTTATCGTTGTAGGGCACAACTACGCCATGTCGACCACAGATATCTATTACGACGGAGCACGGCATTCGATGCTCTGCTGTGTAAAAGACCAATCAGCATCTCCCGCATCGTTCTTCATACGTGAAGTCTTTTTGGACGATGCTCCCGCCATGAGCTACCCGTTGTCGCTGCCGGAAGACATTCCCAACGTAGGGGAAAGGGAATATCCTTACATGGGGCAACCCAATGTGACTTACCTGCCGGACAAGATTCTCTACAATTATCCGGTAGACCCCCTGTCAGAAGAAGAAAAAGGAGAATACCTGGAGTATGACCGCTTGGCATGGTAACTATGAATGCGGATTACGCGGACCAGTCCATGAATTGGTCCGCGTAATCCGCATTCACAAAGGGGAAAGATGCCGGCACTCCGGCCGGGCTTTTCCGCCCGACAAACCATTCCGCTAATTCAATACCAGGTCGTTGCCCGGACGGAACTTTACACTCTTCTTGGCGGCGATTTCGATAGGTTGCTTGGTGGCCGGATTGTAGCCTGTACGGGCAGCCCTCTTCACGACCGTGAAAGTGCCGAATCCTACCACTGAGATTTTTTCATTTTCCTTCATCGCCTTTACCACCGTAGCGACGAAAGCTTCCAAGGCTTTTTTGCAAACAATCTTCGGCAAGCCTGCTTCGACAGCCATAGCATCGATAAGTTCTGATTTATTCATAACGCGTAAAAGTTTAGTTAGGTTTGTTAAACAAAAAATGTGTTTCACATGTAATGTGCTTCTCAAGATGTACCACAAAAATAAGAGAATAAATCTAATTGTCAAACAAAAACCGTAAAAAAAGATTGGGAAAATGGAAAAAGCGGGAAGAGAATGACAGTTTTCTGCCATAAAACGGAATTTATTCGTACTTTTGCAACGTTTTGAATGAATCTGTTTGATTTTATGAATACAATACCCACTGTTACCAAAAACCTACTCATCATCAACGTGTTGCTGTACTTGGCAACCATCGTACTGGAGCGATATGGCATCGACCTTACCGATTACCTTGGGCTTCACCTGATCATCGCCGACAATTTCAACGCCGCGCAACTGATTACCTACATGTTCATGCATGCCAATTTTACCCATATCTTTTTCAACATGTTTGCCGTATGGATGTTCGGGCGCATCTTGGAGCAGGTATGGGGTCCCAAGCGTTTCCTGTTCTACTACCTGGTGTGCGGCATCGGGGCGGGTCTCATTCAGGAAGCCGTGCAATACATCCACTATGCCCAAGAACTTTCCGCCTACAGCGGGGTAAACACGGGCTATTCCATCATCCCCATGGAGGAATACCTGAACATGATGACCACCGTGGGGGCATCGGGAGCCGTGTATGGCATCTTGCTGGCTTTCGGCATGTTGTTCCCCAACCAACAAATGTTTATTTTTCCCCTGCCTATGCCCATCAGGGCGAAATATTTCGTGATAGGCTATGCGCTTATCGAACTCTTTGCGGGGATATCGAACAACAGCAGCGACAATGTGGCACATTTCGCACACTTGGGCGGCATGCTGTTCGGCCTCATCTTAATTATGTACTGGAAAAAGACTAACCGTGGGAATGGCTACTATTATAACTGACCTGAAAGATTCTTTCCGCCGGGGAAGCATCCATATACAACTTATATATATCAACATTGCGGTATTTGTAGCCGTCACACTGGCTGGCATCGCATTGCAACTGTTCAACATGGAACAGGCACGCGTGTTCGACTGGCTGGAATTGCCTGCATCGCCGGCACGTTTCATCATGCAGCCCTGGTCACTGCTCACCTACATGTTCATGCACGGGGGCTTGCTGCACATCCTGTTCAACATGCTGTGGCTTTATTGGTTCGGCGCCATATTCCTCAACATGTTCTCGTCCAAGCATCTTAGGGGGCTATATGTATTGGGCGGCATCTGCGGGGGCGCGCTGTACATGTTGGCATACAATGTTTTCCCCTATTTCCGCCCTTACATCGAAAATTCTTTCATGGTGGGAGCCTCGGCATCCGTGCTCGCCATCGTGGCCGCAGCCGCCTACCGTGAGCCCAATTATCCCATACGGCTGTTCCTGCTGGGCACCTTACGGCTGAAATACCTGGCACTTATCGTCATCGGCATGGACCTGCTGCTCATAACGTCGGAAAACGCGGGAGGGCACATCGCCCATTTAGGCGGGGCACTGGCAGGCGTATGGTTTGCCGCAGGACTGAACAAAGGCCGCGACGTAACGGCATGGATAAACCACGCAGCAGACGGCATAGCCTCATTGTTCCGCCGCAAACCACGCAAGCCTAAGATGAAGGTGCACTACGGCAACGGCAGCAGGCAGCAGGATTACGACTACAACGCCCGCAAGAAAGCGCAATCGGACGAGATAGACCGCATACTCGACAAGCTGAGAAAAACCGGCTACGAGGGATTGAGCGACGAGGAGAAAAAAAGCCTGTTTGACGCAAGCAAGCGATGAAGCCCTACCTTACTGGCATTACTATAAAACGTTCCTGACATTGAAGCACCTGGGTCATCTGATTTCCATCATCCTGTTGGCAGCCAATGCCTGCGTGGCAGGACTTTTGCTGCTATCGGCATACAGTCCTTACGTATCGCCCGTGCAGCATGCGGTACTATCCTGCCTGGGGCTGGCATTCCCCATTTTCGCGGTACTGAATGCCGGTTTCCTGTTATTGTGGCTTTGCATACAACAATACAAATCGGCCCTGCTGCCTTTGGTGGCCTTCTTGGCTTGCCTGCCCCAGTTACGGGACTACTGCCCGCTGAACTTTTCGACAGACAGCCCTCCATCGGAAAGCCGCAAAATACTATCGTACAACATTATGGGATTCGCAAAAGGAGTCAAAGAGTCCGGAGAGAACCCTGTGCTGGAATACCTGAAAGAAAGTGGAGCCGACGTACTTTGCCTGCAAGAATACCATACGTATGCCCCGGCAACACACGTGACGCAGAATGACGTGGACCGCGCCTTGAAAGCCTACCCCTACCACCACATCGGGCACGTAGGCACAGGACGCTCCAACCGGGTGGCTTGCTATTCCAAACTGCCTATCCTGTCGGCACGCGAACTTCCTACTCCCAGTGCCTACAACGGCGTCATGATGTATGAGCTGAAATGGGACAATGACACGGTGCTGCTGCTGAACGCCCACCTGGAATCGAACAAACTGACCCGTTCGGACAAGGCTATCTATGAAAACATGCTGACTTCCCCTGAAAAAGAAACCGTAAAAAGCGGCTTGCGGCTGCTGATACGCAAATTGGCAAAGGCTTCCGCGCTGAGGGCTCCGCAAGCAGACAGCATAGCCCAGGCCGTTGCCAGCAGCCGGTACCGGTACATCGTGGTATGCGGTGACTTCAATGACACAGCCATATCCTATGCACACCGCGTCATTGCCGGACAACTGGATGACGCTTTCAGCGAGTCGGGCTTCGGGCTGGGCATCTCATACCATCAGAACCGATTCCTCTTCCGCATAGACCACATTCTGACCAGCAAGAGCCTGCAACCATACAACTGCACCGTAGACCGTTCAGTCCAAGCATCCGACCATTACCCCATCTGGTGTTATCTGGCTAAAAAACAATAGGACACATACTGCCCGGCAAAGGCGGATAAAAGTAACCCGCCAAACAGGCGTGTACGCAAAAAAAAGACGGGACGGCGCAAAATGTGTGAAAAAAAAACTATATTTGCAGCCTTGTATAAAGCAGAAAACAATTTAAAAAGTAATCATAATAAACTAAAGTAACATGCAAAACAAAGGATTTGTAAAGGTTTTTGCCATACTGCTCACCTTGGTATGCGTGTTCTACCTGTCTTTCTCTTTTGTAACTCGCCATTATACCAACAAGGCGAAAGAGTATGCAAAAGGCAATGAACAGTTGGAGCAAGCATATCTGGATTCTCTGGCGAACGAGAAAGTGTGGTTTGGCAATTGGACCCTGAAAGATTGCCGCGAGATGGAAATTGGTCTGGGTTTGGACCTGAAAGGTGGTATGAACGTAATCTTGGAAGTGTCGGTGCCCGATGTCATCAAGGTTTTGGCTGACAACAAGACGGACGAAGCATTCAACCAAGCCTTGTCGAATGCCGCCAAACAGGCTCAGACAAGCCAAGATGATGTCATTACCCTTTTCATCAGGGAGTATCACAGGCTCGCCCCGGATGCCAGCCTCGCACAGCTATTCGCAACCCAACAACTTAAAGACAAAGTAACCCAGAAGTCGACCGACGCAGAAGTGGAAAGAGTATTGCGCTCGGAAGTGAAAGCTGCCGTAGACAACTCGTACAACGTGCTCCGCACGCGTATCGACCGCTTCGGCGTGGTTCAACCCAACATCCAAAGCCTGGAAGACAAAATGGGACGCATCATGGTGGAACTTCCGGGTATCAAGGAACCTGAGCGTGTAAGAAAATTACTACAAGGTTCTGCCAACCTGGAATTCTGGGAAACATACAATGCAAAGGAGATTATGCCCTATTTGCAGGCAGCCGACATGAAGCTGCACACCATACTGACCAGCACTTCCGCCAATGAAACAGAAGCAGTAGAAGAGACCGCTGCACCCGCAACCAGCACGGCAGACAGCCTCGCCGCCGCATTGAAAGGTGAAAGCGCAGAAGCTGCCGACATGGAAGCGCTCAAGAAGCAGCACCCGTTGCTGGCCATCCTGCAAGCAAACCCCACGGGACAAGGCCCCATTGCAGGTTATGCACATTATAAAGATACGGCTGAAATCAACCGTTACCTCTCCATGCCTGAGGTACAAGTAGAATTGCCCAAAGATCTGCGCTTGAAATGGGGCGTTTCGGCTTACGACCAGAAAGGGCAGATTTTTGAACTGTATGCCATCAAATCGACCGAACGCAACGGGCGTGCCCCTTTGGAAGGCGACGTAGTGGTAGACGCGCGCGACGAATACGACCAATACGGACACCCCTCTGTGGGCATGACCATGAATACCGACGGCGCACGCCGCTGGGCACAGCTGACCAAACAGAACATCGGTCGCAGCATTGCCATTGTACTGGACAACTACGTATATTCCGCCCCGACGGTACAAAATGAAATCACAGGCGGACGCTCGTCCATCACCGGCAACTTCACCCCCGAACAGTCCAAGGACTTGGCCAACGTATTGCGTTCCGGTAAAATGCCCGCCCCGGCACACATCGTGCAGGAAGACATCGTAGGCCCGTCACTGGGTGCCGCTTCCATTCAGGCAGGCTTCATATCGTGCGTGGTGGCATTCATCCTGCTGATGGTTTATGTATGCAGCATGTACGGTTTCACCGCAGGTATGGTAGCCAACGGCGCTTTGCTGCTGAACATGTTCTTTACTTTCGGTATCCTGACTTCGTTCCAAGCTGCATTGACCATGTCCGGTATTGCCGGTATGGTGCTGTCACTGGGTATGGCAGTGGATGCCAACGTACTTATCTTTGAACGTACCAAGGAAGAACTGCGTAACGGCAAAGGTGTGAAGAAAGCATTGGCAGACGGTTACAAGAATGCGTTCTCTGCCATCTTCGACTCCAACTTCACCTCTATCATCACGGGTATCATCCTGTTCTACTTCGGTACCGGTCCTATCCGTGGTTTTGCCACAACGTTGATTATCGGTATCGCCATTTCGTTCTTTACCGCCGTTTACCTGACCCGTCTGGTATTCGACCACTTCATGCGCAAAGACAAGTGGCAACACCTGACATTCGAGACCAAGCTGTCGAAAGGCGTACTGCAAGATACGCACTACAACTTCATGGGACGCAACAAGGTTTGGTTGACTTCGGCTGTAGCCATAGTTGTAGTATTTGTCGGTTTCCTGGCCATCCGGGGACTCAGCCAAAGTATCGACTTCACCGGCGGCCGCAACTACCAGGTAAGATTCGAGCAATCCATTGAGCCTGAACAAGTGCGCGAACTGATGGAAGGACAATTTGACGATGCCAATGTAAACGTCATTGCCATCGGTACGGACGGCCGCACCGTGCGTATCACCACCAACTACCGCATCAATGAAGAAGGCAGCAATGTGGATTCGGAAATCGAAGCCAAGCTGTATGAAGTGCTGAAGCCTTTGCTCACTGAAGGTACCAGTCTGGAACTGTTTATCGACCGCGACAACCACACAGGCGGTAGCATCATCAGCTCACAGAAGGTAGGTCCGAGCATTGCGGACGACATTACGGTATCGGCCATCTGGTCGGTTATCTTTGCCGTGCTGGCCATCGGCCTTTACATCTTGTTCCGTTTCCGTAACATTGCGTTCAGTGTGGGTTCTATCGCCGCTTTGGCATTCGATACCATCGGAATCCTGGGTATTTACTCCATCTTCTGGGGCATCCTGCCGTTCTCCATGGAAATCGACCAGACGTTTATCGGTGCCATCCTGACGGCAATCGGTTACTCCATCAACGACAAGGTGGTTATCTTCGACCGTGTGCGCGAGTACCTGCACCTGTATCCCAAGCGCGGTACTTTCCGCCTGTTCAACGACTCCTTGAACTCTACGCTGACCCGTACGTTGTTCACCGGTTCGTCCACGTTGATTGTACTGGTCATCATCTTCTTCCTGGGCGGTGAAAGCATCCGTAGCTTCTCGTTCGCTATGATTCTGGGTGTAGTCATCGGTACATTCTCGTCACTGTTTGTCGCTTCACCCATCGCTTACGCCATGATGAAGAAGAAAACGGAAACAGAACCCGTAGCCGTAGAAGAGAAGAAAGCATAATAAGGATAGTTTCTTTCTACCCTCTGGAATTTCAAGCGCGGATTACGCAAGGGATGGATGACAAGCCATTCCTTGCGTAATCCGCGCTTTCCAATAATAAAAAAAGCAGGTATCCACCTGCTCAAGTACCTCCACCCAGAATCGAACTGGGATTTACTCTTTAGGAGAGAGTTGTTCTATCCATTGAACTATGAAGGCAACATCTTAACGACTGTTTTCCACAGCCGGAATGCCAAGCATATTGTATAAAAATACGAGAATGCTTACCAAATCGGGTGCAAAGATAATGGATTCCTGCGATTTTCCGAAAAAAGTTTTGTTAATCCAACGAACTTTACGAAATTTGCCAGCCGAGCAAGAGGTTAACATGCCTTTTTGAAAGCAAACTTATAAGAAAATCGCAGATTATGGCAAATGACATGATGGTTAAAGAACTGGATGAAGTGGTAGTACGCTTCTCCGGCGACTCCGGTGACGGCATGCAGCTCGCCGGCAACATCTTTTCGACAGTTTCGGCTACCGTAGGAAACGACATCAGCACTTTTCCCGACTATCCGGCAGACATCCGCGCCCCGCAAGGCTCACTTACGGGCGTATCGGGCTTCCAGGTACACGTCGGAGCACGAAAGGTGTACACACCCGGCGACAAGTGCGACGTGCTGATAGCCATGAACGCTGCCGCGCTGAAAACGCAATATAAATTCACCAAGCCCAACGGCTGCATCATCATCGATACAGATGCTTTCAAGAAAGCAGACTTGGAAAAAGCAGCCTTTGCCACCGATGACCCCATCAAGGAATTGGGCATCAAACAGGAAGTCATTGCAGCCTCCATCACCCAGATGGTAAAAGATTGCCTGGCCGACACGGGCATGGACAACAAATCCATCCTGAAATGCCGCAACATGTTTGCCGTGGGACTGGTGTGCTGGCTGTTCGACCGCGACCTGAAAGTGGCGGAAGACTTTATCCACGAGAAATTTGCCAAGAAGCCCGAAGTGGCAGAAGCCAACATCAAAGTCATCCACGCCGGTTGGGACTACGGGCACAACACGCACGCCTCCATATCCCACGCCACTTGCCGTATCGAGAGCAAGGAAAAGATACCCGGACGTTACATGGACATCACGGGCAACAAAGCCACTGCTTACGGCTTTATTGCCGCCGCCGAAAAGGCCGGGCTGAAACTGTTCTTGGGCTCTTACCCCATCACCCCAGCCACCGATGTGCTGCACGAACTGTCCAAGCACAAGTCGCTGGGCGTCATTACCGTACAATGTGAAGACGAAATATCGGGCTGTTCCACAGCCATCGGGGCAGCGTTTGCCGGGGCACTGGCTGTCACTTCCACCTCCGGACCGGGCATCTGCCTCAAGTCGGAAGCCATCAACCTTGCCGTCATTACCGAGCTCCCGCTGGTCGTCCTCGATGTACAACGCGGAGGTCCATCGACCGGCCTGCCTACCAAGTCGGAACAGACCGACCTGCTGCAAGCCCTCTTCGGGCGCAACGGCGAAAGCCCCATGCCGGTGATTGCCGCCACCTCACCCACCCAATGCTTCGATGCGGCTTTCATGGCCTGCAAAATCGCCTTGGAGCACATGACACCGGTCATCTTGCTGACGGACGGCTATGTGGCCAACGGTTCGGGAGCCTGGCGGTTGCCCAAGCTGTACGAGTATCCGGCCATCAACCCGCCCTATGTCACCCCGGCCATGAAAGGTTGCTACTCGCCTTACCACCGCAATGCCAAGACAGGCGTGCGCTACTGGGCCATTCCCGGACAAGAGGGCTACATGCACATCCTTGGCGGACTAGAAAAAGACAGTTGGACGGGTGCCATCTCCACCGACCCCGAAAACCACAACCTGATGTGCCACCTGCGCGCCGAGAAAGTAGCCAAGATACCCGTTCCCAATGTCGAGGTACAAGGATGCGCCGATGACGCCGACCTGTTGATTGTTGGTTTCGGAAGCACCTACGGGCACCTGTATTCGGCTATGGACGAAATGATAAAAGCCGGCAAAAAGGTAGCGCTTGCCCACTTCAGCTACCTCAACCCGCTGCCCAAGAATACGGCAGAAGTGCTGAAAAAATACCCCAAAGTAGTGGTTGCCGAGCAAAACTTGGGACAGTTTGCCGCCTACCTGCGCATGAAGGTAGACAACTTCACACCCTACCAATACAACCAGGTAAAGGGACAGCCTTTCGTCGTGGCAGAACTGGTAGCCGCTTTCACCGAAATATTAAACAAATAAAAGGAGGATGACATCATGAGCGAAAACACTATATTCACAGCCAAAGATTTCAAGAAAGGACAACCCCGTTGGTGCCCCGGTTGCGGCGACCACTTCTTCCTGGCATCACTGCACAAAGCCATGGCGGAGATAGGCAAAGCACCGTGGGAAACCGCCGTCATCTCCGGTATCGGATGTTCCAGCCGTCTACCCTACTACATGAATACCTACGCCATGCAGACCATTCACGGGCGTGCGGCAGCCATCTCCACCGGTGCAAAGATTGCCAACCCCGACCTTACCATCTGGCAAATCTCAGGCGACGGCGACGGGCTTGCCATCGGCGGCAACCACTTCATCCATGCCATCCGCCGCAACGTGGATATCAACATGATTCTGCTGAACAACCGCATCTACGGCCTGACCAAGGGACAATACTCCCCGACCTCACCCCGCGGCTTCGTCAGCAAATCTTCGCCTTACGGCACGGTAGAAGACCCCTTCCACCCCGCAGAACTTTGCTTTGGTGCACGCGGACGCTTCTTTGCCCGCGCCGTTGCCACCGATGCCGCAGGCACGGTAGAAATCCTGAAAGCCGCTGCCGCCCATAAGGGAGCCGCCGTATGCGAAATCCTGCAAAATTGCGTCATCTTCAATAACGGCACGCACGACTCGGTGTACAACAAGGAAGGCCGCGCAAAGAATGCCATCTACCTGGAACACGGCAAACCCATGCTGTTTGGCGAAAACCACGAATACGGCTTGATGCAGGAAGGTTTCGGGCTGAAAGTAGTGAAACTGGGCGAGAACGGCATCACCGAAAAAGACATCTTGGTGCACGACGCCCACTGCATGGACAACACCCTCCAGCTGAAGCTCGCCCTGATGGAAGGGCCGGACTTCCCCATTGCCCTCGGCGTTATCCGCGATGTGGACGAGCCTACCTACGATGAAGCCGTACATGCACAGATTGAAGAAGTCAGCGCCAAGAAGAAATACCACAACTTCGAGGAACTACTGCTGACCAACGACACTTGGGAGGTGAAGTAAGGGCTTTGCCTCTTTCGCTGCCCATATCACTGAAAAAACGGACGGGGCGTACAACCTTTGTAAAAGTTGTACGCCCCGTCTGTCTTTAAGCCACAGAATCATCGGCAGCCAGCCTGTCACTCTGCACCGTTTTTCCCATAATCGGAACCGCAAGGCTTTATCCTTATTTCTCAGTCATCCGTATCCATGTCCCGATAAATAGAAACCGACCTGATGTCATCAAAATAATCTGAAACGGGAGTTCGTAAGGCATAATACAGGCACCAGCCTTTCCCGTCATGCAACTTAAAGGCGGACTCGTCATGCAGCATCCCATCAGCACCGTAATAAACAGTGTCATCCTTCTCACCTGTTTCCAGGTCCACTACCTCGTAATGCCGCGCATCCTCCGATATGGCGGCATACCTGCCGGTCAGCAACTTCACAGCTGCATATACCGGGCTTATCACATACTCGCCATGGTTGTCTATCACTCCCTCTTTCTTTTCTATGGTGACATTTACATAGTTGCCCTTACAGACTCCCGGACCATCAAAGATGGGAAGGGAAATGATGTCACCTCTGTCATTTATCAAGCCCCATTTACCGTCAACCTTAACGGCAATGATGCCATTGCCCACCTCCCTGATATCATATTCCGAATCCAGCTCTGCGGGATATATCAATTGCCCGCCAAGATTCATAAATCCCCACTTTCCAAAAAAGCGTGAACAATAGCCGTCATCACTAAAAGAACCATACGCGACCTTAAAACTATAGTTTTCCACATATACCCTATCGAATGCCGGGGGAACTATCATTTCACCCTTTTTGTTAATCACACCCCATTTGCCGTTCAGTTTCACTGCTGCAAACTCTCCATTGAATTCATCCGCATCTTCATACCGGTAATCAACGGCCAGGTTACCGTCATAGCCTACATACCCCCATGCGCCGTTGTTTTCTGCCCTCGCCATCCCTGATTTGAAAAAGCGGTAGCTGCCGTCAATATAATAAACACTGCGCGCCAGCGTTTCCAGATAGGGTTTCCCGTCGGCATCAAACACAAAGGACTTCCCGTTCTCGTCGATAAGTTCAACCAGGTTCTTCGTCGAGATTCCCATCCCTTTATACCTGGGAGGAATTACCAGCGTGCCTTTCCTTGACAGGCAGCCACATTTCCCCTTAAACTCTATTAGGATAAGGCCATTCCTCAAGAAATCCATGTACTCATAAATCATAGGCGATTTCAGATTCAGGTTATGGTCCATCAGCCCATACTTTCCATCCTTACGGACAATAGCCAGCCCGGACCGGAAAGAAGAAGCCTCTTCATACCTGAAATCGGAAGCCATGACACCTTCCCGCGATATAAAGCCGTAACGCCCATCCAGCCGCGCAGCGGTGTACCCGCTCGTTTCACTGAACGGCCTGATGTTTTCATATATCGCCGGGGCTGCAATTGCTCCAAGTTCCGCATCGTAGACGCCCCAACCCTTGCCCTTTTTGATGAGAAACAAGGACTGATGCTGCCCATCATACACGCTGATATCTGCTTCCGATATCGGGGGAACCACCTCTTTGCCGTCCATATCAACAAGTCCATACAAACCATCCACGCACACGCAGCCAAGATGATGTGCAAAATACATCCATTTGGACAATTCATACTTAGGCGGCACGACGGTCTGCCCGGACTCCGACAGGAATCCTAATTTGTTGTTTCTTATACACTCAAACCTAATCATTGACATCAGTTATTTAGATTGAATCCACCTATTTACTCCGGGGTCATGTAATACATTGTAACCTAACTACAAAATTATGGATTTATTGCGGATAAAAAAGCCCGCCATTGACGCGAGTTTCGTCAATGGCGGGCAATTTACGTTGTTTTAACCTATATCGAATTCATGCCATTCCATCCACAGGCATCCCATTGCATTTTGCCACCTCAATACTCCTGTACGTTAAGGTCTTTCCGATAATCATCCAAAAGCTGCTGCAACTCGGCTGCAATGGCTTCATAGCCGGGCTTACCATACAGGTTGTTCAGTTCATGAGGGTCTTCCTGCAAATCGTACAACTCATTATAATTGACATCCGGACTGGAAGCGGGGAAATAATGGGCTGCTTTCAGCATGTTAAAGGTACGGTTCTCGCGGGTGCCCGGCTTCAACATGTTGGGCGTAGCGCCGGCTTCGCCCCCTTTTCCATAGAAGTGTATCAGCTTGTAGCGGTCGGTACGCACCCCGTCATGACGGCGCACCAGGTGAAAAGTGGGATAGTCATAATAATGGTAGTAAATGCTTTTGCGCCACTCCACGCTGTCACGCCCTTCCCCAAAAAGCGGCAACAGGGAACGTCCCTCCATCTCATCGGGCACAGAAACGCCGGCAACACTGAGCAGCGTAGGGGCAAAATCAATGTTCTGCACCAGCGCACTGCACCGGCTGCCGGCCTTTATGCCCTGCGGATAGCGCACCAACAGCGGTGTGCGGAAAGACTCCTCGTACATGAAGCGTTTGTCAAACCACCCGTGTTCGCCCATCCAAAAACCTTGGTCGGACGTGTAAACAATAAGCGTATTGTCCAACAAGCCTTCTTTCTCCAGATAAGCCAGCAGTTCGCCCACACTGTCGTCTATCGACTTGATGCAACGCAAGTAGTCTTTCATGTAATTCTGATACTTCCACACGGCAAGTTCCTTGCCCGAAAGCTTAGCCTCCAGAAACTTCTTGTTGCGCGGTTTGTAGTGGGCATCCCAAGCGGCACGCTCTGCAGGTGTAAGCCGGCCCAATTCGCCCATCAGGCAGACATAAGAGAAGCGGCCTTCGGGAGTAAGTGTATCGGCCAATTCCTCCACCTTCAGGTCTTGCACCATTTCCATGGCGTTGGCAATACTCATCTTCTGCTCACGCGCCGCTACACCACGAGTGGCATAATCGTCCCAAAAGGTTTCGGGTATGGGAAATTCCACGTCTTCATACAGGTCAAGATACTTTTGCTCGGGCATCCAGTTGCGGTGGGGAGCCTTGTGGTGCACCATCAGGCAGAAAGGCTTGCTCTTGTCGCGCCCATCGAGAAACTCTATGGCATGGCGGGTGATGAGCGACGTGGCATAACCCTGCTCTTGCACAAACTGTCCATGCGTTTCTTTACTCTTGAAAGCGGGATTATAATATTGTCCCTGGTCGTTCAGCACATGGTAGTAATCAAAGCCCTTAGGCTCGCACATCAGGTGCCACTTGCCCACGATGCCCGTCTCATAGCCTGCCCCTTGCAAAAGCTCGGTAAAGAACACCTTCGTGGTATCAATACCTTCACACAGCTGCTCCTGCCCATTCTGATGGCTGTAAAGGCCTGTCATCAGGCAGGCACGGCTTGGAGCGGAAAGGGAGTTTTCCACAAACGCGCGGTCAAACAGCATGCCTTCCGCAGCCAGCCGGTCTATGTTGGGCGTAGGTGCCAAGCGCGACACCTCACTGCCATACGCGCTGATGGTCTGGTAAGAATGGTCGTCGCACATGATGTAAAGGATGTTCGGACGGCTTGACTCGCCCGCCTGCTTGCCCGCGCAGCTGCAAAGGGTGGCTGCGGAGAGCAGGAAAAAATTCAGTTGGGGTAATGTTTTCATTGATAAGATATTTTAGGGAGTTCAACTCTATTCTCGAATACTGACAGAAAGCAATTCCTTTTCCTTGTCGACAGTTCTCGGGTCAAAGGTACAACAATAGGCAAACATTGTTTTTCGTATCCTGCAAAATAGTTGCAAAATCTGAGAAAAATTCCTCCCAAAGGAAAGCGCCACACAAGCAACCCTCTGCCCCCGACCAAACAGCGACCTATGGCGAGCTTGACAGCATCCCATCGCCAACACGATAGCGACGGAGTGCTATCAAAGCAAGGACTTGTCTTTTATGTTTCTTACTTAAAAAGACATGCCTGACATGCCAGCATCACTTGTACTTGGCATGCAACTTCGTCCGGAGTTCTTCCTGCAGCTTCTTGTATTTGGGATTGTTATACAAGTTGTTGAACTCGTTGGGGTCGGCCACGTAGTCGTAAAGCTCGCCACCTTTGGCTCCTTCGTCCCACTCGGTGTAGCGGTAGCGGTCTACACGGATGCTACGCCCCATGGCACGTTCGCCCTTTTTCATATACGTCAACGTTGGATTGGCTACGCGCAGCACCAAGCTATACGCGGCACCTTCCCAAGGGGCTTCCGTATCTTTCAGCAATGGCAACAGGCTTTGCCCGTCCAAATCGCGGGGCGTATGTTTCAGCCCGCATATCTCAGCCAAAGTCGGATAAATATCCAGCAGTTCCACGACGCGCGAGGTCTTGCCTTCCCCGACAGTGACGCCCGGCACGGAGATGATGAGGGGCACACGCGTAGTGTGTTCAAACAAGGCTTGCTTCTTCCACATGCCATGTTGTCCCAAGTTGTAGCCGTTGTCGCTGCAAAAAACGACAATCGTCTTTTCGCTTAACCCTTCTTGCTCCAACGTATCCAGCAACTTCCCTATCTGTGCATCCATAAAAGAGATAGACGCATAGTAAGCGCACTTTGCTTCTTTCAACTTATCTGCGGGTACTCCCCAGTTCAAGGGGTCGGTGAAACGCTCGTAGAGGGGCTTGTTGTCCCAATCGTCTTCAGGCACTTCGGGAAGGGTGATTTGCTCCATCGGGTACAGGTCGAAGTACTTTTTAGGAGCCACGTAGGGAGAATGCGGACGATAGAAACCCATAGCAATGAAGAAGGGCTGGTCTTTGTGTTCCTTAATCAGGCTACAGGCAATATTCGCCCCAATGGCATCAGTATGCTCGTCATCCGATCCTTCGGTCATCATAAAGCACAAGGCACTTCCCAACGGCCTTTGCGGCGTATAGTTTATCACCTTGTCTTCTTGCGTCTTATCAATACCGATGGGGTTGAAGGTGTCCATCCACGACTGGGGGTCGTCTTTACCTGGCTTGCCTATGTCGTTGGGCACTCCGGCATGAAACACTTTTCCTACCCGTGCAGTAAAATATCCGTTCTTTTTAAATAACTCGGGCAAAGTGACAGCAGCGGGCAGATTATCACGGAAATTGGCAACCAAATTCATCACCCCAGTACGTTCCGGAGTATATCCGGTGAGAAAAGAAGCACGGCTGGGTCCTGAGAACGGATACTGGCAATAGTTGTTGTTGAAACGTACGGCATTGCTGCGCAGTTTGTCCAGATTGGGCGTCTTCACAATGGGGTCATCAAAGCAACCCAGGTCGCAGTTCAGGTCGTCGGCTACAATGAAGAGCACGTTGTACTTACCGGTCTCGCCGGCAGAGTCATTTCCTGTCTGGGTTTTCGGCTGCGCCCAAACGCTGCCATGACTGCACATCAGAGCCGAAAACAGGGTGACGGCCTGTGCTTTTGCATGGAACTTAAAATCAAAGGGTTTCATATCTAATATACGCTAATTGATTGATTAAAAATTAAAGGTTTGCACATTCTCCTCATAGCCGATGCGCTTGGCATTGACCAGCAGGCGGTCGCCTGGACTCAGGCTCAGCACCATGCCTTCCCGGTAGACTTGCCAGGGTGTGTCGACTTCTTCCTCCACCCCGTTGGGCTGCTTCCTGATGACATAACCAGAATCGAAAGACTGGCGGACGGCTTTCCTTTTGACATCGTTTTCACCCGGCTTCAGTATTTTATATCCGATGGAGGCACCTTTTGTGGGACAGGACAGGGTGTAGCCACCTGCCACATTGTGGAGGACCGGCCCTGCAGTAAGCGGCGCATGGTTTTGTCCGTGCCACCAATTGGTTATCATTTCCCTTTCGGACATGTAGGAAAGGTCGCCTACCTCGTCCATCCAACGGCGAAAGGCGGTGCGCAGCTCTTCCAGCTTGCCTTTGTAGGCAGGGTCACCGGCCAGGTTGTGCAGCTCGTGCGGGTCGTTCACCACATCGTAGAGCTCTTCTTGCGGCTTGGTAGGCTTGAACCAATCCTCCTGGCAGGCGTCCAGTTTGCCTTCTTCGTGCAGTTGCAGCAATTCGCGCATCATGGGTATGCCCAATCGATAGGTGACGTTCATGTATTTGGGGCGGTCGGGCATAAAGTTGTAGATGTAGCGGAAACGCTTGTCGCGCACGCTGCGCACCCGGTCGTAACATTCGTCCAAACGGTCGCGGGCGGCGTAGACGTACTTCCGCTTCTCCGTGGAGGCCTGGCTACCCAAGAAAGCTTGCCCCTGCATGTGGCCGGGAATATCGACACCCGCCAAGGAAAGGATAGTAGGTGCAAAGTCTACCGAACTGATGAGGTCGTCGTTGACCGTGCCGGCATGGGAGCCTTTGGGAAACTTCACCACGAAGGGGATGTGCGTGCCCCGCTCCAATATCTCGCGCTTCATCCAAGGCATGGTGCCGCCATGGTCGCTGAAGAAAAAGATGTACGAGTTGTCGTACACGCCATCCCGCTTCAACTGCTCAATGATCTGCCCCAAGTGGAAGTCCATCAGCTGCACATTGCTCAGCATGCGCGCCATGCAACGGCGGGCTTCTTCCGTGTCCTTATAGTAAGGCGGAAGGGTAACATCGGCCGGGTCGACCAGCAGTTCGGGATGCTCGTCAAAATAGGGCGACTGCTCGAAGAGCTGCGACTCGTGGGTGATAAACAGGTTGAAGATGCTGAAAAACGGTTGTCCCTCCGGCGCATGCCGATAGGTGGCAGCAGAACCACATTCGTCCCACACCGTGACCGGCTCCACAAACTGATAGTCGGTTTTCAGGTTGTTAGTCGTATAGTAACCATGCAGGCGCAGGTATTCGGGAAACGCCTTGACATAATCCGGCAAGACTGCCGAATAGGAAGGTACTCCAATCTTCTTGCTAACTTCGGGATTCTCTATCAACGTACGCATGTGTTGTGTGCCTATCGACATGGGATACATGCCCGTAATGATGCACGAGCGGCTGGGTGAACTGACTCCTGCCGTAGTGTACACACTCTGAAAGCGTACTCCCTCACTGGCCAAAGCATCGATGTGAGGCGTCCTCACCACTTTGTCGCCGTAGGCAGACATATAGGGTGAAATGTCCTCGCAGGTTATCCAGATGATATTGGGCTGCTGGCTCGCTTGCCCCCAAAGGGCGGTGCCTTGCGCCAACAAGGCACCGCCTGTGAGGAATAAGGAAAATAGTTTCATTTCTTATTGGGTTTAACGTAATCTCTACCTACACCTACAGCTTCCGGTTCTAAACCGGGAAGCACCACCATCGGCACATTGTCATCGGTAAATTTCCATTTGGGCAACTGGTTCATCAATGTCTGGAACTGTTTGCGGGCAGCCTCAGCCTCAGGCGTGCCTTTGCCTTTGGCTATGGGACGCAATTCCTCGGGATCGTTGATGAAATCAAAGAAACGTCCGTCGGAATACAGTTTATAGCGGCGGTTCTTGAAGTAGCGGGCTGCATATTTCTCCAAGCCTGCCTGCGGCACATGGTTGGCTTTGTAGTGCACAAAGACCCACTCGCGGGCATTGGGATTCTTCTCCCCCTTCAGCACGGGCAGGAAGCTGACGCCATCCACATCCCAGTCTTGAGGCACCTTCACCTGCATGGCTTCGGCAAAGGTGGGCAGGAAGTCGGTAAAGTCCATCATGTCTACGGTGGTATGTTTCTTCAAGTCGTACTTGCCCCAACGGGCCAGCATAGGCACTGCGGTACCGGTTTCCTTGGTAGTGGCTTTTCCGCCCTGCACCACGGAGCCGTCTTTCATGGGTGTAGTGATGTATTGGGCGGTGCCGTTGTCGCCTACAAAGATAACAATCGTGTTGTCGGCTATACCCAGTTCGTCCAGCTTGTCCATCAGTTTGCCAAAGATTTTGTCGCAATAGCTCACCATGTCGGGGAAGTACTTGTCGGCAGCAGTAAAGCGCAGCTTGGGGTCGATGTCCCAATCATCGCTCTCGGGCGTGGGGTTGAAGGGGTCGTGCACCAGGGTCATGGCATAGTAAGCCAGGAAGGGACGGTCTTTGTTTTCCTCCATGAAGTTCATGACGTAGTTGGAGAAGTAGTCGGGACCATAATCATCCTGCGTGCAGTTGTCGTGCATCACGCCGTCGGCCTCAAACAGCGGCTGGGCATACTTGTTGCCCTTGTAGCGCAGGTGGTAAAGGCAATAGTTGTCGAAACCGAAGTGTGCGGGCAGTTTACTATTAGTGCCGAGCTGCCATTTGCCGGCAATCATCGTCTTGTAACCTGCTTGTTGTGCCAATTGGGCAAAGGTGTGCTCATCTTGGTTCAGGAAACCGAACTTGGAATAATTCTTATAGTTATAGCGATCTGTGAGCAGTTCCACACGCGAGGGAGTGCTGAGCGGCTGGGCGGTAGCGTAGTTGAACTTCACACCCTCTTCGGCAAAGCGGTCGAGGTTTGGCGTGTGGTAAGTACTTCCGTAAGTGCCCAGGCACTCCTTGCCCATATCGTCGGTAAGGATGAGCAAAATGTTAGGACGCGGGTCGGCATTGCGGTCTTTCTTGCTGTCTTTGGCTTGTGAAGCCGTAGGAAGCACTGCCAAGCAGCTCCCTACAAGGCACGATAAATAATTCAGTTTCATGTTTTTTGTTTTTAGGGTTAATCAGATTAGAATTTGATTTGGGTCTTGAATTCCACGGTAAACGGGCGGATGTAGGTACCTGCCACCGGCTGGTCGTAATAGGGTGTGGGGTCGATGGCGGTGTTAGTACCGGATATACGGCCTTGTGCACCGGTCTGGTTAAGCAGGTTCACCACGTTCAAGCTGAACTTGACATGCTTGTTATGAGTATAGTCGAAGCCTGCGAACGTTTCCCAGCGCGATGGGAAGTACAAGGTAGCCGGATAGCTGCACGACTGCTTGCTGAAGTAACGTGCACTGGCCCATACACGGAATTTCTTCCACTGGTAGCTGGGGTCAATTTCTATCAGGGTTTTGGAGGTAATACGCGCAGGCAAGCCGCTGTAATCGTAGTGTTCGCCAAAGACATCGAACTCAAAATTGTCGTACACAGGGTTTTGCAACGTCAACATCAAATGCAGGTCAAAGCCTTTGAAAGGAGTAATATTGGCATCCGTAGTCCAACCCACTGTCTTGATGTCATAATTGAACGTAAGTTTGGTGTTTTCACCAGACGAATTATTAAAACCTCCGGAAGCCACAAGGTTAGAACGGCTGATGCGGCTCACACGAGAAATAACGCTAATCCACTTGCTGTTGAAAAACACACCACCTGCAAAGTAAGGCACCACATTGGTTTTGGCCAGCGGGTCATTGCTCGATTTGTAGGCACTCAAGCCATCAGTGGCCTCAATATAGTAAGCATCGCCTATTATACCGAAGTTCTTCAAAATATGCCAAGTCAAAGTAGCCGTAAAGCTTTTGTTGAAGTTATCCTTCTTTATCTTTTGCGTTTCACCGGAAATCCAAGTCTTGTCATCCCACGAATTTCTGACTGTTCCAGGTGCCCAATTGCCATTGATGCGGTGCCATTCAAAGCGGGCGCCCAAATCCAATTTCAGGTTAGGCAAGATTTTCCATTGCTCGGTAGCATAAATGGCATTTCTCGTTTCCGTGCCATCGTAATAGAACATGGAGTTGTTATAATTCCATTGACCATATTGGTCGGCTTTAGTATTCGTCCAAACACCGTTTACCAACTCCTGTTGAATGACATGCTGGGGATTTTCGGCTACTTCCTGCAAGAAGGTCAGGATGCCGGTAGCCCTTTTATCGGCATTGAAGTAAGAAGATTGGAAGCCTACTAACCAATGATGCTTTTCATGCTTTTTGTCCAACTCCAAACGGGCCATAACCGTATTGACAGGGTTTCCCGAAGAATATTGGAAAGTACCATTCTGCACCAATCCCGTATAAACCTGTTCAGTGGTTTTATTGGCGTAGATATAACGCTGGTTAGCGAGCAGATTGCTGGCATCGGTAATAGCTGAATAGGCAAACTCATTGGCTCCCGAAAGTGCATGTTGGTAACGGAAACTGTAATCGAGATTCATGCCGTTGTCAAACGTATGCTTGCCGAAGAGGTCGAGCATGTGTGTCTGTGTGCCGGTATCGTCCAAGATGTTGATATCTTTATACTCGCCTGTCAAGGGGTCTTTCACATGCCAGGTGATGGAGTTGCCCAAGTAATTACCGTGGGCAATGTCGAAGTTGTCCAAAGCATCGACCTGCTTGCCATCGCGGTAGATGTAGGGCGACATTTTGGTGTTGAGCATCTTGGAGGTGACATACTTATATTGTACATTGAACTCGCCTTTCTTATACCTTTTGGTCAGAATGCCTTTGTAAAGTTGCGTCTTGTCCAGGAAGCGGGTAAAGTTGACATTCGTTGTTCCCGGGTCGAGGTTGACAAAAGCATTGGCAGCATAATACCAACCGCGCTTCAACGGGCCGCTCAGTGAGAGGTTGCCGCTCATCAGACCGAAAGAATTGGTCTTGAGGTTGAACACCCCGGCAAACTTGTTACCGCCTTTCTTGGAATTGGTAATCATGGATACGCCCACCTCACCCAACTTGATGGCCGTTTCCGACAGGTTGCGCGAGGTGGCTCCAGCAAAACTGCCATCTTGGCGCCAAGCTTGATTGGTTTTTACCGCATTGGCATTAAAAGTAACAGCCAAGCCATTCTCCGTTACTACTGTACCACCCGTAGCTTCGGGCAAACCTACATTAATAAATCGAGGTTCACTCTCACTGGAGGCATTAAGCATCATGTTGCTGGCGCCATGCTGCACGGTGGCCACCGTGTCTTTCACGGCTGCTTTCTGTTTCTACGCTTGGGCAGGAAGGGCGCACACGGCTCCCAGCGCGAGTGCTGCCCAAAGTTTCATGTTCTGGTTTTTCATTTCGTTTGTTTTAGGTAGGGTTGTTTTTTCCTGCAGCAAAGGTAAGGGGGCAAGGGCGACCGGGGCTTTCTGGTTCTTGCAACATGTTTTCGCAGCAGAATGAAGTTTTTTCGTATTCTTGCATTTTTTTTCATAATCTTGCAACAGAAAAGCATATACATCACTATAACACAGTTAATTACAAATCCTTGGAGGAAACTAAGAAAAAATACTGCTTTTCTTCTGATAATCAAAAAACCTTATCTTTGCAAAGCTTAAAATCATACTCATGAAAAAAGACCTTGCCACTTTGCTTTGCCTTATAGGGCTGTGCCTGTGCACTTGCTGTACCCGTAAACACAGCCAGCTGTCGGCCTTATCGGCTCCGGTCTATGCTTACAACTTGTCATCGGAAGACGTTACGGCCTTCGTAATGGACAAGAATGGCTACATGTGGATAGGAACCTCAGATGGACTGAACCTTTTCGACGGCAACGCTTACCGCCAGTATTCATACGTGCCCGGAGACTCTGCCAGCCTTGCCGGCAACCAGATAAATACCCTTTTCCGCGACAGCCGGGACAGGATATGGATAGGCACAGGCAGTGGAGTGTGCCAATACATCGGTTCTGACAGGTTCAAGAACGTGCCTTTACCCGCCAAACAGGCCTACACCCTACAAATTTTGGAAAACAGCCAAGGACAACTGTTCTTCGTCACCACCGAAGGGATATACCAATATGACGAGCACAACAACAGTGCCTACTTTGCACTTGCTGCCCCGACCGGCCATAGAGCCAGCACTTCGCACTTTCTCATAGACCAGCAAGACCGCCTGTGGAGAATCACGACACAAAACATACAATGCTACGACCAACACTTCAAGCACACGATTTCACTGCCCAACCCGGCAGTTTTCAACATGTTGAATGCCTTGATAAAAGACAATTGCATCTGGGTAAGCGGCGGGAACGGCCTGCTCAGATACGACATAGACAGCCAGCGCTTGGACATTCTTTGCGACTCTGCCCAGTATGTCCGGGGTGGCATCGTACCCCGACAAATGTTTGCCTACCGCTCTAAAATATGGATAGTCGCCAAAGACAAAATCTATTCATATAACCCACAAACCCATAGCTTGGACGTGGAAAAGGAAATGACCGACAAGGTGATGCGCCATTACTCCTCGCTTATCTCCACGGTATATGTGGACGACAGGCAGGACTTATGGATAGGCTTTCCCAACGGAGGCTTCATCAACTTGAAAAGACAGCCGGACAAGACTATTCTACAACACCACACGCTGGCCGAACGGCTGAAAGGGAAATCCATCCGTTCCCTTTCGGTGGCGGAAGACGGGGCTGTGTATGGCATCCAAGGCAACAACAGCATCTTCCGCTACGACCCGGCCACGCAGCAGTTCTCAGCCTTCCGCAACACCGATATCGAAGGCATACTGACACCAAGATTCCAGCACAAGCTGGACAAGATATTCTGCAACCAAGGCAAGATATGGCTGCTCAATGACAGCCGACTGATGCGTTGCCGTTACGACGGAAAGCGAATCAATACGGAGCAAATCACCCGCTATGGCGTGCAGAATACTTCCATAGGAAACTATTGTGCCGACAAGCAAGGCAACCTCTACGTAACCACAGACAAAGATTGCCTGATAAAGGTATCGGGCACCCGCAACTACCACATCGACACCATAGCCATGGCGTTGTCGGCCTACACGGTAAACAGTTGCCTGCAAGCACTTCCCGGCGGAGAAGTACTGATTTGCATGCCCGACCTGCAATTGGCCTGCTACCTCCCTGAAAACGGGCAAGTGAAGCCCCTCAACACGCAGCCCACAAACTACAATTCCAAAGGCATAAACCCCACCTGCATTTACCAAGACCGGCAGCAGCAACTATGGATAGGAAGCGACAAGGGGCTTTACCAACTGCACCTGCAAACCCGCAGACTGACCCTCATAGAACCGCTTGCCAACCTGCACATCAGCAGCATGCTTGAGGACAAGGACGGGAACCTGTGGATAGGCACACACCAAGGCATGGTGACATACAGCCCCCGGACAAAAGAAATGACCCATTACTCCAATACGGCAGAAGGAACCTACCGGCACAGGATATTCAACCCGCACAGTGCCTGCATGCTGCAAGACTCCATTTTCTTCTTTGGCCATACCCAAGGCTGTACCATATTTACCCCCTCAGCCTTGGAGCAATACAGCCTGCCAAGCATACACATAGAGAAAGTCTTAGTGAACAAAGCCAACCAGACAACAGGCATAGACTACCTGTGCCAACCAGATACCAACCTGAACCTGAAATGGAATGAAAACGACCTGACTTTCTTCTTCAGCACTGTCAATTATGCCCTTTCTCCACAATACACATGCCGATACAAGCTGGAAGGCTTTGAACACAACTGGATTGAAAGCGACGAACGCCACCCCGTCATCTATTCCAACCTGCCGGCCGGGCACTACACGTTCAGGCTGAAACTGGACATCCCCGGGAAGAACCAGACAAACAGCCCGGAACAACATATCCATATCACTATAGGGCCAGCTCCGTGGTTTTCCATGCCAGCTATCATAGTTTATATCATGCTGGTAGGCGGAATCGTGTTCTACATCAACCGCCTTTACCTGCGTATCAAAGCCGAACATCTGAAAACCGAAATGCTGCAACGCGACAAAGAACGTGAGCACCTGGCCAACCAAATGAACATGAACTTCTTCGCCAACATCTCCCACGAGTTCCGAAACCCGTTGACCATGATTTTCGGCCCCATCATGACACTAAGAAACGACAAGTCACTGCCTGCTTCCACGCAGCAAATTCTCAACATCGTATCACTCAACATCAACCAAATGCTCAAATTGATTGACCAGATGCTGGATTTCAATAAACTGGAGTATGACGCCCTGCGTATGCAGGTCACCAACTGCGACATCATAAACGAAACCAACTACTGGGTAGACATTTTCCAGGCAGGCGTCTCGCAAAAAGGCATTAAAATAGAGCGCGAAGGGCTGAAAGGCTCTTTCTTTACCTGGATAGACAAAGACAAATTGGGAAAGATACTCAGCAACCTTTTCTCGAATGCCTTGAAGCATACTCCTCAAAACGGGCACATCAAGGTAGGACTCGAATGCCTGTCCCTTGCCCAGGCCTCTGCCATCATTCCCGGGCTGGCTACCCGGTTCGGGCAATACATACACATCTATGTACAGGACAGCGGCAACGGTATTCCACAAGCACAATTGGAAGACATCTTCAAAAGGTATTACCAGGCAGACAACAAACTGGACATCAAGTGTCCCAACTGGGGTACAGGCATCGGACTATACTATGTGAAAAGGCTGGTACAGCTGCACCACGGGGAAATCATAGCAGATAATGTGAAAGGCCAAGAAAGCGGCGCCATCTTCCATGTGCTGCTGCCGACAGACGAGCAGGCTTATGCCAACGACGACCGGCAAAAAGGGAACACCGCCACGCCACAAATTCCTGTCGAGGCTGCGACTACCATCATAAGCACTCCGGTGGTGAACCCGGACAAGCCCTATCTGCTCATAGTAGACGACGATACCCAGGTGGCTGCTTATCTGACCATGCTACTCTCGCCACAATACAACATCATCAACAAATACAGTGCGGAAACAGCCCTGGAAGCCTTGGAGAACCTGGAGCCGGATTTAATCCTGTCCGACGTAATCATGGGCGGCATGTCCGGTTATGAATTTTGCAGGAAACTGAAATCGGACGCACTGCATTGCCACATCCCCATCATATTGCTCACCGCCAAGGCACAGATGTCCGAACAAATAGAAGGACTGAGCAGCGAGGCCAATGCTTACGTTACCAAGCCGTTCGACCCCGACTACCTGAAAGCCCTGATTCAATCGTTGCTACGCAACCGCGACCACATCCGCACCTTGCTATCAACATCTACCGGCACCACCAAAGACATTGCCGAGGCCATATCGCCTCAGGACAAAGCCTTTCTGGAAAAACTATACTCCTTGATGGACAGCATGATGGACCAAGAAGACTGGAACTTCAACGACGTAGCGGAAAAGCTGCTCATGAGCCGGTCCAAGTTCAACTACAAACTGAAAGGACTGACCGGGGAAACGCCTACGCACTTCTTCATGAAATACAAACTGAACAAAGCCGCCGAACTGCTGAGAAGCGGGAAATACAACGTTTCGGAAGTGGCCGACCTGACAGGCTTCGGCACCGTTTCCCACTTCTCGGTGAGTTTCAAAAAGCATTTCGGCGTCAACCCCAAAGACTATAAATAACGATTACCAACAATCTATAAAGAAACTACCATTATGACAACCCTTGCTCCCTTTGCCCGCCCGCTCTACGTGATGCTGAAGCCTGCCGGCGCCCTGTGCAACCTGGCCTGCGACTATTGCTACTACCTGGAAAAGGCAAAACTGTACCAAGACAATCCCAAACACGTGATGAGCGACGAGCTGCTCGAAAAGTTCATCGAAGAATACATCAACTCGCAGACCAGCCCGAACGTATTGTTCACCTGGCACGGCGGAGAGACGCTGATGCGCCCCCTCTCCTTCTACCAGAAAGCCGTGGAACTGCAACGCAAGTATGCCCGCGGCCGGCAGATAGATAATTGCCTGCAAACCAACGGCACGCTGCTCACCGATGAATGGTGCCGCTTCCTGCACGACAACCAGTGGCTGGTGGGTATCTCGATAGACGGCCCGCAGGAGTTTCACGACGAATACCGCAAGAACAAGCAGGGGAAGCCCTCGTTCGTGAAAGTCATGCAAGGCATCAACCTGTTGAAGAAGCACAACGTGGAGTGGAATGCCATGGCCGTGGTGAACGACTACAATGCCGACTATCCGCTGGAGTTCTATCACTTCTTTAAGGAGCTGGATTGCCACTACATCCAGTTTGCTCCCATTGTGGAGCGTCTTGCATCCCACACCGACGGGCGGCACCTGGCTGCGGTAGACGAAGACAGCAAGGAGGGGCTCGCCGACTTTTCCGTCACTCCCCGGCAATGGGGCAACTTCCTGTGCACCATCTTCGATGAATGGGTGCGCCACGATGTGGGCAACTACTACATCCAGCTGTTCGACTCCACCCTGGCCAACTGGGTAGGCGAACAGCCGGGCGTCTGCACCCTGGCCAAGACATGCGGCCATGCGGGAGTCATGGAGTTCAACGGCGATGTTTACTCCTGTGACCATTTCGTCTTTCCCCAATACAAACTGGGCAACATTTACTCGAAAACACTGGTAGAAATGATGTACGGTGAACGCCAGCAGAAATTCGGACTTGCCAAGCGGGACTCCCTGCCCACGCAATGCAAAGAGTGCCCCTACCTGTTTGCTTGCAACGGCGAATGCCCCAAGAACCGTTTCTGCAAGACCAAGGACGGCGAGCCCGGTCTGAACTACCTGTGCCAAGGCTATTACCAGTTTTTCGACCACGTGGCACCTTACATGGACTTCATGAAACGCGAACTACAGGCAAAGCGCGCACCCGCCAACGTAATGGAAGCCATACGGAAAGGGGAAATAGACCTGCCCTAAAACCACTACGTCCGGCAGATTACAGACAGTAGAACACCAGCAGCAACGCCACGTTGACGGCGATGACGCAACCGAAGCCGCCCAGAATCCAAGGGCGCAACAGGCTCTTCCGCCCGGCAAAGAACAGGGCATAGCCCATGTTTATTACAATGTTGCTGATGATGGCCTGCAGGCTGCACGCCGCAATGACCAGCACGGCCACGCCGCCCGTGCCCTGCACTAAGTTCAGGATAAAAGGGGTGATGTCGCTGAAGCCGGAAATGAACGAGAGCACATTCAGCCCGCGGGTGCCGGCATAGAGCAACGTGTAATGCGTGAGCAGCGTGAACACCACGAACAGCAAGGCAAAAATCAGCGCCACCTTGAACTCCAAGGGGTTCTTCGTGTCGTCCTCCTCCAGCTGCCCATCCACCTTGGTGCGCTGCCGGCGGGTATGTATGTACCAGGCCACCCCTGCCGACACCACAGACATGGCAAGCAGATAAGGGTATATGACCGCCAATGCCTCCATGCTGAAGATGCCTATCAGTATCAGGAAACGCAAGAACATCATGCTGACGGCAAACAGCATGGCCGCCGCATATTCCGGGACATCCTGCGGGGAAGCCTCACGGCTTTTGCGTGCCAGCACGGAAATGGTTGCCGTACTGCTGTACAGCCCGCCGATGATGCCCGACACCAGAATGCCCGACCGATGGAACACGTAGCGCCGCAACAGATAGGAAAGGTAGGAAATGCCGGATACCACCACCGTGGTCAGCCAGATGTTATACGGCGTCAGGCTGATATTCGGGGAGAGGTTCTTGTCGGGGAGCATAGGGAGGATGATGCCGCTGATGGCAAGGAACTTGGCGAGCGTAACCATCTCGTCGTTCTTCATGCGCTGCGCCAGTTCGGTAAAGGTATGTTTCAGCTCGGTGAGCAACAGCACCACCACAACCACCATCACCGAGAACCACAGGGGCTGCGTGATGACAACCGGCGCCAGGCAATAAGTGATGAGCGCAATGATAATGGTCGTGATGCCAAACACATGGTACTGCGACTGCTTGACGTAATAATTCAACGCCAACAGCACGCCAAGGATAGCCCCGCCTCCTATGAAAAGGCGGTAACCCTCCGGTTCAAGGATGTAAAGCAGGTAGCCCAGGATGCCGATAAAGGTGAATGTGCGGTCGGTACCGAACAAGGTGGTCTCGCCCTCCCGTCTCAAGCTGATTTTGCGCTGCGAAAGGCCGATAAGCAGGGAAAAAACGGTAACCAAAACAAACGTAACCAACTCCTGCGGCAAATATTGATAAATTTGTCCCATACCGGTACACTTTAAGAAAAGGGAGGAGGAAGAATGCAACGGCTCATTCCGCTTCCCACTCCGTATAAGGATGTTTCATCAACTGCGAGTTGTAGTAACGCACGTCGCCCGTCACTTCACGCCCCAAGAAAGCAGGGCGTTCAAACGGCTCGTCTTCGCGGGACAGCTCCACCTCGGCAACGACCAGGCCTTGGTTTTCGCCGTGGAACTCGTCCACCTCGAACGTATGCCCGCCACACGGCACCAGGTAACGCACCTTGTCGATGATGCCCGGCTCGCACAGCCGCATCAGTTCCTCGGCTTCCTCCAGCGGGAGTTCCCGCTCCCACTCGTAGCGGGTAGTGCCCGAGGCATTGGACGCCCCCTTGATGGTGAGGTACCCCCGTCCGTCGCGGATGCGTACCCTTACGGTACGCCCCCTCGCGCTGCTGATGTAGCCCTGCACCACCCGGCTTTGCGAACTGGCCTGCTGCTTGTAACCGTCGCCTGTCACCAGGAACTTGCGTTCTATCTCCTGATGGGCCGCCATCAGCCCAGCAACGATGCTACGGCAATAATGCCAATGGCCAGCAATACAGCGATGATGCCCATGATTACCACTACTTTATTGCCTTTTTTTTCTTCTTCGCGGGCATGTGCTGCCCTTTTCTCGTTTCTGTTCATAGTTCTTCAAGGATTTTAGTCCAACAACAAAGTAAGCGCATTTTCAGGAAGTATGCAAGAGAACGGGTCAGAATTTTCAGAGGCTTTCCTCTCCGGCTCCGGCAAACTCCATCAGGTAGGCCTTGATGAAACCGTCTATCTTGCCGTCCATCACGCCGTTCACGTCCGAGGTCTGGTAGTTGGTGCGGTGGTCCTTGACGCGGCGGTCGTCGAAGACGTAGCTCCGAATCTGCGAGCCCCACTCTATCTTCTTCTTGCCTGCCTCAATCTTGGCCTGCTCGGCCATGCGGTGCTTCATCTCCTTGTCGTAGAGCATGGAGCGCAGCAGGCGGAGGGCGTTCTCACGGTTCTTGGGCTGGTCGCGCGTCTCGGTATTCTCGATGAGGATTTCTTCTTCTTCGCCCGTGTAGGGGTCTTTGTACTGGTAGCGCAGGCGCACGCCGGACTCTACCTTGTTGACGTTCTGTCCGCCCGCGCCGCCGCTGCGGAAGGTGTCCCACGAGATGCGTGCCGGCTCGATGTTCACCTCGATGGTGTCGTCCACCAGCGGGGTGACGAAGACCGAGGCAAAGGAAGTCATGCGCTTGCCCTGCGCATTGTAGGGCGACACGCGCACCAGTCTATGCACGCCGTTCTCGCCCTTCAGGTAGCCGTAGGCATAGTCGCCGCTGATTTCGATGGTGCAGGTCTTGATGCCCGCCTCGTCGCCCTCTTGCAGGTTGGCGACGGCGGTCTTGTATCCGTGCGTCTCGGCATAGCGCAGGTACATGCGCATCAGCATGCTGGCCCAGTCCTGGCTTTCGGTGCCTCCGGCGCCCGAATTTATCTTGAGCACGCAGTCCATCTGGTCGGCCTCGTCGCGCAGCATGTTCTTCAGTTCCAGTGCCTCCACGGCGGCCAGCGCCTTGGTGTAGGCTTCGTCCAGTTCCGCCTCGGTCACCAGCTCGTCCTTATAGAAGTCGTAGGCCAGTTGCAGCTCGTCGGCAAGGGTTTTCACCTCGTTGTAGCCGTTAATCCATTGCTGCAACGCCTTCACCTTCTTCATCTGCGCCTCGGCAGCCTTCTGGTCGTCCCAGAAACCGGGAGCCTGGGTGCGCAGCTGTTCTTCTTCCACTTGTATCTTTTTTTCTTCAATGCCCAGATAGCGGTTCAACGCTTCGGTACGTTCCTTGACATCTTTCAGTTGTTCGACAGTAATCATAAACGGGTTGTTTTGAGAGGGCAAAGATAGTGCAAACCGAAGGCAATACAAAACAAGCCGCCTTGTTTTTATCACTGGAGCAACGCTTGTCTTATGAAAAAACCACACAAAAAAAGCACGACGGAAGCCCCCCGTCAAAGAGGCCTTTTGCCTGTCTGGTAGCGTCCCATCGCTACCAAGCAAGCGATACTACGCCAGCACGGTAGCGATACTACGCCAGCACGACAGCGATACTATGCCAAGGACAGCAGTTATTTATCGCTGTCACTGAACACGCTACGCAAAAAACTCCTATATTTGCGCCCGTCAATCCAACATCAGACCATTTATGAACAAACTATTGAAAATGTTGGGCATGCCCGCCCTTGTGCTGGCTGCCCTGGCTTTGGGGAGTTGCTCCTCGAAGTACCCGTATGAAACCGTGCCGGGCGACCCGCTCCAGGCACGCATCTACACCCTCGACAACGGACTGAAGGTGTACATGAGTGTCAACAAAGACGAACCCCGCATCCAGACCTACATCGCCGTGCGCGTGGGCGGCAAGAACGACCCCGCCGAAACCACCGGGCTGGCGCACTACTTCGAACATCTGATGTTCAAGGGCACCACCCACTTCGGCACCCAGAACTACGAAGCCGAGAAGCCGCTGCTCGACCA
Source organism: uncultured Bacteroides sp. (assembly GCA_944321495.1). GTDB lineage: Bacteria > Bacteroidota > Bacteroidia > Bacteroidales > Bacteroidaceae > Bacteroides. The sequence goes on along the minus strand of CALULP010000020.1, from coordinate 19,626 downwards.
GATTGAACAGCAATTTGAAGTTTACCGCCAGACGACGGACGAGGCCCGGCGCAAGGCCATCTACCACACGATAGACAGCCTCTCTTACGAAGCCTCCAAGCTGGCCATCCCCAACGAATACGACAAGCTGATGGCAGCCATCGGTGCCAACGGCACCAACGCCTACACCAGCTTCGACGTGACCTGCTACACCGAAGACATCCCCGCCAACCAGGTGGAAGAGTGGGCCAAGATACAAGCCGACCGCTTCCGGAACTGCGTCATCCGCGGCTTCCACACCGAGCTGGAAACGGTGTACGAGGAAAAGAACATGTCACTCACCCAGGACAACCGCAAGGTATGGGAGGCCACCCTGTCCGCCCTCTTCCCCCACCACCCCTACGGCACGCAGACGATTCTCGGCACGCAGGAACACCTGAAGAACCCCTCCATCACCAACATCAAGGAGTACTACAAGGTGTGGTACGTGCCCAACAACATGGCCATCTGCCTCAGCGGCGACTTCGACCCCGACCAGATGATACAGACCATCGACAAGTACTTCGGCACCCTGCAACCCAACCCCAACCTGCCCAAGCTGGACCTGCCGAAGGAAACTGACATCACCGCACCCATCGTGCGCGAAGTGCTGGGACCCGATGCCGAGAACATCACACTGGCCTGGCGCCTGCCCGCCGCCTCCGACCCCGACGCCGAACTGATGCAGGTGGTAGGACAGATACTGTACAACGGACAGGCCGGCCTCATCGACCTCGACCTGATCCAACAGCAGAAAACGCTGAGCGCCTACGCCTATCCCTCGCTGATGGCCGACTACGGCACCTTCGAGATGGCCGGACGGCCCAAGGCAGGGCAATCGCTCGACGAGGTGAAAGACCTGCTGCTGGGCGAACTGAAGAAACTGCGCGACGGCGACTTCGACGACGCCCTGCTGGAAGCCACGGTGAACAACTTCAAACTGATGCTGCAATACCAACTGCAAAGCAACAGCAGCCGCGCCGACTGGTTCGTGCAGTCGTTCGTCAACGGCACCGACTGGAGCAACGAGGTAAGCATACTGGAGCGTGCCTCAAAGGTCACGAAGCAACAGATTATAGACCTGGCCAACAAGTACCTGCGCGACGACAACTACGTGGCCGTGTACAAGCGCCAAGGCAAAGACCCCAACGAAAAGAAGATAGACAAGCCGCAAATCACCCCCATCGCCATGAACCGCGACACGGCCAGCGCCTTCCTCACCCAGATTCAGGCTGAAGCCGCCGCAGCCGCACCCATCGAGCCCGTCTTCCTGGACTACACGAAAGACCTGACGCAACTCACGGCAAAGGGCGGCGCTATCCCCGTGCTCTACAAGCAGAACACCTCGGACGACACGTTCCAGCTGGTCTACCTCTTCGACATGGGCAGTGAACAGGACCGCTACCTCTCCCTTGCCGCCCAATACCTGGAATACCTGGGCACCAGCGACCTCACGCCCGAACAGGTGAAACAGGAGTTCTACCGCATGGCGTGCAGCTTCAGCGTTTCCAGCGGAAGCCGCCGCACCCACGTCGCCCTGACCGGACTGAACGAGTACCTGCCCCAATCCATGGCCCTCTTCGAGAAGCTGCTGGCCGACGCGCAAGTCAATCCGCAAGCCTGGAGCAACCTCGTGGCCGACCTGCTGAAAGCCCGCCAGGACGCCAAGCTGAACCAAAGCAGCAACTTCTCACGGCTGATGCGATACACGTGGTACGGCCCCGAAGTACTCAAGCTGCAACTCACCGAGGCCGAGCTGAAAGCCACCGACCCGCAACAACTGGTAGACCGCATCCACGGGCTGGGCAGCTACAAGCACCGCATCCTGTACTACGGCCCCAGCACCACGGACGAACTGCTGGCCATCATCGACAAGCAGCACCAGACACCCGGGACGTTGCAGGACATCCCCGCACCCGCCTACCGTGTAACCATGCGCCAGACGCCCGAGACACGCATCTTCGTGGCTCCCTACGATGCCAAGAATCTCTACATGATACAGTACTCCAACAAGGGCGAGAAGTTCGACCCCGCCATTGAGCCCGGACGCCAGCTGTACGACGAGTACTTCGGCGGCGGCATGAACAGCATCGTCTTTCAGGAGATGCGCGAAAGCCGCGGACTGGCCTACTCCGCCTGGGCAGGACTGAACGCACCGGGCTATCTGGACCAGAACTACTACTTCGTCTCGCAGATAGCCACGCAGAGCGACAAGCTGATGGATGCCGTGAACACCTTCAACGACATCATCAACAACATGCCGCTGTCCGAGAACGCTTTCCGCCTCGCCAAGGACGCCATGATTACCCGCCTGCGCACCGACCGCATCACCAAGATGAACGTCATCTGGGACTACCTGGATGCCGAAGACCTGGGGCAGACGGTGGACAGCCGCATCAAGCTGTACAACGACATCCAGAACATGACGCTGGACGACGTGGCAGCCTTCCAGCAGCAATGGGTGAAAGGACGCACGTACTACTACGGCATCCTAGGCAACAAGAAAGACCTCGACATGGAGGCCCTGAAGAAGATTGGCCCCGTCACCGAACTGACCACCCAAGACATCTTCGGATACTAAAGTTTGCGGTTAACGGTTAGTGATTAGTGGTTAATAGAGTGACCGCACCCATCACTAATCACTAATCACTAATCACTAAAAAACCTTCCTTCCGCTTGCATTTGTCATTTTTATGCTTATCTTTGCAGCGAAAAGATAGAAACAACGCCAAGTTTATGACACATGCAACGGTAAATACACGCTTCTGGTGGCGCCTCTTACAACTCCATAGTTCGTAAGGGAAACCAGCCGCGTGCCTATCTGCCGCAACATAGAGACAAGAAACAGAGCAAAAAGGGCTGTCGTACTTTACGACAGCCCTTTTTGTTTTGCCCCCATCCCCCGGAACTTAACCCATAACACTTACCAATTACAAATACATCAGTCATCATGGAAACTTATCAAGTAAACAACGAAGGCTACTACGGCACTTTTGGCGGGGCCTACATCCCCGAAATCCTGCACCGCTGCGTGGAGGAGCTGCGCCGGGCCTACCTGCAAGTGCTGGACAGCGCGGACTTCCGCCAAGAGTTCGACACCCTGCTGCGCGACTATGTGGGACGCCCCTCGCCCCTCTACCTCGCCCAAAGGCTCTCCGGAAGGTACGGCTGCCGCATCTACCTGAAGCGCGAAGACCTGAACCATACCGGCGCCCACAAGATAAACAACGCCATCGGCCAGGTGCTGCTGGCACGGCGCATGGGCAAGCGGCGCATCATCGCCGAGACAGGCGCCGGACAGCACGGCGTGGCCACCGCCACCGTCTGCGCCCTGATGGGCATGGAGTGCATCGTCTACATGGGCAAGACCGATGTGGAACGGCAGCACGTCAACGTGGAGCGCATGAAGATGCTGGGCGCGAAGGTACGCCCGGTCACCTCGGGCAACATGACCCTGAAGGACGCCACCAACGAGGCCATACGCGACTGGTGCTGCCACCCGGAAGACACGTACTACGTCATCGGCTCCACCGTGGGCCCGCACCCCTACCCCGACATGGTGGCGCGCCTGCAGTCGGTCATCAGCCGGGAGATAAAGCAGCAGCTCATGGAGCACGAGGGGCGCGACTACCCGGACTACCTGGTGGCCTGCGTGGGCGGCGGAAGCAATGCGGCAGGCACCATCTACCACTACCTCGACGACAGTAGGGTGAAGATTGTCCTCGCCGAAGCCGGAGGCAAGGGGGTAGACAGTGGCCTGTCGGCAGCCACCATACAGCTGGGGCGGCTGGGCATCATCCACGGCGCCAAGACGCTGGTGATGCAGGACGAAGACGGGCAGATACAGGAGCCGTACTCCATCTCCGCCGGGCTGGACTATCCGGGCATCGGACCCATGCATGCCAACCTGGCGGCAAAGAAGCGCGCCATGACCTATGCCATCGACGACGATGAAGCCCTGAGCGCCGCCTACCGCTTGACGCGACTGGAGGGCATCATCCCCGCCCTGGAGTCGGCACACGCCCTCGGCACGCTGGAGAAGATGCGTTTCCGCCCGCAGGACATCGTGGTGCTCACCGTGTCCGGCCGTGGCGACAAGGACATCGCCACCTATCTGGCGCACGCCCCGCAGTGACCCCCGATGAAGAGTGCTTAACACCCGCAACAACGAGTGCTTAACACCCGCGACAACGAGTCCTTAACACTCGTAATAACGAGTCCTTAACACCCGCAACAACGAGTCCTCAACACTCGCAACAACCCCTATACTCAATAATCATCAAACAGACCCTACACATATGAACACATTCACCTACACCACCACCCACATGCCTTTGCCGGGCGACCTGCACACGCCGGTCAGCACCTACCTGAAGGTGCGGGACTTGTTTCCGCAGAGCATCCTGCTCGAGAGCTCGGACTACCACGGTGTGGAAAACAACCGCTCGTTCATCGGCCTCGACCCCACGGCCAGCATTGCCATCAGTCACGGCAGGGCCGTCTTCACCCTGCCCGACGGCTCGCGCGAAGAACGTCAGATGGACGACACGTACCGCGTGGAGGACGCCTTCCGCGACTTCCTCTCGCGATTCCGCGTCAGCGGCGAGTACAGCCACTACTGCGGCCTGTACGGCTACACCACGTTCAACGCCGTGCGCTACTTCGAGCACATCCCCGTCAAAGACAGCCACGACCCCAAGAACGATGCGCCCGACCTGCTCTACATCCTCTACCGCTACCTCGTGGTGTTCAACGACTTCAAGAGCGAGATGGCGCTCGTGGAGATGCACGCGCCCGGCGAGCCATCCCGCACCGGCGAAGTGGAGAAAGCCATCCGCAACCACAACTACACCACCTACGGCTTCCGCGCCACAGGCCCCACCACCAGCACGCTGACCGACGACGAGCACAAGGCCAACATCCGCCAGGGCATTGCCCACTGCCTGCGGGGCGACGTGTTCCAGATTGTGCTGTCGCGCCGCTTCGTGCAACGCTACGAGGGGGACGACTTCATGCTCTACCGCGCACTGCGCAGCATCAACCCGTCGCCCTACCTGTTCTACTTCGACTTCGGGGGCTTCCGCATCTTCGGCTCCTCGCCCGAGACCCACTGCAAGGTAGAAGGCCGCCGCGCCACCATCGACCCCATTGCCGGTACCACCCGCCGCAGCGGCGACCCCGCGGAAGATGCCCGCCTCACCGCCGCCCTGCTGGCCGACCCCAAGGAGAACGCCGAGCATGTGATGCTGGTCGACCTGGCCCGCAACGACCTCAGCCGCAACTGCGAAGACGTACACGTGGAGTTCTACAAAGAACCGCAATACTACAGCCACGTCATCCACCTGGTGAGCCGCGTCAGCGGCACGCTCGCCCCCGGAGCCGACCCCATCCGCACCTTCATCGACACCTTCCCCGCCGGCACCCTGAGCGGCGCGCCCAAAGTGCGCGCCATGCAGCTCATCAGCCAGCTGGAGCCCCACAACCGTGGAGCCTACGGCGGCTGCATCGGCTTCATCGGACTGGACGGCACGCTCAACCAGGCCATCACCATCCGCACCTTCGTCAGCCGCAACAACGAACTGTGGTTCCAGGCCGGCGGAGGCATCGTGGCCAAGAGCAACGAAGAAGCCGAACTGCAGGAAGTAAACAACAAGCTGGCCGCACTGAAACAAGCCATCGACCTGGCCGAGAAAATGGAATGAGTGATGAGCGGTTAGTGTTTAGTGTTTAGTGATTAATGCAGACTGAATCACTAATCACTAAACACTAAACACTCCTCCCACTAATCACTAATCACTAAACGCTAACCACTAACCAACATGACAACGCTTATCATAGACAACTACGACTCGTTCACCTACAACCTCGCCCACCTGCTCAAAGAGCTGGGCGCAGAGGTCACCGTGGTGCGCAACGACCGCTTCCGCCTCGCCGACGTGGAGGCCTTCGACAAACTCGTCCTCTCGCCCGGTCCCGGCATTCCCCGCGAGGCCGGACAGCTCCTCGAAGTCATCCGCACCTATGCCGGACGCAAGCCCATGCTGGGCATCTGCCTGGGCGAACAAGCCATTGGCGAAGCCTTCGGCGCGAAGCTGACCAACCTGGCCGAAGTGTACCACGGCGTGCAGAGCGATACCCACGTCACCCGCCCCGACTACTTGTTCGACGGGCTGCCCGCCACCTTTCCTGCCGGACGCTACCACTCGTGGGTCGTGAGCCCCGCCGGCCTGCCGGACGTGCTGGAAGTCACCGCCCTCAGTCCCGAGGGGCACATCATGGCCCTGCGCCACCGCTCCCTGGACATCCACGGCCTACAGTTCCATCCCGAATCGGTACTCACCCCGCAAGGCAGGCACATCCTGCACAACTTCCTGAAGCATTGAACCCCATCCTCAAACAACCAAGACCTATGAGACAGATACTGACACGACTCTTCAACCACGAAGAACTGACACAAGGGGAAGCCCGCCTGCTCATGCAAGGCATCACCCGCGGACAATACAACCCCACGCAAATGGCCGCCCTGCTCACCGCCTTCCAGATGCGCGGGCCCAAGGTGGACGAACTCATCGGCTTCCGCGAAGCCCTGCTCGAGACGCGCATCCCCGTCGACTTCTCGCCCTACCGCCCCATCGACATCGTGGGCACGGGCGGCGACGGCAAAAACACGTTCAACATCTCCACCTGCGCCTGCTTCGTGGTGGCAGGGGCAGGCTACCCCGTGGCCAAGCACGGCAACTACGGCGCCACCTCGGTGAGCGGCGCCAGCAACGTGATGGAGCAGCACGGCGTGCGCTTCACCGCCGACCCCGCACGCCTCGCCCGCTCCCTGTCCGGGTGCGGCATGGCCTACCTGCACGCCCCCCTGTTCAATCCCGCCATGAAGCACGTGGCCGCCGTGCGCCGCCAGCTGGAGGTACGCACCCTGTTCAACCTGCTGGGTCCCCTCATCAACCCCTGCCTGCCCGCCTACCAGTTGCTCGGGGTGGCCGACCTGGCGCAGATGCGCCTCTACACCAACACCCTGCAACGGCTGGGCATAGGCTTCGCCGTGGTGAACAACCTGGACGGCTACGATGAAATCTCGCTGACGGACGAGTTCAAGGTCATGACCAACCGCTACGAGACCATCTACCGCCCTGCCGGACTGGGCTTCGCCATAGCCCGCCGCGAAGAGCTGTACGGCGGAAACACGCCGCAGGAGGCCGCCCGCCTCTTCGACCGCGTACTGGAAGGCCGCGCCACCCGTGCCCAGACGGACTGCGTGCTCATCAACGCCTCTTTCGCCATCCAGGCCATCGAGCCCATGCGCGACATCGGGGAGTGCGTAGCCATCGCCCGCGAATCCCTGGAAAGCGGCAAGGCACTGCAAACGTTGAAGAAATTTATAGAACTGAACCAATAACCACCTTATGCCAACTACCGACATCCTCCAAACCATCGTGGCCCACAAGCGGCAGGAAGTGCGCCGCCAGATGGAAGCCATCCCCCTGTCCGCCCTGATGTCCCGCATGGGCGACCCCGCGCCAAGGCGAAGCCTGAAGCAAAGCCTCGCCAAGTCATCCACAGGCATCATCGCCGAGTTCAAACGCCGCTCGCCCTCCAAAGGCTGGATAAAGGAAGACGCGGAAGCACGCCGCATCCCCGCCGCATACGCCCGCGCCGGAGCCTCCGCCCTCTCTATCCTGACCGATGGGGAATTCTTCGGCGGACGGCTGGCAGACATCCTCGAAGCCCGCCCCACCACAAGCCTGCCCATCTTGCGCAAGGACTTCGTAGTCCACCCCTACCAGCTCTACCAGGCCAAGTTGGCGGGAGCCGACGCCGTGCTGCTGATAGCCGCCATCCTCACGCCCGGGGAGTGCAAAGACCTGGCGCGCCTGGCGCACGACTTAGGGCTGGAAACCCTGCTCGAAATCCACCACGAGGCGGAACTGGACCACCTGGGTGACGACATCGACCTGCTGGGCGTGAACAACCGCTGCCTCGGCACCTTCCACACCGACGTGGCCTGCTCCTTCCGCCTGGCGGAGCTGTTGCCGAAAGACCGTCTGCTGGTTTCCGAGAGCGGCATCTCGCAGCCCGACACCGTGCTCCGCCTGCGGCAGGCCGGCTTCCGCGGTTTCCTCATCGGCGAGGCCTTCATGCGAACGCCCGACCCCGCCCGGGCATTGTCCCACTTCATCCAATCCCTGCAGCCATGATCGTGAAAGTATGTGGCCTGACGGAAGCCAAGAACATCCGCCAAGCAGAACAGTGCGGCGCCGACCTGCTGGGCTTCATCTGCTACGCCGGTTCTCCCCGGTTCGTGCCCCGCGCCCCGGCCTACCTGCCCCGGCAGGCACGGCGCATCGGCGTGTTTGTCAACGCGCCCTTAGAGTACATCCTGCGACGGGCTGCCGAACTGAGCCTGCACGGCGTGCAGCTGCATGGCTCGGAACCGCCCGCCCTGTGCCAGGCCCTGCGCCGCGAGGGGCTGACGATCATCAAGGCCTTTGCCCCCCGCCAAGCGGCAGACCTCACCGCCGCCGAAGCCTATGCCGACGCGTGCCACTACTTCCTGTTCGACACCCCCTGCCCGCAGCACGGCGGTTCGGGCCGCACCTTCGACTGGACGCTGCTCCGCCACTACCGGGGCGACGTCCCCTTCCTGCTGAGCGGCGGCCTGCGCCCCGACAGCCTGAACGCCCTCCGCGCCTTCAGCCACCCCCGCTGGGCAGGCATCGACTTAAACAGCGGTTTCGAGACCCGCCCGGGCGTGAAAGACATCGGGGCGCTGGCCGGGTTTATCAACGCTATCAAAGCCCCTCCCCAACCCTCCCCCGTGGGGAGGGAGCCCGGAACAAACGACAAGACAACGCCCTGTCCAAACGCATAGCCTCCCCACGGGGGGGGAGGAGGGAGAGGGCTCCTAATATGCACATTAATCTTTAAAACCATAGCATCATGAACCGAATCAACCAACTGTTTGCCACGAAAAAAGAGAACATCTTGTCCCTCTACTTCTGCGCCGGCGACCCTGTGCCCGACGGCACCGCCGACGTCATCCGCACCCTGCAACAGAAAGGGGTGGACATGCTGGAAATCGGCATTCCCTTCAGCGACCCCATGGCCGACGGCCCCGTCATCCAGGACACCGCCACCCGTGCCCTGCGCGGCGGCATGACCCTGCGCCGCCTCTTTGCCCAGCTACGCGACATCCGCCGCGACGTGCACATCCCCCTGCTGCTGATGGGCTACCTCAACCCCATCATGCAATACGGCTTTGAGGCCTTCTGCCGCTCGTGCCGCGAGTGCGGCATCGACGGCGCCATCATCCCCGACCTGCCTTTCAAGGACTACATGGAGGAGTACCGCCCCATCGCCCGCAAGTATGGCGTACACCTCATCATGCTCATCACTCCCGAGACGAGCGAGGAGCGCATCCGCCAGATTGACGAGCACACCGACGGGTTCATCTACATGGTATCTTCCGCCGCCATCACCGGGGCGCAGCGCGACTTCAACGCGCAGAAACAGGCCTACTTCCGCCGCATCGGGAACATGCGCCTCCGCAACCCGCGCATGATAGGCTTCGGCATCTCCAACCGCCAGACTTTTGAAGCAGCCGCGAAGCATGCCGCCGGGTGCATCATCGGCAGTAAGTTCGTCAGCCTGCTGACCGAGGAACAAGGCAATGCCGGCCGCGCCGCCGACCGCCTGCTCGCCGCCCTGAAGCAATAGCCGGACCCTGTTTTGTCCGCTCTTTTTCCTTTCCATAGCGAAAGCCGGCAAAAGGAGCAGATAAGGAGCGGGTAAGGAGAAGGTAAGGAGCGGGTATATCCCGGGTTTGTAAAGAAATATGTGCCTAATAATCCGCTCCCATCCTTTGACTTTCCGTGCCAAAAGCCTATCTTTGCAACAGATACCCGCAAAATCAAGGAGGAATCGATTATGAATGCAACTGTATCGTTAGAAGAAATCTTGCAAATGCTCCGGCCGCTCAGCGCGGATAGCAAGCGGTGGCTGGCCAACAAACTGTATGAAGAGAGCAGAGAGAATGCGCCCTGTCAATACACTGCTGAAGAAATGCAGCAACGATTGTTGCAAGTGGAAGCACGCATACTGCAAGGCGACCCCGGCCTCAGCAACGAGGAAGTAGAAAAAGAACTGCTGGAAGAAATGCCATGGCTAAAGTGACTTGGGACGAACTTGCCCGCCAAAACCAACGGGACATCCTGGCATACGGTACCCAAATATGGGGCAGAAACACCGCACGGAAGATGCGGCTGCACATTAAAGCTGAAGTGAAAAGACTGGCCCAATCCCCCTCATCGGCAAAGTGGAACCCTTGCTGGCAGGGCGCAGCTTTCAGTTCCGAAGCCTCGTCATTCACGAACACTACAAACTGATCTACCACTATGATGAGGCAACGGAAACTCTTCGCATCGCCGCCCTCTGGGACACCCGCCGCGAGCCCCGCGCCCAAGCCGACAACACGAAATAACCCGTAATACTGAACCCACAGAACCCCAAGCATTCTGAAGCAACCAAGATCCCCGTCTTGTCTGACTGTGATACACCCACCGTACGGCAATAGAGGGCGTGCCATCATATTTTGATGCACCCTCTTGAGCCGACTTCGCGGAGAATGTACTATCTTTGTTCCCTCAGAAAAGAGAATCATGGAACAAGAAGACTTCGACATACGCGACCAACAACTGACGCCGCGCGAACGGGACTTTGAGAACGCGCTCCGCCCCCTGAGGTTTGAGGACTTCAGCGGGCAGGACAAGGTGGTGGACAACCTGCGCATTTTCGTCAAGGCGGCACGCCTGCGCGGCGAGGCGTTGGACCACGTGCTGCTGCACGGCCCTCCCGGGCTGGGCAAGACCACGCTATCCAACATCATTGCCAACGAGCTGGGGGTGGGCTTCAAAATCACCTCAGGCCCCGTGCTCGACAAGCCGGGCGACCTGGCCGGCTTACTGACCAGCCTGGAGCCGAACGACGTGCTGTTCATCGACGAGATTCACCGCCTCTCGCCCGTGGTGGAGGAGTACCTCTACTCGGCCATGGAGGACTACCGCATCGACATCATGATAGACAAAGGCCCCTCGGCGCGCAGCATCCAGATTGACCTGAACCCCTTCACGCTGGTGGGGGCGACCACGCGCAGCGGGCTGCTCACGGCTCCGCTGAGGGCGCGCTTCGGCATCAACCTCCACCTGGAGTATTACGACAATGACGTGCTGAGCGGCATTGTGCGCCGCTCGGCCGGCATCCTGAACGTGCCCTGCTCCACCCGTGCCGCCGCCGAGATAGCCTCGCGCAGCCGCGGCACCCCGCGCATTGCCAACGCCCTGCTGCGGCGCGTGCGCGACTTTGCCCAGGTGAAAGGCTCGGGAAGCATCGACACGGACATTGCCCGCTTTGCCCTCGAGGCACTGAACATAGACCGCTACGGGCTGGACCAGATAGACAACAAGCTGCTGACCACCATCATCGACAAGTTCAAGGGCGGCCCCGTGGGGCTGACCACCATCGCCACCGCCCTGGGCGAAGACCCCGGCACCATCGAGGAGGTGTACGAGCCGTTCCTCATCAAAGAGGGCTTCCTGAAGCGCACGCCCCGCGGGCGCGAGGTGACAGAGCTGGCCTACAAGCACCTGGGACGCAACAGATACAATGTGCAGGGAGGGTTGTTTAGTGACTAACGGTTAGTGATGAGTGATTAATAAAGGGAACAGAGATGATACGGGACGGAGTATTAAGAAGCAAAAGCAAGGCTTTTGCCATACGAATCATTAAACTATACCAGTATATCACTAAGGAAAAAAGAGAAATGGTGTTATCCAAACAACTGCTGCGTTCGGGGACCGCGATAGGTGCCACCCAACGTGAAGGCGAGTTTGCTGAGAGTAAACCCGATTTCATCCACAAATATGCCATTGCCCAAAAAGAATGCAGCGAGACATTGTATTGGCTGGAATTACTGTATGAAACCGAATACCTGTCGGAGCAGGAATACAAAAGTATCTATGCGGATGCCGAGGAAATCATGAAACTGTTGACCAGCAGCATCAAGACAGCAAAGTCGCATGCCCCGTCATTAACCACTAATCACTAACCGCTAAACACTAATAACATGGCAAATCTAAAATCCCTTGCTAAAGACACCGCCATCTATGGGCTGAGCAGCATCGTGGGGCGGTTCCTCAACTACCTGCTGGTGCCGGTGTACACCTTGGCACTGCCCATGCAGGAGGGCGGCTACGGCGTGGTGACCAACATTTACGCCTGGGTGGCACTGGCACTGGTGATGCTGACCTGCGGCATGGAAACGGGCTTCTTCCGCTTTGCCAACAACGGGAAGGACGACCCGCAGCGCGTGTATTCTACCGCCCTGCTCAGCGTGGGGGCGGGGTCGCTGGCGTTCGTGACCGTGGGACTGTTGTTGCTGCAGCCCATTGCGGAGTGGCTGGGCTACGGCGCGCATCCGTGGTACGTGGGCATGATGATGATTGTGGTGGCGATGGACGCCATACAGAGCATTCCCTTTGCCTACCTGCGCTACAAGCGCCGCCCGCTGCGCTTTGCCGCGCTGAAGCTGCTGTTCATCGGGCTGAACATCGCAATGAACTTAGCCTATTACGTGGGCATGGGGGGCACGGACGTAGGTAAGGCGTTCCTGTTCAACTTACTTTGCACGTCCGCCATCATGCTGTGCATGGTGCCCGAGCTGAGGGGATTCCGCTATGTGCTGGACCGCGAACTGCTGCGCCGCATGCTGCGCTACTGCCTGCCCCTGCTGGTATTGGGGCTGGCGGGCATCCTGAACCAGGTGGCAGACAAGATAATCTTCCCCTTCGTCTACCCGGACAAGGAGGAGGGCATCGTGCAGCTGGGCATCTACGGAGCGGCGAGCAAGATTGCCATGATCATGGCGATGCTGACCCAGGCTTTCCGCTATGCCTACGAGCCGTTTGTCTTTGGCAAGAGCCGGGACAAGGACAACCGCGAGACGTATGCCCAGGGCATGAAGTACTTCATCATCTTCACCCTGCTGGCTTTTCTGGCAGTGGTGTTCTACCTCGACATCCTGCGCTACCTCATCGGGCGCGATTACTGGGAAGGGCTGCGCGTGGTGCCGGTGGTGATGATGGCGGAAATCTTCATGGGCGTGTACTTCAACCTCTCCTTCTGGTACAAGCTGATTGACGAGACACGCTGGGGCGCCTGGTTCTCGCTGGCAGGCTGCACGGTGCTGGTGGCACTGAACGTGCTGCTCATCCCCCGCTTCGGGTACATGGCCTGTGCGTGGGCGGGCTTCGCAGGCTACGGCACAGCCATGCTGCTGTCCTACTTTGTGGGGCAAAGAAAATACCCCATCCGCTACGACCTCAAGTCCATCGGAGGCTACGTGCTGCTGGCAGCCCTGCTCTACGCCCTGGGCACAATGCCGGAGATAAAGAGCTTCGGGCTGCGCATGGTACACCGCACCGTGCTGCTGGCCATCTTCATCATCTACATCATAAGACGCGACCTGCCACTGTCGCAGATACCTATTGTCAACCGATTCATCAAGAAGAAATAAACCCTGAACGACATGAAGAAGAATGCCATCCTTTCCCTACTGATAGCGCTGGTTGCCCTGCCCGTCCTGGCCGACGAAGGCATGTGGATGTTGGGCAACTTAGACAAGGACACCCGCCGCACCCTCAAAGAACTGGGACTGCAACTGCCTGCCAAGGAACTGTATCACCCGCGGAAAGCCTCACTGAAGGACGCAGTGGTGAGTTTCGGAGGTTTCTGCTCGGGCGTGGTGGTCAGCCCCGACGGACTGGTGCTGACCAACCACCACTGCGGTTTCAGCAGTATCCAGCAACTCTCCAGCCTGGAGCACGACTACCTGCAGGACGGCTTCGTGGCAAAGAATCACGGCGAGGAGCTTCCCTGCCCTGACCTGTACGTGCGCTTCATGCTGCGCCAAGAGGACGTGACGCGCCGCGTGCTCTCCGCCGTAAAGCCCGGCATGGACGAGTTTGCCCGCCATCAGGCTACCGATTCGGTATGCCTTGCCATCCAGGAGGAAATCTACCTGCAAGACTCCACCCAGGTGGGTATTGTCGATGCTTACTATGGCGGCAATGAATTCTGGCTCTCCGTCTACCGCGACTACAATGACGTGCGGCTGGTCTTCGCACCGCCCACCTCCGTCGGCAAGTTCGGCTGGGACACCGACAACTGGCAGTGGCCCCGCCATACGGGCGACTTTGCCGTGTTCCGCATCTATGCTTCGCCCAAAGGCAACCGCCCTGCCGGCTACTCCCCCGACAACGTGCCTTACCATCCCGCGTATGTTGCCCCCGTGTCCCTCGACGGCTACCGGGAGGGCTCTTTCTGCATGACGCTGGGCTACCCCGGCACCACGGAACGCTACCTATCCTCTTTCGGCATCGAGGAGATGATGACGGGCGAGAACCAGGCACGCATCGACATACGTGGCGTAAAGCAAGCCATCTGGAAACGGGAGATAGACCGGCGCGACAGCATCCGGCTGAAATATGCCTCCAAATATGATGAAAGTTCCAACTACTGGAAGAATGCCATCGGCATGAACCGGGCCATCCGCCGCCTGCATGTACTGGAGAAGAAGAGGGCTTTGGAAAGCGAAGTGCGCCAATGGATACGCGACACCCCGACGGAACGCGCCCGGCTGTTGCACCTCTTTACCGACTTGGAACTGAACTATAAAAACCGCCGTGAGGTGAACCGCGCACAGGCCTACTTCATGGAATCGTTCCTTAACGGCCCCGAACTGGTGCAACTGGCCTTTGCCATCCTGAACTTTGACGTGGAAGATGAGCACTCCAGGGTAGTGGCTGCCCTCGAAGCCATAACCGACCAGTATGCCGACCTTGACGTGGACATCGACAAGGAAGTGTTTGCCGCCATGCTCGACGAGTACCGCAAACAAGTCAGCCCCGAATACCTGCCTTTGAACTATCTGGCCATCGACACCTTGTATGCGGGCAACTCACGCGCCTACGTGGACAGTCTGTACGCCCACTCTGAACTGGTAACCCCACGTGGACTGAAACGTTTCCTGGAACGGGACTCCACCTTCAACCTCTACGAAGACCCCGCCATCAGCCTGGTCATCGACTTGATTACAAAAGCGTTCGAGATGAACTTGCAGATGCAGCAAGCCTCGCTCAACATAGAGCGCGACGAACGAATGCTAACGGCCGCCATACGCCGCATGAACCGCTTGCGCAACTTCTATCCGGATGCTAACTCCACACTGCGCCTCAGCTTTGGCACGGTGTGCGGCTACACGCCTTTCGACGGCGCGCACTACAATTACTACACCACGACGAAAGGCATCTTGGAAAAGGCGAAAGCCCATGCGGGCGATAACGACTTTGCCGTACAACCCGAATTGCTGGACTTGCTCACGTCGGGCGACTTCGGCCGCTATGCCGACCGGGACGGGCAAATGAAAGTGTGTTTCATCTCCAACAACGACATCACGGGCGGGAACTCGGGCAGCGCCATGTTCAACAGCCAAGGCGAACTGCTGGGCCTTGCTTTCGACGGGAACTGGGAGGCCATGAGCAGCGACCTGATGTATGAGCCGAAAACCCAACGCTGCATCGGCGTGGACATACGCTACATCCTGTTCATCATGGAGAAATACGGCCATGCCGCCCACCTGGTGGAAGAGTTGCAGATGAAAGAATAGCTTTTTCCCGCGAAACGCTTGCATATCTCAACGAAAAGGACTACTTTTGTCCCCGCTATCCGCCACTGCGGGTACATCGGACTTGTAGCTCAGTTGGTTAGAGCAACAGACTCATAATCTGGAGGTCCCAGGTTCAAGCCCTGGCTGGTCCACGAAGGGAATCAAGCACTTACAAAGATTTGTAGGTGCTTTTTCTTTTATACAGTGACCTTCAGATGACCTTTTTGAAGCGAAACTCTGCAATAGTGACCCTTTGAATTTTCATAGGTTTACAAAGATTTTACATGCTTTTTCTATTGAATTAGAGTAATATAATCAAGAAAATTGATTATATTTGCTTTTGAATTGAGCAAACTACATTCGATATACATTGCTCAAAAAGATTCATTTATTAACAAAGAGATTATGAAAAAGCTGTTAGTATTCTTCTTGTGCCTATTATCTTTTGCATCAATAAAAGCACAGACCTCTATTTCTAATACAAAAACTACGGTTGCCTCTCCTGATAGCAATGTAAATTTTCGCCTGTATCAAACAAATAATCGTTGGACTTTTTTGAAATTGGATACGCGAACAGGAGTAATTGTACATGTGCAATATAGTACTGATGGAAATGCCATGCAGTATGAATTAAATAGTAAACCCTTATCAGAAGGCGAAGATGCAAAGCTTGGCCGTTTCTTTCTTTATCCGACAGAAAACACTTATAATTTTATTCTTCTTGATCAAATAGATGGCAGAGTTTGGCAGGTTCAGTGGAATATGGATAAAGAAAATCGCGGAATTTGGCAAATATATTAGACTAATTCATGCCACAGCCTAAACAGAAGCCATATTTGACATACGCACTTGATGCGGAAGGTAAATTGATACACGTTGACAGCGTATCAACAGGTTTAGCATGCAAGTGTTTTTGCCCACATTGTAAGGGTGAATTAGTGGCCAAAAACGGAGGAAATCGCAAAGTTCATCACTTTGCGCATGCCAACGGAAGTGATTGCGTCGGAGCAATAGAGTCTGCTCTTCACAAAATGGCAAAAGATATTTTGCAAGAACATAAACTCATAATGTTGCCCCCTGTCCAGCAAGGTGGGATTGGAAAACAAACGGCATTTGACAAGATTGAGGTAGAAGTATTTGCTAAAGAATTATCTTTGCGCCCGGATTGTATTGGATATACAGAAGATGGTTGTGTTATATGGGTAGAGTTCAAACGCTCACACGAAGTAGATGTAAAAAAGGCTGGGAAAATTATTTCAGCGAGAGTTGACTGCGTAGAAATAGATTTAAACACATGTGAACTTGACCCGACAAAAGTAAGAAGTTATATTGAAAGTAGTTGTGAAGGTCGAAAATGGATTTATAATCATGAGAGTTCACAGACATTTCTAATTTGCAATAAGAACAGTAATGCTCAATATCACAACTTTGATGACGAGTACTATTTTGAGCAAAGAATGTCACGTCATATTGCTGTTGATGAGCAAAATACAATAGTAAGCTTACACAATCTTGATGAAATTGATACCAACAAGCATTCTTACTTTTGTATAGCCTGTGGCAAAGAAGTATATATAGATGTTGACGATTGGGGGAATTATTCATTTCTTCATTTAGACGGAAATACACCATGTGAAGATGATTTTTATCTGCATGAAGCAGCAAAGAAAGTGTTATATGGTAGATTCAACACCCAGCAAAATTTCGATGTATATATTCCACAAATACACTTATGTGAAAAAGGAAATCAGTGTTCGTTTTTTAACGAGACCGATTGCTCCATTGCAATACCAATACCCTATAATTTGAAAGCACATGGATATGATTCATGTGAGATTGAATATAAATTCCCTAATAAGCTGTTTTCTTATGATGCTGTTTTGAAACGAGGTGATGATTTGAAAACCGCAATAGTTATAATCATTGATGCGGACACATGCCACATAGAACACGAAAACCTTAAAAATAGGACTATAGAGGTAATAGTAAGATGTGAAAACGACATCTTCAAATTGTATGAGGAGCCTTTGCGTGAGGAAAACGCTAGGTTTTATAATTTTGAGAGTAGGGATATAAAAACTATTCCTTTTGAGAAAGTAGACCGTAAAATATTGAAGTTTACATTGTTTTCAAGTGGCAAATACCACATAGGAGTAGAAAATTGCATTAGTACAAAGAAAAGGAGTGCGGTATATGAAATGATTATATCCAACGGATATGGAAATTATAAGGCAATGAAACAATATGCAGTATTACACTGTTATAACCAGCAAAAGGTATTATGCCTTTGCGAAATATGCTATTACTTAAGGTCTGTGAATGGTTTCTACAATCATGAAAATATCTGTATTAGATATAAAACAAAAGGCACTCCTAAAAATCCACTTGAAACAATGCCTATTAAATGTCCATATTTTA
Source organism: uncultured Bacteroides sp. (assembly GCA_944321495.1). Classification (GTDB taxonomy): domain Bacteria; phylum Bacteroidota; class Bacteroidia; order Bacteroidales; family Bacteroidaceae; genus Bacteroides. The sequence goes on along the minus strand of CALULP010000020.1, from coordinate 1,463 downwards.
GTCTGAACAGAAATCTTGCAACTGCATTAGTAAAAGAATTTCATGATTTGAAGTTTGTTGAAAAGGATTCCACGATCATATAATTTCGCCATGCATATTTGCCATTCTTTTCGTCCGCTTTATTTTTTTACATGAGTTCGGGATAATAGCTCTAAAAAGATAGTGTTCCGTTTCGGGACATTCGCCAACTTCAAGCATTATTACCTTCACTATATCAGGATATACTTGCGCCGTGAATTTCCCGATGCGGTATCTTACAACAGGTTTGTGGAACTGGAAAGCCGTGTATTCTTCAAACTGATGTTTTTCCTTAAGCTTTACGCTTTTCGGCAGATGTACCGGCACCAGCTTTGTGGACAGTACAATGATTCCCGTCTGCCACAACCTGAGGCGGTATGCCAACAAGGTTTTCAAGGGCATGGTCACAAAGGGAAAAAGGAAAAGGGGCTGGCGCCATGGCTTCAAGTTTCATTTCACCTGCAATGACCGTGGGAAAATCATAACCTTCTGCCTCACAGGAACTAATGTGGACGACAGGAATCTTGATGTATGGAATGTATTGGCAAAGGAATTGTTATGCAGTAAGTTCTGTATTGTTACCCCTTGATTAAACGTGGAATCGAACAAGGCTGTCAATTTCTCATGAACTTGCTGGTGATTGCTTGTAAATTGGGCTTTATTATAGCTGTCAGTTCCTAGGCAAAGGCTTTCAAGTAATTCTGTAATGCCCTTAATTCCATTGGGAGGCAACATCTCTGCCAAGTAAGACATGCCTTTAAGGAAGAAAGTCACATCACCTTCGTATGCATTGGCAAAAAGATTTGTAAATTCCTGATAGTCTTCGGGGTGTTCGTAGTACCAGCAACGCAAGCTGAGCAAATTCAAATTCTTGTCAACTGCTTCCTGAGTTTCACATTTCTTGTCCTCCAAATAGGCATGAATGCCTTCTTTAATATATTTGCATCCTCTGATTGCTCAAATTTGGTCATGGCATATTCTATTTCATTAAGCCCATTGTCCAGTTCCAAATAGCAATACAAGCAACAGGCATACACATTCCCATCTTTTATGGCATTGGAGAATTTGTCAATCATCTCATTGCAGCAGCCTCTTCTTCTGTGGTCATTACCTCCAAGATTATGCTTTGTAGTCTGCTTGTCTCATCGTCTATCTGTTTACTGTGGTTATCGCACAGCAGGTTCTTTAAGATTGATTGAATCTTACTCTTAAAGTCTGTATAGATTTCTCGATTCGCTTCAAGCCATTCCTGCATTTCCGATTGATCGGGACAGTCATCATGGTGAAGTTCTTTCATATCATCGTCCATATAAACAGCTTCGCTAAATGGTTAATCTTTGAGGCATGCCAAAGGAATCACTTTAACTCCATCGGAACGAGTGTAGGCCATAGTCCCACCGGTCATGACGATAAGTAAATCCGGCTCACGAATAGGCACCTGCTTC